>NZ_CP072014.1:1251868-1877802 GCF_017603825.1 Arthrobacter crystallopoietes
GCAGGAGACCGCCGTCGTCCTGGAACAGGACTTTATGCGCACGGCCCGCGGACGCCGGTTGCCGGCGTTGCGCCTGCACCTGCTGCACGCGCTGCCCAACCTCCTGACCAGCACGCTGACCCTCACCGGCCTGATCCTGGCCAGCCTGCTCGGTGGCGCCATCATCATCGAGACCGTCTTCAGCTACCCGGGCTTGGGCAACGAAATCATCCAGGCCATCATCTACCGTGACTACCCGCTGGTGCAGGGGATCATCATCGTCGTCGGCATCATCGCGACTCTCCTGAACTTGCTGGTGGACGTTATCCTCGGCATCATCGACCCACGCACTCTGGGGGCCAAAACCCATGGCTAAGACCACCTCCTCCGGCGCCGTGCGCCGCAGCTTCCGCTGGAACGCCGGCCTCATCGCCGGCCTCGCACTGATGGGGACCATGGTGCTTGTCGCCGTGCTGGCCCCCATTTTCCTCACTCCGGCCGCGGAGAATCTCACCGCGGACTCCCGGCTCGGCCCCAGCGCCGCACACTGGTTCGGTACCGACGAATTTGGCCGGGACATCCTGGCTCGCTCGCTCGTGGCAACCCGGCTGACGCTGCTGATGTCGCTTGGCGCCACTGCCATCTCTGTCATCGGCGGCATCCTCATCGGCTCGTCCGTCTGGCTGGCACAGCGGTGGATCCGCGAGCCCGCGCTGCGGCTAATCGAGGCCGCGGTCGCCTACCCTTCGCTGATCTTCGCATTGCTGATCGCGGCGATCCTCAGCCCCGGCAGCATGACGGCCGTCATTGCCATCGGCCTCGCCGGCATCCCCGCGTTCGCCCGGTTGACCGCAAACCTGGCCGCCTCGATCGCCCACCGCAACTACATCGCCACGGCGCGCCTGCTGGGCACCCCGTCCCACAAGATCGTCACCCGCCACCTGCTGCCGAACATGGCCGAGCCGTTGTTCGTGATGTCGACGTCGGCGTTTGCCCTCTCGTTACTGGAGATCTCCAGCCTGTCGTTCGTCGGGCTCGGCGTCCAAAGCCCCGAATACGACTTCGGCCGGTTGCTCAACGAGGGACTCATCGCCATCTTTGTCCAGCCGCTGCAGGTCGTGGCCCCCTCGATCATGCTCGTGATCACCGGGCTCGGTGCCGTCCTCATCGGCGACGGGCTCGCCGCAGCCGCCAATCCGCGGCGTACCGCCCGCAGCCTGTTCCCGACCCGCAAGCGCCTGTCCAAGCCAGAATCCGCAGCACCAGCACCTGAGGCCCTGCTCGAGGTGGACAACCTCAAGGTCATCGCTCCGTCCGGCGCGGAGATCGTTAAGGGCGTGTCCTTCAGCATGCAGCCCGGGGAGGTCGTCGGGCTCGTGGGGGAATCTGGCTCCGGCAAGTCCATGACCGCAATGTCCATCGCCGGCCTGCTAGCGGAGGGACTAACCCCTTCCGCACACACGCTGCGCCTCGGGGACCTCGACCTGCTCACCACCTCGGATTCCCGCGCCCTTGCCCTGAACGTCGGGCTGGTCTACCAGGATCCCGGGTCGACGTTCAACCCAGCCCTGCGCATGGGGCCGCAGTTGACCGAGGTCTCCCGGGTCCACCTGAAGCAGTCCCGCCAAGAGGCCCACACCACGATGGTCGCCGCCCTCGACGAAATCAGCATCCAGCAGCCCGAGCTGCGCATGACCCAGCACCCGCATGAGCTCTCCGGCGGCATGCTGCAGCGGTCCATGATTGCCGCATCCACGGTCACCGAACCGAGGCTGCTGATCGCGGACGAACCCACCACCGCGCTGGACGTGACCGTCCAGGCGGACGTACTGCGCAAGTTCCGCCGCTACAACAAGGAGCATGGAACCGCGATCCTGTTCATCTCCCACGACATCGGCGTAGTGCAGGAGCTCTGCGACACCGTCCTGGTCATGCACGGCGGCAGGATTCTGGAGCGGCTCACGGGGACCGACCTCAAGGAGGGCCGCGCCGCGCACCCCTATACCAAAGCCCTGCTGTCCGCTTCGCCCAGCATGACCGGCGAAAGCGGCCGGCTTCGTACCGCCCACTGGACGCCTGACGAGGAACCGGAGACCACGCGATGACCCAGACCAGCAACCACATGGCGGGCGAGACCGATCCCGCCGGACTGACAGGAACCATGCTCTCGGTCGAGAAGCTCTCGGTCGGCGTCGGGACCGGGACCCGTTACCTGCAGATTCTCGACGACGTCGACCTTACGATCAGGCAGGGCCAGACGGTCGGCCTCGTCGGTGAGTCCGGTTCCGGTAAAACCACCCTCGGCAAGGCCCTTGTCGGCGAGATGCCGATCACCGCTGGCAGAATCCGCGTCGGGGGCACAGACCTCGGCGCCCTGTCCCGCTCAGAGCGCCTCGCCATGCGCCGGCGGGTCCAGCTCATCCCGCAGGACCCGTACTCTTCGCTGAGTCCCCGCCGCACCATCGGCCAGACACTAGCCGAGGCGATCGACCCGCGGCGGGCGGACCAGCGGAAGCACCGCAACGCCATCCGGCACTGGCTCGAAAAAGTTTCCCTGCCAGGCGAAGCAGCCGAGCGGTACCCGCATGAGTTCTCGGGCGGGCAGCGTCAGCGCATCGCCATTGCTCGTGCCCTAGCAGTCGAGCCCGAACTCATCATCGCGGACGAGGTCACCTCGGCCCTGGACCTGACGACACAGGCCGAGATCCTCAACCTGCTGGCCGACCTGCGCGAGGACCTGGGGCTGACGATGCTTTTCATCTCCCACAACCTCGCCGTCGTCCGCCACGTCAGCGACCAGGTCACCGTCCTCTTCCGCGGTGTCGTGGTCGAATCCGGCGACGTCGACCGCATCTACGACGTCCCCCAGCACCCGTACACCCAGCAGCTGATCGCATCCGTCCCCGGCGGACCAGCCTTCAACATCGACGCCTAAGCGAAAGGCCACCATGTCCACCGACTGGATATTCCACTCCGGCAGGGTCTTTGACGGCCTCCGGCTCCATCCCAACGCCACCGCAGTCGCAGTCAGCGGCGGACGGATTACCGCCGTCGGTACCGACGATGAGGTCCGCGCCGCCGCCGGCCCGGCCCGCGAGTACATCGATCTCGCCGGCCGGCTGTTGACACCCGGGTTCACCGACGCACACGTCCACGCCCTCTACGGGGGCCTTGAGAGGCTCGGGTGCGACCTTACCGAATGCTCCGGGGCCGACGCCGTACTGGCCCGCATCGCCGAATTCGCGGCAATTTCCGACAAGCCCTGGGTCACAGGTGGCGGCTGGAACATGGCGGACTTTCCAGGCGGTACGCCGCACGCCGACCTGCTCGACAACGTGGTCCCTGACCGGCCGGCCTTCCTCGTCAACCGCGACCACCACAGCGGCTGGGCCAACACGGCTGCGCTGCGTAAGGCCGGCATTACGGCGCAGACCCCCGACCCCGCCGACGGCAGGATCGAGCGCGATGCGACGGGGCAGCCGACCGGGACGCTCCACGAGGGGGCTATGGACCTCGTCGGAGATCTGGTCCCTGCCCCGACACGGGAAGAGATGGCAGCCGGGCTCCTGGAGGCCCAACGATACCTGCACCGCCAGGGGATCACGGGCTGGCAGGAGGCGATCATCGGCAACTACGCCAGCCATCCGGACGGCGCCGAGATCTACCACGGGTTGGCAGCCGAGGGCCTGCTCACCGGGCGGGCCACGGGGGCGCTTTGGGTGCCGCGCACGGTCAAGCCGGACACCGTGGCCGATCTCGTCGAAGGCTTCGCCACGCGCCGCGACGCCAACGCACTGGCCGGGTTCCCCACCGTCAGCGCCAAGATCATGGTCGACGGCGTGCCGGAGAACCGCACCGCCGCGATGCTCGAGCCGTATGTCCAGTCCTGCGCCTGTTCCCCGCGCGAAACAGACGACCGCGGCCTGACTTACCTGGATCGCGAGTCGCTGCAAGCGGCGGCGACGGCCCTCGACGCAGCCGGCTTCGACCTGCACATGCACGTTATAGGGGACCGCGCCGTACGCGAGGGGCTCGATGCCGTTGCGGCCGCCCGCGCTGCCAACGGCCGCAACGGCAGCCGCCACCACATGGCCCACATCCAGGTCATCGACCCCGCCGACCTGTCCCGGTTCGCAGGCCTCGGCGTCACCGCGAACGCCCAGGCACTCTGGGCATGCCACGACACTCAGATGCAATCCCTGACGATCCCCGTGCTCGGGGCCGAACGGGCAGCGCGCCAGTATCCCTTCCAATCTCTCGTCTCCGCCGGGACGCGCCTGGCCATGGGCTCCGACTGGCCCGTCTCCTCTCCGGATCCGTGGCAGGCGATCCACGTCGCCGTCACACGCCGCGAGCCCGGCCACCCCGACGCGGAGCCGCTCATCGCCGCCGAGGCCCTGGAACTGGAGACTGCGCTCGCCGGGTACACGTCCGGCTCGGCGTGGCTCAACCGGCATGAGAACGGCGGCGTGATCGCGCCGGGCCGGGCAGCGGACCTCGTCGTCCACAACGCCGACCCGTTCGGCCTGCCCGCCCACGAGCTTTCCACCATGGCGGCCACCTTCACCATGGTCGGCGGGAGCCCGGTCCACATCGCGGAGTCCGCGCTTCTATAGCCGCAGGGCTCCTTGACCACCCAGCCGAGTAGAAAGGGAACTATGAACCACGACGGAGACCACCCCACCCGCGGGCAGCAGGACTTCCCTGGCCGGATCGCCGAGCTGGCCTCGGAGTCCATTCCCGCCTGGCCCAGGCGTCCTCGGGCCCACGCCGGAGCGCCGAACATCGTCGTCGTGCTCCTGGATGACTTGGGCTTCAGCGACATCTCGCCCTTCGGGGCGGAGATTGACACTCCCGCGCTCGAGGAGCTTGCCGCCTCCGGATACCGGCTGGCGAACTACCAGACACCCCCGATGTGCGCGCCGGCGCGGGCGGCGCTGATGACCGGGTTGAACCCGCACCGCGCCGGGTTCTCCTTCGTGCCGCACATCGACCCCGGATTCCCGCACGCCCGCATGGAGTTGCCCCATGACGCGCCCACGCTTGCCGAGACCTTGAGGGGCGCGGGCTACGCAACGTTCATGGTCGGTAAATGGCATCTCACACCGGAGGCGCAGATGCACGACGGAGCCGACCGATCGTCGTGGCCTTGCCAGCGAGGATTCGACCGCTTCTATGGGTGCCTGGACGGGTTCACGTCCCTCTTTCACCCGCACCGGCTCCTCCAGGACAATACGCCGATGGACCGCGAGTCTTATCCGGAGGGGTACCATCTCACGGACGACCTCACCGACCGGGCCCTGGACATGATCGGTGGGCTGCGTGCCAGCGACCCGGACAAGCCGTTCCTGCTCTACTTCTCCCACATCGCCGTCCACGCCCCGCTCCAGGCCAAGCCCGAGGACATCGCGAAGTACCGCGGGATGTACGACTCCGGGTGGGACCACGTGCGCTCCGAACGCTTCGCGCGCGAGGTCAGGAACGGGCTGTTTCCCGAGGGTACGCGGCCCGCCGGGCGAAACAGCGAACCCGGTCTCGACGTCGTTCCCTGGGATTCGCTCGATGACGGCCAGCGCCTTCTGTTTTCCCGGTACATGGAGGTGTACGCGGCGGCCGTTGACAACGTGGACCAGAACCTACGGCGACTGACAGACCGGCTCAAGGAGCTTGGCGAGTATGAGAACACGATCATCCTCTTCACGTCCGACAACGGCGCCAGCGGGGAAGGAGGCGAGACGGGAACGCGCAGCTACTTCAGCCGCTTCGTCACCGTCGGTCAAGAACTGCCGCCCGAGTGGCAGGCAGACGTCCCGCGCAACCCCGAGCTCATCGGCGGCCCGCAGTCCTTTGCGCACTACCCGCGCGGGTGGGCCTACGCCTCGAACACTCCCTTCCGGCTCTATAAGACCCACCCCTACAGCGGGGGAGTCCGCGTGCCGATGCTCGTGTCATGGCCCGCCGGCCTGCCCCGCACCTCCACGGACGGCGGCGTGCGTCAGCAATTCGCCTATGCGACGGACGTGATGCCCACGCTCCTGGACCTTGCGGGCGTGGAGCCGCTCCAGCGGTGCGCCGGCGGACCGGCGCAGACGCCTGACGGCCGCTCCTTTGCACCGTGGCTACGCACAGCACGGGCACGGTCGGAACGCGGCAGCCAGTATGTGGAACTGAACGGACGCCGGTCCTTCCATGAAGGCGGCTGGAAGGTAGTCGCCCCAACAGCCAACGGGCCCGGATGGTCGCCTCACGGATGGGAGCTTTACCACGTCGAGGAAGACCCCGCAGAGACCCGGAACTTGGCCGCCACGCACCCCGAGCGGGTGCGCGCGCTTGGCGACCGCTGGAGGGCCACCGCGTGGGCAAACCAGGTGTTTCCACTCAACGATGACGGGTCCCTCTTCCGACGCCGCCCATCCACTGAGCTCGTCCTCGAACAACCCGTGACGCTCTTCCCGGGTACCCCGACGCTCGAGCGCTACCGTTCCTCGAAGCTGGTGGCGCTTCGCTCCACCGTGATCGACGTCCAGCTCGACTATCGGTCCGGCGACGAGGGGGTCCTTGTCGCACATGGCGACCAAGGCGGAGGCTACCTCCTTTACGTCGAGGACGGTGCGGTCCACTGTGCCTACAACGAGTACGGGCGGATGCGCCGGGTCTCCGCCGCTCTGCCAGTTGGCACCACTGAGGTGGGACTGCGTTTCGAGGTCCTGCCGCAGCTGCGGTGGCGGCTCGCCCTCAGCGTCGACGGCACGGAGGAGGCCGCATTGGGATCGGTCGTGCAGTTGGTTGGGATGTGCCCGCTGACCGGCATCAGCGTAGGAGCGGATCGGGGCGGACCGGTCGACTGGGACCTGTACCAACGCCGAGGGCCATTCCGCTACCAGGGGAACCTCCGGCATGTCCGATACACGCCGGGAACCAAGGCCGACTATCACGACGAGGAGCTAGTCGACATCGAGCAGCAGACCGCCCTTCAGTTCGATTAGCAAGCATCCTCGACGCGGCGCCGCTTGGCTCCCTCGGTCCGAGTACTGGGTCAGGTCCAAGCGGCGTCTGACTATCGCCTGACCGGGCTACGCTGGTGGCACCATGTCCTCGAAAGGCGAACCATGTCCTGTTGCCACAGTTCGGAGCGGTCCCGACTCGCCGCCGCGGCTACGTACGAACCCGCTCAGGAGGGCGGCCGCATATCAGAGCGTGAAGCTAGCACTCCCCAGCCGGGGAACGACTCCGGCGGCCGCCTCGTCAAGCAGGTGCGGCTAGCCGGCGGATCCTTCTTAATGGGAGACGCGTTCGGTGAGGGCTACGCACAGGACGGCGAAGGCCCGGTACACGAGGTACTGCTGTCGCCGTTCTCAATCGACGCGACAGCAGTCACGAACGCGGAATTCCACCGGTTCGTCGCTGCCACCGGTTACCGCACCGAGTCTGAAGTCTTCGGCTATTCCGCAGTGTTCCACCTACTCGCCGCCGCGGCGGACGCGGACCTGCTTGGCCGCGCCGAGGGCGTTCCGTGGTGGATGACCGTGCGGGGTGCCGACTGGGCGCACCCGCATGGGCCGCGCTCCTCTTGGGAGGAAATTCCGAACCACCCGGTGGTGCAGGTGTCCTGGAACGACGCCGCCGCTTACTGCGCATGGGCGGGCCGGACACTGCCCACCGAGGCGCAGTGGGAGTACGCCGCCCGTGGCGGGCTGGAGTCCAAGCGCTTCCCTTGGGGTGATGAACTGCTGGGCCCGGACGGCGAACACCGTTGCAACATCTGGCAGGGAGAGTTCCCCACACGCAACACTCTGGAAGACGGCCATCTTGGCCCGGCTGAGGTGAGGTCCTTTCCGCCGAACGGGTTCGGCCTTTATGAGGTTTCCGGGAACGTGTGGGAATGGTGCGCCGACTGGTTCCTGCCCAAGTACTACCGCAACGCGCCCGCTGACGATCCCGCTGGACCGACCATAGGCAGCGGGCGCGTCATCCGCGGTGGGTCATTCCTCTGTCACGACTCCTACTGCAACCGGTACCGCGTTGCGGCCCGCTCAAAAAACACCCCGGACTCGGCCACAAGCAACACCGGCTTCCGCACAGTCTCTTTCTAATCCGCAATCAGGCTTCCGCCACCAACGAATCAGACGAGTGACGGGCTGAGGTTCGCGTCCGCCGTCGTTGTTTGAATGGTTTGACTGGCGCGGATGAGGTCGGCGCAGCGCTCGCCGATCATCATGACGGTGAGGTTGGGGTTGACCGTCACATGCTCGGGCATGACCGAGGCGTCGGCGACGCGCAGGCCGGTGACGCCTTTGACGCGCAGCTCGGGGTCGAGCGGCGACATCGCGTCCTCGGCCGGGCCCATGCGCACAGTGCCGACAGGGTGATAGACCGTGTTGTGCGTTTTGCGGATGTAGTCCTGCAGTTCCTCGTCCGTCTGCGCTTCGATGCCAGGGGACAGCTCGCGGCCGGCCCATCCGGCCATGGCGGGCTGGGCGGCGATTTCGCGGGCCTTGCGGATCCCGGCGACCATGACGCGCATGTCGTGGCCTTCGGGGTCGGTGAAGTAGCGCGGGTCCACCATGGGCTTGTCACGGAAGTCGCGGCTGCGCAGCCGGACAGTGCCGCGGGAGCGGGCGTGCGTGACGTTCGGGGTGAGGCTGAAGCCGTTCTCGGTGGTGGGGTAGCCGTGCCGCAGGGTGTTCATGTCGAAGGGCACGCTGCCGTAGTGCATCATCAGGTCCGGGCGGTCCAGGCCCTCCTCGGTGGGCGTGAAGATGCCGATCTCCCACCACTGCGTGGACGTTTCCACCATCGGCTGCTTGGCCTCGAACTGGACGACGCCTTCGGGGTGGTCCTGCAGGTGCTCGCCGACGCCGGGGGAGTCCACCAGCACCTCGATGCCGTGCTCGGCGAGGTGGGCGGCGGGGCCGATGCCGGAGAGCATCAGCAGTTTCGGCGTGTCGATGGCGCCGGTGGAGACGACCACTTCCTGCCGGGCAGTCAGCCGGTGTGTACGGCCGAAGGCTGAATCCACAACATCGACGCCGGTGCAGCGCTTCTCGGCGTCTAACACCAGCTGGCGGGCGCGCAGGCCGGTCAGCAGGGTGAAGTTTTCGCGTTCCATGATCGGGTGGATATAGGAGACGGAGCTGGAGGAGCGGGTGCCGTCCGCGCGGCGGTTAATCTGGAAGAAGTTGGCGCCGTTGACCACGGTGGTGCCGTTGTTGAACTTGGCCCGCGGAATGCCGGCCTGTTCGCAGGCGTCCAGCAGGGCGACCCCGGCCGGGTCAGCCGGCGGCACGTTCATGACGTGGACCGGGCCTGAGTCGCCGTGGTGCGGGGCAGCCGGGCCCGCGTCCTCGTTGGTCTCCAGCCTCTTGTACAGCGGCCAGGCGTTTTCCGCGTTCCAGCCCGTGGCGCCGTACTTGGCTTCCCATTCGTCCATATCCTCCCTCGGGGCCCAGAAGGCGATGCAGGAATTGTGGCTGGAGCAGCCGCCCATGACCTTCGCGCGGGAGTGCCGCATGAAGGAGTTGCCGTTCTCCTGCGGCTCGATGGGGTAGTCCCAGTCGTAGCCGGATTCGAGCAGCTCCATCCAGCGGTCCAGTTGCAGGACCTCGGGGATGTTCCGGTCGTCGGGGCCGGCCTCAACCAGCGCCACGGTCACTTCCGGGTCTTCGCTCAGCCGTGCGGCGACGGCGGCGCCGGCGGATCCGCCGCCGATCACGATGTAGTCGAACTCCCGGTCCATCAGGTTGTCGATGTTGTCGAGGTGCATTTAGTTCTCCTTGCCGTGGTCAGCGAACCAGCCGGTCACCTGCGGGCTGGTGTTCTGGTAAATGTGCTTGGCTTCCTGGTACTCGGCCAGGCCGGTGGGACCCAGTTCGCGGCCGACGCCGGACTGGCCGAAACCGCCCCACTCGGCCTGCGGGAGGTAGGGGTGGAAGTCGTTGATCCAGACGGTGCCGTGGCGCAGCCGGCCGGCCACGCGCTGCGCCTTGCCGGCGTCTTGCGTCCAGACAGCGCCGGCCAGGCCGTAGATCGTGTCGTTGGCGGTGGCGACGGCCTCGTCCTCGGTGCGGAAGGTCTCGACGGTCACCACCGGGCCGAAGGCCTCATCGACGACGACGGACATTCCCCGCCTCACGCGGTCCAGGACGGTCGGTTGGTAGTAGAACCCGGCGTCGTACTTTTCACCCGCCGGGGCAGCGCCGCCGCAGCGCAGCCGCGCGCCCTCCTGCACTCCGCGCTGGACGTACGCATCCACCTTCTCGCGGTGCGCAGCGGAAATCAGCGGCCCCGTTTCCGCGGCCTCGTCGAAGGGGCCGCCAAGGCGGATGCCCTCGGCCCGGCGGACCAGTTCGTCGATGAAGCGCTCGGCGATCGATTCCTCGACCACCAGGCGCGCCCCGGCGGAGCACACCTGCCCGGAGTGCACGAACGCGCCGTTCAGCGCATTATCGACGGCGGCATCGAAGTCCGCGTCGGCGAACACCACGTTGGGGTTCTTGCCGCCGAGTTCCAGGGCCACCTTCTTGACCGTGCCGGCCGCGGCCGCGGCGATGCGCTTACCGGTCTCGAGTCCGCCCGTGAAGGAGACAAGGTCGACGTCGGGGTGTTCCGAAAGCGGTGCGCCCGCCTCCGCGCCGGGGCCGGTGACGAGGTTGGCCACGCCGTCCGGCAGGCCGAGGTCCTGGAGCAACTGCATGGCCAGGATGGCAGTGGACGGGGTGAGCTCGGAGGGCTTGAGCACAAACGTGCAGCCGGCGGCCAGCGCGGGCGCGATCTTCCACGCGGCCTGCAGCAGCGGGTAGTTCCACGGCGTGATCATGCCGCAAACGCCCACCGGCTCGTGGACAATACGGCTAACGACGGCGGGATCCCCGGCGTCGACCACTCGGCCAGCGTCCTGCCCGGCGAGCTTGCCGAAATACTCGAAGCAGGCGGCGATGTCGTCCATGTCGATGTGGCTCTCGGCCATGCGCTTGCCGGTGTCCAGCGACTCTGCGCGGGCGAACTTCTCGCGGCTTTCGCGCAGGCCGGCGGCGACCTTGAGCAGGAACGCGCCGCGCTCCGGCGCCGGGACGGAGGCCCAGACACCCGAATCGAAGGCGGCACGGGCCGCGGCGATGGCGCGCTCGGCGTCTTCCCGGCCGGCCTCGGAGACCGTGGCGACCAGTTCGCCGTCGGCCGGGTTGCGGATTTCCCGCACGGCACCGGAAGCGGCCGGCTCCCAAGCGCCGTTGATGAACAAGGTGGAGGCGGTATCGGTCATGTTGTCTCCTTTGTAGGTGCGGCGACGGATTCGTCGACCGTGTTGTAGTCGGTTTCCCAGTCCGCCTTGGGCGGGACATTCTCGGCGACGGTGCTGTATGTGAGGGTGTCGCAGTGCTGGTGCAGGAACTCAAGGTGCACTTCGTAGTGGTCCAGTACGTCGGCGATGACCTCGTCCTTGCTGTAGCCCATAAGGTCGTAGCCGTGGCTGCCCTCGAGGGAGAACACTTCGATCCGGTAGTACCTCCCGCCCGCGGCACTGGACAGGGCATGGGACGGGACGTTCCGCTGGACCGGGTAGATCTGGTACTTGAAGGTGCGCTCGCCGTCGAGCTCCACGCACAGGTCCGCGGTATCGATTCCGAAAGCCTCCACGGTACTGGTCTCCAGTGTTGCCTTCAGCCCGCGGGCACGCAGGTCGTCGCACACCTCGTTCAGCGCGGGAACCGCCACCGTGGAGACGAAGTTCTGGACCTGCGGGTGCCGGGGATAGTTCATGGCGCGGGCCAGACGCTGGCGCCAACCTCGGCGGCTGTCCGCGCCGCCCGGGACGTTCGTGCGCGAATTGAGCACGGAGTGCAGGCTTGTCTGGTAGCTGTCCACCAGTGCGGTTTCCAGCCGCAGCGCCTTGTAGAGGCCCAACATGATGAAGACCAGAACCACGGAGAACGGCAGCCCCATGATCACGGTGGCGCTTTGCAGCGTGGGTACCCCGCCCACCAGGAGCATCCCCAGCGTCAGGAGGCCGGTGGCCACGGCCCAGAAGACACGCAGCCACTTGGGGCTGTCCGAGTCCGCGTCCTTCAGGTGCGAGCTGAAGTTTGCCATCACGAGGGCGCCGGAATCTGCACTCGTGACGTAGAACAGCAGCCCGGTGAAGGTGGCCACGGCCGCGCTGAGCGGAGCCATCGGGTACTGCTCGAGCAGTCCGTAGAAGGCGCGTTCCGGGTTGCTCATCGCCATTTCGCCGAACTCGGCGTTGCCGCCCATCACGATCTCCAGGGCGCTGTTGCCGAAGATGGAGATCCACAGCAGGATGAAGCCGAACGGTACCACCAGCACCCCGAAGACGAACTCGCGGAGCGTGCGGCCGCGGGAAATGCGCGCCAGGAACAACCCCACAAAAGGAGCCCAGGCGATCCACCAGGCCCAGAAGAACAGCGTCCAGCCGTTGAGCCACTCGTCCGGCCGGTCGTAGGCGAAGGTGTTCAGCGCCATCGACGGGAAGCGGGACAGCGTATCGCCGATGTTGTTTACAATGCCGTCGAAGAGAAAGCGGGTGGACCCGGTGACGAGGATGAAGATCATCAGCGCGATGGCCAGGATGATGTTGAGCTCCGACAGCCGGCGGATGCCCTTCTCGACTCCAGTGAGCACCGAGACCGTCGCCATCACCACGGCCACGGCGATCAGTGCGATCTGCACGAGGGTGTTCTCGGGGATGCCGAACTGGAAGCTCAGGCCATAGTTGAGCTGTGCGACGCCGATGCCCAGGCTCGTAGCGATGCCGAAGATCGCGCCCAGCAAGGCAGCAATATCGACGGCGTGGCCCAGCGGCCCGTGGATCCGCTTGCCGAGGATGGGATAGAGCGCGGAACGGATGCTGAGCGGCAGGTTGTGCCGGAAAGCGAAGTAGCCCAGGGCCAGTCCCATCAGGGCATAGAGCCCCCAGCCCAGGATGCCGTAGTGGAACAAGGTCCAGACCATGGCCTGCCGGGCGGCTTCAATAGTGGAAGCTTCGCCTCCCGGCGGGGCCAAATACTGTGTCACGGGCTCCGACACCGAGAAGAACATGAGGTCAATCCCGATGCCGGCGGCGAAGAGCATCGCCGTCCACGTGAACATGTTGAACGTCGGGCGCGAGTGGTCCGGCCCTAGGCGGGTCTTTCCTACTCGGGATACGGCCACAAAGAGGACGAACGCGAGCACCGCGACGACGATCAGCGAATACCACCAGCCGAACGTCTCGCCCACCCATGTTACGGCCGTGCCGATCACGGCGTCTGCCGATTCTCGGTCCAGGATGGCCCACAGCGCGATGCCGAGGACACCTGCCGCCGAGCCAATAAAGACGGACTTATTCACCCGCGTCCGCGCTGCAGGATCGGGCGGGGTTTTGTACGAAGGCAGGGCATTATCCTGCGCTGGGCGCTTGCTGTCTGCGTCATCCTGCTGGGACTCGATAATTTCGGGAGGCGTGCTCATATTGGTCTCGTACCTCGCATCGGTAGCTGGTGCTGGTCGCGTCACGCCGATAGCTATCGCCCACCAGGGTTGGAACCCTGACGCTGGCAACAGTGGGAATCAGCTCCGGCGCGCCTCTAGCACGTCCAAAAAGGGGTCAATATACCTGTTTGATAGAGCGGCATCACTTGTATGTGCGTTTCTGCAAAGGTGGAGTTCTCGCTCTGGACCGAGAATCCGAAGCACGACGGCGTGCTACTTACCGCTGGCTCGAGAGCGCTGCACGCGTGCTTGCGGAGTTCCATACCGTGATGCGTCCCTGCCGCGAAGTTCCCGGGCCGGCGGTAGGGGCCACATCTTCTTCGATTGCTTCTTGCGGTGTGATCCAACTCATACGCAGCACAGTAGTCGAGGTTGAACATCTGTTCAAGACCTTGTTTGAACAGATGTTCAAGGTGCATAATGGCGCGAAACAACCATGACAACCAGATATTGGGCGAGTAAAAGCAGACGCCTGAGGAAGGCGGCCCTGTTAGGCGGCGAAGGCAATCTCCTCGGTGCGGGCGAGACTCCTTCGGATGGATGCCTCGTCCAGGGCAAGGAGCGCGGTTAGCCACATGCCATTCTGTATGACGACAATGTCCGCTGCCCGCTCCCTGCATTTATCCGGCGAAAGCTCTGGCTTGGCGTTCGCAATCAACGTCGCGAGCCCATCGATATAGCGGTCAAAGGCCGCGGCATTGATCAGCGCAAACTCTTCATCGGCTTTCGCGAGCGCCCAAAGGTGGAGACGCAGGGACAGGTATGGTGTGTTCAGGAATTCCGGGCCGGCAACGCGTCTGAGGGCTTTGCGCAGTTGGTCGTCCGGCGTCATCGCCGGGTCGGGTGCGACCAGCATGAGGTCGTCCTCGTCGATCCGGTGCAAAGCCGCACGGATCAGACTCGACTTGTCCTCGTAGTAATAGTTCACGAGCCCCAAGGCGACGCCGGCTTCGCGCGCAACTGCACGCATGTTGACCCCAGAGATGCCATGCCGCGACAGCAGGTCCAGCGCCGCTTCCAGAATGCGGGACTGCCTATCAACCTGCTGGTCGGAGTTCACGGTGCTTGGGTTCATTTGACTAGACTATTGGGCAACTCGCGCGGAGTGAATTGCATGTCCGACACTTGGCTTCCGCCGTTGACCGGAGGAGGATTAAAGGACCGAGATGAAGGAGGTTCGTGATGTGCTACGCCTCGAACAAGGATTTCGGTTGGGGCTTCAGAAAGGAAACCGCGCGCACGCCGGAAACCCGCAAGGGAGACCAGGACACCGGAGGCGAAACCTGGACGAAGTCCGATGATTCCGAAATGAAGGCGTTCCTCGACAAGTCCGAAGTGGGAGAGCCGACCAGCGACCGGGCCACATAATCGAATACCGCACAGAGCATTGAAGCCTCGCAGGGTTCTGCGAGGCTTCACTTGGCTCATGATCACGTTCCCTTAGGCGGGAGCGGCGCACCAGCACCGCTCCATCAGGCCGGTGCGCCGCCGAAGCCGATCTCGTTGCCGTCCGGGTCATGGAAGGTCGCCTTTCGCACACCGTTTTCGTAGGTTTCGCGCACAGCCGGCTCGAGTCCCCGTTCGGCGATCTGCGAGATGCGGACATCAAAGTCACCGAGGAAGACTGTGTGCATGGCGTGCCCGGCATGCTCGGGCCGCACTTCGATGAACAGGTACCGATGCTCGGCGAGCTCCCACACGGCCTCGGTATCGTTCGGCAGGAATGACGGCGGGGCTCCCAGCAGCCGCTCATACCAGGCTGTCGCTTCGGCGTAATCGCGGACTGGGATGCCGGCGAACAGATCCAGGTCCATGGCTTCCTCCACGGTCGGGTTGGACAACAATACTTTCCGGCACCGTACTCCTGAAAAGTTCTGAAGACCACGCACTGGGCCCCGCGGATGGAACCAGTGGACGTCAATTTACAGGCTGCCGGAACCGTCCGGGGAAATAGATTCGTTCGTCCAATATCGGGCTGGTGAAATGATGTTAAAATCTGCGCCCTATTGACTCCCTTCCAAGGTCCGGCCTAGACTCGCAGCATTTCACCCCGTTCCATTTTCGTAGCTATTTCCTCGTTGTCACATGAAATGGTGCAAAATGACCCCCACCCTGATGCGGCGGCTTGCGGCTGAAGTGCTCGGCACGGCAGTACTGGTGATTTTTGGAGTCGGGTCGGTGCTGGCAGCGCTGACTGCGGGCAGGGGGGAACTGACCTATCCGGGGGTTGGGTTCATTGCCCTGGGATTTGCCATTGCCGTCGCTGTGGCCATTTACGCGTTCCTGGCGGTTTCGGGCGCCCACATTAATCCGGCGGTGACCATCGCGCTTGCGATGACCAGACGCTTTCCATGGGTGGAGGTGGTTCCCTATTTCATCGCCCAGTTCGTCGGCGCCGCAGTCGGCAGCCTCCTGCTGGTGGCGTCGTTCGGGACGAGTTCCGTGGACTTGGGCGGGGGCGCGACCGCCTTGGGCGCTGGCGTCTCCTACGGCCAAGGCATTATTGCGGAGGCAGTGGGGACCTTCCTGCTCATGCTCGCGGTCATGGCGGTCGCGGTGGATAAGCGGGCTCCCAAGGGCTGGGCGGGTCTGATCATCGGGCTGGCCGTCGCCGGCGCCATCCTAGTCGTCGGTCCACTGACAGGCGGTTCGCTCAACCCGGCCCGGACCTTTGGCCCGAACCTCGTGCAGTCCATCTTCGGCGGCGACGTCGAATGGTCCCAGTTCCCGCTATACATCATCGGACCCTTCATCGGCAGCTTTGCCGCCGCCGTTGCCTACGATCTGGTTGTCCGTCCGCGCGAGGTAATTGAAGCCGAGCCACGTGCCGACGATCCTTCGACGTCGGCGGAGAAGGATAAGAAACCCGATTCCGACAAAGAATAAAAAAGAATAAATAACCCGTGTGAAAGAAAAATGCGGCTGCGTAGCGTCGGCTTTGCGCGGTCGGCTTGGATTATCGAGAGGAAAAACCATGACGGGAAACCGTGTAGTCGTGTATAAAGGCCCAGGGGAAGTTGCGGTAGAAACCATCGACTACCCTAAGCTGGAACTGCCTTCCGAGGTTGCCAGCAAAATGGGAATTCAGCAGAACGCACCGCACGCCGCGATTCTCAAACTGGTCGCGACCAATATCTGTGGAAGCGACCAGCACATGGTACGCGGGCGCACCACCGCGCCGGCCGGTCAGTCGCTCGGCCACGAGATTACCGGGGAGGTGGTCGAGACCGGTGACGACGTGCTCTTCGTCAAGGAAGGCGATATATGCTCGGTGCCCTTTAACATTGCATGCGGCCGCTGCCGGATGTGCAACGAAGGCAAAACCGGCGTCTGTCTCAACGTGAACCCCGCCCGTCCCGGCGCAGCCTACGGCTACGTGGACATGGGTGGCTGGATCGGCGGCCAGGCCGAGTACGTGATGGTGCCTTATGCGGACTTCAACCTGCTCAAGTTCCCGGATCGGGACCAGGCCCTTGAGAAGATACTGGACCTGACCATGCTGTCCGACATCTTCCCCACCGGCTACCACGGTGCGTTCACAGCCGGCGTCACCACAGGTTCCACGGTTTACGTTGCCGGCGCGGGACCGGTGGGACTGGCCGCGGCCTTCTCCTCACACATTCTGGGCGCCTCTGCTGTCGTCGTCGGCGACATGAACGCCGAGCGGTTGAAGCAGGCCGCAAGCTTCGGCTGCGAGACCATCGACCTGAGCCAGGAAGGCTCGCTGCCGGACAGGATCGAGCAGATCCTGGGCGTCCCCGTGGTCGATGCGGCGGTGGACGCGGTCGGGTTCGAGGCCCGAGGGCATGGGGCCAATGCCGCTGAGGCTCCTGCTACGGTGCTGAATGACATTATGTCGGTGACGCAGGTGGGCGGCGCCTTGGGCATCCCCGGCCTCTACGTCACCGGAGACCCGGGCGGCATCGACGAGAACGCGAAGGTTGGCCAGATCGGCGTGCAGCTGGGTACCGGTTGGGCGAAGTCGCTCTCCTTCACCACAGGGCAGTGCCCGGTCAAGCGGTACAACCGTAGATTAATGGACCTGATCCTGGCCGGTAAGGCCAACATTTCCAAGGCCGTCAACGCCACTACTATCAGTCTGGATGAGGCGCCCCAGAGTTACAGGGAATTCGACCAGGGAGCAGCCAAGAAGTACGTGATCGATCCGCACGGGATGGTTGCCGCGTAGGGCGCCCGTCCGGAAAGACGGCGATGCTGCGCCTCGGCGCTGCCACGGCGGACCTCGCTGAGACCGCCCGAAGCACCTAGTGGTCGGCCATCACCTCCACGTACAAGGACCTCATGCGGGAAAAACCCGCATGAGGTCCTTGTGCTGTGGGCCCGGCATGGGCATTTGTAGTGCTTCAGGCTGAAATTGTTCGGCCGGTGAAGGCTACGAGCCGTTCCAAGCTTCCGGCGGTTTCTGCCACTGGCTGGGCTGCAGCGAAGCTGCCGCTGGCCCGGACCTGGTCGGAGATGGTTTCTTCGGCCAGACGCGTCACGTGGTCGCTAACGACGTCGGCCACGCGTATTTCCTGGCCGATGGCCTTTGCAAAGTCCCAAGCGTGCACAAGCAGCTCCAGATTTACGATGCCAGCCACGACCGTTGCGGGCAGTTCGGCGAAGCCCATGTCGACGGTGCCCTCGGCGCCCCTGCGGGTGAAGGCCTCCAGCGTTGGCTGGGCGAGACCGGCGATGCGCGCCTCTGCTGACGCATCGGTGCGGTCGGTCGGGTCGGCGCCAAGCGCGGTGCCAACGCTTTTCAACGATCCGGCCAGGTGATCCAGCAGTTGCCCGATAGTAAAGTTCTGGCACGGTGTGGGCTTGCCATAGTCCTCACTGGTAATGTTCCGTAGCACGCGGAGCAGCACTGCCAGCGAGGCGTCTGCTGCACTGAAGTGATCGATGGGATCCGGTGCGGCAGCCCAGTCGTCCGGGCCGGCTCCGGTGGCGGAGGATGTCTCGGCGGTCAACCGGTCCAGGTAGTGGTTCCAGCCTTCGGCGTGGGCCGCGGCTTGTTCATCGGTGAGTCCCTCGTGCTCAAGCCGGAGCGAGGTGCCGTTCTCGTCGGGCTCGAGGGTGATCGTCACGGTCGATGCGCCGGGGGCAAGATCCATTCCGGATTCCCAGCCCCAGGTGAAGACCACCCGCTTGCCGGGCTCGATCTCCTGGAAAGTTCCGGAGGCGTGGTGGCCTGGGGTGACGGTCCAGCGGTACTCGCCGCCGACCCGCAGGTCAACTCTGGCCGCGACGGTCTGCCAACGGCGCAGCCGCTCCGGGTCGGTCACGAGGGCGAAGGCCTCATCGGGGCTAACCGGTAGGTGGATGGTCTTATCGAATTTCATGGCTACTTCTCTTTCCTGTTCAGGTTGCTTTATCGGGCAAGGCTTCGGCGTCCGAAGCGAGCAGATCCAATTCGCGGGTCCAGAATTGATCCACGAGTTCCCGAAGCCGGCCCATGCCTGCTGCGTCGAGGCGATAGAACCTGCTGCGCCCTTCCTTGCGCGCAGTCACCAATCCGGCCCGTTCCAAGGCCAGTAGATGTTGCGAAATGGCCGACCGGCTCACCGTGAAATGGGCGGTCAGTTCTCCCACCGATAGTTCGCCGCCTGCCAAGAGGTGCAGCAGGCGACGCCGGCTCGGCTCTGCGGCTACTTCCAACGGATCCATCATCAGATACGTTAGTCGTCGCTAACGTATCTGGCAAGAGGCAGAGAAGATGCCTGGCCGATTACCCAACGAGTTGAAGTTTTCAGCAAGGCCGAACTGGACCGTGACTACTCGGTCATGCCGCTCGAAGGGCTCTGGTGCTTCGAAACAGTGCTGGAGATGGCGGAAGCTCAAGACCGTTATTCGCCAGTTCGTAGCCCGCGTCGGAAAGCAGCACAGAACCCCCCGGATCGAAGTCGGATGAACCGTCAGGAGTCGTACTGAGCGACGGGGTCAGCCTTCACTGGAGGCTCTCGGAGGGCGAGCTCCCGTGCGATCGCAGGGACTTCGGGATCGGACAAGAACCTCTCGTAGTCCTCGATCTTCCAGTCGAAGAAAACCCACACCCGGTTCGGGTCATCAGGGTCTCGGAACACATAGGAGCCCTTGCACCCGTACTCCCTTCTCTTGTCCACGCCCCTGGTCGAGAAAGTCTTCAGGAATTGATCGAAGTCGGCGACGTTAGCAATGGTGGCGATCATGGCCTTCTCTCAAGTAACGAGCCCTTTGAGCTCGGGTAGCGGTGCTTCGCCAGAGAAGTGTTCGTGGAGCGAGATCGAGGGCTACGCTTCGTCGCGGACGAGTGTGACGTGGGCCGCCGACGTCGAACTGGTGATGTCTGCGCGCCGGTAGTGCCGTATCTGATCGCCAAGATCAGTGAGCAGCCGTTCGCCCGAACCGAGCAGGATCGGCACAATGCTGAGCTGCAGCTCATCGACGAGCCCGGCCTGCAGGTACTGCCGGATGGTTGATACTCCGCCGCCGAGCTTCACGTCGAGGCCGCCGGCGGCGTCGATCGCCCGCTCACGGGCGGCATGAATTCCGCCGGTGACGAAGTGGAACGTGGTTCCTCCGTCCATCTCAAGCGGGGCGCGTTCGTGATGGGTGAGGACGAACACGGGGTGGTGGAAGGGTGGATTGTCGCCCCACCAGCCGGTCCAATCCTCGCTACCCTCCCACGGACCCCGCACCGGGCCGAACATGTTCCGGCCCATGATGGTGGCCCCGATTCCGACGTCCGAGCGCTCGGCGATATCGTTATCCACACCCGTTTCGCCGTCGTCGCCCATGCCGTGCTTGGCCCGGAACGCCCGGGTGGGCAACACCCATTCGTGCAGACGTTCGCCGCCCACCCCAAGCGGGTTTTCCAGGCTCTGGTCCGGACCCGCACCGTAGCCGTCCAAGGATATGCAGAAGGGGGCTACTCGTAATTTCGCCATCCTGTTTCTTTCGTTGCAGCCCGCTATTCGGTCGCTTCGGGCTTAGGCGTCTCTTCCAGGTATCGCTCGCCGTGGCCGGCCTCGCGCACAGTGAAGTTCTCTTCCATGTACTCCATGGCCGCGGCATCAACCGGACCCGGAGGCGTGACGGGGTCGTCGATGTTGGTGCGGTCCGCGTCGCCGTAGACCTGGGCGAGGCCCTTGGCATCCGGAGTGACTTCGCCGGGCGAAAGCACTTCTTCGTCCCGTGACACGCGGCCCTCGTTGTCCGAGTTCTCTTTCCGTTCCTGACTCATGGTTCTCCTTCGCTCAGGGCAAGGTGCGCCCGGTTCCAGCTAACCACTCCAGCACCGGAAGGTGGAGGGAATCCGGCAAATTTATCCCCTGCTTGTTGCGTCGAACCATTGTCGACAGGATTTTTGCCCCAACGTGTGCGTGTCTATTCATCGCTTTGGTATCCGGCAGGAAACTGGATGTCGCCGGGATTCCCGAGGAGATGTATGTCAACGTCGTTACGCTGGCAGAGCTGCATGCGGGTGTTTACGCCGCGAAAGATACGGGTCCGGTTGCGGTATCGGCTGGCGGAAGCCTGCAGGAGGATCAATGTCAATGACCTTTGGATTGCCGCCGTTGCATTGGCCAACGGATTGCCAGTGGCCACCCAGGACCGGGACTACGGCGCACTCGATGGTCTCGGGGGCCCAGATTGTCATCCAGGTTTAGGCGACGCTCGTAACGCCGCGGTCCCGCGGCCGGCGCCGTTTTTTGTGCTTTGGTTTTCAAAGCCGTAAGTTCCGCCCTGTCTGGCGGTGTTGGGCTCTGGCGTGCGGTGATAAAGTCAGACAAGTATGCCGTCCCGCCGTTGTCGCTGCGGGGCAGGCCGCCGATCCGTCGCAGGGCGTCTCGGCCCCGGAATTTCACTGCCGGTAAGCCGGCTTGGGGCGTTGCCGTCCCGCCATTGCAGAATCACATAGAGATCGGATCCCATGACTAGGACTTCACGCCACTCCGCGCCTGCTGGAAAGCAGACACCGCCGAAGCTCGACAAGGGCGCCATGCGCATCGTGTCGCTGGGCGGGCTGGAGGAGATCGGCCGCAATATGACCGTGTTCGAATACGGCGGCAAGCTGCTGATTGTCGACTGCGGCGTGCTGTTCCCGGAGGAGCACCACCCGGGCGTGGACCTGATCCTGCCCGACTTCTCCTACCTGCGCGACCGGCTGAACGACATCGTTGGCATTGTGCTGACGCACGGGCACGAGGACCACATCGGCGGCGTGCCGTACCTGCTGAAGGAACGCTCGGACATCCCCCTGATCTCGGCGAAGCTGACGCTGGCGTTCATCAAGACCAAGCTGCAGGAACACCGGATCACCGCCAAGACCGTGCAGGTCAAGGAGGGCGACCGGAAGAAGTTCGGTCCGTTCGAGCTGGAGTTCCTCGCCGTGAACCACTCCATCCCCGACGGTCTCGCCGTGGCCATCCGCACCGGCGCCGGACTGGTGCTGGCAACGGGCGACTTCAAGATGGACCAGTTCCCGCTGGACGGCCGGATCACCGACCTCGCCGGTTTTGCCCGGCTGGGCGAGGAGGGCGTGGACCTGTTCCTGCCCGACTCCACCAACGCCGACGTCCCCGGGTTCCAGATCTCCGAGCAGGACCTGGCTCCCGCGATCGACGAGGTGTTCCGCACGGCGCCGCGCCGGATCATCGTCTCCAGCTTCGCCAGCCACATCCACCGCATCCAGCAGGTTATCGACGCCGCCCACCTGTACGGGCGGAAGGTGGCCTTTGTGGGCCGCTCGATGGTCCGCAACATGAAGACGGCGCGCGAGCTCGGGTACCTGAACGTGCCGCGCGGCATGCTGGTGGACTTCAAGGAACTGGACAAGATGGCACCCACGAAGGCCGTGCTGATTTGCACGGGCTCGCAGGGCGAACCGATGGCGGCACTGGCACGCATGGCGAGCCAGGACCACATGATCGACCTGACCGAGGGCGACACCGTCCTGCTGGCCAGCTCTTTGATCCCGGGCAACGAGACCTCCATCTACCGGCTGATCAACGACCTGACCAAGCTCGGCGCCAATGTGGTGCACAAGGGCAACGCCAAGGTCCACGTCTCCGGCCACGCCAGCGCCGGCGAGCTGGTCTACTGCTACAACCTGGTGCGCCCGCGCAACGTGATGCCGGTGCACGGCGAGCACCGCCACCTGAAGGCCAATGCCGAGCTGGCTGTCCGCACGGGTGTGGACCCGAAGAAGGCCCTGGTGGTCGAGGACGGCACCACTATTGACCTGAAGGACGGCGTGGCCCGCGTGTCCGGCCAGGTCAAGGCGGACTACGTGTACGTGGAGAACATGATTGCCGGCGCCGCGACCGAGGAATCCCTGCAGGACCGCATCCGGTTGGCCGAAGACGGCGCGGTCACCGTGCTGGCGATCGTCAACCCGGACACCGGGAAGCTGGAGGAGGACCCCGAGTTCTTCCCGGTCGGCTTTGCCCCGGCGGACGGCGAGCTGGAGAAGGCCACCGGCATCATCGAGAAGACGCTCGCCGGGCTCAAGGGCGACAGGACCGGCCCGGGTGCCGAGAAGGCGATCGCCGAGGCACTGCTGCGCTGGTCCGACCGCCAGCTGCGGCGCAAGCCCGTGGTCACCGTGGTGATCGTCGAGGCCTGATCCGAATCAGAGCATGTGAAAACGCCCGGCCGGGATAACTCGGCCGGGCGTTTTTGCGTGACGGGGAAGGCTGCCGCTGTGGACTACCGCTTGGAAGCCCGGTAACCAGCCTTCTGTGCCGCTGATGTCGTAGCGAAGCAGATCTCAGGGTTGGTCCGGTTGTAGAACGCGCCGCCCGGGACGTGATAGATCCCGCTGGATTCGTTGCCCTTGATGGGAGCCCAGGACGGGCAGGTGGTACCGGCTGGAACCACGGAAGTCCGCTGCTTCACGCGCACGGATTTCTTGTACGAAACGACTGACTTCTGCTTGCTGGTCGGAGCCACCTTCGCCCACCACAGCCCGGACCGGGACGTCCGCACCTTCGTGGAGAACTGCCCCTTGGTATTTCCCGCCACGGTCTTCACTTTGTAGGCCTTGGCTGCGCCAGCGGGGTCGAAATAGATTTCTACCTTCGGCTTCGCGTAGCTGGCCCATTTACTGCCGGCCTTGCGCTGCACCGTTCCCTTGAGAGTGAAGGATTGGCTCTTGTAAACGGACGTCGGCGCCGTGAAGTTCACAACCCGTGTGGCTGCCGCGGCGGCTTCGGCCGGCGCGGCGGCGACACTGGCGCCGCCGAAGGTCACTGCTACCGCTAAAAAGAGCGCGCAAAGGCGCCTGAACTTGTTCATATTTCCCCCAACGGAAAGTTTTGATGTAACGAACAATCAAAGGATAGCGTCAGCGGGCACTGAATTGTGATGACAGTAATCGGGGAGCCATAATGCATCCCGCGCTCTCCCGTGAGGTGTGCGTCGGAACATGACCTGCTGTGACGCAGCATGTCCTTTCTTTGAGCAGCCAGCCGTCATTGCGACATCTAAATCCCCTCCAGCGTCTTCATATTGGTTGAATCGGATCAGCCATCCAGAGCGGCCGAGAGACCTGGCTCGTCGACGCCGCAGCAAATTTCGTGGATTCCCTCCACGAATAGTGCTTCCGCCAGGACCGATGGAGATCTCACGATTCGGGCCGCACCATGGCGCCGTGTCCAAGCGGCCAGGTTCGTCGATTTCTTCACTATCTAGAAATTGAAGGAACGCGACACATGGTCCATACAGACATCGAATCCACCCCCCGGGGCGCCGAACGCCGGTTCCCCAACCTGCTCTTCAAAGGCGCCGGCTTTGCAGTCGCCGCAGCATTGCTCGTCACCGGCTGCTCGCTGAAGGAGCCGGTCCCGCAGTCCGGCGGCGCCGCCGGCGGTACAGGCGGAGACCCAGCGGCGGCCGCCGTTGCCCCGGCCGAAGAGGTTGATCTTGCCAATGCTCCCTCCCTGGAGGGCAAAACCATCGGCATTGCAGCGAAGGACATCGTGCACGACTTCAGCCGCGTGGTCTACGAGGAACTGCAGGCGAGCATCGAGGAGCGCGGCGGCGAGGTGATTGCCACCCAGGCCGAGGCCAAGGACGGCAAGCACGTCACCGACGTCGAAAATCTTGTCACGCAGCGCCCCGACGCCATCGTGGTGATCCTGGGCGACGCGCAGACCCTCACCCCCGCCCTCAAGAAGGTCGACGACGCCGGCATCCCGCTCTTCACCGTGGACTTCCAATCGGAATACAGCGCCAACAACGTCACCAGCGACAACTGGGTGATCGGCTCCACGCTGGCCCGAACGCTCGCCGAGGACATCGGCGGCGAAGGCAAGATCCTGGCATTCAACGGCTTCCCCGGCGTGGCCCCGTGCCGCATCCGGTACAGCGAACTGGAGGTTGTGCTCGAGGACTATCCCGAGATCGAGATCCTGCAGCCCGAACTGCAGGACAAGTACGAGGGAACCATCGAGGACGCCAAGAAGCAGATCCAGGACCAGTTGCGCCGGCTGCCCGAGGGCGAAGTCGACGCTGTCTGGAGCTGCTGGGACATTCCGCTGATCGGCGCCGCGCAGGCGATCGATGCAGCTGGCCGGGACGACATCAAGCTCTACGGCGTCGACGCCGAACCCGGCGCGCTGGACCTGATCGCAGATCCTTCCAGCTCCTACCAGTTCACCGTGGCCCAACAGACCAAGGCCATGGCCGCGAAGTCGGCTGAGAACGTGGCGCTGTTCCTCGGTGGCCGCGAAGCCGACGTACCCAACACCAGCTACCTGACCCCGGTGTTCGTCGACAAGTCCAACGTGAACCAGGTGCGCAGTGAACTCGGCATCTAAGACCCCGCTGCTCGCAATGCGGGCCATCAACAAGTCCTTCGGCGCCGCCCAGGTCCTTGGCGACGTGGACCTGTCCCTCGACTCCGGCGAGATCCTGGGCCTCGTGGGCGAGAACGGCGCCGGCAAGTCCACACTGATCAAAATCCTCACGGGACTCTACACGGCCGACGGCGGCACCATCCTCATCGACGGCCAGCCCGTTTCCATCGACAAGCCGGCCGCCGCCGAAGCCCTCGGAATCCACGTCATCCACCAGGACCGGCATCTCGCCGGCCGGCTGACGGTCGCCGAACAGCTGTACCTCGGCCAGTCCTCGCTGGGACGGGGCTGGATCCAATCCCGGAAGCTTGAGGCCCAGGCTGCCAGCGACATCTTCCGGACCACCGGACAGAGGATCGACACGTCGCGGCTGGTCGACGAGCTTACCGTGGCCCAGCAGCAGTTGATCCAGATTACGCGGGCCGTGCTGTCCGAGCCCCGCGTGCTGATTCTGGACGAGCCCACCGCACCGCTGGCCGCCCGCGAGGTGGAGCAGCTCTTCGGTACGCTCCGGAAGCTGCAGTCCCACGACGTGGGCATCATCTATATTTCCCATTACCTGCAGGAGCTCAGGGACATCACGGCACGGATCACCGTGCTGCGCAACGGGCGCAATGCCGGCGACGTCGACCTCCGCGACGGCGGCAGTCTGGACGGCGTCGTGGAGCTGATGGTCGGCCGCAAGGTGGTCGAATTCGACCACGCGCGGACCCCGCGCAAGCCGCAGGGCAATGAACCCGCTCTGAGCGTCCGTGGACTGAGTGTGTCGCGTGCGCTGGAAGGTGTGGACCTGGAGGTCAGGCCCGGCGAGGTGGTCGCGGTGACCGGCCTTGTCGGCTCCGGAGTGGACGTGCTGGCCGACGCCGTCACCGGCATTTCCAAGCGCCGGGGCGACGTGGCGTTGAAGGGCAAGCCTGTTCGCGCCATTGCGGACTTCATCGCCCGCGGAGGCGCCTATGTCCCGTCCAACCGGCGGCGGGACGGCGTCTTCGTGCGCAACACGGTCCAGGAGAATATCTCGGCGGCCAGCCTGAAGCGCGTCTCGCGGTGGCTGGGGTTCGTCTCCCCGGGCCTGGAACGGAAACTATCCGCCGGGCTCATCGAGCAGCTTGATGTCCGGCCGGCCGACGGAGCGGCCGTCGCGGGAAGCCTATCCGGCGGCAACCAGCAGAAGGTCGTGCTGGCCAAATGGCTCGCCACAAATCCCTCGGTTCTGGTCCTCGACCAGCCAACCTCGGGGGTCGACGTCGGCAGCCGCTCGCAGATCTACGCACAGATCAACGAACTGGTTGATGCCGGCGCCGCCGTGCTGGTGGTGACCGTGGACCTGGAAGAACTGGTCGGGATCGCGGACCGGACCCTGGTCCTTTACCGCGGCAAGGTCGCGGCCGAGCTCGCGGGTTCCGACGTCACCACCGACCGCATCCTGGAGATCGCCTCCGGGGCGGCCGCCACCGAGAATACGAGGGAGGCCGCATGAGCGCCGCCACGCTGGAAGAATCCGCACAGGCAGGACCCGACACCCCTCGACGGACGCGTCCCGCATTGATCACCTGGGCGGGCTACGGCATGGTGCTGCTGGTCCTGGCCCTCTTCGCCATCGGCTCACCGCATTTCCTGCAATGGTCCAACCTGGCCTCGGTGCTGAACCAGGCCGCGGTCTTCGCCGTCGCGGGAATCGGACTGGCCATTGTCATCATCACCGGCGGGGACGACGTCCTCGAGGGAGGCATCGACCTCTCCCTTGGCGCCGTCGCGGGCCTGGCCGGAACCGTGACCGCGGTCGCCGTCGGTGCCGGGGCCGGAGTTCCGGTTGCCGTCCTGGGGGGACTGGCGGTCGCCGCCGCGATCGGAGCGGCGAACGGTGCTGCCGTCGTCCTCGGTCTCCGGCCCCTGCTGGCCACCTTGGCGACCATGGGCATCGCCACGTCGCTGGAACTCGTCGTGAGCGAGAACCTCAAGGTCGCATTGGAGGGGAGCCTCTTCCTGTGGCTGCGGCAAGGCAGCGTGCTCGGCCTGCCCGCCGCGGTCGTGCTGCTGGTGCTCGTGGCAGCCGCAGCCTGGTGGGCTCTTGGCAGGACGGCGTGGGGCGTGAACAGCTACGCGGTCGGGCAGAACGCCACCGCAGCGTCCGTCGCCGGACTCGATCCCGCACGCTACCGCTTCTTCAGCTACGTCATCAGCAGCCTGCTCGGCGGCATCGCGGGCGTGCTGCTCGCCTCGAGGCTCTCGGCCGCCGTGCCGGGGATCGGCGCGCAGATCCTGCTGGACATCATCCTGGTCGCCTACATGTCCACCGTGTTCTCCCGCCGGCTGGTGGTCAACATCCCGGGAACCGTCGTTGCGGCGGTCTTCGTGGCCGGACTGGCCAACGGCCTGACCCTCCTGGGGGTCGCCAGCCAGTGGATCGGCGCCGCGAAGGGCGTGCTGATCCTGCTTGTACTCGCAGTTGTGGTCGTCCGAGGAAGGAGCGCCGACAAATGACGCTGACCCAGCATCAACCTGTCCGGAATCCGCGCAAGGCGCCCGGTTCCGAAGGCTCGAAGAATTACGACGGCGCCGCCGCCCGGGCATCGCAGGTCCTGCCGCGCCTTATCGCCCCGGTGGCCCTGGCCGGCATCCTGCTGACCTTCAGCCTCCTCTCGCCCAACTTCCTGGTTCCCGGAAACCTCCTGAGCGTGCTCAGCCAGATGGCCATCCTGGCCCTGGTGGCGGTCGGCCTGACCGTCGTCGTGCGGGCCGGCGGCATCGACCTGTCGATCGGCGTTGCCCTGGACCTGGCGGCGCTGGGGGCCGCGGCACTCATCGCCGATGGCTACCGCGCCTGGGTGGCCATCGCCGTCGGACTATTCTTCGGGCTGCTCGTCGGCGCCGTGAACGCGGCCCTCATCGTAGGCCTGAAGATCCCGCCGTTCCTGGCCACGCTCAGTGTCTGGTTCATCGGCACCAGCGTCCAGCAGTTGCTGACGGGCGGCGGCGCCCCGATCTATCTGTCCACGCCCCGCGTGCCGATCGAGTTCGCGCTGCTGGGCCGCGGCTACGTGCTGGACCTGGACGGCGTGGTGCTGACAGTGGCCATCGTGGCCGTCGTCGTTGCTGTGCTCCTGGGCCTGACCCGGTGGGGGCGTGCGGTCACCCTGGCGGGCGAGCAGCCGACCGCGGCACGCATCTCCGGCCTGCGGGTCAACCGGTTGAGCGTCAGCGCCTACCTGCTTTGCTCCCTGGTGGCAGCCTTCGCCGGCGTCATCCTCGCCGCGCGGACCAACGGGTTCGTGCCCGGCAGTGGACAGGCCTATCTGATGGACGCCATCGGCGCCGTCTTCATCGGCGCGACGTTGAGCAGGTTCGGCCGTGTGTCGGTGCCTGGCACGCTGGTGGGTGTGCTGATCTTCGGCCTGCTCAGCAACGGCATGAACCTCATCGGCCTGTCCTTCTTCTGGCAGGGACTGGGACGTGGAATCGTCCTGCTGGCCATCCTGCTCCTCGGCGTTCTGCTGGCCCGAAATTCCGGCCGGCCCGGCCCGTTCGGACGCCTCCTCACTCCGGCCGCCGCACCTCGACAGAAAGCCGACTAGCCATGGCACAACGCATCAGCCTCAACGCCTTCGACATGACCACTCCCACGCACCAGAGCCCCGGGCTGTGGCAGCATCCGGAGAACCGCGCCCATACGTACAACACCCTGGAGTACTGGACGGACCTGGCGCAGACGCTGGAACGCGGCACGTTCGACGCCCTGTTCCTGGCCGACGTGCTGGGGATCTACGATGTCTACAAAAACTCGTCGGCACCCGCGCTGCTCGACGCCGACCAGGTTCCCTTGAACGATCCGTTCATGCAGATCTCCGCGATGGCCACGGTCACGAAGAACCTCGGCTTCGCGGTCACCAGCGCACTGACCTACGAGCAGCCCTACGCGCTGGCCCGTAAGTTCTCATCGCTGGACCACCTCACCCGCGGGCGCATCGGCTGGAACGTGGTGACCAGCTACCTCGAGTCGGCGGCGCGCAACCTCGGCATGACCCGCCAGCTCGGACACGACGACCGCTATGACCTGGCCGAAGAGTTCATGGACGTGGTGTACAAGCTGTGGGAGGGCTCCTGGGAAGAAGGCGCCGTGCTTCTGGACCGGGAGCGGGGTATCTACACCGACCCGTCCAAGGTCCACCCGATCAACCACCACGGCGAATACTTCGACGTGCCGGGCATCCACCTCTCCGAGCCGTCCCTGCAGCGGACACCCGCGATCTTCCAGGCCGGCGCTTCGCCGCGCGGCCGGGCCTTCGGAGCGAAGCATGCCGAGGGCATTTTCCTGAACTCGATCCGGCCGGAGATCACCCGCAAGGCCACGGACGCCACCCGGGACGCGTTCGAGGCCGCCGGCCGACCACGGAATGCCGGGAAGTTCTACGCGCTGGTGACGGCCGTCGTCGCCGATTCGGACGCAGAGGCGGAGAAACTGCACCGCGAGTACCAGTCCTACTCCTCCCGCGAGGGCGCCATGACCTTCTACGGCGGTTGGTCCGGCCTCGACCTGTCGCGCTACGCCGGCGAGGAGGAACTGAAATACCTGGACACCAACGCCGCACGCTCCGCCCTTTCCATCTTCACGACGGCGGATCCTGAGCGTTCCTGGACGCCGAATTCGGTTGCCGACTACCTGGGTGTCGGCGGAATCGGGCCCGTGCTGGTCGGTTCACCGGAAACGGTTGCCGACGAGATCGAACGCTGGGTGGACGTGGCGGGACTGGACGGCATCAACCTGGCCTACGCCATCACCCCGGGCTCGTTCGAGCAGTTCGTCGACCTGGTGGTTCCGGAGCTCCGCAAGCGTGGCCGCGTCTGGGAAGACTACGAAGGCTCGACCCTGCGCGAATACCTTGCCGGGCCGGGCAACGCCCGGGTCGCTGACAACCATCCGGCAGCGGCATACCGCGGAGCCTACGCCGGGTCGCCGAGCGCGGCCGATTCGGCTGCCACCAGTACACCCGAAGCCATTCTCGGCGCCCGCTGACCAGGACACGAAGGAAGAACTATGAACACGACTGATACCTTGACCCGCACACCCTGGGCCGGAACGGCCGACGACGCCGAACTCGAGCACTGGCGGGGCGTTGCACAATCCGTGGCCGACCAGCTGGCTGTCGACGTCCTGGAGCGGGACCGGGCCAACCTGCAGCCGGTCGCTGAAGCACAGCTGCTGCGCTCTTCGGGCCTGCTTAACTTGCTGGTTCCTGCCGAATTCGGCGGGGGAGGGGGACACTTCGAGGCTGCGTTCGAAACCGTCCGCGTCCTCGCCACGGTGGACGGCTCCATCTCGCAGCTGCTGGCCTACCACTACTTCAACCAGGCCTGCATCGGGTTCTACGCCGACCCGGCCAGGCAGGCCGCCTGGTGGCGCCGTACCGTGGAGGGCGGCTGGCTCTGGGGCGACTCGGTCAACCCCGTGGACCCGACCCTGATCCTGAGCCCGGAGGGCGAAGGCTACCGGCTCAACGGCCTCAAGCGGTTCTCCACCGGCTCCGGTGTAGGCGACGTGATCATCATCAACGCCGCGATCGAGGGCGGCGCCGATCACAGCAAGGTCCTCGCCTTCGTTCTGGAAACGTCCCGGGAAGGCCTCGAGCTCGTGGATGACTGGGACAACCTCGGCCAGCGGCTGACTGGTTCCGGCTCCGTGAAGTACACCAACGTGCCGGTTCACCCGTCGGACATCCTCGGTGAGGTCACAGACGAGCCCATCTCCACGCTTCTCACGCCCGGCGTCCAGCTCGGCTTCGCCAACTTCTACCTCGGGGTAGCCCAGGGTGCGTTGCGGCAGGGCCGCGAGATCCTGCTTGCCCGCAAGAACTCCTGGTTCCTCTCGGGCGCCGAAACCTACGCTCACGACCCGGTATTCCAGCGTGTCCTCGGCGAACTGAAGGCCCGCACGGCTGCCGTCGAAGCTCTCGCCGAGAAGCTCAACCGGCGCTACGACCGCGAGGTCGCCCGCTCCGCCAGCCTGAGTGTGCAGCAGCGTGGCGAATTCGCCGTCGCCATTGCGGAGCTCAAGGTGGTGGCCACGGAGATCGGCATCGAGGTCTCCAACCGGATCTACGAGGTGACCGGGGCCAGCTCGACCAAGAGCTCCGTTGGCCTGGACCTGTTCTGGCGCAATGTGCGGACACATTCACTGCATGATCCCGTGGACTACAAGAAGATCGAGGTTGCCGCCTACTACCTGCACGGCGAACTTCAGCCGCTGTCCCTCTATACGTAGCCGTAGACGGGGGCACATCTTTGAAGGGTGGGAGGGTTCGATCAACCCTCCCACCCTTCGCGGTCCACTCACCGCCGTTCGGACAGGCGCACTGCCAGCAGCCCGCCGACGGCGAAGGCCAGGGTCGCAGCGAGGACGAGGAGCAGCGGCGCCGACCAGCCGCCTGTCACCGAGTTGAGCCAGCCAGCCAGGGGTGGCGCGCACGTGGCCGCCAGGTAACCGCCGGACTGGATGCGGGCAGAGGCCGAGGCCGCCTCCTTGTCGCTGCGGGTGATGCGCGGGATCAGCGAAAAGATGGCGGTGAAGCCGCCGCCCTGGGCAACGCCGCCGATGATCGACCAGAGTGCGTAGGCTTCCGGCGCGATGAGCAGCCCGATCGGCAACGTGATCCAGCAGAGCCCGATCACCGCGACCGGAATCCACGTGCGGGTCCGCGCCGCCAGCAGCGGCACGCCGAACGCGCCCGCGATGGCGGCAACCTGGAACAGCGAGGCGGTGGCACCTGAGGCGGCCAGGCCGAGCCCCCGCGTCTCGGACAGTAACAGCGGCAGCCACGCGGTGGTGGCATAGTAGGCGCCGGACTGACCGCAGAACGCCAGGATCAGCAAGCCGACGATCCGCCGGTTGCGGTTTCCGGCAGTCGCCGCCCCGGGGCCGTCCGAAGCGGGTCCCGCCGTCGTTCGCTTGGTTGCCGTCCCCGCTGACACGGACTTCGCGGCATCTGCCCGGGCGCCGAACTGCCGCCGTCCCCACACCAACCAGTAGGCCAAGCCCGCCGCGATGACCACGCCCCACGAAGCGATAGCCCACCGCCAGCCGAAGAGTGCCGCGAGCGGCGCGGTGCCGAGCAGGGTGGCCATCGAGCCGACGTTCATCGCAGCCGAGTACGCGCCCGTGACCGTCGATACCTGCCGCCATGACACGTCGCGCCGGATGATGACCGGCACCACGATATTGCCCAGCGTCATGGCGATGCCGATGAGCGCTGTCCCTGCCAGTACAACGACGGCGGGGCCGGCCGAGCGGATGATCGTTCCGGCAAGCACGCCTGCCAGGCAAAGGACGACGGTTGCCTCCGGGCCGAAGCGGCGGATGGTGCGGGTGGCCAGCGGGGTGGCCAGGGCGAAGAGCAGCACCGGAAGCCCGGTGAGCAGGCCGGCGCCGATGGCGTTGAGGCCGGTGTCGGCCCGGATATCGCTGATCACCGCCGTCGGGGCGATGATCGGGGCGCGCAGGCTCAGGGCCAGGACCACAATCCCGGTGATCACCCAGGGCAGGGCGGGGCGAGCGGCAGATGGGCGGTGCGTAGGAGTCTCCTTGGCGTTGGCGTTGGCGTTGGCGTTGGCGCTGGTGGGTGTGGGCGTCGGCGCCGCGGGCGGGGCTATCCGGGTCCATCAAAACCATATGCCACGCGGGACCGGGAACGCCTTCCCTGCCGCCGCGGGTGGCGCTAGCCTCAAGATGTGAACCCTGATGAACTGGCCAACCTGGCCCATCTGCGCCGTGCGCGGGACCTGATCGACCGGGACTACGCGCGGCCGCTCGATGTGCCGACTATGGCGGCCAGGGCGCTGATGTCGCCGGCCCATTTTTCCCGCCGGTTCAAGGCCGCGTACGGCGAGACGCCCTACAACTACCTGATGACCCGGCGGATCGAGCGGGCCATGGCGCTGCTGCGCTCCGGCATGAGCGTCACCGATGCATGCATGACGGTGGGATGTACATCGCTGGGCTCGTTCAGCACGCGCTTCACCGAAATGGTGGGGGAGACCCCGAGCGCCTACCGCGGCCGCGAGCACGACGCGATGGAGGCGATGCCGCAGTGCATCGCCAAGCTGCTGACCCGGCCTCCGCGGTTCGGATCGAGCAGGATCGAAGAAGCGGCTGGCGCGGCACGGACGTAGCTTGGCTACATGACTATTTCACTTCAGTACTGCCAAATCACCGTCAACGATCCCGAAGAGTCCCTTCCGTTCTATCGCGACGGTCTGGGACTGGAAGTCCGGAACGATGTGTCCGGCAACGGCTTCCGCTGGGTCACCCTCGGCAGCGGGGAGGCGCCCGCCGCCGAGGTTGTGCTGTCCGCACCGCACGCCGGCCGCTCCCAGGCCGACGGCGACATCCTCCAGGAACTGCTGGTCAAGGGCGTCCTGCCGATCATTGTGTTCCGGACCGACGACCTGGACGCCGCCTTCGAGAAGCTGGTGGCTGCCGGGGCCGAGGTCCTGCAGGAGCCGATGGAGCAGCAGTGGGGACCGCGCGACTGTGCGTTCCGGGACCCCTCCGGCAACACCGTGCGGATCACGCAGAACGCCTAACCTTCCCCCTCCTAAAGCGGCGGCCGTCCACAAAAGGTGGGCGGCCGCCGTCGCCGTAAATCAGACGGGGAGGCCGAGCATGTGGGCGCTTGCTTCCCAGTGCCGCCGGACGAGGTTGTTGTCGGCGGCCTGCGGATTGGTCCGGCTGATCCGGCGGCGGTCGCTGTAGTAGCGGCCGGATTCCCAGTCCGTGCCGGGCATGCCGGTGCAGAAGTAGGCGAGGTTGGCGCCGCCGCGCTCGGGCGTGATGAGGAAGCGGCTGAGCGCGGTCCGATAGACGTGGCGGAGGTAGCTGGTGGTCTCCGCGGCGAAGTTGGTGGCGACATTTCCGGGATGGAACGCGACCGTGGAAAGGCCTTGGGCGCTGTAGCGCTGATGCAGGCCGCGGGTGAAGAGGATGTTGGCGAGCTTGCTGTTGCCGTAGGCCTTGTTCGGCGTGAAACCGTTCCAAGTGTTCGGGTCGTCAATGTTGATCCGGCCGAAGAGCTTGGCCGCGATGCTTGAGGTGTTGACAATGCTGGCGCGGCTGTCGAGCAGGACGTCGAGCAGTTCGTGCGTGAGCAGGAATGGCGCCAGGTGGTTGACCTGGAACGTCTTCTCGAACCCGTCGCCGGTGCGTTCGGGGCCGGTGAAAAGCCCGCCGGCGTTGTTGGCCAGGACATCGATGCGCGGGTAGTTTGCCTTCAGTGTTTTGGCGAGGGTGCGGACCTGATGGAGGTCCTGGAAGTCGGCGGTGAACCAGTCCGCGCCCAGCGGCTTGGCGACGTGTTCGGTCTTCTCCGGGGACCGCCCGACGAGGACTACCTTGTCGCCCTGGGCATGCAGGATCTGGGCGGCGGCTGCGCCGATGCCGTCGCTCGCGCCGGTGATAACGATGGTCTTCGGTGCGGTCATGCGCGTTCTCCTTGGCAGAGGTGGCAGGGACTTCTCTCCTTAACCGTAAAGCCAAGCGCCGCCGTCGTTATCCGGTTTTGGAACCGTGGCCGGCGCAACGTTGGTAGGTTGAGCGTGTCAGGCGCCCTTCCGGGTGCTCGGGCGCTGCGGATCCCTGCGGCGTGCAGCAGAAAGGAACGATAGGTATGGCACAGTTCGACGGCAAGGTCGCTCTTGTTACCGGCGGCGGTTCCGGAATCGGTGAGGCAATCAGCAAGGAACTCGCCGCCAAGGGCGCCAGCGTGGTGGTCACTGACATCAACCTGGACGCAGCAGAACGGGTTGTGAAGGAGATTTCCGACGGCGGCGGCACGGCTTCCGCAGTACAGCAGGACACTGCGCGCAAGGAGGACTCCGAAAAGGTGGTCCGTCACGCTGTGGACACCTACGGGGCGCTGCACTACGCGGTCAACAACGCGGGCATCGGCGGCAAGCAGGCTCCGGCGGGCGAGACCGACCTGGAGGAGTGGGACAAGGTCATCGACATCAACCTCAACGGCGTGCTCTATGGCATGCGCTACCAGATCCCCGAGATGCTTAAGGCCGGCGGCGAGAACTCCGCGATCGTCAACATGGCCTCCATCCACGGCTCGGTCGCGGCCCTCGGCAATGGTGCGTACACCGCCGCGAAGCACGGGGTAGTCGGCCTCACCAAAAACGCGGCGGCCGAATACGGACCGCAGGGCCTGCGCATCAACTCCGTCGGTCCCGGCTACATCAACACTCCGCTGGTTCGGAACAGCCTGAGTGAAGACATCCGCAAGGCACTCGAAGGCAAGCACGCTCTCGGCCGTCTGGGCACGTCCGAGGAGGTCGCCCACCTGGTGAGCTTCCTCCTCTCGGAGGATGCCTCGTTCATGACCGGAGGGTACTACCTGGTCGACGGCGGCTACACCGCGGTCTAGGGCGTAGCTCGCGCCGGACGAAGTCCTACGGCAGCCGGTTGGGCCGTGGCCGCACGGCCTCGCCGGCCTGCTCGGGTTCGAGCGGCACAGGGCTGAGCAGCACGGCCGGTCCGCGGTGGAGGATACCGTCCGACAGCGCCTGGCAGCGGATTCCTCCTCGACCACGCATAGCGGCGTGCGCGCCGGGCGCCAGCATCCGGTCCATCCAAACACAGGGGTGGGCAGGGCGGCCGCCGCGGAGGCGTACGACGTCGCCGCGTGACTCGAGCGCGAATTCCTCACCGACCAGCGGGGCCAACTGGGCGCCCCTGAGGACCACGTTGCGGCGGGTCAGGAGCGGGTCGAAGGGCGGGACGCCGAGGTCCGTGGCGATGCTTTCGAGGGATTCGACGGCCATGAGGGTGACGGCCGCGTCCATATGCGCAGCCTTGCCGAAAAACCTGTCCCCGACGATGCCCTTGCCGGCCACCAGCTCGATCCGGCCGGCATCTTCCGTCAGGACGTCCGCGGCGCCGTCCCTGGCCCGGCCAAAGTAGGCATGTTCCGGTGATACGAGAAGATGCAGGACCTCTACCGGGTACTTGTAAATTGCCGTCACGCCATCACGCTCTCCCTAGCTGCTACCGCCAGCATATTCTTTGGCGCAAGTGGGAGGGCTGATCCTCAGCCACCGCACGGCCAGTGGCCTGCGGTTTGGGATTTGGAAGTATGTTAGAACAAACCATTGACACGGGGGCCTTCCCGTTCGAGGATTAACGCACCAAAGCGACCCGGGAAAGCACTCACAAGTGCCTCCGAATTTCCTGCTTCCGTCAGAGTGCCGTGCCCTACCGGATTGCCACTCTCGGTACACTCCCAAGTTTCTTTACGAGGTGCACCATGCAATCAGAACAGTCACTCATCGAAATCAATATTGGCAACCCGGCCACGTTCCACGACGAACTTGAAGCGGCTGTCGCCACTGTCCAGGCCGAGGCGACCAGCAGGAGGCAGGGCATCCTGGTCACGCGGCACAGTTACACCCGCTTTACGGTGGGGACGAGCCACGAAGTGCCGTTCCGCACCACCATGGAACGCTGCCTTTGACAATAGGTCTGATAAACGTTGGAAGCCCTTCGGCAGAGTGGATCCGGTACCGCACCTTTGGTGCGTGACTGGGCTCCGATGGTGTTCCGGAGCCAGGTATGAATGAGCATAAAGGCCTGGCCCTGGCATTGGAATGCCTTGTCGAGGCGCCGCGCCCACAGGTCTTTAGCCTCCTGTCCGAACCGGAATGGCTGGCGAAATGGTGGGGGCCTGCCGGCTTCACCCTGCCGGCGGCAACGACGGACTTTCGGGTGGGCGGAAGCTACCGCTTCTCGATGCAGCCGCCCGAGGGGGAGTTGTTCCACCTGGCAGGCGAGTTTCTTGAGATCGAGCCTCCGGTCCGCCTCGTCTACACCTTTCGTTGGGAGGAGCCCGCACCTGACGACAGGCAGACCGTCGTCGTACTTTTGTTGGAGGAGGAGGCGAACGCCACGCGCATCTTTCTTGAACAACGTTCTTTTGCGACTGAGGAACGCCTCGAGCTGCACCGGGCGGGCTGGACGGAGTCTTTCGCGAAATTGCGCGAACTTCTTTCCTCTCTGCAATAAGGTGAGTGCATGCCCGAGATGCCCGAAGTGCAGGGACTCGTTGACTTCCTGCGGCTGAAACTCATCCCGCCCGGCGCCCCGCCGGCCACGATCGCGCAGGTGGAGGTGCTTTCCTTCTCGGTGCTGAAAACCGCGGACGTCCCGCTGGACGCCCTCAGCGCCGAGCCGCTGTCCGGCGTCGAGCGGCGCGGCAAGTTCATTGTCCTGACTGCCGGAGGCGTGCACCTGGTCATGCATCTGGCCAAGGCCGGGTGGCTCCGCTGGTCGGACGCGCTGAAACCGGGGCCCCTGCGGCCGGGCAAGGGGCCGATGGCGCTGCGCGTGCGGTTCGCGGCCGAGGGTGAAGAGAAGCCGGGGGGGTTTGATCTGACTGAAGCCGGCACGAAGAAGTCCCTGGCTGTCTACGTAGTCAAAGATCCCCTCGACGTGCCGGGCATCGCGCGGCTGGGGCCGGACGCGCTCGACGTCGACTACGCAACTTTCGCAGAGATCGTCACCTCGCACCGTGGCCAGATCAAGGGCCTGCTGCGGGACCAGTCCGCGATCGCCGGCATCGGCAACGCCTACAGCGACGAAATCCTGCACGCAGCGCACCTGTCCCCATTCGCCAACGCCGCCAAGCTTGATCCCGACGAGGTGACGAGGCTGTTCGAGGCCATGCACGCTGTGCTGGAGCACGCGATTGCCAGCGCTTCGGGCCGACCCGCCGCCGAACTGAAGGACTCTAAACGGAAAGCGATGCAGGTGCATGCGCGCACGGGCGAAGCCTGTCCGGTGTGCGGGGACACCATCCGGGAAGTGTCCTTTGCGGATTCCTCGCTGCAGTACTGTCCTACGTGCCAGACCGGGGGGAAGCTGCTGGCGGACCGAAGGACGTCGAAGTTCCTCAAATGAGTCGCGGTCTGCGCATCGTCGCGGCGCAGGTGCTCGCGCGGTAGCCGTAGGCTGGAATCCGAGAGGCGAGTAACGGGGAGGGTGGAATGTTAGAGACGACGGTGGCCGAGGTGATGGGCGAGCTGGCCGCGCTGGAGGATCCGAAAATGCGCGCGGCAAACGAGAAGCGCGGCGACGACCACGGCGTGAACCTCAGCAAGTTGCGGGCAGTCGCGAAGCGGCTGAAGACGCAGCAGGACCTCGCCCACGAGCTCTGGGCGACGGACAACACCGCGGCGCGGCTGTTGGCCCTGCTGATCTGCCGGCCAAAGGCCTTCGAGCAGGACGAGTTGGACACCATGCTGCGCGAGTCACGCGCACCCAAGGTGCACGACTGGCTGGTGAACTACGTGGTCAAGAAGAGTCCGCACGCCGAGGAGCTGCGCGTGAAGTGGACCGCGGATGCGGATCCGGTGGCCGCGAGTGCCGGCTGGGCGCTGACCACCGAGCGGGTAGCGAAGAAGCCCGAGGGGCTCGACCTTCCCGGGCTGCTCGACACGATCGAGGCGGAGATGAAGGACGCGCCGGACCGCCTGCAGTGGGCGATGAATCACTGCCTGGCGCAGATCGGGATCGAGCATCCGGAACACCGTGCCCGCGCGCTGGACATCGGCGAACGCCTGGAAGTGCTCAAGGACTACCCGACGCCGCCGAATTGCACCTCGCCCTTCGCGCCGAGCTGGATCAACGAGATGGTGCGTCGGCAAACCTCCGCCTGAGGTGACGGACGCCTGCAAGGCGGGCACCGCCGTCGTTGGTCAGCTGGCGGTCGCCCGTTCGGTGGAGCCGCGGACGATCAGCGAGCTCTCCAAAGTGAGCTGGGGCTGCTCCAAGTCGCGGCCTTCGATCAGGCCGCGCAACTGTTCGCCGGCCTTGAGGCCCAGGCGTGCCGCGGGCAGGTGGACGCTGGTGAGGCCTGGGTTGCTGGTGGCGGAGTAGGGCAGGTCGTCGAAGCCGGCGACGGCGAGCTCGTCAGGGATCCGCACGCCGGCAACGCGGGCTTCTTGCAGCACGCCGTACGCGTGGGTGTCGGTGGCGCAGACGACGGCGGTGACGCCCGCCTGCTGCCACTGCGGCCAGGCGGCGGCAAACGCCTCGGCTGAGGCGCCGACGTCGATCGTGGTGCTGATTCGGTGTGTCGGATTCACGGTCATCCCCCGCTCGGCCGCCGCCTCCAGGAAGGCGCTCCGGCGGATAGCGAACGTGGCCGTTCCGGTGACGCTGTCCAGATAGGCCACGCGCTGGTGACCGGAAGCGGCCAGATGCGCCGCTAGTTCGCGCGCGCCGTGGGCGACGTCGAGGTTGACTGCCGGCGCGTAGGCCTCCAGTCCGGGCGCGTCGAGCAGCACCATGGGGCCGGTGGTAGAGAGGTCTTCGAGGAACGCGGCATCGGGGGCGTCCACCAGCAGGCCGGCCGGGCGCAGGGCGAGGATCCGCCGGATGTCATCGGCGCGCGGGAATTCACCGGCCTCGGTGACGGAGAGCAGCAGCTGGAAGTCCGCGCCGAGCGACTCGCGGACGCCGGCGATGACCTTGGCGAAGAACGGGTTGGAAATGTCCGGCGCCACCAGGACCACGATGGAACTCACGCCCCTCGCCAGCGAACTGCCGACGCTGTCCACTACATAGCCGAGCTCGGCGATCGCCTGCCGGACCCGGGAGATGTTGTCTTCGGAGACCCTGCCGCGCGTCTTGCCGTTGGCCACCAGGGAAACTGTCGCCGTGGAGACGCCGGCGCGTGCCGCCACCATCGCCGCGGTCACCCGCCGACCGGGAGGCAACGGCTGCTTCAAAGGGCGGGCGGAATCCATGTGCCCATGATAAGCACGTCCAAGCACAGCCAAGCACGTCCAAGCACTGCAAGGCATCAAGCGCTTGACGGTGTATCACGTCAAGCGTTTGACGTTAACGCCGGTGAAGTGTCACACTTCCTGTGACTGAATCCCGCCGCGGCGGGCCCCGATGACGTGGAGAGAAAACATGGACGCCACTTCCGTGACCCCTGGACCGAAAAAGATCATCCTGGACTGCGATCCCGGGCACGACGACGCCGTGGCGCTGCTCCTGGCCCACGGCAATCCGGAAATCGAGCTGCTCGCCGTGACCACGGTGGTCGGCAACCAGACCCTGGCCAAGGTCACCAAGAACGCCCTGGCCGTGGGCACCATCGCCGGCATCACCGGTGTCCCGTTCGCCGCCGGCTGCGACCGCCCGCTGGTGCGCACCATCGAAACCGCGCCGGACATCCACGGCGAGTCCGGCATGGACGGCCCAGCCCAGCCGGAGTCCACCATTGAACTGGACCCGCGCCACGCCGTCGATCTCATCATCGACACGGTCATGGCGCACGAGCCGGGCACGGTGACCCTGGTCCCGACCGGCGGCCTGACCAACATCGCGATGGCAGCACGCAAGGAGCCGCGCATCGTCGAGCGGGTCAAGGAGGTTGTCCTGATGGGCGGCGGCTACCACGTGGGCAACTGGTCCGCCGTGGCCGAATTCAACATCATCATCGACCCCGAGGCCGCGCACATCGTCTTCAACGAGAAGTGGCCCGTGGTCATGGTAGGGCTGGACCTCACGCACCAGGCGCTGGCCACCCCGGAGGTCGTCGCGCAGATCGAAGCCGTCGGCACCGGCCCGGCCCGTTTTGTCCGCGAGCTGATGGACTTCTTCGCGCAGACCTACAAGGACGCGCAGGGCTTCGACTTCCCGCCGGTCCACGATCCGTGCGCCGTCGCATATGTCATCGACCCCAGCGTCATGACCACCCGCAAGGTGCCCGTGGACATCGAGCTGCAGGGCAAGCTGACCCTCGGCATGACCGTCGCGGACTTCCGCGCCCCCGCACCGGCGGACTGCCACACATCCGTGGCAGTTGACCTGGACCGCACCAAGTTCTGGAACCTGGTTACCGATGCGCTGGTCCGGATCGGCGAGGTGGACCTCGGCACACCCGTCAACACCAGTACGACGGCGGCCCCCGCCTCCGCGGCGCCCGTCACCATGGGGGTGGCCGCGAAATGAGCGCCGTTCTCGACGAAACCAAGACCACCCGCGGCGGTACCACCGCCCTGATGGTCGCCCTGCTGACGGCCTGCGTGGCCTTCCAGCTGAACGCCTCCATGCTCAGCCCCGCCTTGGTCACCATGGGCGAGGAACTGCAGACCGACCAGGCCTCCATCGGCCTGTCCCAGACCTGGTTCTTCACCACCGCCGCGCTGTTCTCGCTGTTCCTGCCCCGGCTGAGCGACATCGTCGGACGCAAGCGGATCCTCGTCGGCATGATGTTGCTGACCGCTGCCGGCTCCGTGATCGCCGCGCTGGCTCCGGACGTCACCTGGCTCTTCGTGGGCCGAATCATCCAGGGCGTCAGCGGCCCCACCGTGCCGCTGTGCCTGATCATGCTGCGCACCGCCGTGCCCAACCTGAAGACTTACGGCACGTTGATGGGCGTCATCCTCGCGGTCAACGGCGGCGTGGCCGGCGTCGATTCCTTCCTCGGCGGCTACATGGCCGAGCACTACGGCTTCCGCAGCATCTTCTGGTTCATGGTGGTCCTCGGTGTGATCGCCGCGGTCCTCGTCGCTGTGCTGACGCCCGAGAGCAAGCCGCAGGCCGGAACCCGGATGGACTGGACCGGCGTCGTCTTTATCGTGGTCGCCGTCGGCGCCCTGCTCACCGCCCTGAATGAGGCCGCCAAGCTGGTGGGCGCGTTCTCCATGGGCACGCTATTCCTCTCGCTGGTCCTGATCGCCGTGGCCGCCGCCGCCTTCGCCGCCTTCTGGGCCACCGAAAAGCGCACCAAGCAGCCGATGGTCGAGATTGTCCACCTGCGCCAGCGCTCCACCTGGGCCCCGCTGCTGACCACGGTCCTGACCATGACCGGCATCTTCGCCGTCATCAACGGGATTGTCCCCGCCTACGTGCAGGCCGCCGCCCCCGGCTTCGGCATCGGCCCCACCGAAACGGCGTTGCTCATCCTGACCCCGTACGCGCTGCTGGGCTGGGTCTTCGGCCCGATCAGCGGCCGCCTCGCGCCGGTCCTTGGCTACACCAACGTGCTGCGCATCGGCATGATCGGCAGCATCGTCTCGCTGCTCATCATCGTGCTGTTCGGCCTGGACAGCCTGCCGCTGATGGTCGCCGGCACCGCGCTGCTCGGCATCATGTACGCCGGCACCGCGAACATCATGCTCAACGGGCTCGGCGTGGTGCTCTCGCCCCCGGGCAACCCCGGCTTCCTGCCCGGCATGAACGCGGGCGCCTTCAACCTCGGCGCCGGGCTGAGCTTCCTGGTGCTGCCTGCGGTGCTCGTGGGCACCTCGGCCCTGGGCGACCGCGGCTCCTACCTCACGGTGGTGGTGGTCGGCCTGGTCATCACGGTCGCGGCCTTCGCCGCCTCGCTGCTGATCCCCAAACCCGTCGACGCCGAGGTGGCAAAGTGAATCAGCAGCCCGGACGCATCGTCGTCGTTGGTTCGCTGAATGCGGACCTGACCATCTACACCGAGCGGTTGCCCAACCCGGGCGAGACCCTGCACGGCGAAGGTTTCGCCGTGAATCCGGGTGGCAAGAGCGCCAACCAGGCGGTGGCCGCGGGCCGGCTGGGCGCAGACGTCGCCCTGATCGGCGCCGTGGGCCAGGACGCCAACGGGGACATGTTGCTGGCTTCCGCGGCGGGGGCTGGCGTGGACGTTTCCCGGGTGCGACGCGCTGCCGATGTGGCAACCGGCGTCGCCGTCATTACCGTGGACGCCGCGGGTGAGAACAGCATCGTCATTTCTGCGGGTGCCAATGGCACTGTGGCTCCGGTCGACGTCACGGCCGCGAAGAATGTTTTCGACGGCGCGGCCGTGGTCTGCCTGTGTCTCGAGGTCGGTTTGGGGGCCGTGGAAGCGGCAGCAAAAGCAGGGCACGACGCCGGAGCAACAGTGCTGCTCAACCTCTCGCCTTATGCGCCGGTGCCGCAGAGCCTGGCCGACGCCAGCGACGTGCTGCTGGTGAACGCACACGAAGCGTCGCAGTTCCTTGACGGCGCGGACATGCCCGGACCTGTTGCGGACGCCGCCGCCTGGGAGCGGGTGCGGCTGAAGTTTGCGGAGCATGGGCTGGAGCGGGCCGTGGTCACGCTTGGTGCCCACGGCTCCGTGGTGCTGGACTCGCAGGCCGACGATGGCCGGCGGATCACACGGATCGCCCCCACCAAGGTCGACGCCGTGGACACCACCGGCGCCGGCGATGCCTTCACCGGATCCCTCGCCGCACGGCTTGCCGCGGGGGAGACACTGGCCGAGGCTGCCGCCTTCGCCTCAGTCGCCGCGGCCCTCGCCGCGACGAAAAAGGGAACCCAGGCCGCGTATCCGCGGCTCGAAGAAGTGGAGCGGATGCGGTCAGCATCCTGAAGCAGGGGTTCGGGAACTGAACCACAACGAACGGCGGGGCGCACCGAATGGTGCGCCCCGCCGTCGTTGTTCAACCGGGAAGGATCCCTGGCCTAGGCCTTCTTGAGCTGGCGGGCCCGCAGGAGCGGGGCGAAGAACTCGGCCAGCTCCGCGGTCGCCGTCAGCGGCAGGATGTTGGCCACGTACTGATCCGGACGGACCACCACGACCACGCCGCCGCGGTCGAGGCCGCGCGCTTCGAAGATGTCCTCATCCTTGGCAACGCCGAAGACCTTCTCGAGGTTGGTCAGCTGGAACGGTCCGACCTGGGGCTTGAACACGTCGGGCACCGCACTGATGTCGACGTTTTCGTGCTTCTGCTGGTAGACCACCTTCACATCGAACCACGCGTCGAGGTCCGCGCCCTCCGGGGTAGCCGCGAGCGGCGAGTCCGGGGCGTTCTTCAGCCACTCGGCAAAGTCGGCGACCGGCGAGGCTGCTCCGGCCTGCGCCTGGTCGGCGAAGACATAGATGCGCCAGCGGCCGTCGGCGGTGGCCAAGTGTCCGAGGTGGAGCGGGTTCGTGTCGCAGACGCGTGAGACCCTGGCGGACTTGAAACGCTTGCCGACGGGGAACCCGGTGGCGAGGTCCTGGTGGACCCGCTCGCCGGTGAGGATCGAGGGCGCGTACTCGGTCATGAAGCCCGCAGGGAACTCGGCGGTGCGGACGTAGAAGTCCTCAAGCTCGGAGGGGGAGTTGAACTCTTCGGGCTTCTTCGCCATCAACGTCGACCATTCCTTGTCGAAGTCGATGAGGTTCTTCGCCACAACCTGGCGCTCGGCCGAGTAGGTGGACAGCAGGCTCTCCGGAGCGCGGCCTTCCAGCACATGCCCGAGCTTCCACGCGAGGTTGAAGCCGTCCTGCATGGACACGTTCATGCCCTGGCCGGCCTTGGCGCTGTGGGTGTGGCAGGCGTCGCCGGTGATGAAGACGCGCGGGGTCCGGGTGCCGAGGTCCTCAAGGCGCACGTCGTCGAACCTGTCGGTGAGGCGGTGGCCCACCTCGTAAACACTGTGCCAGGCGACGTTCTTCACGTCGAGGGTGTAGGGAGTCAGGATCTCGTTGGCCTTCGCGATGATCTGCTCGATGGAGGTCTTGCGCACCGCACCCTTGTCGTTCTCGGGCACCACGCCGAGATCGACGTACATCCGGAAGAGGTAGCCGCCTTCGCGGGGGATCAGCAGGATGGAACCGCCGTCATGCGACTGGATGGCGCACTTGGTGCGGATGTCCGGGAAGTCGGTGTTGGCCAGGACATCCATGACGCCCCACGCATGGTTGGCCGCGTCTCCGGCGACGGTGCAACCGATGGAGGCACGGACCTTGCTGCGGGCGCCGTCGCAGCCGACAACGTACTTGGCGTGTACAACGCGCTCCTGGCCTTCGTCCGGGCCCGCGCTGCGTACCAGGGTGACCTTAACGGGGTAGTCGCCCTCGTCGGTGACCTCCAAGGTGCTGAACTCCCAGCCGTAATCGGGCTTCAGGCGTGCCGGGGAGTTGTGGGCAAACTCGGCGAAGTAGTCCAGCACGCGGGCCTGGTTGACGATCAGGTGCCGGAATTCGCTGACGCCATGCTCGTCGTCGAGCGCGCGGCCGCCGCGGACGATGTGCTTGGGGTTCTCCGTGTCCGGGCGCCAGAAGTTCATCTCCGTGAGCCAGTAAGCCTCGGCGGTGATCTCCTCGGCGAAGCCGAAGGCCTGGAAAGTCTCGACGCTGCGGGCCTGGATACCGTCCGCCTGGCCGAGTTCCAGCCGTCCGCCGCGACGTTCGACCAGGCGCGTGTTGATGTTCGGGAACTGGGCGAGCTGGGCGGCGGCGAGCATGCCTGCCGGCCCGGAGCCCACAATGAGGACGTCGACCTCGTCCGGCAGTTCGGCGGGGCGATCGATGCCGACGCCGGCAGCCGGCTGGACTTTCGGGTCACCTGAAACGTAACCGTGGTGGTGAAACTGCACGGGCTTTCCTCACTTCGTTGTGCCGTTGCCGGCCTGTCGTGTTCGATATTAGAACGTTGCGCTCGATAATCGAATAGCTTTTGGTCTAAATACTGTAAGGCAAACATGACGTAGGTAACAACTACTGTTTCGTCCAAAGGGCGAATGCGGGGTAGTGTCCGCGACTCGCTACTCGGTGCGTAGGCCGGGGAGACCGGCCGCGTCATTCTGCAGGGCAGAAATAGCTGGGCCCGGCAATGGCGCGCGTCTTAGGTTCAGGGGAGGCAATACCTTGACGACGAAGCAGGAGCACCATGCAGTTTTACCTAGACGGCTACCGTCCCGGCGACCCCGAATTCCGGCCAGCTGCCTCAGGCATGGAACGCCGCAGCGACCAGCTTCCGGAGGAAGTGGACGTCCTGGTTGTTGGAACCGGTCCGGCCGGAGCCGTGCTGGCCGCCCAGCTGTCGGAGTTCCCGGGTGTCAAGACCATGGTGGTAGAGCGCCGCGGCGGTCCGCTTGAGCTCGGGCAGGCCGACGGCGTTGCTTGCCGCACGGTGGAAATGTTCAACGCGTTCGGTCTGGCCGAGAAGCTGGTACGCGAGGCGTACTGGGTCAACGAAACAGTGTTCTGGCGGCCCGGCGAGCAGGACCGCAGCGGGATTGTCCGCAGCGGCCGGGTGCAGGATGTGGCCGACGGGCTCTCCGAGTACCCGCACGTCATCGTCAACCAGGCCCGCATGCAGGACTACCTGCTCGAGCACATGGCCAAGTCGCCGAGCCGGCTGGAACCGCACTACGGCCTGGAGGTGACCGACGTCGTCGTTCATCCTGACGGTGAGTACCCGGTGCAGGCGACGATGCTGCAGACCAATAACGACGGCGGGACCCGGGAGGTCACGGTCCGCGCCAAATATGTGGTCGGCTGCGACGGCGCGCGCAGTGCCGTGCGGAAGTCGATCGGCGTGGAGCTCAAGGGCGATGCACGGAACCACGCGTGGGGCGTCATGGACGTCCTCGCGGTCACGGACTTCCCGGATGTCCGGTTCAAGGCCGCCATCCAGTCCGCCAGCGGCGGCAACATCCTGCTGATCCCGCGCGAGGGCGGCTACCTGGTCCGGCTGTATGTGGACCTGGGCGATCTGGAGCCGGGGGACCGTGACGCCCGCAAGCGCTTCACGCAGGAGAAGGTCATCGAGACCGCGCAGAACGTCCTGCACCCCTACTCGCTGGAGGTGAAGGACACCGCTTGGTGGTCCGTCTACGAAGTGGGCCAGCGGATCGCCGACCGGTTCGACGACGTGCTGCCGGAGGAGCGCGGCACCCGCAGCCCGCGGGTCTTCATCGCCGGCGACGCCTGCCACACGCATAGCGCCAAGGCCGGCCAGGGCATGAACGTCTCCATGCAGGACGGCTTCAACCTGGGCTGGAAGCTTGCCGCGGTGCTCGAGGGGCGCAGCCCGGAGTCGCTGCTGGACACCTATACCGAGGAGCGCCAGGCCGTGGCGCGGGAACTCATTGACTTCGACCTGCTGTGGTCCTCGGCCATGGGGGCCAAGCCGAAGGATCCGGACAACCCGGACGACCAGGGGATGGACCCGGCCGAGGTGCAGCGGATCTTCACCGAGGGCGGCCGCTTCACTGCCGGCTTCGCCACCGACTACCAGCCGTCCATGATCACCGGCGAGGACTCCTACGAGTACCTGGCCAAGGGCTTCCCGGTCGGCGAGCGGTTCCATTCGGCTCCGGTCATCCGCTTGGCCGACGCCAAACCGCTGGGGCTGGGACACGTGGCGCAGGCCGACGGCCGCTGGCGGATCTACGCCTTCGCGGACAGCGCCGCTCCGCAGGCCAAGAATTCCCGCTTCGCCCGGCTGTTCCGGTTCCTCGCCGAGTCGGAGGACTCACCGGTCCGCCGCTTCACACCTAAGGGAGCCGACCCGGATGCCATATTCGATATCCGCGCGGTCTTCCAGCAGGGCCACCGGGACCTAGACGTCAGCGTGGTGCCGGAGCTGCTGCTCCCGAAGAAGGGCCCGTTCGGCCTGGCCGACTACGAAAAGGTCTTCACCCCGGACCTGAAGTCCGGCGAAGATATCTTCGATCTGCGCGGCATCGACCGCCAGCAGGGGGCCTTGGTGGTGGTCCGCCCGGACCAGTACGTGGCGCACGTCCTGCCGCTGGACGCACACCAGGAACTGGCGTCCTTCTTCGCGGGGGTTATGCGCGGATAACGTAGGCGACGGGCCTATCGCTTGAACCGACGGATGTGGAACGAGCGTGCAGGGCAGACTTAGACATGCAGGGTGGGCCGGTAGATGAGCTCCTGGATGTTGCCGTCGAGTGTCCGGCTCTCGATCAGTTCGAGGTCGAAGTCGGCCGCACCTTGGAAGATCGGCTCCAGCCCGGTCTGACCGGTGATCACAGGGAAGAGCGTCACCTGGACACGGTCGACCAGGCCGGCGGCCATTAGCGCCCGGTTCATCGACAAGCTGCCGTGGGAGCGCAACGGCACCTTGGATTCCTCCTTGAGCCGGGCCACGACGTCGACGGCGTCACCGCTCACGACGGTAGCGTCCGGCCAGTCGAGGGGATCCGCCAGCGTGGTCGACACCACGGTTGCCGGCAGGCTCCTCATCCGTGTGACCCATGGATCACGCACCTCGGACTCCTCGGTGCTCGAGGCCAGCATCCGCGCGAACGCCCGGTACGTGTTGGCTCCGAAGACCATCCGCTGCTCCGCGTCATACACGTCGAGGCGGTGACCGAGCAGCTCCGGGCCTTGCTTGCCCCAGTAGCCGGTCCAGTTGCCGCTGGCGGCGCCGAAGCCGTCGACGCTGGAAAAGACGTCGAAGGTGTAGGTAGCGGTCATGATGTTCTCCTCGAATCGGTCAACGATCTGCTTCTTATTGTGATCCAGAATCATGCTTAGCCAGCGAACGCTTCCCTCAGCTTCACGCTCACGGCACGCGCAGCCGGAGCCAACACTGACAAGACAGGTTCCACGGCGAAACCTTCGGAGGGAACGACGACGGCGAGGGATGCTACCGCTTGGCCGTACGGGCCCAGTACAGGCACGGCGACCGCCGTCGAATCCTCGTGGATGTAACCGCGGGTGACCGCGTGGCCTTCCTGCCTGACTCTGGCCAGCCGGTTCTTGAAGTCTGCGTTGCTGACCTGCGGTTCAAGGGCGAAGTGCTGCCGGGGGAGGGCCAGGAGCTGGCTGAGTTCCTCGGGGCTGGCGCTGGCCGCGAGGACCAGCCCGCTGGACGTCGCGTACCAAGGGATGCGGCCGCCAACGGCAGTGAAGTTGATGGCCGACTCAGGCGCCGACAACCGTTCGAGGTAGAGCACTTCGCCGCCCTGAAGGATACCCAGTTGGGCGTGCTGTTGCAGCCGGTCCCGCACCTGCTCCAAATAGGGAAATGCTGTTTCGCGCAAGCCGAAAACCCCGGGCGCACGGACAGCGACCTCCCACAACCTGACACCCAGGATGAGTTCACGGCCGCGGCGCTCAAGCAGGCCCAGCTCCACAAGTTCGGCGACGATCCCGTGTGCGGTAGCCATCGGCAGCTCGGCGCGCGCCGCAACCTGCGTCAGCGTGAGTTCATTGCGGGACGGGTCGAACGCTTCCAGCACGCGGACCGCGCGGGAGAGCGCAGACTTCCCGCCCGAAGATCTGGCCATGCTATTCCTTATTTTTCGTTTGATGCGAAATTCTCGTCGCGACTGACGTGACTCACATCATACTTTCGGAAGAGATCGTTCCCTTCCGAAAGGCCGGACATGACCATCACCTCTGCGACGACGTCGCTGGACCTGCCCACCGCTGATTGGCTGGATCCGGCCGAGCTGGCTCGCGATCCGTACCCCAGTTACGAGCGTTTGCGGCGGGAGGCGCCGGTTGCCTGGTCGCCCGCGGTCAAGAAGGTCCTCATCTCGAGTTTTGAGGGGTGTTCCTTCGGCGAGCAGCATCCCGAGATTTTCTCCTCCAGTGTCTCCGGCGGAACCCTGGTCCGGGCCATGGGCGGCCGGCCACTGATCCGCAAGGACGATCCGGAGCACGCGGCGGAGCGCTCGCCGATGAACCGGACGCTGCGGCCCAAACAGATCATGGAGGTCTGGACGGAGCGGTTTGAAACCAACGCCCGGGAGTACCTCGAGCGTATGATCTCTTCCGCCAACGGGGCCGCGGATCTGAACACCGACTACGCCGTCCCCGCGGCCGCGAAGAACCTGTGCGACATGGTGGGCATGCCCCAGGTGGACCCGCTGGAGCTGGCGCGTTGGTCCACTGACTTCATTGCCGGAACCGGAAACGTGCTGGACCGGCAGGAAATCTGGGACCGGTGCGAGCGTTCCCGCCAGGAATGCGACGCTGCGCTGGACGAGACCATTGCCCGCCTCCGCCGTCAGCCGGATCCCTCGATCACCTCCATGCTGCTTGAAGGCGGGATGGCCGAGGATCAGGTCCGCAACAACGTCAAGCTCACCATCTCCGGCGGCATGAATGAACCGCAGCACATGATCACCAACATGGTGTGGCTGCTTGAGCGTGCCCCGGAGCAGAAAGCGGAGGTGCTGGCGCGGCCCGAGCTGTGGAAGCAGGTCTTCACCGAGGCCGTGCGCTACTTCTCGCCTATCGGGATGATCACCCGCCAGACAACGTCCGACGTCGAACTCCACGGTGTCACCATTCCGGGCGGTACACAGATCGGCATGATTCTGGCCTCCGCCAACCGCGATGCCGACCGGTTCCGGAACCCCGATGCCTTCGACATCCACCGGGACGGCGGAACCAATCTGGCTTTCGGTAGCGGAGTGCATCAGTGCGCCGGAAAATGGGCCGCGCAGAAAGCCATCGGTGAGATCGCGGTGCCGATGTTGTACCGGGAGCTGCCGGGGCTCCGCCAGGACCCGGAGCGCGCAGAGACCTGGGGCGGCTGGGTTTTCCGCGGCATGACCAGCCTCCCTGTCATTTGGTAATCAACCCTCCCTATCCGAAGGACGATGATGTCTTCACCAAGTTCCACTCCCATCCAAACCGACCGGTCCACCATCCGTGACCGTCGTCGTGTCATCTTTTCCAGCTATCTGGGCACCACGATCGAGTTCTACGACTTCCTGCTCTACGCCACAGCTTCTGCCGTTGTCTTCGGGCCGGTCTTCTTCTCCGGGCTTGAACCGTGGGCCGGCGTCGTCGCTGCCTACGGAACATTCGCGGCCGGCTACGTCGCCCGCCCGCTGGGCGGGATTGTGTTCGGGCACTTCGGCGACCGCGTGGGTCGCAAGAAGCTGCTGGTCCTGTCCATGCTCATCATGGGACTGGCCTCCACGGCCATCGGCCTAGTGCCGAGCCCGGACCTGATCGGTGCCTGGGCTGCCGTGCTGCTGGTGCTGCTGCGCGTGATCCAGGGAATCGCCATCGGCGGCGAGTGGGGCGGCGCCGCGCTGATGGCATTGGAGCATGCTGACCCGAAGACCCGCGGCTTTGCGGCGTCGTTCACCAACGCCGGGGCGCCGACAGGCTCCGTCCTCGGACTGCTGGTTATGAGCGCCTTCTCGTCCCTGCCGCAGGAAGCATTCCTGTCCTGGGGCTGGCGGGTGCCTTTCCTGCTCTCCTTCGTACTGCTGCTCGTTGGGCTCTATGTCCGCTCCCGGGTCTCCGAGAGCCCGGTCTTCGAACAGGCAATGGCCAAGCTTGATGAGAAAGCCGCCCTCACCAAGGACACGCGGCGGACCGTCCCGCTGCTGCAGGTGCTGCGCCGTCCAGGCCTGCTCGTGACGGTCATTCTTGCCGCCACGTCCGCGTTCGCGTTGCAGACCCTGCTGTCCACCTTCGCGATCTCCTACACAGTGTCAACCGGCGTGCCACGCTCCGAAGTTATGCTGGCCTTCGCCGGCGCCGGCATCATCAGCATCGCCACCACCTTGCTGATGGGTAAGCTCTCCGACCGGCTGGGACGCAAACCGCTGATGATCGCGGGAAACATCCTGTTCATTCTCGTCCTGCCCGCCGTTTTCGGACTGCTGTCCAGCGGAAGCCTCGGACTGATCTTCCTCGCCTTCACCCTGGGCATCGTGACGCAGACCGTCCTTTACGGACCGATGGCCGCCTTCATCGCGGAGCGGTTCGGCACCTCGTCGCGCTACACCGGCGCTTCCATGGGCTACCAGATCGCCACGCTCCTGGGCGCAGGCTTCACCCCGATCGTGCTGGCGAACCTGTACGTGGGCGGGGAATCCACGCTTCCGGTCATCATCTACCTGTCCGTCATTGCCCTGGTCAGCCTGGTTACCGTGGCCTTCATGCCAGAGTCGAACCAGCGGAGCCTGTCCGAGGACGAGGCGGGCAGCCCGGTTCATTCCGACACCGTAGAGCCCGCGCAGCGCTGAAAATACGAGGAGAAGATCATGGCAAAAGTTACCTTCAACCACGGTGACGGCTCGGTGGATGTACTCGACGTTGACCCGGGAACCTCGCTGATGCGCGCGGCGGTGACCAACGGCGTCGCCGGGATCGTCGGTGAATGCGGCGGCCAGGCGATGTGCGCCACCTGCCACGTCTATGTCCGCCCCGAATACCTCGAGGGTCTACCGGAAGTCAGCGCCGACGAGGACGAGATGCTGGAGTGCACCGCGGAGCCGCGTGACGACCCCCGGTCCCGGCTGGGCTGCCAGATCCAGGTAGGGCCGGAGCTGGAAGAAATTGCCGTCGACGTGCCGGACAACCAGACCTGACCCTTCGAATAAGTAAAGAGAGCGAACGACGACGGCGAGGGCCCGCTCAGGTGAGCGCTCGCCGTCGTATTTTCGCTGCCATCGTCCTTCAGCGGGTAAGCAGCTCCCCGAGCGGGCCGTTGGGAAGATGGATCCAGCCTTCGTGGCGTGCTGCTTCGAGGTGTTCGTCGCCCGGTCGAAGTGTTGCTCCAATGAGTGTGGCGCGGGTCGTCAGGGATGCGATGAGGGAATCCAGCAGGTCATCCGACGCAATCAAGGCATCCCGATGCGGTCCGAGCTTGAGCCAGGGCGCAGCTTCTTCCAGTTGCTCCAGAATGAGGTGGCGGATCTTTGATTCGGGTGTTCCCTTACCTTTGTACTTGCGTGCTTCGACGCGCCACAGTTTGAGGGAAGCCGCCGGATAGACCTCCATGAGCCGGCCCGATCCATCAAGAGGTTGGTATCCGTGTTCCTTGGCAATCTTGGCTTGGATGACCGCGCAGCGCATGGCGGGATGGGCCAGCCGATCTGCCGAAACACTTAGCGGAATCAAGCCGGTGATGCTCGTGACGAACCGGTCGCAGTCCCGATAGGCGAGGAGGCGGCGGCCAGCAATGCCATCGTGCTGGAGCACGGAACCCGCGTCACGGTGCAGATGGCCTGTGAGAAAAGGCAGCAGCGCTTGCGGCCAGCCCACCGGGCAGTCAACGCCGGTGGCATCGGCTTCGGTAAAGAGGTCAACGACATCCTCGTCGGTGACGCCGAGCTGCAGGTGGGTCAGCCGCGCGGCATCCGGTACCCAGTCGAGGACGGCCGCAGCGGTTTTCTTCGGATCTGCGGCAAGGTCGATACCGAGGGTCTTCATGCGCCTACTCTATTGGTGGCCCGTAGAAGCAGTGCTGGCCGGGCAAGTGATGGATCCACAACCAGGGGAGGACGCTTGAGTGAGTGACGCCGCTGACTTCGTGGACGCTGCTCTCCAGCGTGAATCATCGTGGGAACGGGCCGAGTACTGGGAGCGGCGGTTCGGCGACAGCCTGAGTTACTACGGGGCGTCGGTAGGTGCGGTGCGCGGAACGATCCGCGACGCCGGACGGCGTTACCCGAAGCTGTCGCACGACGAGATCACCGCCCTGAGCTCCGAGCTGTGGGCGGTGCCCGTGTTCGAGCGCCGCCTCGCCGTCGTCGTTTTGTTGCAATCCAACCTCCGGCTGCTGGACAATTCGGACCTCACCCGGCTGGAGGGCTTTGTGCGCTCAGCCCGGATACCTGCTCTGGTCGATCCGCTCGCCATGGACGTCATCGGCCCGATGATCGAGGGGCTGGAGGCACCGCGACGTGTCCGTGCGGATGCGGTGCTGGACCGCTGGGCGGAGGACGACGACGTGTGGCTGCGTCGCGCTGTCGTGCTCTCGCCGTTGCGGGCTCTCCGGAAGGGCGGAGGGGACTGGAACAGGTTCGCCCGACGCGCGAAGGTCCTGCTTGAACAGTCCCGGGGCGCTGGCGTGGAAGGCGAAGTTGTTCGCGAAGCCGTCGCCCTGGTGCTGGCCGAGGTGGCGGAAACCAGGCCGGAGCTTCAGCTGCCGCCGTAACCGCTGGCCGCGGTGCTCCCCGCCTTGGCCGGGTCACATTTTTGATGGAACCGAAGCGGCAGCGGGTATAAGATCAGGCCTCATCGGGCCGGAAGGCCGGTCCGTCCCGGCGCTTCGGCCGGGGCAGGCCGAAGTTTGCCGGGCTGAGCAGGAAGGCCAGCCATGGATCACGTTCGGGCCCTCGAGCAGTCGATGAACCCCTACCCCCACTACGAAGCGATGCGTGAAACCGCGCCGGTCTTCCATGATGAGCGGACCGGCATCTGGCAAGTTTTCAAGTACGACGACGTGCACCGCGTCCTGTCCGAGCACGCCACGTTTTCTTCCCAGCGGCCCGACGACGATCAGTCGGAAACGGGCCGCCTGTTTGCGGCCAGCCTGATCAACACGGATCCGCCGCGGCACCGGAAGTTGCGCTCGCTGGTCAGTCAGGCGTTCACGCCCAAGGCGGTGGAAGCGCTGGCCCCGCGCATCGCGGAGATTACCGAGGAGTTGCTGGACGGTTTCGCCTCGGCTGGCACGGCCGATCTGGTCAAGGAGTTCGCCTATCCGCTGCCGGTGATCGTGATCGCCGAACTGATGGGCATACCGGCCGAAGACCGGGACCGCTTCAAGCTGTGGTCAGATGCGATCGTCAGCACAGTCACGGGCGATGAGGGGGAATCCGGGCATGCACTCCACGGGGAGATGGTCGAGTATTTCCTGAGCATGATCGAACAGCGACGGCGTACCCCGGGGCACGACCTGATCAGCGCCTTGCTGGCGGCCGAAATCGACGGGCAGCAACTGACCGTCCCCGAACTGCTCGGCTTCTGCGCCCTGCTCCTCGTGGCCGGCAACGAAACGACTACCAACCTGATCGGCAACGCCGTCCTGACCTTCACCGAACATCCCGGCACCGTGGAGCGGCTGCTGGCCGAACCGGAACTGCTGCCGCACGCGATCGAGGAGGTGCTGCGCTACCGCTCCCCGGTCCAGGCCATGTACCGGGCAGCTGCCGCTGACACCCTGCTGGGGGACCAGCGCATTCCGGCCGGATCCGTGCTCATCGCCTGGATCGGTTCGGCCAACCGCGACCCGCGGCAGTTCGAAAGGGCTGAAGAGTACGACGTCGACCGCCCGCCATTCCACCACCTCGCCTTCGGGCAGGGGGTCCATTTTTGCCTCGGCGCACCGCTTGCCCGGTTGGAGGCCAGAATCGCGCTGCAGGCGATGCTCTCCCGCCTGCCCGGGCTCACAGTGTTGCCTGAGCCGCCGCTGGAACGGGTGGACAGCACCATTGTCTTTGGCCCGAAGCAGCTCTCGATCTCCTGGCAGCAGGCGTGATTTACCGCCCGCTGTCGCGAGCAGGCCGGCCGGTCATGTCCTAGTCCTAGCGCAGTGCCTGCCATGAGATGCTGCTCTACGCCGTCGGCCGGATGTTCTGGTTGGATTGGAATGTGTTGGCTGGATCGTAAATGGCTTTGACCGCGGCCAGACGATCGTAGTTCGCCCCGTAGGCGGCCCTCACCCGATCGTCTCCTTCTTCGCCCAGATCGTTAACGTAGACGCCGTGTGATGCAAAAGGTTCCATCGCATTGAAGAGCGCGCGGGTCCATGCGACGTTGCTCTCCGTTTCCGCAGGATCGGCCCATTGGGAAAGGATGAGTAGCTCGCTCTGCGACTTGCGGTGCGGGAACGCGGTGGCCGAGGGATCGACCCGCGCGGCTGCACCATGGAGTTGCTGCATACCGATGCCACTTGCAGGTGACGGCATCTCGGCCGCAAAGTGGAGCAGAACATCGACGGCCTCGTCGGTGAGTCCGGTGAAGAAGCTCGATTTCCAATAGTGGTACCGTTCCGGCGGAAAACCTGCATCGTGAGAGCTCTGCAGCGTGCAATAGTCCATCGGCATGACCGCATCAGTGTTCGGGCCGAGACTGCGCAGCGGCCGGAGCGCGGAATTAACCTCGTCGGGCTCGCCGCACCAGCAGAGGCCCACTCCAAAGACGGGGCGGCCCAAATCGTCACGACCAAGACTGGCCGACATCGAGAGTTCGTCGGGGCAAGAGGCTGCGAATTCGGGATAGAACTGCAGAACCTCCTTCGTCCGCTCGGCTGGAAATGAGAGCCCTCCGGCCATGACTTGTCCGACTGGATGCAGACTGTACGTAAAGGAGGTCACCACGCCGAAGTTGCCGCCTCCTCCGCGAATGGCCCAGTGGAGGTCTGCATGATTATCGGGGCTTGCCGTCAGGAACCCGCCGTCCGAAGTCACGATGTCGGCGGAGAGCACGTTGTCACACGCGAGACCGTAGCAACCGTTGATCCAGCCGATGCCGCCGCCGAGAGTCAATCCAGCGATGCCAGTTACGGAAACGACCCCTAGCGGCGTGGCCAGTCCATATACCTGAGTGGCGCGGTCGAGTTCGGCCAGGAGGGCTCCGGCAGCTGCTTGCGCGGTCCGCTTATCTGCATCGACTCGGATGCTCCTCATGCCAGAGCAATCCAGCATCACCCCGCCGTCCAGGACTGCGCTCCCTGCTACATTGTGGCCGCCTCCTTTAACGGAGACAGGGAGGTCGTTTTCCCGGGCGAAGGACACCGCAAGGCGAATATCGTCGGCGTCAGCTGGGCGGACGATCAAGGCTGGTCGGCGGTCGACCATCGCGTTGAAGACCTTACGTGCGACGTCGTAACCGTTTTCTCCGGAACGGAATAGCTGACCATGGAGAGCCGAATTCAGCTTGTTAACTGCCGCCGGATTGAGCGGCGAAGGGGTCTGGATGGGCATATTACCGCACCTTCCGTGATCCGGACGTCGGCGCCTCATTGAGAGCTCAGCACACCCGTGATATCTCTAGATGCCTTGAGGGTACGCTCTCTACTCCTACTGTCAATATGGGCACGAATGATGCAAAATCCTACGACGGGAGCACACCAAAGTGGGCCAAAAGCAACAGCCGGGCACCGCCGTCGTTATTTGACGGAAAACGGTGCCCGGCTGCTTGGGTCCTGAGCGCTACTGCTGCGGCAGTTCCTGGACAATGAGGAACATGGCACCGGTGGGGTCGGTCAGGGTGGCGACGCGGCCGAAGGGGGTGTCTGCTGCCGGTTGGACCACCTGGCCGCCGAGTGCGGTTGTCTTCTCGATCGCGGCGTCGGTGTTTTCCACGGCGAAGTAGATGCGCCAGTGGGCCGGGATGCTTTCGGGGAGGAACGCGCTGACATCCATGATGCCCGCCTTGGCGTTTTCGCCCGCGCCGAGGGTGGTGTATTTGAACTCGTCGGTGTCGCTCATGACGTCCGTGTCCCAGCCGAAGACGTCCTGGTAGAACTTCACGGTGGCGGGGTAGTCGCGCGTGAAGATTTCGTGCCAGGCCGGCGAACCCGGTTCGGCCGCGAGCTGGAAGCCGGTGTGGCCGCCGAATTCCCAAACACCGACGGCGGCGCCTCCAGCATCGCTAATCATCGCCATTTTGCCCTGCTCGGGAACCTCCATCGGCGGCACGAAGATCTGGCCGCCGTTGCTGGCTGCGGCCTGGGTGGTGGCGTCGACGTTGTCCACGCGCAGGTAGGTTGTCCAGACATCCGGGTAGCCGGACTGACCGTCGTTCTTCATCAGGCCGGCGACGGACTGGCCGTTCTTGAAGGCCGTGATGTAGCCGCCGTACTTTTCCTCATCACCGGTCTCATAGGTCCAGCCGAAGAGTTCGGTGTAGAAATTTTTGGCCTTTTCCGGCTCCGAGGTCATCAGGTCGATCCAGCACGGCGCTCCGAGGGTGATATCGGGCTTGGGCATAGCGGTTCTCCTATCGATGGTGTGGAGATGGCAACAGGTGGAGTCTATGCGCGACGCTGACAAGCGGCAATGGATGCTAGCGATGGTTCGCGCGAGTATGCGCCCCGACGGGCCGACTAACGGAGTGACGTGCCGGACTGGCAGTCCGGCACGTCACTCCGCGCCATTGTGAGTAGGACCTTGTCAGGCGTTGACAGCCGCTCTCGGGGTGTCGGCCTCGACAGGATACGCAGAAGCCAGCGGGTGAGTGGCGTCCAGGCCAAGCCGCCGGCGGTCGCGCTGCTGGTTGACGAACAGCAGGGCCAGGATCCCGAAGGCGAGCATGAGCCCGCCGGCAAGGGCGAAGGCTGCCTTGTAACCATCAGCGGGAGTGCCGGCGCCGCCGATCAGGAAACCGGAGACTGCTGGTGCGAAGACGCCGCCGGTGGTCAGGACTGCGTTGGCGATGGACAGGTTGGCGCCGCGCTGCGCGATAGTGGTCAGTTCGGCGACCACCAGGTAGGTGATGGCGAAAAGCGCCGGGGCTGTGCCGAAACCGAAGACCATGAGGGCGATGGACAGCACGGGAGAGTCGGTCAGCGTTGCGGCAACCAGGCAGGCACCGGCGAAGGCAGCAGAGCCGCCGAGCACCCAGCCGCGGGCCTTCTGCGTCGGAACACCTTTAATGTGCAGGCGCTGGGTCAGGGCGCTGAGCCCGACGGTGGCGATGGCGCCCCAGGCTGCAGGCAGGGCGATCATGGTGCCGGACTGCTGGCCGGTGAAGCCCAGGACGTTCTGAAAGTAGGCCGGTCCCCAGGACATAGCCAGGGTGAAGGTCCAGTAGCCGAAGAAGGAAGCGAGGACCGCGAAAACCCAGCTGGGGGAGAGGATGGTACGCAAGTAGGGCACCTTGCGTTCTTCCATTACAGGCTCTTCGTCGGCAGCTATTCCGTCGATTTCCTGCTCGGCCTGCCGGCTGGTGTAGGGACCTTCCTTCCCTGCGATGACCCAGAAAACGGCCCAGACCAAGCCAACAATCGCCAGCAGCGCGAAGGCGGTCTGCCAGCCGAACTGACCGATGACCCAGGCCAGGACCGGGGCGAAGGCCACGATGCCGAGAGTGACGCCGGAAGAGGCGAGGGCGGCCGGGGTAGCGCCCTTCTTCTCCGGGAACCACTTATAGATGCCGTGCATCAGCACGGGTGCCAGCGGGCCTTCGCCGGCACCCAGCAGCAGGCGGCTGGCCCACAGCGCGGGCAGGGAAGCGAACAGGAGGATCGGTGCCTGCGCGATGGACCACAACAGGCACAGGACCAGCAGGATCCACTTGCTGGAGACCTTGTTGGCGATCGGGGCGGCGACAAGCTGCGCGATGCCGAAGGTCAGGAACATGGCGCTGCCGACCAGGCCGAACTGCTCCGGGGTGATGCCCAGATCTTTCATCAGTGGAACGGCGGCGATACCGAGGACAGCCTTGTCGGCCCAGCTGAGCATCATGAGGAAGAGCAAGCTGACGGTGATGAACCAGCCGTAGCGGTTGCGCTTTGTGCTGGACCAATGGCGGGGATCGCGGGCACTCGCGGAGCCCGGGGCCAGGTCGGGAAGAGTAGGTGCAGACACGGTATGCCAATCGATAGGAGAGGGCCGTTGCATCCTTCGCAGCGGCGTTTCCCCGACTTTAGGCAAGTGTGACAGGGCTAACATTGTCGCTTTCCGTTGGATGGAAAGTCTTTTTTTGGGAGCTTGTCTTGGGCTCAGGCGCCGGCGGTGCGGGACTTACTGAGGCAGGCGAGCAGGAGGATGCCGGCGACGCTTAAGCCGCAGGTCAACCACCAAGTGCTGCCCCATCCGCCTGCATAAGTTGCGAGCATGGCGAAGAGCATTGGCCCGAGGAAGTTGCCCACGTTGAAGATCTGCTGGGTCAGGCCCAACACCGCCGTAACAGACCCGTCCGCCGGGGCAAGGTGCACAGAGTAACGGGTCAACGCGGCGGGAATGAGACCGCCGATGGCGGAAAATGCCGCGATGATGCCCAATTGGATGGCGAATCCATTGCCGTGACCGGTCCAATCGACGGCGAAGGTAGCCGTGGATGTAGCTGACATCGCGAGGAAGGTCCAGAAGACGATAGTCCGCTCGGACAGCCCGCGTTGCATAAGGGGTCCAGCGCTGACTGCCCCTATCGCGTTGACCCCGCCCACGATGGCACTCAAGACGCCCGGCCACGGACCCTCGAGGCCTGCCGCGCGGTAAATCGAGGGCAGAAAGCCAAGCACAGCCATCCATTGGGCGGTGTAGCAGGCGAAGACCACGCCGGTAATCCAGGGTGGTCCGGTGGCAACGGTACGCTTCACCCGGCGCACGGCAGCGCGCAGCCCAGCGTCGGCCGGCGGGGTATCTTTCGGAACCTGGCGCAGCAGCAGTGGCACCGGCAGGAGCGTAACCACGGCCATGACCATCCACCACTCGCGCCAACCGGACGCTTGGAGGAACAACGCGCCGGCCGAGAGGCCTGCCAAGGTCGCCATGCCATGGAACGTTGCCCAACTTGCCAGCGCCAGATTCAGGCGCTGAGGCGGCGCGACTTTACGGATCAGCGCAGGCGCAACAACGACGGCGAGCAGGAAGCCCACCCCTTCGAGGGCGCGCGCGGCCATAAGAACGCCGGTGCTGGTCGAGGCTGCCCCGAGCAAAGAGGCTGCACTGAGCAGGACCAGGCCGCCCAACAACAGGCGGCGCAGTCCGATCATCTCCCCGCCGATCGCCGTGGCCAGTCCGCCGACGATGCTCGCTACTTGGATGATGCCAAGCAGAAGGCCGGCCTGCACGAGCGTGGTGCCGAGGTCGGATTGGATGTCCGTCAGGGCTGCAGGCAGTTTCCAGATGTGCATAGCGGCCGCGATTCCCGCCGCGAGCACGGCAAGCCAGGCTGCGTCCGCCGTCGTCGCTCGTCGATCAAATGCTCCGGTAGTGAGCGACGGGAGGGCCAAGGGCAGCCCTTCTAGGCGCGTGCGAGAACGGGGCGGCCAACGCCGAAGCGTTGGCCGCTCACGGCCACGTCGATCGGGCCATCGAAGGTCGACGCGGCCCGGCTGCCCCACCACGCAGGATCGGCGCGTCCGGCCAAGTGGGACAGCACCAGGCGGCCAACGCCCGCAGCGGAAGCCACGCGCCCGGCGCCCTCGGGAGGGGTGTGCGAGATGCGCTGGTGGTTCAGGAACTCCGGTGCGAAACCCTTGCCCGCGTAAAAATCAAGGTTCACCGCTTCGTGCACCAAGACATCGGCCCCGCTGGCGAGGACTGCCATTGAGTCGCACTCGGCGGTGTCCCCGGAGAAGACCACGGATCCGGCGTCTGTATCGAAGCGGAAGGCCAGTGCAGGCCGCACCGGCGGGTGCTCCACCAGGATGCCGGTGACCTTGACCCGGTCATCCTCATACACGTCGAACGGGCGGGCAGCCTCCGGGGAGCCATGTGCTGGCGTATCCAAGTCGACGGTGTGCAGCAGAGATGCGAGGTCTGGACGTGCCTCATCATGAACGCGGATGTCGATGTCGTAGGAGAACGCCTGCAGCGCGTGCGAGACGAGCTCCCGGGTGCCGGAGAGCGTCTCGCCGGCCGGACGCGTGGCGTCCTTGCCGGGGCCCAGGACGGAGACTGGCGTTGTGAAGCCATCCACCGGGTTGCCCCAGTTCCACAGCAGGAAGCCGGGCAGTTCCACCACGTGGTCCGAGTGCAGGTGGGTGACAAAGCCGGCGGCCAGGTCCTTGCCCCGCAGGCCTGCCTCATGTGCGGCGCGGGAACAACCCATTCCGAAGTCCACCATGTAGAAAGCGTCGCCTACTACGAGGGCACTGGAGATCCCGTTTTCGGGTCCACGGAAGGCCGGCCCGGCGGCCGTGCCGAGGGTGATGAGTTCGACGCTCAAGATAAATCCTTTGAGAAGAGGGGGTGCGGGTCAGGCGTGGGGGCGGGCATTGATAACGCGGGTTTCCAGATATTCCTCCAGCCCCCAGCGGCCGCGTTCGCGTCCAACGCCGGAAGACTTCCAGCCGCCAAACGGGGCATCGGGTTCCACCAGGGTGTGCTGGTTGATCCACACCGTGCCGGCCTCGATCCGGGACGCGGTGTCGTAGGCACGCTGGGCATCGGGGCTCCACACTGAAGCCCCGAGACCGAATTCTCCGGCATTGAGATGGGCAATGGTGGCTTCGAGGTCGTCGTAGGCCACGATGGGCAGCGCTGCGCCGAACTGTTCCTGCTCCACCAAGTCCATGCCGGGTTCAGCATCGATCACGACTGTGGGCGAGAGAAAGTAGCCCGGCAGGTCGCAACCGGGCTGGCCGCCAGTGATAACGCGTGCGCCGGAGCCCACCGCCGAATCCACCAATCCGCGGACAAGCTTGAGCTGTGATTCGTTGTGCATGGGGCCCATGGTGGTGCCATCGTCGATGCCGTGTCCCAGCACGTGGCGGGCTGCTTCGGCGGCGATGGCCTCGGCCAGTTCGTTGCTGCGGCTACGCGGGACGTAGACGCGCTTGACGGCCATGCAAACTTGGCCTGCATTGCGGAAAGCGCTGCCGACGATGCCCCGGGCGGTAACGGCGATATCGGCGTCGTCGAGCACGATGGCCGGGTCGTTGCCACCCAATTCCATGGTCACACGCTTCACCGTCGGAGCAGCCTGCTGCGCAATGGAGATGCCCACCTCGGTGGAACCGGTGAAGGAGATCTTCCGGATGCCGGGGGAGGTGCTCAGGGCAACGTTGACCGTGCGGCGCGAGCTTGTCCGAGCCTGCAGCACACCGGCTGGCAGTACTTCGTTGAGCAGGTCGACCAGCGCAATTGTGGACAGCGGGGTGGACGGTGAAGGCTTCGAGATGACGGTGCAGCCGGCGACCAGCGCCGGGGCCAGCTTTACGCTGAGCAGCGAGATGGGAAAGTTCCACGGGGTGATGGTGCCAACCAGGCCCACGGGACGATGATGCACCTCAAGGGTGCGGTCCGCGCGAGGCGCCAACGGTTCCATCTCGTCCCACGCCAGGTCCGCGTAATACTCGAACAGGCCCGCTGCTACCGTGAATTCTCCGGCGGCCTCGGTCTTCGGCTTGCCTTGCTCGAGGGAAAGCAGGGTTGCGAGGCGGTCGAGGTCGCGGCGGATCAGTTTGGCTCCGGCACGCAGCGCATCGCGGCGGGCCTCGCGGTCTGCGGCCCAGCCGGGAGCAGCAGCACGGGCAGCTGCAACGGCGTGTTCGACGTCCTGCCCGGTGTGCTCGGGCGCCTGTCCTACGAGTTCAAGCGTCGCCGGATCCAGCACTTCGTAATGGGGTGCCGTCATGGTATTCCTTTCGGCGGGCAGTGGATTCTCTTTCCAGTGTCATAGCCTGCATCACAATCTGCACAGCGCTTTCCGTCCAATGGAAAGGCAGCGTTCACGGGAGGCGCATACTTGCCACCATGGAGTGAAGCCCGTCACGCACTATCAAGGAGCCCCATGTCCGCAAACCAGCCCATCGTCCTCACCGGGGTCTCCTCCGGCATCGGCGCCCGCACGGCGCAGGTCCTGGCGGAGCGCGGCGTGCCCCTGATCGGCATTGACCGCAACGCACCGGAATCCTTCAGCGGCACTTTCGTGCAGGCCGACCTCTCGACCCAAGCCGGCATCGACGCCGTTGCGGCCGCCGTGGCTGAGGCCGCCCCGCAGGGCATCGCGGGCCTGGCAAATATCGCCGGTGTTCCGGGCACGGTACCGTGGCGCACCGTCCTGTCCGTCAACGTCTTCGGCGTCCGAGGCCTGGTGCGGGCCTTGGCCCCGCTCATGGACGAGGGTGCCGCCGTCGTCAACCTGGCGTCCAATGTCGGCGTGCAATGGCGCAATGTGAAGGACCGCTGCGCCGAGTTCGCGCTGGCTGAGGACCAGGCCGCCGCACTGGAGGCGCTGGCCGGCGACGAGGAAATCACCGGCGAATCCTACCTCTTCTCCAAGCAGTGCGTCCGGTTCCTCACCGAGCATCTGTCTGCCGAACTGCTACCGAAGCGCATCCGCGTCAACAGCGTCAGCCCCGGGCCGGTGTCCACGCCAATCCTGGAGGACTTTAAAAAGGATCACGGCCGCGACAAGGTCGAAGGCGCCGGTGCCTTGGTGGGCCGTTTCGGCGAGCCCGAGGATATCGCGCGAGTCATCGACTTCCTGCTGCGCCCGGAGTCGGCGTGGGTTAACGGTTCGGACATCCGCGTGGATGGAGGCCTAGCGGCCTATCGCGGCTCCGTCTTCGCCGCCCAGACCGTGTAATTCTCCTGCTAGAGACAAGGCCGGGGCGTCACCTTAGGTGCGAAAGGTGGCGCCCCGGCGTCGGGCCTTAAAATGACAACAGATGGCGCGGCCGCCGTCTGTGTGTTCCTAGGTCAGGAGGGGGGGGTGCGGTATGGCCAACGCTGCCCCACGAGGACGGACCTCACGTCCTCCGGCCAAGACTCCGGCGGTGAAGGGCCGGGACAACGACGCCGCTGCCCAGCCGGCCGCGAGCGTGACTTCCCGGGCGCTGGCTCTGCTCGGCACCTTCGACTCCCAGCACTCCGCACAGACCCTTAGCGCCATGGCCCGACGGGCCGGGCTCCCCGTGGCCACTGCGCACCGCCTGGCTGGGGAACTTGTCGCGTGGGGTGGTTTGGAAAAGCGCCGCGGCGAGTACAGGGTGGGCCAGCGGATCTGGCGGCTGGGCTTACTGGCCCCGGCCCAGCAGAACATTGCCGAAGTTGCCGCCCCATTTATGCAGGATGTCCTCTTTGTGACCCAGAACGTGGTGAACCTGTTCATCCTCGATGGGCAGGAGGTTCTGCTGGTTGAGCGGATGTCCGGTACCGGAGCGGGCCTTCCTTTCCGTCGAGTGGGCGCGCGGCTCCCGCTGCACGCCAGTGCTGCCGGGAAAATCATGCTCGCCTACGGTCCGGAGGACCTGTTCACCTCCGCTTCCGGCGGCCTGGAGCGGCTAACGCCGCGGACTATCACTAATTCCCGAGTGCTGGCCGCCGAGATCGAGCAGGTGCGGACCAACGGGTACGCAACCACGGACGAGGAGGCCGGGCCGGACAACTACGGGCTGGCCGTGCCGGTGTTTCTGCCGAACAACCAGGTGGCGGCTGCGCTTGGCGTCGTGACCAAGGGCAGGCCTGCCTCGCTCGGTGCAGTGGTCCCCGTGCTCAAGATAGCCGCCCGCGGCATCGCTCGCCGGCTCGGTACCGAGCAGTGGCCACAATAACTGAAGATCCTTTCCATTGGACGGAAAGCTACGCAGGTGCTGTGCTGCGCGACACCTAACATCGAATAAGCGTATTTCACGTCACAACCCCAGTAGACGGCCGTCACGGCAGACAGGATTTTCCATGGCGATACATGTCCCTCACAAGGCGTCGGAGGTGGCTGCAGACTTGGCCGACCCGGCCCTATGGGATGCCCGGCGCCGGTCCCGCCGCGGCTGGACGATCACCGTGTTCCTGCTGGTCCTGATGATGATCAGTTGGGCAGATAAGGCGATCCTGGGCATTGTCGCGGTCCCCCTGATGCGTGACCTGGGCATCAGCCCTGAAACCTTCGGCCTGCTGGGCAGTGCTGTCTTCATCCTCTTCGGTGTAGCCCAGTTCGCGGCGGCACCCATTGCCAACCGCGTCAGTTCCAAATGGATCCTGCTGGCCCTGTGCCTGGTTTGGTCGATCGCGCAGGTGCCCATCTTCGTCTTCGCATCGCTGCCGGCGCTGTGGTTCAGCCGCGTCCTGCTGGGTGCAGGCGAAGGACCGCTGGCGCCGATCACGATGCATGCCGTCTATAAATGGTTCCCCAGTGCCAAGGGCGCCACCCCGGCCGCCGTCGCCTCCTCGGGCGTGACCCTCGGCATTGTGGTGTTCGCGCCGGTGCTGGCTTGGATCACCGCGGAGTTCGGCTGGAAGTCCACCTTCATCTTCCTGGCGCTGATCGGTGTGGTTTGGGCCGCCATTTGGTTCTTCGTCGGCAAGGAGGGGCCCTATACCTCTATTCGTGCCGAGCACAAGATTGAGGGCACCACGCCGGACAAGGCCGAGGAGCATGCGTTGCATGCGGCGGACCGGAAAGTCTCCTATTGGCGTTCGATCGCTACTCCGAGTTGGCTGCTCTCCGTCCTCGCGGCCTTCCTCGCCTACTGGACCTTCACGGTGGCCATGACCTGGCTGCCGGCGTATTTCGAGAACGTCATGGGCATGAGCACCCAACAGGCCGGCTCCCTGATCGCACTGCCCGCAGTGTGGGGTGCAGCAGCAACTGTCGGCCTCAGCTGGCTCACCGAGCGGCTGGCCACCCGGGGCTTGCGCTCCCGCTACTCCCGGGGGCTGGTGCTTGGTTCAACGGCACTTTTCTCCGGCGTGATGGTCCTCGCCGGCACCATGGTGGAACAGCCTGTGCTGGCGATTATCTTCTTTATGTTCGGCTTCGGCACGGCACCTGCCATCTTCGCGCTGACCTACCTGGTGGTTGCCGAAACCACCACGATCGGCCAACGCGGCGCCATGCTGCAGTACAGCAACGCCATCCTGACCAGTGGAGGTTTGCTGGCACCCGCCATAGTAGGCATGTTGGTTGGATCCGCTTCCAGCGCCGCCGTCGGCTATGAAAACGCCTTCGTCCTGACGGGCGCAATGATGCTCGGCGTCGGGATCCTGTCCGTGCTCTTCATCAACCAGCAGCGCGACCGCAAGCGGCTGGGACTGGACGTCTAGACTCTTGCCGGCCCGAGGGGCAGGCAAACCTTTCAAGGAAGTGGGAACCCTCATGACTGCAACCGCAGCAACCATCGATACCTTTGTCGATCACGTGGAGACCGTGGCCGACCAGGTAGTCTCCCTGGTCCTGCGCCGCACGGACGGCAAGCCGTTCCAGCCATGGCAGCCTGGCGCGCACATCGACGTCCATGTAGGCGACGGCCTGGTTCGCCAGTACTCGCTCTGCTCCTCACCGGAAGAGCTGGACCACCTGCGGATCGGAGTGCTGCACGTACCGGACTCCCGAGGCGGCTCCAAAGCAGTGCATGCGCTGCTGGCCGGCACCGAGCTGACCATCTCGGAACCGCGCAACAACTTTCCGCTCCGCGACTCCCGCCGCTACCTCTTCATCGCCGGCGGCATCGGGATTACCCCGCTGATCCCGATGATGGAGGCGGCGGACCGCGCCGGCAAGGAATGGACCCTGATCTACGGCGGCCGCAGCCGGAACACTATGGCCTTCGCCCAGCAGCTCGAGGACCGCTACGGCTCGGAGCACATCCGCATCATCGCGGAGGACGAGGTGGGCCGGCTTGACCTTGACGAGATCCTCGGCATGCCCCGCGCTCACATGCTGGTCTACGCCTGCGGCCCAGGCGGAATGCTCGGTGCCGTCGAGGAACGCTGCATGGGCTGGCCTCCGGGAGCTCTGCACACAGAACGTTTCGTCGCCTCCACGCTCGGTGCCGGTGCGGCCAACGCCCCGTTCGAGGTCGAGCTCGCCCGGACCGGGACCACGGTCACCGTTCCCAATGACAAGACCATCCTGGAAGCCGTCGAGGAGGTGGGCGTCCGCGTCCTCTCCTCCTGCCGTGGCGGCTTGTGCGGCACCTGCGAAACCCAGATCATTTCCGGCGAACCCGAGCACCGCGACGCTGTTTTGACCGAGGAAGACAAGGACGCCGGCGAGATCATGCTGGTCTGCGTTTCGCGAGCCGCCGCCGGCTGCCCGCGGCTCGTCCTTGACCTCTAGTCGTTGCCCCTTAGCCTTCCGCCCCCCGTAAACAGGAGCATCCCAATGACCGTCACCACGCATGAAGCCAACGTTTTGGGCGAGGATCCGTTCGAAACCGCAAACCTTCTCGATCCGTACCCGTTCCTCGGCCGACTCCGGGATGCAGGCACCGTCTCCTACCTGGAAGCAACCGGCAGCTTTGCCGTTGCCGGCTACGAAGAGGTCTACGAGGTTCTCACCGACTTCGAGACCTACATCTCCTCCGGCGGACTGGGTCCGCGCGATATCCGCCAGGACTCCGGCTGGCGCCCGCCGAGCATTCTCGAGTCGGATCCGCCCATCCACACTGTGATGCGCCGCGCGCTGACCGGCGTGATCAACCCCGGCACCGTCCGCGCACTGCGCGAACCGTTTACCCCACCGGCGGTCGAGCTCACGGAGCAGCTTGCGCAGCGGGGGTGCTTTGACGCCATCACCGACCTCGCTGAGAAGTATCCTCTGCGCGTCTTCCCCGATGCCGTCGGTATTCCCGACGTGGGCCGCGAGCACCTGCTCCCGTACGGCAACATGGTCTTCAACGCCTTCGGCCCAGAGAACTACATCTTCAAACAGGCATTCGCCCAAGGTGATGAGCATGCCGCCGCGGTCATGCGCAACTGCGAGCGGGAAAACCTGAACGACACAGGTTTCGGCGCCAGGATCTGGGACCGCGTGGCGGATGGGCTGATAACCGAGCAGCAGGCCACGTTGCTGGTGCGGGCGCTGCTCTCCGCAGGCGTGGACACCACCATCTTCGGTATTGGCAATACCCTCTCCGTGCTGGCCCGCTACCCTGAAGCTTGGGCTCGGCTCCGGGAGAACCCTAAGCTGTCGAAGTTCGCCGTGGACGAGGCGCTGCGACTGGAATCACCGTTCCAGAAGTTCCACCGTACGGTCGCCGTGGACACCGTACTCGGTGGAGTGCGGCTACCTGCAGGTTCCAAGGTTCTCGTCTTCTTGGGCGCAGCAAACCGCGATCCCCGCAAGTGGGGCGACAACGCGGATCAATTCGACCTGGACCGCAGCGCCTCAGGCCATGTCGCTTTCGGCATGGGCCTGCACCAGTGCGTTGGTCAGCCGATAGCGCGCCTTGAGATGGAAATTGTCCTGCAAGAATTACTGGAACGAGTAGAGACGATCGAGCCGGACGGCGCCCCGGTTCCGATCCTGCACAATGTGCTCCGCGGCTTCGAATCCTTGCCCGTACGCATCACCCCCGCGTAGGGCAATCTAGTGACGCCGTGGTGCTGGTTTTGAGAAACGGAAGCAGCACCACGGAGGTCGTTTTGTGGCTGCCCTGATATGGAAGGGGGTCAGCCCTCACTGCTGCTTTGGTGGGACAGGAAGCGCTCCACCCGCCGATCCGGAATCAGCCATAGCGCGGCAACTACGGTGTAAGCGGCGATGCTGATCAGCGGCTGCACAAAGGCGGCCCCCATACCCAGGATGTAGATAACAGGGGAGACCTTCCCCTTCCAGTCCCGGCCCAGTGCCCGTGCCAGTGCGCCGTCTTTGCCTTGGTTGCGGACGAGGCCGGCTTCAAGGATGTCGTAGGCGATGGCGGCCAGCAGAAGGTTGGCACCGTAGACAAGGACGGGGATGTTGACGAAGCCCGTTCGGTCCATCCAATGCGTGGTGAACGGAAACAGCGAAAGCCAGAAAAGCAGGTGCAGGTTGGCCCAGAGGATCGTGCCATTGATTTTCCCGGCCAGGTGAAGCATGTGGTGGTGGTTGTTCCAGTAGATGCCCACGTAAACGAAGCTGAGCAGGTAGCTGAAAAATGCGGGGGCTTGCTCGAACAAAGCATGCCAAGTGGGCTCCTCCGGCACATCAAGTTCCAGCACCATGATGGTGATGATGATCGCAAGGACCCCGTCGCTGAAGGCTTCCAGCCGGTTTTTGTTCATGATCGGACTTTCATGCACGAAATCATGGTTGATTCAGGCCCGGTTGGGAAGACTTAGCCTCCGGCGGAGGGCCTGGGCGGCAAAGACGCAGGAGCCGCCGCCTGACCAGGCGGCGGCTCCTGCTCTGGTTTCGCGTCCGGCTTCTACTCAGTCCGCCGTCTGGTCCCAGCCGTAGTCGGGGTAGTCGAAGAAGTCGTCGCCGTCGAGCGAATCGACTTCACCGGTGGCCATCGAATCAACCAGCGACTCCAACCCGGTCTGGACGGTTTGGACAAGCATCCCCTTCATTTTTTGGCCGAAGTCATCGGACTGGCCGCGCACTTCGAAAAGCACGGTCGCCGAGCCGTTCAGCGCAAATGCGGAGCGGCCCTGCCCCGCATACTCCCGCTCCTCCGGATGGAAATAACGTCCGACGGCGGCAAGCGGAGACTGCGAGCCGTAGCTGTCCTTGATCCCATCGGCTACCGCCAGCGCGTACCGGCGGGACTTGTCCTGATCGAGTAGCGGCCAGTCCGCTTGGTAAGCGGCGCCGTCGTTGATGCCCAGCGGCGGGTAGTCCAGGGCGACGGAAATGTGCTTGCCGTCCTGTTCGCCTCCCGTCTGCTGGTCGCACGGTCCCATGTGGTGCAGATCGACGACGGCGTCCACCTCGCCGAATTCTTGTTGCAGGTCAACGTAGACATCCCTGATGGTTCGGGATTCCGGTGCGAGGAAGAATCCGGCGTCCTCCTGCAGTCCTGGAAGATCTCCGGGCTGAGGCACGTAGTCCAGGTCGGCGTTGAAATCGCGGTTCAGGTCGAAGCCGGGCAGATTGATCCCGCCGTTGCTCGGACGGTGGTACCAGGCCGGCTGCGACCCTTCGAGCTGGGGATAGAGACTTTCGACGTCGTTCCAGGACATGACGTTCGTGCGGCGGTTGAGTTCGCCGCCATCGGGATTCACCATTGGCATCGCGACCAAAGTGACGCCTTCGAGTGCGCGCTGCGTTTCGGCATCATTGCCGGAGCCCAGCTTCTGGAGGATCCCGAGGAGGGCCTCCGTGCCGGTCCGTTCGTTGCCGTGGACGGCGCTTTGCACGAGCAGCACACGGTCACCCGTTCCGACGCGCGCCGTGTAGAGGTCACGGCCGAGGGCGGATTGGCCCACGACTTCGACATCTACACGACCGCTGCTGTTCTTCTCAATGCGCTCGAGCTTCGGGCCGAGCTCCTCATAAGTGGTCCAGCCGCTGAACTGAGGATCATCGGACGTCTTGCAGATACCCGCGCCGGGCGCGCCTGATTCTCCTGGAGCGGCACCAGCCGGGACAGCGGTAACCATCGTGCACAGCATCGTTGCTGCACCAACGGCGCCGAGGAATCTGCGGGGACTTCTGGCGAAATTGCTCACTGGTTTCTCCTCATGCGAGTGATTGGGACAAACCAAGCGTTGCCAGAGCATCCTCTAGGGTCAAGGGTTAGTCGTTAAATCCGCACTCGGACCCGCCAGATAGTTATGGGCGACCCAGCCGTCACGGCTTTCCAATCCGCCACGTCCTCGGCTGCGAATACACCGCATGAGCACGATCCCTTTCATCGGTAGCCATCAGGAGGATTCCCCGGTGGTGGCAGCTGCGCGCCGCGCAGTCGCGAGAACGCTTTGGGAACTTGAGCAGGAGTGGAAGAATCCCCGGCCCGACGCCGTTGTCGCAGCGGCACGCAGACATCTGACCGCCGCCGAGAACTGGGCCGATGCCCGCAGGGAAGGCGCCTGAAGATCGCCGTGGATCGGGGGCCGGGCGGATTAGATGAGGCCGGGCCTGGCGGGTGCAGGCGCTCCGCCGCTGCGGCACAATGGACGCATGTGCGGACGCTACGTAATGGCCAAGGCCACAGCCGACCTGGTCGCCTCGTTTAGGACCGATGAGACGGTGGGGGACGATGTGCCGCCGTCGTGGAACGTCGCGCCGACCGACGGGGTGCGGATTGTGACCGAGCGGCTGGACCGCGACGGCGAGTTGTCCCGGCGGCTCGCCACGGCGAAATGGGGTTTGGTCCCGGCGTGGGCCAAGGACCCGAAATCCGGCGCCAAGCTGATCAACGCGCGGATGGAGACGGTGACCGAGAAGCCGTCGTTCCGCAAGGCCGCCGTCAAGCGGCGGGCGTTGGTTCCGGCCGCCGGCTACTACGAATGGGAGAAGAAGGACGACGGCGGGAAAATCCCCACGTATCTGTTCTCCGAATCGGAGCCGTTGATCGCGTTCGCCGGTCTCTACGAATGGTGGCCCGACCCGGCCCTGCCCAAGGACCATCCGGAAAAGTGGCTGATGTCCTGCACCATCATCACTACAGCTGCCGCGGACGCCCTCGGGCACATCCATGATCGGACGCCGCTGATCGTGCCGCGGGACCTGCAGGAGGATTGGCTGAATCCGCAGTTGACGGACAAGGCCGAGGTGCAGGGGCTGCTCGACGCGATTCCGGAACCGCACCTGGTTCCGCGCCGCGTCAGCAGCAAGGTCAACAACGTCCGCAACAACGGGCCCGACCTCATCGAGGAAGATCCCGACGCCGGTTAGGGGGCGCGCTTGGGGCGGGCACGAAGATGGGCACGTTCTCCCTGTGGCCCAAAGAGTGCGAGGAACTCCACCGGTTCATTGTCGGCGTTTCCCATCCAATGGGGGACCCGGGTGTCGAACTCCGCGGCCTCGCCCGGCACCAGCACCAGTTCCTTGTCGCCCAGCACCAGGCGCAGCCGCCCGCTCAGAACGTACAGCCACTCGTATCCCTCGTGCGACCGCGGATCGGGTTCGGCCGGACGGGTGGCGGCGGGCAGGACGTACTTGTAGGCCTGCAGCCCGCCCGGCCGCTGCGTGAGCGGCAGGATGGTGGCGCCGTGATGCTTGATCGGGCGAAGGTGGACCCGCGGATCACCGGTTGGCGGGGCCCCGACCAGCTCGTCGATGGGCACCGCGTAGGTCTGCGCCAGCGGCAGCAGCAACTCCAGCGTGGGCCGCCGCTGCCCCGACTCGAGCCGCGACAGCGTGCTCACGGAGATGCCCGTTGCCGCCGACAGCTCAGCCAGCGTGGTCTGCCTTTCCTGCCGCAGGGACTTCAGCCGGGGGCCAACGGCGTCGAGCATTGAACCCAAGTTTTCGGTCATAGCCCCACTTTGCCATTCCAGCAAACTTACTTGCCACTTTTGGTCCCCAGGGCGAACACTTAAGAAACCGCAGGATCCTCAGGACCGGCGGGACGGTTTGAACAAGGAGGACATGGACATGGCTGAATCAACAGCAACTGCGCCGGCCAAGGATTTGTACGACGTCGTGATTGTGGGTGGTGGTGCTGCCGGTCTGGGTGCCGCGTTGACTCTGGCGCGCGCCCGCCGCTCGGTGCTGATCATCGATTCGGGCGAGGCGCGGAATGCCCCGGCCGGCCACGTGCACAATTACCTGGGCCGCGAGGGCACTCCGCCGGACGAGCTGTACGCCATCGGTCGCGAAGAAGTTGTCGGCTACGGCGCGGAGATTATCCCGGGAACGGTGACCACCGCACACAAGGAGGACGACGGCGGATTCCGGGTCGGGATCGACGGCGGACGTTCCGCGCGGGGCCGCCGCCTGTTGGTGACGACGGGCCTGGTTGACGGGCTGCCTGCCATCGAGGGGCTGGCGGATCGCTGGGGACGCGATGTCCTGCACTGCCCGTATTGCCACGGCTGGGAGGTCTGCGACCAGGCCATCGGCGTCATCGCTCTGAACATCGGGCCAGCGATGCACCAGGCGCTGCTGTGGCGGCAATGGACCGATGACGTGACACTGTTCCTGCACACCGCCGAGGCGCCTTCGTCCGAGCAGCGGGAGCAGTTGGAGGCGCGCGGCATCACCGTGGTCACCGGCGAGGTCGCCGCTGTGGAGGCAGACGCGGACGTCTTGACTGGTGTGCGGTTGAAGTCCGGGGAAGTCATCGCCAGGCAGGCGGTTGCGGTCATGACCCGGATGGATGCGCGGGCTGGCTTCCTGGACGATCTGGGAATGGAAACAGCGGAGCAGAACTTCGGCGACCTAGTGGTGGGAACGTTTGTGGCGTCCGAACCGACGGGGGCAACGTCCGTGCCGGGCGTCTACGTTGCGGGCAATGTCACGAACCTGATGGCCCAGGTGATTGTGGCTGCGGCCGCGGGCGTCAACACGGGTGCGATGATCAACGCCGACCTGATGATGGAAGACACGCGGCTGGCTGTGGAAGCCCGCGCAGTGTCCGTCTAGCAGCGACGCCGATTATTCAGAATGGCTTTCGTGCTTGGACAGGAGGCGCCGTTAACGGGGCAGGTTGGAGAGTTGAAACGCGGGGTGGAGCGATGGAATGTCTGAACTTCGGCGCTGGTAGTCAAGCGCTCTGCCGGGAAACACAAGACGGTGCACTGTGGTCCAAGGCACAGTAGGGGTTGAGCGATCCACCGCGCCGGAGTCAGACCGGCGCCGAACGAACAGGAGACTTCGATGTCGGCCCAGACCGAGACCCAAAGCACCGCCTTCCAGACTTACCAGGACCTGCTGGCCGCAATTGCCCCGACCGGGGAGTCTCGGCCGATCAAGGATCCGGCCACGGGCGAAGTCGTCGCCGAAGCGCCTGTCCACACCGCCGCTGACCTGGATGCCGCGGTTGTTGCCGCCAAAGCCGCGCAGCCGGAGTGGGCTGCGTTGGGCCACGAGAAGCGCAGCGAGTATCTGAATAAGGCAGCTGACGCCATCGAGGCGTCAGCCGAGGCGCTCGCCGAGTTGCTCTCGCGGGAACAGGGCAAGCCGCTGAACGGCCCCAACGCCCGCTTCGAGGTCGGTGCCTGCGCCGCCTGGCTGCGTGCCACGGCGTCGTTCGCTTTGGAGCCCGAGGTCGTGGTGGACGACGGCGAAAGCTACGCCGAGGTGCACTACCGCCCGCTCGGCGTCGTCGGCGCGATTGGCCCGTGGAACTGGCCGATGATGATCAGCGTCTGGCAGCTCGCGCCCTCGCTGCGGATGGGCAACACCGTGGTGATGAAGCCGTCCGAGTACACGCCGCTGAGCGTGCTGGCACTCGCCGCCGTGATCAACCAGGCGCTTCCGGCGGACCTGCTGCACGTGGTCTCCGGCGGCCGCGAAGTCGGCGAAGCGCTGGCATCCCACCCTGAAATCGACAAGGTGATGTTCACCGGTTCCACCGCCACAGGCAAGGCGATCATCCGCTCCTCCGCGGACACGGTGAAGCGGCTGACCCTGGAACTCGGCGGCAACGACGCAGGCATCGTGCTCGAGGACGCCGATCCGAAGGCCATCGCCCAGGATTTGTTCTGGGGCGCGTTCATCAACACCGGCCAGACCTGCGCCGCGCTCAAGCGCCTCTACGTCCACGATTCGCTCTATGACCAGATCTGCGAGGAACTGGTGGAGGTCGCCCAGAACATGCCGATGGGCGTGGGGCTGGACGAGAACAATGTGCTGGGCCCGCTGCAGAACAAGGCCCAGTTCGACATCGTCGCGGACCTGGTCCAGAAGGCGAAGGCCGGCGGCGCCAAGGTGCTCACCGGCGGCAACCCCGAGCCCGGCCAGCCCGGCTACTTCTACCCGACCACCCTCGTGGCCGACATCGACAACGACAATCCGCTGGTGGCCCAGGAGCAGTTCGGCCCGGCGCTGCCGATCATCCGCTACAACAGCGTGGACGAGGCCGTCGAAATGGCCAATGGACTCGACGTCGGCCTCGGCGCCTCGGTCTGGTCCTCCGACCCCGCCAAGGCCCGCGAAGTCGCCGCACGCATCGAGGCCGGCACGGTCTGGATCAACAAGCACGGCGCGGTCGACCCGCGCGTCCCCTTCGGCGGAGCCAAGCAGTCCGGCTACGGCCTCGAGTTCGGCGTGGCCGGCCTCAAGGCCCTCGGCACCCCGCAGGTGATCAGCCAGTGAACGCGCAGGAATTTGACTACATCATTGTCGGCGCCGGTTCGGCGGGCAACGTTGTCGCCCGCCGACTGCTCGATGCGGGCAAGCGCATCGCCGTCCTCGAAGCAGGCGATGACGACACCAATCCCAACATTGCGCACCTCTACAACCTCGGTGCCCTCTGGCACAGTCCGCAGGACTGGGACTACCAGACCACCGAGCAGCAGGGCTGCTCCGGCCGCACGCTTCACCTGCCGCGCGGGAAGGTGATGGGCGGCTCGCACGCCCTGAACGCCACCATCTGGGTCCGCGGCGCCAAGCAGGACTACGACACTTGGGCCTATCTGGGTTGCCCCGGCTGGTCCTGGGAAGACGTGCTGCCGGTGTTCAAATCCATTGAAAAGTACGACGGCGGGGGCTCCGAAACGCGCGGCGACTCGGGTCTGCTTGATGTCGCCCAGGACTTCCCGCGCAATCCCATCCAGGAAGCGATGCTGGAAGGGGCGGTGGAAACGGGCATCAAGCTCAATGAGGACTACAACTCGGGCGACGTCGAGGGTGTGTCCCGGATGCAGCTCAACGTCCGGGATGGGAAGCGCTTCAACACGTGGCACGCCTACCTCAAGCCGGTAGTCGACAACGCCAACCTCACGCTGCTCACCGGTGCGCACGTCCGCCGGTTGATTGTCGAGGACGGCACGGTGGCCGGCGTCGAGTTCGAGCACGACGGCGAAACCAAGACGCTGCGGGCAGCTGAGACCATCCTGTCCGCTGGTGCCATCAACTCGGCGGAGCTGCTGCTGCGCTCGGGCATCGGACCAGCCGACGAACTGCGCGAAGCCGGCGTCCGACCCGTGCACGACCTGCCCGGCGTGGGGAAGAACCTGCAGGACCATCTGCTCTCGCCGGTGGTCTTCACCACGAGCAAGCCGGTGCCGGCATCGGAAGTGGCCCCGGCGGAGGTGCACTTTTTCGCAAAGAGCAGCCCGGATCTGGCCGTGCCCGATACCCAGCCAATCTTCTTCTCGGTGCCCATGTACTCGCAGGGCTACGCAAAGGGCGAGATGACCGGGCCGGAGAACGGCTTTTCCATGCTCGGCGGGCTCGTGCGGCCGCAGAGCCGCGGCGAAATCAGGCTCACCGGGCCCAAAGCCAGCGATCCGATCGCCATTGACCTCGGCGCACTGTCGGAACAGGCCGACGTCGACGCCCTGGTGGCATCGGTGCGGCAGTGCCGGGAGATCGGACGCACCTCGGCGCTGGCCGATTGGGGTGCGGAGGAGCTCTATCCCGGACCGGAAGTCTCGGACAGCGACGAGGACCTGGAGCAGTACGTGCGTGATTCCGTGGTTACCTACCACCACCAGGTCGGCACCTGCCGGATGGGGCTGGATCAGGATGCGGTGGTAGATCCGCGCACGCTGAAGGTCCATGGCCTCAACGGCATCCGGATCGCCGATGCCTCCATCATGCCGCTGGTACCTACGGGCAACACCAACGCTCCGTCGATCATGATCGGTGAACGTGCCGCGGCTCTCCTGGTGAACGAAGCAGCCACCGTGAGCGACGAGGCCGCGACTGTACCAGGCGGGGCGCTCACGGTGTAAAGCCAGCGGCACCCGGCGCAGTAGTCCGGCCGCCAGATGCAACGCAACCCTCCGCCATCGTTAGCCGGCGGAGGGTTGCTTGGCATCCGGCCAGCACTATCGCCGGCCGCCAGTTATCTGGGGTGGCCCGGGGGCGGCTTAGTCCGTGGCCGAGCTCGGGTTCTTCGCCCCGCCCGCGAGCGGAATCCGCCAGCCGAACCTCAGGGACAGCACCCGCAACAAGAAAACTACGGCGGCGATCGCGGTGCCGGTGTAGGCATTGAACCAGCCCAGCTGGGAGAAAAGGGTGACCAGCGAAGCGCCGAGCATGGCCGGGACGGCGTAGACACCACGGGGGTTGAAGATCTGGGGCACCTCGTTGGCCACCACATCGCGCAGCACGCCGCCGCCGACCGCCGTCGTAATTCCGAGCACCGCGGAAGTCACGGGACCCATGCCGGAATCCAGAGCCTTCAGCGTGCCGGTGACGCAGAACAGGGCCAGCCCGCCGGCGTCGAAAATGAGCAGGGTCCGCCGGAACCGCTGCACACCGAGCACATGGAAGTAGACCACGGCGGCCGCCAGAACCGGGGCAATCAGGTAGATGGGTTCGACAAAGGCGGTCGGGACGGCCTGGGAGATGATCACGTCGCGGATGACGCCGCCGCCGAGCCCCACCAGGGACCCGAGCAGCAGGGAGCCGACGATATCGAAGTTCCGGCGGGCGGCCAGGAGACAGCCCGACATCGCGAAGAAGAACGTGCCGAAAAGATCCAGTATCAGCAGGATGTCCACGGCTACGTCCCCTGCTGCCTAGCGCTCAAGACCGACCTTGGACAGGATTGCGGCAACGGCGGCACGGGCACCGGTGGACAGCGTCGGTTCCATAACCGGGGCGAAGTGCGGCGAATGGTTGACCGGGATGCGGTCGCCGGCCAGGGTCTCGGCCGGATGGCCACCGAAGAACCAATAGACAGAGGGAACGCCGATGGGCTCAACCAGGTTGCCGAAGTCTTCCGAGGCCATCACCGGTTCACCTTTGACGACGCTGGCTTCGCCGAGTTCCTGCCGCAAGGCTTTGACGACGTCGTCGGTTGCCTGCTGGTCGTTGGAGTTCGGTGGAAAGGAGGAGAGCTCCTCGATGACCGGTTCGGGTGCGTTGGACGCATCGGCCTCTGCCTTGATGATCCGCCGCAGCGCACCGAGCACGGTGGCGCGCACTGTCTCGTCGAAGGTGCGCACGTTGAGGGTGAATTCCGCGCTGGAGGGAATGATGTTTTCCTTCAATCCGCCGTGGAAAGTGCCGACGGTGACCACAGCCGAGCGGCGCGGATCCACCTCGCGGGACACGATGGTCTGGATGCGGGTGATGATGTGGGCGCCGAGCACGATGGGATCGATGGAGTCCTGCGGTTGCGAGCCGTGGGACTGCCGGCCCTGCAGGGTCACCTTCCAGGAATCCGCCTGCGTCATGGGGTGCCCGTGCACGTACTGCACGGTGCCGGCCAGGCCCGGCATGACATGCTGGCCGAAGACCACCTCGGGCTTGGGCGCCTTCGCCCACAGTCCGTCCTCCACCATCGCCTTGGCGCCGGCCGCGGTTTCTTCGCCGGGTTGGAAAAGGAACACGATGGTTCCTGCCCACCGGTCCTTGATGCCGGCTAGGATCCGGGCGGCCGTCAAGAGGGCTGCGGCGTGGGCATCGTGGCCGCAGCCGTGCATGACGGGAACTTCGGTGCCGTCCGCAAGAGTACCGGTAGCGGTGCTGGCATAGGGCAGGCCGGTGTCTTCCTTGATCGGCAGCGCGTCGATATCGGCACGGAACGCCACCACCGGACCTTCGCCGTTGCGCAGCACGCCGACGACGCCGGTGCCGCCACAGCCGAAGGTATCGATCCCGCATTGCTCCAGCTCGGCTTGAATCAGTGCGGCGGTCCCGTGTTCCTGCATGGAGAGCTCGGGATGCTCGTGCAGCTGACGGTAGAGGTCATGCATGCGGGTGCGCTGCTCGTCGGTCAGCCGGACGGATGCTGGCATTGTTTCCTCGTTTTCTCCAGGCGCTTCCACGGCAGTTGGAGGCTGTGCAACGTGCCTGCACTCAAGCGGAGGGCGCGGTTCGACTCATCGTAACAATGAAAGCGCGACCCTCCGCCGTCGTCACCGTGAAGAGTCGCGCTCAAGGCCAGCGGAGCGGCGCAAGGCGCTCCGCGCCGCCGTCGTTATTACCTCATAACGACGACGACGACGGCGGCAGGCTGGCTTTGGGTTAGTACTTGTAGGACTGGCCGCCGTCGATCGGGATGACCGCGGCGTTGATGAAAGCCGCATCGCCGGAGAGCAGGAAGGCGACGAGGTGGCCGACCTCTTCGGGCTTGCCGAAGCGCTTCATCGGGTTGGGCTCGACGAAGCCCTTGCCGACCTCTTCCCAGTTTTCCGGGTCGATCTGCTTGAGCGAGCCCTCGACCATCGGAGTCATGATGGCACCGGGGGCGATGGCGTTGATCTGCACGCCGTACTGGCCGTATTCGATACCCGAGTTACGGGTGAGCCCGACGACGCCGTGCTTGGACGCGGCGTAACCGGACTGGTTGCCGACCCCGCGGATGCCGCCTACCGACGCGGTGTTCACGATGGCGCCGGAGCCCTGTTCCTTCATGACCTTCAGGACATGCTTGAGCCCATAGAAGACACCGTTGAGGTTGATGGAGACCACCTTGGAGAACTCATCGGAGCCGAAGTCTTCGGTGGGACTCTGCTTGCCTTCGATTCCGGCGTTGTTGAAGAACCCGTCGATCCTGCCGAAGCGCTTGACGGCCTCGGCGACGTAGTTCTCGACCTCGGACTCGTTGGCGACGTTGGCGGTGACACTCAGGACCTCGGCGTCGGGGGCAACCTGGCGGATGTCTTCCGTGGTCTCCTTCAGGCCGGCCTCGTTGAGGTCCACCAGGGTCAGCTTTCCTTCTTCCTTGGCGATCTGAAGCGCCGCCGCACGGCCGAGCCCGGATCCGGCGCCGGTGATGATGACGGATTTACCTGAGAACCTTTGCATGTTCTGCCTTCTTTCCCATTCGATGGACCGGCCGGTTGGCCGGCTGCTATCTATGCAAACGCATGAATGGCGAATGATCATCCGCAATCGGATGTGATTCCGCGGACATTACGCCCGCCATGCCGCGGTTTTGTCCGTTGCACGCCTGATTGCGGAGGTGCACTGGTCTCGTTTCCCTGTGTCTGGCAGTGTGGAAGAAGTCAGTACTGGCCCGTGCCTGCAGGATGATCAAGGAGATATCTCGATGGTCGATTCGCTTTCTTCGATGGAACACCTCGACGACGGTTCGGGTGGCAACTCGGAAGCTGCCGAACCTGATGCCGTGCAGGAGGAGGCGCTCGAGCCGCACATTCCGGAAATCAACTTCGACGAGCAGTTCTATCCGGCGCGTCCGCGGGCGTTGCGCCCCAAGGCCCGGCGGCGGCACTTCAATGCGGGCCAGCCGCCGTTCGAGCCGGATGCCCGCAACAATGTCTACGTGGAATGGCTGCGCAACCAGTCCATGCTCGGCGACGCCAAGGTGCTGTCCCGCCAGCTCTCGGGCCAGGCCAGCATGTGGCAGAACCCTTTCGCCTGGCCGAATCCGCGGGCCGCGGTGGAGCGGGCATCCGTGTGGTTCACCGCCTACCCGCTGTCCTTCATGACCAAGCCCGGGCAGTCCTTCCTCGGTGCTTTGGGAGACCCTGGTCTGTGGGAGGCGTTCGAGCAGATCGGCATTAACGCCATCCATACCGGACCGGTGAAACTCGCCGGCGGGCTCTCGGGCTGGGAGCAGACGCCGAGCGTGGACGGCCACTTCGACCGGATCAGCATGGCGATTGATCCAATGTTCGGCACCGAGGACGAGTTCCGCGAGATGTGCCAGGTCGCCAACGACCACGGCGGAACGATCGTGGATGACATTGTGCCCGGACACACCGGCAAGGGCGCGGACTTCCGGCTGGCCGAGATGAACTTCCGTGACTACCCGGGCATTTACCACATGATCGACATCCCGGAGTCGGACTGGCACCTGCTGCCGGACGTGCCCGAGGGCGAAGATGCGGTCAACATCGACGCCGAAACCGAACGCGCCCTCCAGAAGGCCGGCTACATCATCGGCGAGCTGCAGCGGGTCATTTTCTACGAACCCGGAGTCAAGGAAACCAACTGGAGCGCCACGGCCCCGGTCCTGGACGTTACCGGCCAAATGCGACGGTGGGTGTACCTGCACTACTTCAAGGCGGGGCAGCCGTCCATCAACTGGCTGGATCCCACCTTCTCCGGCATGCGCCTGGTGATGGGCGACGCGCTGCACTCGCTGGTGGACCTGGGCACCGGCGCGCTGCGGTTGGATGCCAACGGTTTCCTGGGTGTGGAGAAGAGCGCCGAGGAGACGCCGGGCTGGTCGGAAGGCCATCCGATTTCCGAGGCCGCGAACCAGATCATCGGCAGCATGGTCCGCAAGGTCGGTGGCTTCACGTTCCAGGAACTGAACCTGAGCATCGACGACATCAAGTCCACCTCGGCCAACGGCCCCGACCTGTCCTACGACTTTGTCACCCGCCCCGGCTACCACCATGCCCTGGTCACCGCGGATACCGAATTCCTCCGGCTGACCCTGCGCCTGGCCATGGAGATCGGCGTGGATCAGGCCTCCCTGGTCCACGCGCTGCAGAACCATGACGAGCTGACCTATGAACTGGTGCACTTCACCACCAAGCACAAAGACGATATCTATGAGCTCGACGGCGAGGAACTGACCGGCGCCGAACTGGCCCTTAAGGTGCAGCAGACCTTGCGGGACGGCATCACCGGGGAGGCCGCTCCGTACAACCTGGTCTTCACGGCCAACGGCATTGCGTGCACGACGGCGAGCGTGATTACCGCGGTGCTGGGCATCAAGGACCTGAGCACCATCACCCCGGAGCAGACCCTCGAGGTCCGCAAGGTGCACCTGCTGCTGGCAATGTACAACGCGCTGCAGCCGGGAGTCTTTGCGCTCTCCGGGTGGGACCTGTGCGGCATGCTGACCCTGGACCGGTCGCAGGTTGCCCCGCTGCTGTCCCGCGGCGACACCCGCTGGATCAACCGGGGCGCTCATGACCTAATGGGTGTCAACCACACCGGGCAGGCTCCGACCTCCGGCATGCCCAAGGCCGTGAGCCTGTACGGGACGCTGCCGGACCAGCTCGCGGACGAATCATCTTTCGCCCGGCAGTTGGCCAAAATCCTGGCCGTCCGCGAGCAGTACGGCATCGCGAAGAGCGCCCTGTTGGACGTTCCGGACGTCTCGCACCGGGGCATGCTGGTCATGGTGCACCAGCTTGAGTCGGGGGATTGCGAAGTCACTGTCCTGAATTTCTCGGACCAGGAGATGGCCGGCACGGTGCGCTCCGAGCAGTTGGAAACCGGAGCCTTGGTGACCGATTTGTTCAGCGGTGAAGAGGTGGGCAGCGTGGATGACCTGCACAGTTTCTACATCCAACTGGAGCCGTACCAGGGAACCGCGCTGCTGGTGACCCTGCCCGAAGAAGAGGAGCCGGCCGCAGAGGCGGAAGCTGGCACGGACAAGGACGCGGGCACGGCTGCGGGTTAGAGCCCGCGGCGCAGGCACGGAGCCCCTGTCACGTCCTGATCTGGGGCAATGGTCAACGCGCCGGAAATGTGAGCAGCATCTCACAAGGAAACGCGGTAGGCGGGGAACCTGTTCGGGGGGACCGGCGTTACCTTTCCGTAACTTTGCCTACCCGAAGCGTGTGTGAAATATGGCTGAAGACTCCTCCGCCGAAGATAAGCCGAAACTCCTCGGCCTCAACGGTGCCCAAACTATTGCGTCCGCCCTGGCCGCTGTGACCTCGGCCTTGGCGGGTTCCTTTCTTGGTGTCGCGGGAACGCTGATCGGCGCTGCCCTCGGCTCGGTCATCGCCACGGTGGCCGCAGCCGTGTACGCCAGGACGCTGAGTTCTGCCGCCGTTGCGGCCAAGAAGACCCTGCCCGTGCCGCGGCTGCGCGGCCTGCGCAACGGCGGCCTTCCGGCGAGCGACGACGGAACCGCGCGCGCCGGCGTTCCCCATGCCGTTGCGGATTTCAAGGCCAAGCTCACTGCCCGCCGCTTTACCCCCAGGACCTGGGCGAAGATCGGAGTGGTCAGCGCAGCCTCCTTCCTGATTGCCATGGCCGGCATCACGATGGTCGAACTGGGAACCAGCAAGCCCATTTCGGCGCTGGTGGCATCTTCGACCAGCAGCGCCCCGGCCGCCGAGCAGCAGACCACCCTGGGCCGCGTCCTGACCGGAACCACGGCCCCCGCCGAGGATGGCAGCGAAACCACGGAGCCGGGCGAGGCTGAGCCCGGGCAGGTCGACGACGGCGCCGGCCAGACCGGGACTACCGGTGAGACCTCCGGCGGTACAGACGGATCGGACCCGGCCACCGGCCAGACCGACGGCACAGCGCCGGTAGAGACCGTGCCCGAACCGGTTCCCGCGCCCGGCTCTGAAAACGGCGAAGTTTCGGATCCGGAAGTTATCACGGACCCGGGCACCGGCCAGCAGGACACCGGGCAGGAAGCGGTGCCTGATGACAGCGGTGCCGCCGATCCTGCACCGGTGGACGGCGGTTTGACCGAAGGTGACCAGACCGGCAGCGGGCAATAAGGCCTGACCTTTCCGTCCCGCCCTTCCCGCTCCGCACAGGCGACGCCGGCACTCCGGAAAGTGCCGGCGTCGACCGTTGCCTGCAGCGGATCCGCCACTGACTAGGCAGTTAAGAAATGATGTTGCTTACGTCCCGCCGGGCCGCTAAGGTTTGTGAGGCGGGTCACGAAGCTGTGGCCCAACGCTTTTGATCTGCGGCGGGAGAGTCCTGCCGGTACGTTCGTCAGGCGCCGTAGGAGCAACTCCTCCCCAGGAATCTCTCAGGCCCACGTACCGCCGCGGCTAGGCAACTCTGGAAAGCAGCCGGGCAACCGGCTCACCGACGGTGCAAGCGGCCCCCACGGGGCGGCGGAAACTCTCAGGTCCCAGACAGAGCGGGGAGGAACCCGAATCATCGTGGCGTGTTGTGCGCTGCCTGAAATATGGAGTTCCTTATGACAATCCAGTCACCGTCCACTTTCCAGCAGGTCGTGTCCCCGAGCCTGAACAGCCAGCTATCCGAGCTGGACCCCGAGGTCGCCGCCAAGATCGACGACGAACTCACCCGCCAGCGCGACGGCCTGGAAATGATCGCCTCGGAGAACCACACCGCCGCCGCAGTCATGCAGGCGCAGGGCTCCGTGCTGACCAACAAGTACGCCGAGGGTTACCCGGGACGGCGTTATTACGGCGGCTGCGAGCACGTCGACGTCATCGAGCAGCTGGCCATCGACCGGGTGAAGGACCTGTTCGGGGCCGCCTACGCGAACGTCCAGCCGCACTCCGGTGCGCAGGCCAACGCGTCGGTCATGCATGCGCTGATCAAGCCCGGCGACACGATCATGGGTCTGAACCTGGCCCACGGCGGCCACCTGACCCACGGCATGCGGATCAACTTCTCCGGCAAGCTGTACAACGTGGTTCCGTACCAGGTCCGCGAAGACGACCACCGGATCGACATGGTGGAAGTGGAGCGACTGGCCCACGAACACAAGCCGCAGCTGATCGTGGCCGGCTGGTCCGCCTACGCCCGCCAGCTGGACTTTGCCGAATTCCGCCGGATCGCCGACGCCGTCGGTGCTTACCTCATGGTTGACATGGCGCACTTCGCGGGTTTGGTGGCCGCCGGACTGCACCCCAGCCCGGTGCCGCACGCCCACGTTGTCACCTCAACCACGCACAAGACGCTGGCCGGACCGCGCGGCGGCATCATCCTCACCAACGACGCCGACGTCGCCAAGAAGATCAACTCGGCAGTGTTCCCGGGCCAGCAGGGCGGGCCGCTGGAGCACGTCATCGCCGGCAAGGCCGTAGCCTTCAAGATCGCCGCATCGCCGGAGTTCAAGGAGCGCCAGGAGCGCGTACTCGCCGGGGCCAGCATTCTGGCCGAGCGCCTGATGCAGCCCGACGTCGCCGCCAAGGGAATCTCCGTGGTTTCCGGCGGCACCGACGTGCACCTGGTGCTGGTCGACCTGCGCAACTGCGAACTGAACGGCCAGGAAGCCGAGGACCGCCTTGCGGCCATCGACATTACCGTCAACCGCAACGCCGTTCCGTTTGACCCGCGCCCGCCGATGGTCACCTCCGGCCTGCGGATCGGAACGCCCGCACTGGCTACCCGCGGCTTCGGCGAAGCTGCCTTCACCGAGGTGGCTGACATCATTGCTGAAGCGCTGATTGCCGAGGACGATGCAAGCCTCGCCGACCTGCGCCACCGCGTGGAGGCCTTGGCCGCCGCGCACCCGCTCTACCCGAACGTGGCACCGCTGGCAACAGCCCGAGCCTAACCGGGACAGGCAGGGACCGCGGGGCACCTGCCCAGGGGCCGGTCGCCGACATGGGGGAAGCGGCCGGCACCCTGATCAAACCTGCATGCAAACCCGCAACCCGGGCCATGCAGCCATGCGAAATATCCTCGCTCTGAAGGAGTAGTAAATGAAAGATGCAACAGTGCAGTCATCCGGCGCACCCCATCTGGAAAGACAGCTGAGCAACCGCCACATCCAGCTGATCGCGATCGGCGGTGCCATCGGCACGGGGCTTTTCATGGGCTCGGGGAAAACGATCTCCGCAGCCGGGCCCTCCGTCATCTTCGTCTACATGATCATCGGCTTCATGCTTTTCTTCGTGATGCGGGCGATGGGCGAACTGCTGCTGTCCAATCTGAACTACAAGTCCTTCAGCGACTTCGCCGGCGACCTGCTGGGCCCCTGGGCCGGATTCTTTACCGGCTGGACTTACTGGTTCTGCTGGGTCGTAACCGGCATTGCCGACGTCATCGCCATCGCCGGGTACGCCAACGAACTGGTTCCGGGCATTCCGCTGTGGATCCCGGGCGGGGTCACCATCGGCATTTTGCTGGTGCTGAACCTGGTCACGGTCAAGGCGTTCGGCGAGACGGAGTTCTGGTTCGCGCTGATTAAGATCGTCGCCATTGTGGCCCTGATCCTCACCGGTCTGTTCATGATCCTCTCGGGCTTCAAGTCCGAAGCCGGCCCGGCCACTGTCGAAAACCTGTGGATCCATGGCGGCTTCTTCCCGAACGAGTTCATGGGCTTCGTGGCCGGCTTCCAGATCGCCGTGTTCGCCTTCGTGGGCATCGAACTGGTGGGTACCACCGCTGCCGAAACCAAGGATCCCGAGAAGAACCTGCCCAAGGCCATCAACTCGATTCCGGTCCGCATCCTGCTCTTCTATGTAGGCGCACTCGTCATCCTTATGGCAGTTACTCCGTGGACCCAGTTCGAGGCCGGACACAGCCCCTTCATCGGCATGTTCTCGCTGGCCGGGCTGGGCATGGCCGCTACGGTGATCAACCTGGTGGTCCTGACCTCCGCCATGTCGAGCGCCAACTCGGGCATCTACTCCACTTCGCGCATGGTCTTCGGTCTGGCGCAGGACGGCGACGCTCCGTCAATCTTCAGCAAGCTGTCAGGGCAGAAGGTGCCGAGGAACGCGCTGTTCCTGACCTGCGTGCTGCTGTTCTCGTCCGTGGCCCTGCTCTACGCGGGCGACGACGTCGGCAAGGCCTTTGGCATGGTGACTACGGTTTCGGCCGTGTGCTTCATGTTCGTCTGGTCCATCATCCTGGCCAGCTACCTTGCCTTCCGCAAGCGCCGGCCCGGCCTGCACCAGGCTTCCAAGTTCAAGATGCCCGGTGGTCCGGTGATGGTGTGGGTGGTCTTCGGATTCTTCGGCTTCGTGCTGTGGGCGTTGACCACACAGCCGGATACGTTGTTGGCCCTGCTGATCACGCCCATCTGGTTCGCGGTACTGGGCGCGGCATGGGCGATCCTGCGACGCAATCCGCTCCATGCCGCCCGCTACGAAACGTTCAAGGCAGGCGTCATCGCCGACCACGCCGAGGTGAAGGAAACCGCCTCCGTGTCCAGCTAACGACGGCGGAAAGCGGCTACCTGACGGCGGCCGGGCATGGTGAATCCACCTGCCCGGCCGCCGTTCCGGTTTTCTAGAGCCGCCAAGCGGACTGGTAGCCGGTGTGGGCTTGATAGGGAAGCGCCATATGCTGCAGGAAGGTCAGCATGTAGTCATAGTCGCTGGCCGGTTCATGGTCCCAGTCAACGTCCCTCACATGGGCGATCACCCGCCGCTTGGCATCGCACTCGGCCAGATTCTGTGTCAGGTGGTGCCGCAGGACCGTTTGTCCCACCATGCCTACGTCTGTCATCAGCGCCCGTATCCGAGCCTCGTCCTGCTGGATCCTCGCGAGCAGAAAATCGATAAGATCACCCATGTCGCCATCTTGGACCATTCCACAGGCAAAAGGCCATGGGCCATAATCGAGACCATGGGTATCACCGAAACGGATCTTGAGCACCTGCGCCGATGCGTTGACCTGGCACGCGAAGCACTCGAGGATGGCGATGAGCCGTTCGGCTCGGTCCTCGTCGACGCCGGTGGCCACGTGCTTTTCGAGGACAGGAACCGGGTCAAGGGCGGTGACCAGACACGGCATCCGGAGTTCGAGATAGCGCGCTGGGCCGCCGGCAACATGAGCCCGCTGGATCGTGCCGCGGCCACGGTCTACACCTCCGGCGAGCACTGCCCGATGTGCTCGGCCGCGCACGCCTGGGTCCGGCTGGGCCGGATTGTCTATGCCGCGTCCTCGGAGCAGCTGGGCAGCTGGCTGAAGGAGTGGGAAGTGGCCCCGGGACCAGTCACTCCGCTGCCCGTACAGGCCGTGGCGCCCGGTGTGGAGGTCGATGGCCCCGCGATGGCACTGGCCGACGACGTCCAGGCACTGCACCGGAAGTTCCACTTCCCGCAAGAACCCGCCTAGTTCCGGCATGGTCCCCTGGACATGACGCGTGGTGAATTGACCAGTTCCCATTGACCGGCACGGCCCGATGCTGTGCACTGTTGAGGTGGACACCCATCACAATGTGCTCATCATCGGCGGCGGCAATGCCGGCATTTCGCTGGCCGCCCGGCTCCGGCGCTACAAGGTCGAGGATATTGCGCTGATCGAACCGAGCCCGTGGCACTACTTCCAGCCGTTGTTTTCCCACATCGGTGCCGGGGCCGCCCAGATGAAAGAAGCAGTCCGCGAACAGCAGAAGGTGATGCCGCGCGGAGTCAACTGGATCGGTGGCGCGGCTGCGGACATCCAACCTGATGACAACGCGGTCGTGCTCGCCGACGGCCGGCGGGTGCGCTACAACCAGCTGGTGGTTTGTCCGGGACTGCAACTGGACTGGCAGGCCGTTCCCGGGATGGCTGATGCCATCGAGTCTCCTTACGGAACGTCGAATTATGAGTCGCGGATGCCAACCAAGACCTGGGAGCTGGTCCGCCGACTGCGCTCGGGCACTGCAGTTTTCACCCAGCCACCGGGCGCGGCCAAGTGCGCCGGGGCGGCACAGAAGATTGCCTACATGGCGTGCGACTTCTGGCGTGAGCAGGGCGTGCTGGGAGACATCAGGGTGGTGCTGGTGGTGCCAACGCCCACTGTCTACGGAGTGGACGGCGTTGATGCGGTGCTGGAGCGCAAAATCGCGGAGTACGGGATCGAGCTGCGGACCTCCAGCACTGTGGCCTCCATAGAGGCAGCGGAGCGGACCATCCGGCTGCAAGGCCCGGGAGGCGTCGAAGACCTCGGCTATGACTTGCTCCATGTGGTGCCCCCGCAATCGGCGCCGGACTGGCTGAAGGCCACCACGTTGCCGGCCCCGGACGACCAAACCGGTTGTGTGGAAGTGGACCCGGAACTGCTGCGGCACCGCCGCTACCCGAATGTCTGGTCCCTGGGGGATGCCGCCGCGACCCTGAACTCAAAGTGCGGCGGCGCCCTGCGCAAACAGGTCAAGATGCTGGCATTGAATCTGAAGGCCGTGCTGGACGGGCGCGAGCCGGAGAACCGGTACAACCACTACGGCGTCTGCCCTTTCACGCTCACGCGTCACACCGTTCTTTTCGCCGAGTTCGACCACCAATACCGCCCGATGCCCAGTATCCCGTGGCTGAACCCAGCCAAGGAGCGGCGCTGGGCATGGGTGCTGGACAGGCGGATCTTCCCTCAGATCTACTGGCATTTGATTCTAAAAGGCCGTGCTTAAGGAGAACATGACAACGACGACGGCAAACCACACCACCCGAATCGTGCTCGCCGAACGACCGCATGGTGCACCGACGGATCAGACTTTCCGGACGGAAAGCGCAGAGCTTCCCGCGCTCGCCGACGGGCAGTTGCTGGTGCGCAACCGGTACATTTCGCTGGACCCCTACATGCGCGGGCGGATGAGCGCAGCAAAGTCCTACGCCACGCCGACGCCGGTAGGTGACGTTCTTCCGGCCGAGACGGTTGCCGAAATCGTCGAGAGCCGCGACCCCGACTTTAAACCGGGACAGCTGGTGGCGACATACGGCGGTTGGCAGAGTGCCGCCGTCGTTCCTGGTAAATACTCGCGTCCGGTCAGCGACAACGGACAGCCGGAATCGACCGCGCTGGGCGTCTTGGGCATGCCCGGCTTCACCGCTTATTCCGGCATGGCGGAGATCGGACGCATCAAGGCGGGGGAGACCCTCGTGGTCGCGGCAGCAGCCGGACCGGTGGGCTCCGCCGTCGGGCAGTTGGCCCGTGCGGCGGGAGCGCGTGCGGTCGGCGTCGCCGGCGGACCGGAGAAGTGCGCCTACCTGGTTGAGGAACTGGGGTTCGACGCCGCCGTGGACCACCGTTCGGAGTCGTTCGCCGAGGAGCTGAAGGCTGCCTGCCCGGACGGGATCGACGTGTATTGGGAGAATGTGGGCGGCAGGGTGCTCCAGGCCGTGCTGCCGCTGCTGAACCTGTACGGGCGGATGCCGGTGTGCGGGATGGTTGCGCAGTACAACGCGACCGACGCTCCGGAGGGGCCGGACCGGCTGCCCGGTTTCATGCGCACGGTCCTGAACCAGAGCCTGACGGTGCGCGGTTTCATCCAGACTGAATTCCGGGCCAAGCACTGGGACAACTTCCAGCGGGACATGGCTGAACTGGTCGCCGACGGCAGGATGAAGTACCGCGAGGACATTGTCGACGGGTTGGAGAACGCGCCGTCGGCCTTCGCGGGGTTGCTCGAGGGGCGTAACTTCGGCAAGCTGCTGATCCGGGTCTGATAGTGCCCTGACGGTATTGGCGATTTCCGCCTAATCAGCAAGGCAACCGTAGCGGTAGGAGCGCCGGGCTGGTGGTGATCCGCCCGGTTGCGCCTCCATGGGCCCTGCAAAGTCGGAGTCCCTTGTCTTCCAATCCTTCCTTCATCCGGTCCAGCGCCCTGGGGTGGAAGCCCTGCCACTGCATGTGCATGAGGATTGTGCCGCCCTTTCGGCCTAGGGCGACGACCGAATCGACCACCTCGCTCCTGGACAGGCCTGTCCAGTCCCTGGTGCTGCCGGTCCAAAGCCACGGCAGCATGCCGGCTCGGCGGTAGCCGCAGAGGACGGCCTCGTTGAGCCCGCCGTGCGGCGGCCGGCCAAAGTTGGTGACAACCCCCGGGGCCCGCAGCTCGGCGGCCACTCCGGCGCAGTTGAACTGCCGGAGATCCCGATGGCTGATGCTGTGATTGATGACGTATTGGCCGTTGCGCCTGGCCAGCGGGACAATATCGACCCCGTACTCGCGCCTAAATCTGGTTATGCAATCGCCGGATGGTGCCAACACCAGCCCGATGTTCTCCCGCCGAGCGTAGTTCAGCACTGACCTGTAGGCCGACAAAGTCCGTGGGCAATCATCGAACGTCAGCACCACCCGTTCGGTGTAATTCGGCCCATTGCGCATGTTGTACGCCGGAGCCGCGTTCGCCGCGGTCGGGAGGATCTGCCCGGCTAGACTCAAGGCCACGATGGACAGCAATGCGGCGATTCGATGGCGGCGTTGCATTGCGCACCCGCTTTCCACCGGCGGCACATAACGCGGTGGGCCAGCGTTCCCCAATGACAGCCGGATCAGGCAAGTATCCGCCCGGCTGCGACCTAGGTCAACACTTTGAACGAGCAAAATTTCGTCAGCGGCGCATGCAGTATGATCGGCATCACTTGCCGGAGGAAACGAAGGAGTTTTCGTGGGAATGGATGTTTCTCCCGACGTCTTGGGAGCGTCTGCCGCCGTCCTGCATGCTGCCCGCAGGGCATCAGTCGACTGTGCGGACAGGGCAGCGGCGAACACGGACCGCTCGGGCTTTGTCCCGCGGTCCTTGCCGGATGGGGTGGTCTACGCCGAATCGGTGGCGGACGTGGTGCAGGCGGTGAAACTGGCGGCCGCGCACAAGGTTCCGCTGGTGCCGCGGGGTGCCGGAACCGGGTTGGCGGGTGCCTCCTCGGCGTCCGCGGGGGAGGTGGTGTTGGATCTCTCGCGGATGAACCGCATCCTCAGCGTCGATCCGGTCGAGCAGGTCGCCGTCGTCGAACCCGGTGTGTTGAACGCTCATCTCAACGCGGCCGTGGCTGAACACGGGCTGTTCTACGCGCCGGATCCGGCCAGTACGGCCATCTGCTCGATCGGCGGAAATATCGCCACCAACGCGGGCGGCATGCGCTGCGCCAAGTATGGCGTGACCCGTGAATCGGTTCTCGGGCTGCGCGTGGTGCTGGCCGACGGGCGCGAACTGCGCACCGGCCGCGGCACCATCAAGGGTGTCACCGGATACGACCTGAACGCACTGATGATCGGGTCGGAGGGCACCCTGGGCGTGGTCGTCGAAGCGACGCTCCGCTTGCGTCCACTACCAATAGCGACGGCGACCGTGGCGGCCTTCTTCCCCGACGTGGCCGCCGCAGCCGCTGCAGCTTCGGCAGTGATTGCCGCGCGGCTCCAGCCTGCTGTGCTGGAACTGGTGGACGGCCCGACGCTCGCCGCCATCGACGCCGCGCTGGGAACCAACTACCGCAGCCGTGGCGGCGCTTTCCTGCTCGCGCAGACAGACGGCTTCGGCGCCGACCTCGAGATGGACGTGCTGGTCAACGCCGTCGAGCCTTTCGCCGCCGAACTGGGGCGCGCGGCCGATGCGGCGGAGGCAGAGGCGCTCCTGACGGCCAGGCGCGAAGCCATTCCTTCGCTAGAAAAGATGGGGCGGGTATCCATCGGGGACATCGGCGTGCCGCGCGGCCGGTTGGCCGACGCAGTCACCGGGCTGGCGGACATCTCCCGGCGGACCGGGGTGCGCATCTTCACGATCGCCCACGCCGCGGACGGCAACCTGCACCCCATTATCGTGGTGGATCCGCATGAATCGGTGACTGAAGGGCCGGCGAAAGCGGCACTCGGTGAAATGTTCCGGCTGGCCCAAAATCTTGGCGGAACGCTGACCGGCGAGCATGGCGTGGGCCTGCTCAAGCGCGACTGGCTCCGGGACGAACTCGGCGATGTCTCGCTTGAGGTCCAGCACGCCATCCGCCGCGCGCTGGACCCGCAGGGCATCCTCAACCCCGGCAAGGCGATTTAAGTGCCTCGATTCGAAGGCGCGGCGGGACGGCGGGCTAGGCGTGATTACTTGCGCGAATCGGCGTCCTCGTCACCGATGTGCCCGGCCGCGTTGGCATCAAGGACACGCTGGACGAAGGCGCAGTACTCGTCCATATAGTGGCGCAGGAATTTCTGCGTGGACTCGTCCTTGACCTCGCCGTCGTCGCCGTATGCTTCCGGCCTGAAACTGATGTAGGCCTCGGGGGTGTTGAGCTGCGGGGCGTCGAGAAAGCTCAGCACGCTCCGCATGCTCGACTGCATGACGGCCGTGCCGATGCCGCCAGGGGAAGCGCCAATGATGCCGGTGGGCTTGCGGGCGAAGGAGTTGGTACCCCACGGACGCGAGCCCCAGTCGATCGCGTTCTTCAAAGCACCGGGAATGGACCGGTTGTATTCGGGCGAGATGAACAAGATCCCGTCTGCGGCTTCAACCGCTTCCTTCAATGCCCGGCCTTCCGCGGGGAAATCGGCGTCGTAATCCGAGCTGTAGAGGGGGAGGTCCTTAATAGGAATCTCGTTGAATTCCAGGCCCTTCGGAGCGAGCTTGATCAGAGCCTTCGAGAGAGTGCGGTTGATGGAGCCGCTGGCCAGGCTCCCGACGAAATAACCGATCTGGTAGGTGGGCATACGTACATTCCTTCCACGGCGGCCGGCCGAGCCGGCCTCTTGCGGCTGATGGACAATCCCGGCGCGGCGGCAAAGCGGAGCGCCAGCCTCAGTCCAACACACTGCCCGTGCCGCGTCCACACCTCTGCCGCGTCTGCCGCTGGGTCAGTCCTTCCAGTGCGCGTGCAGCGCCGTCAACGCCTCATTGACAAGGGCGCTGCGTACAACTCCCGCGGGCGATACGGCCAAGACCGAGTTGCTCGGAACGTCCCCGGCCAACTGCCGGAAGACCAGCGGGCGGCCTTCCGGGCTCACCGACGACGGTTGCATCAGCAGCGAATAGGCCAGGTTGCGGCCCACAACGTTTTGGATGGCTTGGACGCTGGCGGAGCGCCACCGAACTAATGGTTCCACTCCAGCCCTGGCAAACTCCGCCATAGTCCGCTGGAGGGCAGGCTCTTCGTCGATCAGTATGGCAGGATACTGGGCCAACTCTGCCAAGCTCACCTTGTCCTTGGCGGCCAGCGGGTGATCAGGGCTGAACACTACCTGCCGCTTCGCCTCCATGAGCAACTCGGGCGCGCAATCAGGCATCAACTGGGCTTCATACAGCACACACAGCTGGGCCCGACCCGCCAGCATTGCCTCCTGTATGTCCGGTCCTGCGCCTTCAATAAAGTCCAGTTCCACCTGCGGATGCCGTGCCGTAAACCAATCCACCAAAGGCGGGATGGCATGCATGGCCAGTGTCCGGAACACGCCGATCACCAGCCTGCCGGAAAGCTCGCCGTGCACCCGCTCCACGGCGGAGGCCAGATCTGCGATCTGTTCAGCTACCTGACGTGCACGGGTGGCGACAGCCTGTCCCTCGGCCGTGAGTGCCATGCCTTTGCCCCGCCGGCGGATGGCGAGCGTTGCGCCGACGGCCTCCTCCAATTGGGCCAACGCCAGGCTCACGGCTGCTTGAGAAACATGGCAGCGCCGGGCCGCCTCAGTCACCGACTGCGTCTCCGCCACGGCTGCAAAGTACTCCAATTGGCGGAGGGTGATTTCCTTCATAAGTTCTCCTTGTGGGTCTGGTCAATTATTGTAGTTCGACAAATGTGATGTGGCGCACCATCCTCGAATAAGGAACTATTTCTCCCGTTCGGAAGGACTGGCCGCATGCAGCATCAGGCCCCCTATGTGATTACCCTCGGCACTGCCGGCGGCCCCCGCTGGTGGAAGGACCATCAGGGCACCCCGCGTTTCGGCATTGCCACCGCCGTCGTCGTCAATAACATGTGGTACCTGGTGGACTGCGGTCAGGGAGCGGGCCGTCAGGCCAATGCGGCCGGCCTGGACATGGCGGATCTGGGCGGTATTTTCATCACCCATATGCACTCGGATCACACCGTGGACCTGCCCTCGCTACTGCTCTTCGGCGCGTTCGAACTGAAGAACTCTCCGCGGGGGCCCATCCCCATCGTCGGGCCGGGAGACCGGGGTAAACTGCCGCCGCTTTCGCCGCGCGCCACCTCCGTCCCAATGCCTGTCGCGCCGCTGCGGCCGACGCCGGGTGTCGCTGGGCTGGTGGAGGGATTGCTGGGCGCGTATGCCACGGACTGCAACGACCGGATTTTCGATTCACTCGCTAAAAGCCCGATCGAGCAGTTTGAGCCGCGGGAGATCACTTTGCCCGCGGGCATCGGATTTGATCCCGATGTCAACGTCGCCCCGGAGATGGAGCCCTTCGAGGTGTTCCGGGATGCGCACGTTACCGTGAGTGCCATCCTGGTTTCGCACCATCCGACGGCGCCTGCCTTTGCCTTCAGATTCGATACCGAGGCCGGCTCCGTGACAATCTCTGGCGACACCGCCCCCTGCACCAACATGGTGCGCCTGGCCAGCGGCACGGACCTGCTGCTGCACGAGGCAATCAACCTGGAAATTCTCGCCCGCCAGTACTCTGACGCGGAGATGCTCCAGGCCACCATGGACCACCACCGCCGTGCCCACACAACGGCCGCGGAGGCCGGCCAAATTGCGAACGACGCCGGTGCTCGCCACCTTGCGCTGCACCATCTGGTTCCGAGTTATTCACCGCCGGAGGCTTGGGCCGAGGCCCGCTCCACCTACAACGGGACCTTGAGCATCCCCGACGATCTCGAGGTCATCCCTTTCGGCCGCCACGACACCGAAGTGCTGGCCATGCCCGTCACCGCCGGCAGTGCTGCCGCCCGGTAAAGATTAAGGACACGTCATGACCACTCAGCCGCAGAATCCGGTTGCGCCCGGCGGAAGCTATACCGCGGGCCCGCGCGAAATGCGCAGGATCCTCTTCTCCAGCTTCCTGGGCACCGCCGTCGAATATTACGACTTCATCCTCTACGCCACCGCCGCCGGTATCGTGTTCAACCAGGTATTCTTCGCGGGAATGGACCCGAACCTGGCAATCCTCGTTTCCTTCGGCACCCTCGCCGTGGGGTATATTGCCCGTCCTTTGGGTGGCTTCATCTTCGGCCATCTCGGTGACCTCTTGGGGCGTAAGGCGATTCTCGTCGGTACGGTCCTGATGATGGGCATCGCGTCCACGCTCATCGGTCTGCTGCCGACGAGCGAGCAGATCGGCGTCTGGGCTCCCATCCTGCTTGTTTCGCTCCGCCTGCTCCAAGGTATCGCCGTTGGTGGCGAATGGGGCGGGGCGATGCTGCTGGCTTTTGAGAACGCGAAGAAGGAATCCCGCGGATTCGCGTCGGCCTTCGCCTACATGGGTGCACCTGCCGGGACAATCCTCGGCACACTGATGCTCTCGGCGATGACAACTCTGCCCGACGGACAGTTCCTGGAGTGGGGCTGGCGAGTGCCGTTCATTCTCTCAGCTGTCCTGATGGGGCTGGCGATCTTCATCCGGATGAAGGTCTCGGAGTCCCGGGTCTTCAAGGAGATCTCGGCAAAAAGCGAGGCGAAGAAGAAGCGTGTTCCCGCAGCCGAGCTGTTCCGCGAGCACCCCAAGTCGCTGTTGATCGCCGTTGCATCCGGACTCTCCGGCCAGATGGCACAGGGCTTGATGGGCGCCTGGGCTATTTCCTATGCAGTGCAGCAGGCGGTACTGGCCCAGACAGAGGTGCTGAACCTCAAGGCCCTTGGAGGTGTCAGCACGATTCTGATGATCATCATTGCCTCCAAGCTCTCCGACCGGCTGGGCCGCCGTAAGGTTCTGATTTGGGGCAACATCGGCGCCATGCTGCTGGCCTTCCCCGTCATGTCCCTGCTGGAAATGGGTTCAACCGTGGCATTCATGCTCGCGATCTTCCTTGGGCTGTCAGTTGTTCAGGGCTTCACCTCCGGGCCGTACGGCGCTTTCGTAGGCGAGCTGTTCCCGACCTCAGTGCGCTATTCCGGCACCTCCATCGGCTATCAGCTGGCCTCCACCCTGGGTGCCGGTTTCACACCGCTGATTGCGACGGCGCTGGTAGTCGCCGGTGGCGGTTCCCTCTGGATGGTGGCATGCCTCTGGATCGCGTTCTCCGGCATGAGCCTGGTGGCACTGCTCGCGGCGAAGGACCGGTCGGGCCAGGATATCCAGCAGCTGGACGGGCCGGCAGCGGTAGCCGCCCCAGAAGGAACCAGCACCTCCACACAGAACGACGGCGAAACAGCAGCGGTACGAGCCTAAAGGTAAGAGCCGGCCGGGAAGATGCAACTCTTCCCGGCCGGCTCTCATGCGTCGTACTCGGGCCGGACGATAGATTCGTCCGGCCGGCTCGTGGGGCACTGCGTCTCTTCTACCCCATGTGTTCGAAATGGGCGCGGACCTTGGTGCCGTCCTCGTTGAGCCAGCCTTGCTTCCCGGCATACGAGATCATCCCGGCGAAGCCCTCGCTCCACTCGGACAGTTCGGCCGGCCCGCTGCGGCGAAGCCTCTCCACGTCCAGCCAGGCGTGGTCGCCATCCACCGCACCTAAGCCGTTGGCCTGCAGCGCAGCAGAGATTCCGTCCACGTCCACGCCGTGAGCACGGACAGCAAGCTCGCGGAGGTTTTCAACGTCCTGTACGGAAGCTTCCCTGGCTGAATGGACCTTCACATACATCAGGCGCGCTCGGGTTCCGGCGATGCCTGCTGTCGTTCCGCGATGGTCTGGTTGGCTTTGGACCAGTGGGTGGTCGGAACCTCACGGATAATCACCGTGGTGTTTTCGGGAAGCGCGCCGACGGATTCTTCTGCGGCCCGGTGCAGGGCAGCGGTTAGTTCCCGCAGTTGATCCGGCGTGCGGCCCTCGGCAATGGACACCTCAATCAGTGGCATTCGTTTCTCCTATGCGCGCATGACGAACGGGTCCGCTACGGGGCCCTCATCGGTGTTGATCCAGACACTCTTCAACCGCGTGTATTCGTGCATGGACTCCAGTCCGTGCTCGATGCCCACGCCGCTATTCTTGAACCCCTGCCGCGGCGACATCGGCGACATCGCACGATAGGTGTTGACCCAGACGGTGCCGGCCTCCAGCCGGCGGCTCATCCGGTGCGCCCTGGCCAGGTTCTGCGTCCAGACGCCGGCGGCGAGGCCGTACTGCGTGTCATTGGCCAAGCGCAGGACCTCTTCCTCGGAGTCGAAGGGCATGATGGCAGCGACCGGTCCGAAGATCTCCTCGCGGACCACGCGCATCGAATTATCGACGTCGGTCAGGACAGTCGGCGCGTAGAAGTAACCGGGCAGATCAATCTCTGGCCGACCGCCGCCGGTCAGTACCTTGGCGCCTTCCGAGACGCCCAACTCAACGTAGGAGCCGACCTTTTCCTGCTGGGCAGCGAATGCCAGCGGACCGAGTTCGGTGCTGTCCTCGCGCGGATCGCCGATCACGATGCTCTTTGCCCGAGCGGAGACTTTCTCCAGCAGCTCGTCGTACACGGACCGGTGTGCGAAGACGCGGCTGCCGGCAATGCAGGTCTGGCCGGCAGCGGCGAAGATGCCGGCGACCACTCCCATGGCAGCGTTGGAGATATTGGCGTCCTCGAACACAATGTTCGGGCTCTTGCCGCCCAGTTCCAAGGTGCAGCCGATGAAGCGCGCTGCCGCGGAAGCCGCGATGGCGGAACCGGTGGCGGTGGAACCGGTAAAGGAGATCTTGGCAATCTCCGGGTGGTCCACCAGCGCGGCGCCGGCCTCGGCGCCCAGGCCGGTCACTACGTTGACCACACCGTCGGGGAACCCGGCCTCGACGGTCAGTTCGGCCAGCCGCAGCACGGTGCGGGAGGTGTATTCGGACGGCTTGATGACCAAGGTGTTGCCGGCAGCCAGCGCTGGGGCAAGCTTCGACGTCGTCAAGGTCAGGGGAGAGTTCCAGGGGGTGATGGCGCCGACCACGCCGAGCGGTTCGCGCTGGGTGTAGTTGAGGACGGCGGGATTCATTGTTGGAATCTGGCTGCCCTGCACCTTGTCCGCCAGTCCGGCGTAGTAATACAGGTACTCGGGCAGTGTTGCCAGTTGCCCGCGCATTTCACGCAGCAGCTTGCCGTTGTCCGCGGTTTCCATCTGCGCCAGTTCCTCGGCATGCTCGCCGACGAGGTCGCCCAGCTTGCGCAGGAGATGGCCGCGCTTGGTCTGGCTCAGGTCACGCCAGAGCGGATTCTCGAAGGCTGCGCGGGCAGCGCGGACGGCCGTGTCGACATCGGCCTTGCTGCCGCGGGCGGCAGCGTAGAGGACCTCGAGGGTGGCCGGGTTGGTGCTCTCGAAATAGGCGCCTTCGGCAGGGGTGGCCCATTTGCCGTTGATGAAGTGCTCGTATTGCCTAGTCATGGATATCTCGACTCGATTCTTCGATGAACTCGATGATGATGCGTGCCAGTTCCGCCGGGCGCTGCACGGGCAGCATGTGCCGCGTATTAGGTACGACGGCGGTGCGGGCGCCGGGAATTGCCTCGCCTAAACGCCGGGTCATCTCCGGCGTGGAGCCCGGGTCCTGGTCTCCGGTCACGGCCAGGGACGGCACCGCGATGGTCCCGAGCTCGGCCCCGATTTCAGCGTCGGCTGTGGCAAACACGCGGTATGCATGCAGGTAGGAGCTCGGATCGTTGGCCAGCAGCGTCCGGCGGACACCGGCCACCGTGGCCGGATCCGTGCCGGCATCGGCCGGGAACCAGCGCTGGATGGACGCCTCCACGCTCCCGGAGAAGTCCGTGGCGGCATTCTGCAGCCGGGCATCCACGGATTCAGCCTCCTGAAGCGTCCGCAGGCAGACCGAACTGACGCTGGTGAGGGTGGCCACCCGCTCCGGATGGAACCGGGCCAGATGCTGTGCGATCAGTGCCCCCAGCGAAAACCCGACAAGGTGGGCTCGCGCTGGGAGCCGGTTCGCGACGTCGTCCGCCAGGTCGCCAAGCGAAACTTCCCGTTCCAGCGGCGGCCGGCTGCCGTGGCCGGGCAGATCCAGGGCAAGGACCTCACGGTCGCTGGCCCGGCTTACTTCGTCCCGGAACTGGTCCCACATGGTGCTGTCCAGCCCCACACCGTGGAGCAGGACGATCGGCAGTTTCGCGTCCATGGCTACTGTTCCGTTGACAGGGCTGCCAACCGCTGCTGCGGACGTCCCTGGGACGCAGCGGCGAGGGCGATGACGATCTCGCCCGGGTGCGGTGCATCGGCCAGCCGGACCTCAATGCTCTGGTGGTGCGAGCGGATGGTCGCGTCGGTGATGTGCTTGAGCGGAATGTCGAACGTGACTCCGGCCGGTCCGCGCTTTTCCACAGCAGGCAGCAGGGTGGTGGCGTTGGCCGCATTGCGGAAGTGGTCGCCGAACTTCAGCGTATGGATCAGGGCCGAACCATGCTCGATCTCGCCGTCCAGGCCGACGATCGCGGCCTTGCCGTAGGCTTCGACATTCCCGCCCAGTGTCTTGACCACGCGCGGTGCGAGGAGTTCGCCGATGTCGGACGCTACCGCGTCGATGCCGGCGGTGAGGTCTTCGACGAATCCCTGTCCGTGCCAGGGGTTCTCGATGATCGCGGCGACGACAACGACACGGGCGTTAGGTTCGACGGGCCGGCCGCCCTCGGTGAGGGTCTCTTCAACCAGAGTGACGATCTTGCGGACGTTCATGCGGTGGCTCCTTCAAGAGTGCGGGAAGTTACTGCAGGGTCGGTTTTGCGGTCGCCGATTCTGGCGTGCGGACGCGGTCCGGTTGAGGCCGCGGCAACGACGACGATCTCGTCCGCCCGGGGCCCGTCCGGAATCCGGGCGGTAATGGTCTGGTAGTGGCTGCGGGTTGCCGCGTGGGTCTTGTGCCACATCGGCACGACCAGCGGTTGCCCCGCTTCGGCCCGGTCGTCGGCGAAGCAGATGATGGACGAGCCGTCGAGGTACTCCCGGACAAGGTTGCCGAAGAACGGAGTATGGATCAGTGCACCCGCGTGCTCGATCTCGCCTCCGATTCCGACGATGGCGGCCTTGCCGAAGGCCTCGATCTCCTCAACGCCGCCGAGTCCGTCAATCAGACGGTCGGTCAGCGCCTTGGCGATGTGCGGGGCGACCCGCTGGGCCTCGGGTCCCAGATCCGTGTCCGGTCCGGTGCCGTTCCAAGGGTTGGTAATAACAGCGGCTGCGGTGGCCCGCAGGGCCGGCACCGGTGGCATGGTGCCGTTCTCTACCAAAATCTCTTCCTGGTAGTAGACGATCTTCCGGATGCCGGCGGCTACGTCCGGCGTGGGCTGCTCAATGCTAGTCAAAGTGGGGCTTCACTTTCTCGGAGAACAGCTCGAGGCTGCGCATTGCCTTTTCGTGCTTCAAGCCGGGGTGCGTGGTCCAGAGCATCATGTGCTCAAGGCCGACTTCGCGCTTCAGTTCGTGGATCTTTTCGGTGACGAACTCGGGCGTGCCGACCAGCATGTTGCGGTCCATCAGGAGGTCGAAGTCCAGCTTGTGCTCGTCGGTTAGATCTTCGCCCTCTTCCATCAGGTTGGACAGGCCGCGCCAGTGGGTGATCCATTTGTAGGTGTTCAGGACCGCTTCCTCGAACTCTTCGCGTGCCTGCTCCATCGTGTCCGCCACGTAGACATCGCGGACCAGGGCGATGCCCTCGCCGAGCGGAACCTCGCGGCCCTGGGCCTTGGAGGCATGTTCACGGTACAGCTCGAACCGCCCCTTGAGCGCGGACACCGGCGGCAGCCAGAAGATGCCCTGCACGCCGGTTTCAGCGGCACTGATGATGGAGCGGGGTGTATCGATGACCTGCCAGAGCGGGAGTTCGGGCTGCAACGGGCGGGGGACTACCGCCATCTTGGTGATCTCGCCGTTTTCGGTGAAGTCCGGGGTGGCGGGCGAGAGCGGGTGGCTCCACTTCACGCCCGGCGCGGGGAACTCGTAGAACTCGCCCTTGTGGCTGAAGAACTCGTTATTCCAGGCCTTCTGCAGGATCTCCATGGTCTCGGCGAACAGCGCGCGGTTCTTTTCCTGGTCGCGCGGATCGGCCGCCGGGTTCAGGTTCAGTGCTTCGCGGCCATACAGGCCCCGGCCCACGCCTACTTCGAGGCGGCCGTCGGAGAGCTGGTCCAGCAGGGCGAGATCCTCGGCAAGCCGCAGCGGGTGCCAGAAGGTGACGATCGAGGCGGCCTGGCCGATACGGATCTTCGAGGTGCGCGCGGCAATGTCGACACCCATCATGATCGGGTTGGGGGTCAGCTCCTGCCCCTCGTGCCCGAAGTGGTGCTCCGTGTACCAGGTGGACCAGAAGCCGTACTTCTCTGCAGCGACCGCATACTCGCGGGCGTCCTTCATATGCTGGTTGTAGTTGGCCAGATCGCCGGGGGCGCCGAGGCCGTGGAAAATTGAAAAGCGCATGGTTGGTCCTTTCAGGGTGGCTCAAAAATGGTTTAGCTAAGGAAGTCTTCAGTCAGTTCGGTCGCGCGAGTCCGTCAGGACTTCGCGGGAGGACGCATAGACGTGGTTGCGCATGGCCGCTTCGGCACCGAAATGGTCTTTGTCTTTGATCATGGCCAGCACGGTGCGGTGTTCCGAGGTGGAGGAGCTGATGCGGCCAGGGTGGCCGGCCGTGCGCAGTACCAGCCGGTGGTAGGCCAGCTGGTTCATCAGCCGCTCGTAGTGCTCGGCAAGTTTGCTGTTGTCCGCACCCGTGATGATCGTGTGGTGGAACTCGTGGACCAGCTCGGCGTAGCGTTCGACGTCCTGCTCGGCCGCCGCTTCGTCGGACTCCTCCACGTTGCGTTCAAGGATTGAAATCTCCCGTACTTTGCCCCGGCGGGCCAGCAGGCCTGCTGCGAGTCCTTCGAAGCTTTCCTTGAGCTGGAACAGTTCGACAATCTCGCGTCGCGTGGGTTCACGGACGAAGGTGCCGACCTTAGGGCGAATCTCCACCAGGCCTTCATGCTGCAGCTGCTTCAATGCCTCGCGGATGGGAGTGCGGCTGACGTCGAATTCCTGTGCGAGGAAGACCTCGGACACCGGGGCTCCGGGGGGAAAGTCGCCTCCGAGGATAAGCGTGCGCACCTTATCGAGGAGAGGCTCTCCTTGAAGGGCACCGTTTCTGCCCGGCTGATTCACGATCGTCTGTTGCATACATGAGACATTATGTTGCATGCATCACGTCGTCAAGTGGATGCGGCAATTCCTGAAAAAAATCCCATCTTTTCGGGAGTTTTGGAGTTTTTTGGATTGCCTGTTGACCGCTCGGCGTGATGCAGATTACGCTGTCTGCCATGCAACAGACTTTTGAGAACGCAGTAGCGAACGCTTGGGAAGCCGCTTGGGACCGGGGGGAAGTGGAAGCGCTTGCAGCGCTGGTCACTCCTGATTACGTCAGGGTCAGCAAGGGTAGTGGAAAGGCCTCTAGCCTCACGCAACACCAAAATGAAATCCTCGCGATCAGGGAAGGGTTCCCAGACTTGGTGACTACCGTCGACGCTGTAGTCGTGAACGGTGAGACCGCGGCGATCTTCTGGACCTCAACGGGAACGCATACGGCTCCGTTCATGGGCGTACCGCCCACGGGACGCCAAGTACAGACACGCGGTTCCAATTTCCTGACCATGGAGAACGGCCGGATCAAGCAGGAAACCGTTACCTGGGACAGCAGCGAACTGCTCGCGTCCCTCGGCATCCGCCACCTGGGCGACGCGATGGCACCGGCAGACCCAGGCGTCGTCGTCGATTCTCTCGCGGGTGAGCCAGACCTCGAAATCATGAAAACCTTCAACAGGCAGTTCGTGACCGGCGTTACCGTGGTCACAACGAACGAAAACGGCGTTCCCAAGGGGCTGGCAGTCAACGCCTACGCGTCCGTTTCGCTGGAACCGCCGCTGGTCATGGTCTGCATCCAGAAAACGTCCTCCACCTACCCCGCCCTGTTCGCTTCGAGCCACCTGGGCATAAACATCCTTAGCAACCAGCAAAAAGACACCGTTTCCACTTTCGCATCAAAATCCGCGGACAAGTTTGCCGACCTGGACTGGCACACCGGACCCAACGGATCACCGCTGATCGACGGATCTTCCGCGGCGCTTGAAGCCGAGATCCGGGAACGCTTCCAGGCGAAGACCCACACCATCTTCATTTGCCGCGTACGCCACGCAGAAGTGAGCGAGACGGCGCCGATGGTATATCAGGCAGGCCGCTTCTTCGACAGCGAAGGCCTGTCCCAGCTCTGACGTCCACGGGACGCCCTACACCTGAAATTCGGAGACCACTCATGGTTCAACAAATCACCCGTCCGACGGCGGATGACGTGCCTAAAGACAACCTGCCGGACGAGCCGGAAGACACCGGATCGCGGCGTCTTGGTGCCGTTTTCTGGTCGTCCATCGCCCTGATCGCGGCCTTTGTCTTGTGGTCTTCGGTGTCGCCTCAGAGTCTGGGCGACGTCATGACGGCCAGCATGAACTGGGTAGCAGCCTCCGTGGGGTGGAGCTACCTAGTGGTGACTCTGCTGTGCATTGGTCTCATGCTCTACCTGGGCCTCAGCCGCTTTGGTGGCATCCGACTCGGTTCCGATACCGACCGGCCCGAATACAGTACATGGGCCTGGCTCGCCATGATCCTGTCGGCTGTGATGGGGATCGGCCTCATCAGCTACGGTGTGGCGGAACCCATCTCCCATTTCATGGCCCCGCCGCATGCTCTGGCGCAGCCCGAAACGATGGAAGCCGCAGTCCGAGCCATGCAGTTCAGCTTCTTCGATTGGGGCCCGCATGCCTGGGCAGTCTTCGGAATTTTCGGTTTGGCGATCGGGTATTCAACGCACCGTAAGAAGCGCCCCGGCCTGGTTTCCCCGATGCTGCGTCCGATCTTCGGCAAGCTGGTGGACGGTTGGTTTGGCAAGATGATCGACGTTTTCGCCATCATTGCCACTCTCTTTGGCACCACGACTTCGCTGGGGCTGGGCGCTTCGCAGATCGCCGAGGGCTTGGGACGGGTGTTCGGGGTCTCGTCCGGCCTCGTCACCCAGATACTGATTATTGCTGTGGTAACCATCCTGTTCACGCTGTCGGCGCTTTCCGGTGTCAACCGCGGCATCAAGTACATCAGCCAGATCACTATGACGCTGTCGCTGGCGCTGGCCATCTATGTCTTCATTGCCGGCCCCACCAACTTCATTTCCAACCTGTTTTTCCGGTCTGTCGGGCAGTACTTCAGCGACTTCCTGCAGGTCAGCCTGATAACCCCCAGCACTCCGGATGATCTGCAGTGGATGCAGTGGTGGACCTACTTCATGATGGCTTGGTGGCTCAGCTGGGGCGCTTTCGTCGGAGTCTTCCTGGCGAAGATTTCCCGCGGCCGCACCATCCGCCAGTTCGTGGCAGGCGTGCTCGGCGTGCCCAGCCTGGTCTTCTTCGCCTGGTTTACCATCTTCGGCGGCTCCGCCATTCAGATGGACATGAACGGCGCGGGTATCGGTGCGGCGACAACCGAGAACATCAATAGCGCATTCTTTGCAATGCTGGAGAACCTACCGCTCGTCCAGCTCACGGCAGTAGTCACGGTTGTCCTTGTTGCCCTCTTCTTCATCTCGGGGGCCGATGCGAATACGTTTGTCCTGAGCATGCTGTCCTCGAAGGGCAGCCTGGAACCGAGCAAGCCGGTTCTCGGGCTTTGGGGCGGACTGACCGGAGCCTGCGCCGTTCTCCTGCTGCTGGTTGGCGGACTAACGGCCCTGCAGCAGGCGGCGATGCTCTCAGCGTTGCCCTTCACGGTCATCGTGGCACTCCTCGGAACATGCTTGGTCATGGAACTGAGGAAGGACCGGGAGTTCGAGGCTCTACGGCACGCACGGCTCAAGGACCTGGATGAAAAGGGTAAAAACACACCCGCTTAGGTAGCTGCTGGTCAGACAAGGAGCCGGCCGGGAAGATGCAATTCTTCCCGGCCGGCTCTTTGGCTGCCTGACAGGTCAGGCAACAGGTGCCGCAGACCGTTACGCGGCCATCGGTGCTTCCACACTCGCGGAAACCCGCAACTGCCCACCGTCGACGCTCACGGTGACCCGTCCGCCGTCATGCAGTGCCTCGGTCACCAGCAGGTCCGCGATCCGGTCATCGAGCTCGCGTTGGATGACGCGGCGCAGCGGCCGGGCGCCGTACTCCGGTTCGTAACCGGCCTCGGCGATCCACCCCACGGCTTCCTCGCTGACCGTCAGGCTGATGCCCTGGGTCTGGAGCCGGGCCTGGGTCTTGCCCAGCTGCAGCCGGACAATCTGCCGCAGCTGCTCCTGGTTGAGCTTGCGGAACAGCACGATCTCGTCGATCCGGTTGAGGAACTCCGGCCGCATGCTCTCGCGCAGCCGGCCCATCACCCGGGCGCGCAACTCTGGTTCGGAGCCGAAGCCGTCGCCTTCGTTATTGGCGGTGAACCCCAGAGCGCCGCCCTTGCTGGCCAGGAACTCCGAGCCGAGGTTCGAGGTCATGATGACCACGGTGTTGCGGAAGTCCACCGTGCGCCCCTGGCTGTCGGTGAGGCGGCCGTCGTCGAGCACCTGGAGCAGCAGGTTGAACACGTCCGGATGGGCCTTCTCGATTTCGTCGAGCAGCACCACGGAGTACGGCTGGCGCCGCACGCGTTCGGTCAGCTGGCCGGCCTCGTCGTAGCCGACGTAGCCCGGGGGAGCCCCGACCAGGCGGCTAACGGTGTGGCGCTCGCCGAACTCGCTCATGTCGAAGCGGGCCATGGCCTTCTCATCGCCGAACAGCGACTCGGCCAGAGCCTTGGCGAGCTCGGTTTTGCCCACTCCGGTGGGGCCGAGGAACAGGAAGCTGCCCACGGGCCGGCCTTCGTCGCCCATGCCGGTGCGGTTCCGGCGCACGGATCTGGCGATGGCGGTCACGGCGTCGTCCTGCCCGATGACCCGCTGGTGCAGGTCTTCCTCAAGCCGGGCGAGGCGCTCGCGGTCGCCCTCGGTCAGCCGTGCGGCGGGAATGCCGGTGGCGCGGGCGATGATCGCCGCGATCTCGGTCTCGCCCACCACGGACGGTGAGCGTACGACGCCGGTGCTCGCGCCGCCGTCGCTGGCTTCCGTTGCGCTGTGGCCGGCCTGCGGTCCCTCGGCGGCGGCGATCTGCTGGTTCAGCGCCTCGATCCCGTCGCGCAGGCGGGAGGCTTCCTCATAGTGCTCCTCTGCTACCGCGGCGTCCTTGGATGCTTCCAGGGCGGCGGCCTGTTCGCGCAGTGCCGCGACGTCGACGCGCGGACCCCGCTGCAGGCTCAGCCGCGCGCCCGCCTGGTCGATCAGGTCAATCGCCTTGTCCGGCAGGAAGCGGTCGGTGATGTACCGGGCGGACATTTCGACGGCGGCGCGGATCGCCTCATCGGTGTAGGTGACGCCGTGGTGCTCCTCGTAACGGTCCTTCAAGCCAGCGAGGATCCGGATGGCGTCCTCGACGCTTGGCTCGCCTACCGTGACCGGCTGGAAGCGGCGTTCCAGCGCCGGATCCTTCTCGATCTTGCGGTACTCGCCGAGCGTGGTGGCGCCGACCAGGTGCAGTTCGCCCCGGGCCAGGCGCGGTTTGAGGATGTTGCCGGCGTCCATCCCGCCCTCACCGGAACCGCCCGCGCCGACCACGGTGTGCAGTTCGTCGATGAACACGATCATGCTCTGGCTGTTGGCGCTGATCTCGTCCATCGTCTTGGTCAGCCGCTCCTCGAAGTCGCCGCGGTAGCGGGTTCCGGCCAGCATGCCGGGCAGGTCGAGGGAGACCACGCGCTTGCCGCGCAACTGCTGCGGGACGTCGCCGGCCTCGATCGCCTGCGCCAGGCCTTCCGCGATAGCGGTCTTGCCCACGCCGGCTTCGCCGATCAGCACCGGGTTGTTCTTGGTACGCCGGGCCAGGATCTCGATCGTCTGCTCGATTTCCTCCGACCGGCCAATCACCGGATCCAGCTTGTTTTCACGGGCCAGGGCGGTCAGGTCTGTACCGAACTGGTCCAGCATCGGAGTCTGCGACTTTTCGGTGGCCGCGGCTGAGCCCTGCCGGTCGCCAGCACCGTTCGTCTGGGCTTCCCTGGCACCTTCCTGCAGCGACTGCGGTGTAACGCCCGCAGCTGCAAGTACCTGTCCCGCGGGTGACTCCGTATTGAGGACGAACGCGATGAAGAGGTGCTCGGGATCAATGTAAGTGGACCCGAAGGACCGGGCTACCTGGTGGGCGTCCAGCAGTATGCGCTGTGCCGACTGGGTGAGCGACGGCGGAGTGTCCGGCTTTTCGTCCGATTCTCCCGGCAGGCGCTGCTCAGCGGCCTTGGCGATGGCGGCCGGTGCGGCGCCGGCCTGCTTGAGGTGGCTGGCTGTCGGCTCCTGTTCCACCATGACGCGCAGGATGTGCAGTGCGTCGACCTCGGAGTGGCCGTGGTCGGTGGCGAAGCGAGCCGCGTGACCGAGCAGTTCATGCGAGCGGCGGCTAAGCAGCCGGGTGATGTCGATGGGGCGCCGGGCTTGGGCGGCCCGCTGGCCCTGCAGGTAGCGGGCCAGGAATTCGTCGAATGAGCCGCTGCCTGATGCTGCGGGTCCGAAGAACAATGGCATGTATCCTCCTCAGGAACTTGAGTACCTTCGACTCATGTTAACGCTGGTGTCTGAGGATTATTCCGCCGACGTGAAAATATTGAGCGAAGCCGGCTCAGGTCTGTGATTTTCCGGCCTCGTCTGTTTTGGAAAGAACATCCAGACGATCTCGCAGTTAACATGGCACCGGCAGACTGGAAGCAGTGCCGCTATGGCTGGAATCCGCACAGACCGTCCACTACGAAGATCGGTTGGTAGAGATGAACGCCCAAGAATCAGATCCCACCGCTCCACAGCCGCACAACGTAGGCCACGAACGGCCCGACTTGGCCAACCTTCATGTCCGTGAAGACGTAGCGCGGGCCGGCCGCTGCGCCAACCTCCACCTTCCGACCGGCCGGACCTGCCTCCTACCCGAACGCCATCCCGGTGCCTGCGATTTCACCGGACCGGGGGAAGCAGAGGAGGCCCTGCAATGAGCCGAGCCCCTAGCGGGCCGGCAAGGGGGACTGCCGGACAGCCCCTGCGGGCGGCGCTTAGTGTCCGTCCTTGGGCCGGGAACGTTCCTGGGTTGTAAACCTGCGCTTTATAACTGCTCCGTGCCGCCGTAGCAGGTCCGGCTCCTAACGCTACAAGTACGGCGGTTGCTAGTGCGGCGGTTACGGTCTTCCGGATGTGGTTGTACGTGGTTCTGCCCCAATTGCATAGATAGATTCGGAATCGAGGCGCGGAGACGTCGTCGTCTCCGGGCACGCTTTCCCGTCGGGCGAAGCGCCCTAGCTGTGAATTTCCCCTTCCGGACGCACCGGGGGATAGCCCCGGAACACAGCGGGGAGGATGGATGAACTCCGGCTGCAGCTCCGGAAGGAGGTTCTCAAAGTAGGAGCGCAAGCTGAATGCAAGCTGGAAACAACCTTGGGGAAGCCTTTGGCGGCAATCAGGTGCCGGGGGCGCGGTAGCGGACCTGGTCGGCGTGCCGCAGCGCCTGCATCGTATCGTCGACCGTCATCAGCACAGTGGTTTCCAAGGTGCTCAGCGCACCGCCTCCGGTGATGGCGAGCGCTACCGCGGCCATGGAAACGTTGTCCGGAGCTTCCCAGAGCGTATATCCGTCATAGGAACCGAAGGCGTACCAGAAGCCGTGGAGCTTGCCGCCGACCGCCTCGATGTACGCCTGTGCGGCCTGGCGCCGGTCCTCCGGCTTGCTGATCAACCTGGCCCAGGTCTCCGGTGTGTAGCTGAACCTTGAAAGATAGAGCGGCATGTCTATTCCTCTCGTCCACCGGACCGGCGAAGTTGCGGTTCGGCTTAAAGTCTAGATCCGGCAGCCGCGAAAAGATCGGGTATCTACCGTCCTGATTGCGGCTCTTTTCTGCGGGCTGGCGGCAGCAGGTTCGGGCCGATGCGTACCATTTGCGAGTGGGCCCGCGTAGGGTACCGGGCATGGATATCATCCTTGTGCCCGGATTTTGGCTGGACGCTTCCTCGTGGTCTGAGGTCACGCCGACGCTGGTCGCGGCAGGCCACACAGTCCACCCGCTAACGCTGCCAGGGCTGGAGTCCGTAAACGCATCGCGGGCGGGCATCCGGCTGCGGGACCATATCGACGCCGTTGTGGCGGCGGTCGATGGGATTGACGGGCCGGTAGTGCTTGTCGGCCACTCCGGAGGCGGTGCCATCATCCACGCCGCCGTCGATGCGCGGCCGGAGCGTGTGGCCCGCGCAATCTACGTGGATAGCGGTCCGCTGGCGGAGGGCGGCGTCATCAATGATGAGCTGCCGGCGGAGGATGATGAAATCCCGCTGCCGCCGTGGGACGGCTTTGACGAAGCTGATCTCGTGGATCTGGACGACGAACTTAGGGCGGCCTTCCGCACGCAGGCCATTCCACAGCCGCGCGGGGTCGCGTACGACAAACAGCACCTGGCCGACGAACGGCGCTTCGACGTCCCGGCCACCGTCATCGCGTGCGAGTTCCCGTCGTCAGTGCTCACCGAGTGGATCGCGTCCGGTCACCCCTATGTGGCAGAGCTGGCCCGGATCCGCGACGTCGAGTACGTCGACCTGCCCACAGGGCACTGGCCGCAGTTCACTAAACCTGCCGAGCTCGGCGCGGCCATCCTTGCCGCCGTCGAGCGTTGAATCGAACACGACAAAGGCCCTGTTTGCCGGGGAGATCCGGCGGACAGGCCTCTGGACGATGAACCGCCTGCCCGTTTGGTTGACGGGCAGGCGGCCGTGGTTTTGCGTCAGCGGCGGCTGGTCGCGTTGATCGTCGCTGCTCCTCCAGCTGAGGATGTCACCTTGATAGTCGGTGTGTAGGCGGAGGTGGAGTTGCGGCCTCGGTAGGTCCAGGCGCCGTCAGCTCCGACGGTGGCAGTGCCGATACGGGCGCCATCAGCGTTGGTGATAGTGATGGTGTTGCTGGTGGTGATGCTGGCGCTGCCGCTGATGCGCCACTCCCGTTCCCGCGTACGGAACTCGGCGGTACCCGTCAGCTGGTCGTTGGGAGTCAGCGTCACGGATGCATTGGATCCGAAGGATGCCGGTTCGCTGTTGCCCGCGGCGCTGGCGGCGACGAGGCTCAGCGTGTAGGTGGTGCCGTTGGTCAGCCCGGTGAGTGAGGCGCTGGTGGCATTGGCGGCCGCTTCAACTTTGATAGGTGCGCCGGACTCCGGGGTCGCGGTGAGGACATAGCCGGTGATCGGAGTGTTGCCTGCGGTGGCGGACAGCCACTCGACGTTGGCAGAGCCGTTACCGGGAACGACGCGTACCACGGTGGGTGCAGTAGGTGCGGTCAGTTCAGGTGAGCCGACGGCGTACTGAACGGGTTCGGCCGGCGTCTCTCCGGCCGTGCTGATGGCAGTGACAACGAAGCCGTACTCGGTACCTGCGGTCAGGCCCGTTACCGTGGCCGAAGTTGCGCCGGCTCCGGCGTCAGCTTTGGCTGCGACGGTGCCGTCTGCGGCCATGGCATCCACCCGGTAACCGGTGACGGCGGAACCGTTCGCGGCGGCCGTGGTCCAGGTGACCTCCGCTGAACCGGCCATGGCGCCGTCCTTAACGCTTACGCCGCTGGCCGCAGCAGGCGCACCGGGCTCGCTGGGCGCGGCGTCACTGACCATGACGGTCCCACCGGAGGCAGCGGTACTGCTTGACTGGCCGTTCATCGCGACAACTTCTACGGGGTAAGCTTGGCTGTCCACGAGTCCACGCAGCGTCGCGGTGGTTGCATCCGCACCGACGTAGGTGCTGACTTCCTGGTTGAGTACCGTGTCCTTGGCGATCAACTTGTAGCCGGTGATGGCCGGAGCGTCGGCCGGAACTGTCGCTCGCTCCCAGGTGGCGGTTATGCTGCCGCTGCCGTTGGCGCTGGCGAAGACGTTGGCGGGCGGATTCGCGGCTTGGCCGGTGGGTCCGGCCGGGCAGCCGCCGAAGCCCGGGCCGTCGATTTCCTTGAACTCGGAGATGGTCAGGCCGAGCTGCATCTCCACCCCACCGGTGGCGTCGGCCTGCCAGGTGGCTACCGCGGGATCGCCGGCCAGAGCTGCGTCCCGCTCAGCCGCGGAGAAGAAGCCGTAGGTCACCGTGAACTCGTTGTTCGCCGCGGTTCCCTCGATGGCGTAGGTGGTCGGCGCATCGTCCGACGGCCAACCGATGGCGCGCTCGCCGATGCCCATGTCGCGCATGTCCGGGTTGACGATCTCGACTTCCATCCGGGCGGGATCGACGTCCTCGCCGTAGGTGCCCTTGACGACAACCTGGCCTTCCACGTCGCCGGCCGCTGCCGTGGCCGGCAGCTCAACCTTCTCGACGGAATCGATCTTGGCGGATCCGGTGACGGCGCCGTCGCTGCTGCCATCGGCGAACTGCACCTTGACCTCGTCGCCGCCTTGGATATTCGGCGTGACCATACCCCAGCAGACACCGCCGGGATGGTTGACCTCAAGGAAGCCGGTGGTATCGACGGTGCCGCTGGTCATGCCGATGACGCTGCCGCCGCGGGTGACCGTGATATCGGCCTTCTGCCCGGCCTGCGCCGCGTAGCCTTCGATGGCGACCATGTCGCGCTTGGCGAAGATTTCGATGTTGCCTGGTCCTGTTGGCGGATTGGCTGCCATCGCGGCTTGCACTGTGAACAAGGCCGTGGCGGAAAGACTGGCTGCGGTAAGGGTGACCAGAGCTGTGCGCGTCCTACGCTGCCCCTGGCCAGTTGGTCTGTGTTGCATTTTCTTACCCTTCAGGAAGTGTGGACCGGCAGGTCCACTGTTTTGTGCCCGGGCCGTCGGCTGACCCTCGATCCGAGCTGATGACATTTCCCCCGGTGTTCCTGTGCCGCTGCCGTCTATGGCATCCAGGAATGGGATTGAGACTGTCTGCTGCTTCTTGAAAATTCCTTGGCTTCCCGGTCGAAAGATTCGGCGGGCACGCCAAAGGAACAGATGTCCGGATTCGCCCCTACCTTCCCGCTCCAAGCACCAGGCCTTGGAGGGAAGAAAGCGGCAGCGTGCCGAAATCTCGGGAATCGATGGAGCGCTCGCGGTTGTCTCCCATGACAAACACCTCGCCAGGAGGAACGTGCCGCAAGGAGAAGTGGGTGCCGTCAATGGACTTGTAATCCACAAACGGTTCATCCGGAGCGACGCCGTCGACAAACAGCACGGCGTCCCGAACCTCCACGGTCTGGTTTCCCATTGCCACCACCCGCTTGATCACCGTCGAGTTGTCCTCGGGTGACTGGAAAACAACCACGTCGCCGGGATGGATCCCGGACAGCTGAGGTGCTGCCTTGAAAACAAACACCAGGCTGCCCGGGTTCAGCGTGGGCTCCATGCTGTCGGAGTCGACGACGGCGGGTTCCACTACCCAGATTCGGATGGCCAGAAGACCGGCCACGCCGAGCAGGACCAGTCCTGCCCGGCCCCTCCGTTTCCGGGGACTGGAAACGGAGGGACGTTGTGTCGCTTCGGCCGGCACGACTGCTAGTCCGGATCAGTGTCGAGTTCAGCCATGGCCGCCGTCATCGGATCGCAGGGGTCCGGATCGTCCTCGCCCAGGCCCACCCGGAACTGGAACATCATGGAATGGTCCTCGTGCGGCAAATTGTGGCAGTGGACCATGTAGCGGCCTTCATGCGGGCCGAACCTCATGACCAGGTCCACCTTTTCGTTCTCACCGACGTAAACCACATCCTTCGGCCCCCGCTCCCAGGCAAAAGGTGCCTTGCCGTTGCGGCTGAGGACCCGGAAGTCGACAAGATGGATGTGCACCGGATGGAACCACCCGCCGGACTTGTTCTCGATCTCCCACAGCTCGACCGAGTTCAACGCTGGATCTGCGCTGGCCAGCTTGAAGTTGCTGGCAATCACGTCTTCCCACGTGACGCCGTTGAAAGTCCACGGTTCAACCACGCCGTCCTTTTCCAACCGGAAGCGTCGCTTTTTGTCTGCGTCGTCGTCGGTCAGTGACATGACTTCGCTGTCCACCAATGTGGTAGGAATGTGGTTCCACTTCGGGTCCGACTTCATGTCGGCGGCGGCAGCAACGACGTCGAACCTCATCACTTTGTTGGTGTGGTCGTAATCACGGTTGTTTTCGTTGGAGAGGTTCTTCAGCTCCACCCGTGTCCCGGGCGTGTATTTGCTGAAGTCGATCAGGACCTCGTACCGCTCTGCCATGCCCTGGCGGAAATTCTTGACGGACTGGGTCGCCGGCATGAGGCCGCCGTCCGTTCCGACTATGTGGAAGGGCTGGCCGCTGCTGAGGGCGAACCGGTAGGACCGCGAAATGGAGGCGTTGAGGACCCGGAAACGGTAGACCCGAGGCTGTACCTTCATCACCGGCCATGGCTGCCCGTTGACCAGAATGACGTCGCCCCAGAGACCGGAGCGTTCGCGATCGTCATAGGCGAGGGAACCGTTGGACGCGAACATCGCATCGCTGACCACTAGGGGCACATCAAAGTCGCCTTGCGGCAGCAATTCCCGTTCCACCTCGTCATGCATCACATACACCCCGGCCAGCCCGGAATAAACGTTCTGTGCGGTGAAATGCACGCCGTGGTCGTGGTACCAAAGAGTCCGTGCAGGCTGGAAATTCGGGTAGTGGTAGTCCTTGCAAAAGCCTGGTTGGATGACGTCACTTGCGTAGCCGTCATACTGAGGCAGCGACGCTGAACCATGCAGATGCGTCGATGCCGCTAACAGGTGATGGTTCCACTGCGGGTGGTTCTTCGGCATTCGGTTGCGCATGTGCACAACGGCCTTGGTGCCTTGGTCGAGCTCGATCGTCGGACCAGGAAATATTCCGTTGTAGCCCAGAATTCCGGTTTTCTTGGTCGGCAGGATCTGGGCTTGCGCTTGGCGCATTGCGAGCGTGTAGTGGTTGACCGGTGTGCCGTCGGATTCGTAGCTGATTGAATCCGGCTTTAGCCTTGGCGGTCTAGTAAACGTGGCCGTGTACGGCCGAGGCATATCCCGCGCACTTAGTTGGCTCGCCGATTTGGCGCTCACGGTAGAAATGGGGACGGTTACCAAACCGGCCCCGACAACTCCTAGACCTCCCCAGGTGAGGAGTTGCCGTCTTGTTACTGACATATCGAGTCACTTCCCAAAGATGACTTCGTGGACCAGGCTGGCTGTTTAGCCAGCCGTGTGGTGTTCGACGCCGAGGGAGAGTCGGCTGCCGGCGGCGTCTTCGAGGACCAAGGCGATGGCCTTGTCCGGAAGTTCGAACACCATGGTGGTGTTGACGAATTCACCCTGGGCCAGCGTCGTGGAGGACGACGAGGTCCACAGCGGGCCGGGCTTTCCCGAGCCGAGTCCATCAACGAAGAATCCGCCAGGATCAAGCGGCAGGCCGGTCTTTTCCAAAGCGGTGAATTGCACCTGGATGCGAACGCGGTGAGCGCCTTCCTGCGGATCTGTCTGGAGTGCAGCCACAGGAGAGGGCGGCTGCCATCCATCGCTTTCGAGCGGAATGACCCCGGTAATGCTGGCCACCCCGCCTTCAACCTCAGCAGATGCGCCCAGTGGAGCACTGGTTTTCACCTCTGCAGTGAGGAACAGGTACCCGAACGCAAGTCCGAGCACAGCCACGAGCGCCAGGGGAATGACGATCGTGCGACGGCCGGTTTTTGCCCGGCCGTCAGTTCTGACATCTATTGCTGACATGTCGCCATGATTCGCCGAAAACTTGCAAAAAACTTCGAGCGGCCCGCTGCGATTTCGCGGTTTTCTATCGGATGCCTTTTTTCCTCCAGCACTAGGGTCCGAGGTCCCGGCGCCTGCTCCCCGAATTTGAGGGGGCATTCCACCCTCAACCGTGGGCTGGTGAACCGGCCGCAGTGCGCTGACTATTAGGTCAGATGCCCGCTAGGGCGTTGGTTTATCGGGGGGTTGGGGCGCATCATGAACAGACTTATTGGTCCATCCGTGGGTATTTCCATCAGACTCATCGGTCCTTTGCGCGTGGAGCGGGACGGGCAGGTATTGACGGCGGCGAAGCTCGGCAGCCCAAAGGCCCGTCAGATCCTGGAAATTTTGGCGCTGCAGTTGGGCCGGCCGGTTCCCCGGGAACAAATAATCAACATTCTCTGGCATGGCAACCCGCCGTCGACGGCCAGCGCCACGGTGGAAAGCTATGTCAGCGTCATCCGCAGGAACATCCAGCCAGGGCAGGCGAAAAACGGCCCGCTGCGCACGGATAAGGGCAGCTACATTTTGGACCCGAAGCTGGTTCAGGTGGATCTTGACCTGTTCGAACGGGCCATCGGTACGGCGGACGGCACCAAACCAGCGGAGGCTTATCCCAAGCTCGTCAGCGCGTTGGAGCTGGCGTCCGCGCCCTTGCTGAGCGATGAACTGACTTTCGAATGGGCGGAGTCAGCCCGTGTCAGGCATGCGGCGCAAGTTGCGGATTGCAGTGCCCGGGCAGCCGAGATGGCAGTGAAACTCGGAAAAACGGACGAAGCCGTCCGCTGGGCGCGGCAGGCTGTTGCGGCAGAGCCGCTGAATGAACGCGCATGGACCGCTTTGGTGGACGGACTGGAACAAGGCACGCGCTACATTGAAGCGCTGCAGGCCTACGACAACTGCCGGTTACTGTTCCGGCGTGAGCTGGACTGCAATCCAGGACCGCTGCTGCAGGCCGCACATGCCCGACTGCTTCGCTGCACGTCCGACGAGGACGCGGAGCTGGAGGAAGTGCTGTCCGCGCTGATTTGCTTGAACGAGCGAGTCAAGAACCGGACCGGCAAAGCGTGCACATTGAAACAAGCCGATGGCCGTGACACTACTGTCTACGAGACCGCCGGCAGCGTGATCGACTCGTTCCTGCGCAGGGCACTCGCCTCTGCCTGAGGTAATTTCCCTCTTCGCGGCTCAAAACGATCCCGAGGCATTGTGAACGTGACAGGCTCATGCCTAGTCTTGAAGCGGTGAAGCAGGCGCCGCAATTCCCATTCCTTTGAGAAGGACTCATGGAACATAGTTTGAATGTGTGCGTGTGCCTCGATACCGATATGTCTTCGGTTCGCGTCGAAGTCCGCGGCTGTGTAACGGCCCGGAACTATACGGCGCTCCTGCCTCTGCTGACCCGTATAAAAGGCCTGGCCCCTGATGCGCAGATAAGTCTTGACCTGCGCGAGGCCGATAATCTGGAGCCAGCTGTCCTGGACGCCCTCGGCTACACCGAGTTGGGCGAGATGCTCGGAAAGCTGGAGATTGCGGGAATCGGCAGCCTGAGCATTGTCCTTCCCGCGAATTCAGGCGCTTGCGTGCAGGGTGAACTGCCAAACAGCCAGCCGATCAGGCCGGCACAGCCGGCAGCAGCGTAGGTGTATCGATGACTGCCAGCAGTCTGCCACCGAATGCGCCCTTCCCCGCTGACCTGACCACGCTCTCAGACACACGGCTCCATGTGCTCAACAGCCTGTTGCACCGGCAGTTGGATCTGGAGTATCAGCGTGCAGGTTCCCCGGACCGGGAGACGGAATTCCGCGTCGACGAGATCCGGCAGGAACTCGACCGCAGGGACGCGAACGACCTCCTGCGAAGAGCTTCGAACGGACGTCCTGCCGGGGCACCGGTGTAAGCATGGTGTTCCGGTTCGCTTAGTGTCCGACCGCCTGCCGCCGGAGCTGCGGCCACCGCTGGAGGTGGCGTTGGCCCGTAGCGTCCCAATTATCCCCAAACCGGACGCCCTGCCGGGGGGATGCCTCTTTGAACCCAAATGGGACGGCTACCGGCTCCTTGTCTGCCGGGACGGTGCTGACACGTTCTTCCAGTCCCGCCAGGGCAAGGACCTCACCCGCTACTTCCCGGATCTCGTGGCAGCTGCTCAGGAGCAACTGCCGCCCGGCTGCCTGGTGGACGGTGAGGCGGTGATCTGGTCGCAGGACCGGCTGGACTTCTCGCTCCTGCAGCAGCGTCTGAATGTCTCCGCCCGCTCCTTGTCGCGTCAGGTGCAGGACAAGCCCGCGCACTTCGTCGCCTTCGATCTGCTCGCAGTGGCCGGTCATGACGTTCGGCAGGAGCCGCTGCGCGACCGCCGCGCGCTGCTCGAGGAACTGGCCAAGGAATGGTCCGGCCCGCTGGAGTTGTCGCCGGTAACTGCGGATCCGGAAAAAGCAGCCGGCTGGTTCCGGGATTTGCCGGCAACCGGCGTCGAAGGTCTGGTCATCAAAGGCGCCGGTCAAAGTTACGACGGCGGCCAGCGCCAATGGCTCAAGGTCAAGCACAGGGAAACCCTGGACGTCGTCTGCGCAGCCGTCATCGGCCCGATGGCCAAGCCGCAGGCAATCGTCGTTGGCCTCCCCATCGACGGTGAACTGCGGATAGTGGGGCGCTCTGTTCCGCTCAAGCCAGCGGCGGCCAAACTGCTGGGGTCGCGGCTCCAGCCACCGGCCGGCCAGCATCCATGGCCGCAACGCGTGAAATCCACCGCGATGGACCGGTTCAACGCCACCCGGGAAGAGACCGAGCTGACCCTCATCGAACCCATCGTTATCGAGGTCTCCGCCGATACGGCCTGGTCCGGACAGTCCTTCCGGCACCCCCTGCGCTACTTGCGTTACCGCCCGGAGTTGGACCCGGATGACGTCCCGCCGCCACCGGCCGCCCTGGCCTAGCCATTCTGGCGGTACGGTGAAGCGGCGGACCACCGTTTTGGTGGCCCGCCGCTTCAAAGGAAGAGAAAGCGTTACTCCTTGTAGCTGAGGCCGAAACCGTAGGGGAAGAGCGCCCCGTCATCGGTTTCGTCGTAGCCCGGAGTGTCGCTGTTCTGCTGGAGGATCGCCTCACGGGTTCCGGCCAGCGCGAAGGGCATGCGGCCCTGCGGGTTGAACTCGCCCGAGACGACGTCCATCAGCGTCGCGGTGGTGTTGCCGAAGTTGGCGAGGATTGCACCGGCGTCGCGCAGACCGCTGGCCTCGTCGAGCACGAACGGCTGGCGGAAGTAAATATCGAGCACGGTGTTCTCGGCACCGACCTCGGTCATCACCTGCTGCACTGCGTCGAGCGACGGGGTAACTTCCCAAGACTCGGCGTCCTTCATGCCGGTGAAGTCGAGCGTGTTCGACTCCCACGGAAAGGAGCCGCCGAAGCGCAGCCCGTTGTCGGTGCACGCGCCACCACCGTTGACCACACACGCGTCCGCCGCGCCGAACGGGCTCTTCCCGTCGAGGCCCTCGAAGCCCTCGATAACGCTCGGGTTGATGTTCTCGGGGTTGAGCCCCGTGGCCGGGTCATTGCTGACGTAAGCGCCGGTGTTCACGTTCCTCGCAGTCATCGAGATGAGCGCGACGTCGGCTTCCGCGGCAGTCCGCTGCTCGGCCGGGTCGTTGCCGTCAATGACTTCATAGCCGGAGGCCGCAACCTCTGCTGCGTCGACGTTGCCGAGCACATACACAGTTTCGCCGCCGTCGAGCGGGAGCACGGAGTCGCCGTCGATCTCCTGGTTCTGCAGCAGCACGGTGGACTTGCGCTGCAGGTCGAGGGCGACCCCGCGGTTCTCGTCACTGCCGACCGTGGCCGTCGCGACCTCGGGGTCGACGTACGGGTCCTCGAACAGGCCCATCTCGAACATCGGGGCAAGCAGCCGCTCGGCGGCGAGGTCCACCCGGTCCTCGGTCACGAGGCCCGAGTCAACGAGGTCAATGATCGTCTGCACCTCGTGGAACCCGGAGAGCGTGTCGGTGCCGCCGTTGATTGCCGCGGCGACGCGTTCAGGAACCGTAGCGTCCTCGAGTCCCCAGGCACGGTCGTTGATGATGCCGGTATCGGAGTTGACATAGCCGTCGAAGCCCATCTGGTCGCGCAGCAGCCCGTTAACGATCTGGTCGGAGAAGGCCATGCCGACCTCGTCGTAATCCACGCCCTCGTAAGTGACGTCGACAGGCACGCCGTAGTACGGCATGATCGACGAGACTCCGGCCTCGATGGCGGCCTCGAAGGGCTTGAGGTGGTAACCGAAGGCATCCCCGGGGTAGACCTGCGCCTTGCCGAAGGCGTAGTGCGGGTCGAGGCCGAGCTCCTGCGGGCCGCCGCCCGGGAAGTGTTTCATCGTGAGCGCGACGTCGGTCTCTGCGCTCAGGGAGTTGCCGTCTTTGCCGACCTCACCCTGGAGCGACTCCACGAGCTGGCCCATGATGTTCGCGCCCAGATCGGCGTTCTCGGTGAACGTCTCGTGCGTGCGGTACCAGCGCGGCTCGGTCGACAGGTCGGCCATGTAGCCATACATGCCGCGCAGACCGATGGAGGACCATTCCTCACCCATCACGTCGGCGAACTCCTCGACGGCGGACATGTCGCCGTCGGTTGCCTCGCCGGTGGCTTTTGCCTGCTCGCCGAGGGCGGCGGCTGCGATGCCGGCTTCCTTCGGGAACGCGGAGAATGCACCGGAGGCCTCGTTGATGCCGGCCCTGGCTTGGGGATCAATGTGGTTGCGGGCGTTCGACTTGTACAGCACCGGGATGCCGAGGCGGGTGGCCTCGCTTAGCTCCTGGATGTCGTTCATGAACGCCGCAGCCTCGCCTGGAGTGACGCGCACGTTGGTCGCGAAGCCGCCGCCGCTGGTCTGGCATGCATCCCGCTCACCGCTGTCGACGACGTTGCGGAAGATGAACCGGTGCATCTGCTGGGTGCCGATGTAGTCGCGGGCGGTGTCGGGCACCGTGCCGAACTCGCCCGTCGCCGGGTCGCACGAGGCGTTCACGGTGTCGATGAGCATGAGCCCGGCCTTCTCCTCGAGCGTCATCTGCCCGACGAGATCTGCAACTCGAGCCTCGACCGGCTTTCGCCAGTCCTCGTAGACGTCGAGCTTGCCGTTGCCATTCAGGTCCTTGAACTGCCGCCCTTTGACCGTGATGATTTCCTTGGCACGGGCCTCCAGCGCCGCGGGCTTTCCGTGATTGCCCTCATCAGTGGACTGGGGTGCAGCGGCTACGGCGCCGGCGCCCAGGATGAAGGTTAGCGGCAGCGCGGCGGCGAGGCCCACCATGCCGCGCCGTCGTCTCACGCGCGAATTGGCTGTGGTCAACGAAGTTCTCCTTTGAACGGATTCGGAGAGGCGCCTACCGGGCGCTCCCCACGATGTACCGAGGCCCCGATCGCGGCCGTCGGCACCCGGGTGCATCCCGGGCATGACCCCCAGTCTCGGTGACTCTCCACACGGTGGAAAGGAGTTGCCATCTGTTGCCCCCGTTCGGGGTCGCGACCCACAGCATCGCAAAAATCCAGACGACATCGTCCGCGCCCTCTACAAAGCCGGGACTACCTGCGGCTTCGGATAAGGAGTCTGCCGGGTTCCCGAACTGGGCCCGAATGCCGTCCCAGGGTTACCTCAGTATCGGGTTACCTATTCGGCCTCTTTGAAGTTCCCGGTCGTCTGTTGGGATATGGGGATCCGGAGCCCGGTGGGCTGGGGCGAGCTTCGCCGGACTCCGGAGTCTTGATCACTTCGGGACCAGTGTCAGCGGTTTCTGGGGATCAAGATGGGACCAAGCTTGCCCTGCTGTCCTTCGAAAAATCTCAGTCCCAAAAATCAATCCCCAACCGACCCCCTGTTCTGGGGATCGCAGTTGGAACCTTGCTCCTTGAAAAATCTGACTGGAAATGGCCTGATTGCCACGCTGCACGGTTTTTGCTAAACCGGCTGGGCCGGTTCCAGCAGTTGCATCCGCCTGGCCACGGCCACTGCTTCCAGCTGCGTGTGCGCGTCCAGCTTCGACAGAACGGATTTCACATATCCACGACAGGTGCTGATCGTGACATTCAGCCGTTTGGCCGAAGTCTTGACGTCGCAACCTTCGGCCAGGAGCGCCAGAACCTGCCGTTCGCGCCTGCTCAAGGTCGGCAGGCCGGGCGCGCCGGTGGGTGGCGTGACTGGTACCAGGAAGGACGGATGGATCACCATGGCGCCGGGCCGAGCGTGCTCGATCGCATCGAACAGCGAATCGACTGTGCCGTGCAGCGGCAGCAGTCCGCAGATGCCCAGGTCGGCCGCACGACCAAGCAGGTCGTGGGACGGGTGCGCGGTCAGCAGGATGATCCGCGTTGCCGGTGAATCGGATAGGATCTGCTCGGCCGCCTCCAGGCCCTCGCCGTCAGGAAGCCGGTAGTCAAGGACCACCGCGTCCGGTTCCAGGCCGCGGCACAACTCGACGCCCTCCGCCGTACTGCCGGCAAAGCCTCCGGAGATGAGGTTGTGGGATGCAAGCGCCCCGGACAGCAGTTCAGCGAACAGCAACTGGCCGCTGATTATCACAATGCATGGACGCTTGTCCGCTGGTTCATTCATCTGAGGGGCCCCCACCCTGTCTGGCTCAGCCGAGGAGATGGTCTGGGCTCGTGCCCGGATCTGTGCTGTCCCCATCGTCTGTAACCATAATCCTGCCAGCGGCAACTCAAGCCAGGGCTCGGTTCCTGCGCAAAATTAGCTCAAGAAATTCCCTACTCGCCCAGTGCTAAGGTTATCTATCGAAGATACATTCGAAGGATGGCGGCTGCAATGTTCGGTATGGAAACGCCTTCACCATCCGGTCCAGGTCCGGAGACTAACGACGGCGGCGGGCCGGGGGATGCGCGCGGGTTTCCTTCTCCTGCGCAGGACTATTTCCACGGCGGCATCGACCTGAACCGGCATCTGATCCGCGACCGTACCTGCACCTTCATCATGCGCGTGAGCGGCAATTCCATGGCGGCGTCGGGAATCAGCGACGGTGATGAGCTCATTGTGGACCGGTCCCTTCCCCCGCGGGACGGTTCAGTGGTGGTGGCTGTAGTGAACGGCGAACTGATCGTCCGGCGCCTGCATCTCTCCGGCGGCCACGTCAGCCTGCAGACGGACGACGGCGGAGTCCCCACCGAAGTGCCCGAGCTTGCCGACTTGAGCATCTGGGGCGTCGCCACCCGGTGCCTGCACCATGTCTAGCGAACGATCCCTCTACGGCGGACGCATCGCGCTGGTGGACGTCAACAATTTCTATGTCTCCTGCGAGCGGGTCTTCGATCCCGCGCTCGAGCGGCGTCCCGTCGTCGTACTTTCCAATAACGATGGCTGCGTCGTGGCGCGCTCTGAGGAGGCGAAGCAGCTGGGCATCGCCACCGGAACGCCGTGGTTCAAGGTCTCGCCGGAGGCCGAGCGGTGGGGGCTGGTGGCCCGATCCAGCAATTACGAGCTTTATGGCGATTTGAGCGCGCGGGTGATGGAGGTCTTAGGCCGGTTCGGGAGCTGGCAGGAGGTCTACTCAATCGACGAGTGTTTCCTGGGATTGCCCGGGGATGAGCGGCAACTGCTCGGGACGGCCGCACGGATCCGGGCGGCAGTCATGCGGCACGTGGGCGTGCCGGTGTGTGTAGGAGTGGCCGGCACCAAAACGCTCGCCAAGTTCGTGAACCACATCGCCAAACGCAACCCGCACATGCAAGGTGTCTGCTCGCTGGATTCCATGCCAGCCGGGGAAGTCGCCCGGATCCAGGCGCGCGTGCCCGTCACGGGACTGTGGGGCGTGGGCGGCCGGACCGCGAAGCGGCTGAATGCCATGGGAATCGAGACCGTTGCGGACTTGAAGGCGGCGGATCCGCAGCTGATCCGCAAGCGGTTCTCTGTGGTGCTCCAGCGCACGGTGCTGGAACTCAACGGAACTGCCTGCATCCCGCATTCCGAGGAACGCGCCGACAAACAGCAGATCATGTTCTCGCGTAGTTTCTCGACGCCGGTAACCAGCGCAGAGGAGATGGACCAGGTGATGGCGGTCTACGCTCAGCGCGGCGCCGCCCGGATGGCGGCCGAGGGTCTGAGCGCCTCGGTGCTGACGGTGACCGCGGGAACCAGCAGGTTCGGCGACGGGGACAAGTCCTTTCCCTCTGCGTCCGCACGGCTGCCAGTGCCTACGCAGGATCCCATTCAACTGACCCGCGCGGCGGTGGCCACGATGCGGACCTGCATCTCTCCCGGGACGTCCTATGTGCGGGCGGGCGTTTTGTTTACCGGACTCGAGCCGGCCGACGGGCAGCAGACCCTGGACCCTTTTGTCAGCGATCTGGACCAGCGGCACATCGGCGATCTGCTGGGCAGCGTCCGGGCCAAGTTTGGCGAAGCTGCCATCGGCCTCGGCCAGGGCGGGCTGGCCGTTCCGGCCGCATGGTCCATGAAGCGGGACTTCTCCTCCCCGCGCTACACCACCGAGTGGTGCGACCTGCCGGTGGTACGTGCCTGAGGCCTTAAACAACTCGTCCCGGGCATTGCTTGCATGCAATGCACGGGACGAGTTTCATGGCCGGTTAGTTCGCCTTGACGGTGAGGACCGGACAGCCGGCGTCGAGCAGGATCCGCTGAGCGTGGCTGCCGAGGATGAGCTTTCCCACTCGGGAACGCCGGCGCAGGCCCAAGACGATCAGGGCGACCTTCCGCTCCTGCTCGGTCTGCAGCACCAGATCCGCTGCGTCATGGATGACCGACGACGGCGGCAACACGGCAACCGTACGGCCCCCGCTGCTGAACGCGGCCGGATCGATGTCCAATTCCGCCAGCGACAGCTCCCGCCTGTCCGTATCGATATTCGCGATCAAGACATCGGAGTCGAGCCGTCCGGCTTCTTCGACTGCGCGGCGTACGGCGGTTCGGCCTTCAGGGGTATCGGTAAAGCAAGCGAGGATTGTCATCGGTGGTTCCTTTCGCTTTCGTATCGTTCGCTGGCTCAGCCGACAAGCTGGCTGAGCCAGCCCTGCGGTAGATCGATGGGCAGAAGTGTCGGCAGGGCCAGCAGTACTACGTAGAGAACCGCCGTGTAGATGATCGTCGTCTTGGTTTTGGCCCGGGCGACGATGAGCAGAAAGGCCGGAACGAAGATCATGACGGCGATGAGGTAGCCAAGGATGCCGATCAAAATCAGGAACCCTGCCATCCAGCCGAAGGTCTTGAAGGCGAATCCTGCCTCTTTGGTCCAGCCCGGCCCATACCCCGGGGACGTCTGTCCGTTCGCAGGGGCGTTGCTGGTCGCGGACACCGCCGAAGGCGCGGCAGTGGCCACAGCGCCGACGGACCCGGTGGAGATGGACGACGGCACCGCCGCTTCCACCGCAGCCTGCTCCGGCATGGCGGCTTGGAGCTGCCCTGCCCGGCGCCGGATAAGGATTTCCTGGCCGAGCAGGGCAAGGCCCATGATGAGACCGCCCCAGCCCACCAGCTGCGGGACCAGTCGTGCTTCCGGGGAGAACCCGGAGGAGATGACCAGCGAGCCAGCGAAGATCACGATGACTACCAGTGCGGTGGCCAGCGACCAGGTGGAGTTCTTTAGCGGGCTTTCGGCGTCGACAGCATTCTCCTGCTGCGGGTCGTCGTCGCGGTCCAGCCGGCGGCGCGCACGGATCCACTTGAAGATGTTCCACAGGATCGGCAGAACCAAGATCGCCAGGAACACCATGGTGCCCGGACGCAGCATCCACTCGAACCCGTTGTACAGGCTGTCGGTCAGGAAGTAGTAGCGTTCCAGCGGAATGGCCAGGACAAAGCCGATCAGGAACGGAGCCCGCGGGAAGCCGGTGGACTTCAGGACCCAGCCGGCCACGCCCAGCAGCACCATGACCCAGAGATCGCCGAGCTGGCCGCCCTCCTGGAAGGAGCCCAGCAGCATGATCGCAACGAGGCCGGATGCCAGAACGGCGAACGGAACCTTGGTGAGCGAGGCCAGCGGGCGCACGGTCAGGAAGCAGAACAGCGCGCCGAGCACGGAGGCAATGGCGAAGGACCAGACGATCAGGTACATCAGATCAAGGTGGTCCGTGATGATGGACGGTCCTGGCTGGATCCCGTAGGTCAGCAGCATGCCCAGGAGCATCGCCGATGGGACGCCGCCGGGGATGCCGAACAGCAGCGTGGGGATCAGGTCCCCGGCCTCGACCGAGTTGTTGGCGCTTTCCGGCCCGACAATGCCGCGCGGGTCGCCCTTGCCGAACTGGCGCTTGTCTTTCGCCGTAGCCACGGCCTGGCCATAGGCCAGCCAGGTGCCCGCGGTCGCGCCGACGCCGGGGAGCACACCCGCCCAGATGCCGATCAGCGAGCCGCGGATGACCTGCGACCAGTGGGTGAGCCACTCGCGGATACCCGAACCCCAGCCGCCCGTGACCTTGACCGGAGCGTTTTCGCCGCGGCGCTGGCTGGCGCGCGACGCGATCTCGGCGAGGCCGAAGATGCCCAGGGCGACGGCGACCAGGGAGAGCCCGTCGCCGAGGAACAGGCTGCCGAAGGTGAAGCGCTCTTCGGCTGTCGTGGGCGAAGTGCCCACCATGCCGAGCAGGAGGCCCATGAGGCCGGCGACCAAGCCCTTCACCACGTTGCCGCGTGAGAGAACCGCGGCCAGCGCGACACCGAGGACGGTCAGCATGAAGAGTTCCGGGCTGGCAAAGGAGAGCACCAGCGGCCGGGCCAGCGGGATCGCCAGCGTCAGACCAACGGCACCAATAATGCCGCCGGCCATGGAGGAGAGGAAGGCCAAGCTGAGCGCACGTTTAGCCTGGCCCTTGCGCGCCATTGAGTAGCCGTCGAGCATCGTCACCGAGGCAGAAGCCGATCCCGGTGCGCCCAGCAGTACCGCCGAGACGGTGTCGGAGGTATGGACGACGGCGAGTGCTCCGATGAGCAGGGCCAGTGCCGGTGCGGGTTCCATGCCAAAGGTGATGGGCAGCAGGATTGCCACCGCTCCGGTGCCGCCGAGGCCCGGGATGAGGCCCATGACCAGGCCTGCCACAACGCCGACGAGCAGCATTAACAGCAGCGCCGGGTCCGCCAATGAGGCCAATGCGGCCATAGCTGAATCAAGCATTGTTTTTCCTTAGTCGACTTCGATGTCGTAGGTGTCTTTGAGCAGGCGCAGCACATACTTCTTGGTTGCAGCCGTCACGGTGTAGGCCTCGGCCACGCGTGCGGGCAACTGTGCATCGGCCGTAATCGGGTAACCGCCCAGAATCTTGTCCGCCTTGGCGTTGAAGGCCTTGTCCGTGGCCATCTTGTGTGCGGACTCGCGCAGCAGCTTCACGGCTTCGTCCGGGGTGCCGGCGGGAGCCCATAGGCCCTTTTGATACGTGTAGGTCAGGCCGAGCAACGTCTTGTACGCTTCGAGCTTTTCGCCGCCCGGCTCTGTTCCGTGCAGCTCGCGGTAGACCTCGACGACGGTGGGGACGTCGGGGAAGTTCGGATCGCGGACGACCTTGCCGTCGGCGTCCAACTGGCCGAAGGACATCAGGACTACGGCCTTTCCTTCCTCCGCGATGCCTTCAACAGCCGAGCCATAGGAAGAGGTGGTGGTGTAATCGATATCGATCTCTCCGCGCTGGAGTGCCAGGTTAACCGGCCCGCGTCCCTCGAACCCGAACGTGGCGGTGGTTTCCGCCTCGAGCAGGTCGAAGGCGACGAGGGTAGTGAGGTCGAGGCCGGTCGCGCTGATGCCGCCGAAGACCAGCGGTTTGTCGCGGCCGATGAGATCCTTGACGGACTTAATGCCCGCGGCGGTCCGGGCATAGATGACTCCGCCGGTCCCGTTGACCAGCACCGGTGTCAGGTCGCTGAAGGAGTACTTGACCGCGTGCCGGCCGAGAACCCAGGGGACCACCGTTGTTGCGGTGCTGACAAGCAGCTCGGTGCCATCGTCCTTAGCGGAAGTGGCGAAGTGGTTGCTTCCGGTGATGCCTTCACCGCCGGACTCGTTGGTCGGTGCAAATCCGGGAACGCCGGGAACAAAATGGACCATCTCCGTGCCTATGAAGCGGGCCCACGTATCGGTGCCGCCACCCTCCGCCAGCGGAATGACCATCTTGATGGTCTCGCCGGCATAGTCTCCGTCCGCTGTCGTCACAGGCGGACGGAGCAAGCCGCCGCCGAAAACGGTGGTGCCCAGGCCGAGCGCGGCGAAGAGCCCGACGGCGGTCAGTACGGTGCGGCGCGAATGCTGCGGCGGATCGGCCAGTTCGCTCAGCTCGGTCCAGTCTTTGTCGGTGGGCGGCAAATCATGGCGCCCGTTGCCGCCGTCGTTATTCGCCGTCCCATGGGGCAACTGGACCATCGGTGTCTCCTTTGACTGTCTGGGCCTGGCGGATTCCACTGCCTGCGCCTTCGCGGCAGGCAGTGGGGGCAGCGGAAGTGAAGCGCGGGCCAGGATCCTGGCGGTGCGGACGGAGCCAACGATTTCGCTGCCATCCATGGTGCTGCGCCACGTGGAAATGATTCCTGCCGGGGTGCGGATGTTCAAGGAAGCGCCCGCAGGCGACTTGAGGGCACGTTCGACAACTGTGCCGGGCGTACCCGCAGCCAGCGTCAGGCCGATGCTCCCCGTGATGGCCAAGGCGGGGTGGGGGTTGCCCATGGAGAGCATCATGATCTGGACATCGGCCTCGCCCGGGCTGTCAGACGGAGCGGCGATGGCCAGCTTCGGGATGGCGCGTTCGGCGCTCTCCGGCGTGGCCGACAGGCCCATGGCGACGGCGCCGGCGCGGCGGATCGCGTCCAGATTCTCCAGTTCGGGGAGTACTTCCAGGCCCCATTCCGGGAAATCCGTCTCGCCGAGCCCCGCTGTGGTGGCTGAAATGATCACCAGCGGCGCCCCGGCGTCAACCATAGAAGCCTCGACGGCGCGGCCGTCCACCATCAGCAGGTCGGATTCGTTGCCTGTTGGCAGAAGGCTGCCGGTGGTCTTGCCGGCCGGTTCGACGAAGCCCAAGCCAACTTCTGTGCCCGCGAAGGGCACACCGGGAATCATCGTGTCGAGTTCGGGCTCCCATTTGCCGCCCGCCGTCGCGACCCGCTGCACAATCTGCTGTTGCGTGTTCGTGTTGAGGGCGCGGACCAGCGTCTCGTCCCCCTGTGGCTGGACCCAGCCGCGGTCCATCGCGTAGAGGGCGACGACGGCAGAACAATTGCCGCAGTTGCTGCCCCAGTCGACCTTGCCCTCGTCAATGCCGATCTGGGCGAAGGTGTAGTCAACATCGGTATCGGTTTCCTGGGAGGGGCTCAGGATGACAGCCTTGCTGGTTGTCGAGGTCCCGCCGCCTACGCCGTCGACCTGTCGTGAATCCGGGCTGCCGAAAAGCCGTAGCAGGACCTCGTCCACTGTGTAGCCAGGGATATTCAGCTGCTCCCGTTCGAACACCCAGCACTTGCTGGTTCCGCCGCGCATCCAGACGGCGTCGACTGATCTGGTAATTGTTCTCACCTGCTTTGCGAATCGGAGAGTGGGTGCCCCAGATGTGATGGGGCCCACGAAGTGTGTTGATTCGATAGTGAGGGCAGCCAGAATTAATTACCAGTTACTAAAAATAGAGTTGCTTGTAGTGTTTCTTCATTTACCGCAGTCTGGGGCTTGGAACGCCGATATCGACCAGCTAGTTGTCCCATCAGCGGCCGCGGACACGTTGGGCGTCGAGGCATTATGTAGCCAAGACTCGTTTTCTACAGTATGTTGAAGCAGCGCTAAAAGGAGTGGGCCATGCTGGACATCAAAAGACTGCAGATATTACTGAAGGTTGTCGAGACAGGTTCCGTTACCGCTGCAGCGGACGAGTTGTTCTATACCCCATCGGCGGTATCGCAGCAGCTGCGCAAGCTTGAGGAAGAGGTGGGGCAGCCGCTGCTCCAGCGTCGCTCCCGGGGTATGGTCCCCACTGATGCCGGACACGTCCTTGCCAGCCATGCCCGTTCCATCCTGCGGGAAATGGACGCAGCCGTTGCCGACCTTGCGCAGATCGCGGGACTCAAGCGGGGCAGCTTGAGCCTGGGCACCTTTCCGACGCTGGGAGGATCGTTCCTGCCGATCGTTATCAGCAGGTTCCGCCGCGAGTATCCTGCCATCAGGCTGGATGTACGCAGCAGCAGGCTCGAAGGGCTGGTGGAACTGCTTGCCAAAGGCGAAGTGGGGCTCTGCCTTCTCTGGGAGTACGACTGGCACCGGCTCGATCCGAAAATGTTCGAGCTCACGCAGGTCTTCGTCGAACCCACAGTGCTGGTAGTCGGCGCCGAACACAGGCTGGCAGGGGAGGGCAAAGTGGACATGGCTGATCTCGCCCAGGAGCAGTGGATTGTCCGGGCCAACGAGCATCCGGTCGCCGAGGTGCTTGAACGGAGCTGTAATTCCGCCGGCTTCGCACCCCATATTGCCTTCCAGGCCAACGACTACCAGGAGGCACAGGCGATGGTGAGCGTCGGGCTCGGCATCGCCTTGGCGCCGCAGACCGCCGTCGTCAATCAGCACCCCGGCGTCAGGGTGCTGCAGTTGGGCGATTCCGTTCCGTCGCGGCGGGTCATGTTGGCCCAACGCCACGACAGGGTGAGGGCGCCGGTGGAGGTGGCATTCCAGTCAATGCTGCTTGCCGTCGGGGAGCAATGGAGCGCCGGCGTCCACGATTGATGCCGGTGCAACTGGCCGCCGGGGTACAGCTAGCGGTGCGCGAAGCTCAGCCCGAGGCGCTTCTCGCTCAGGTAGAGGCTCAGCCCGATCCCGAGCGCGGCGAAGGTGCAGGTCATCCACCAAGTGGAGTCCCAGCCCCCGGTGGCAGTGGCCAGCCAGGCGACGATGGCCGGCCCGGTGAAGTTGCCGACGTTGAAGATCTGCTGCATCAGGCCCATAGCCGCCGGGGTGGAGCCGCCCGGCGGGGCCAGGTCGACAGCCATCCGCGTGAGCGTGGAGGGTATCGCGGCCCCGACCAGGGAGAAGGCCGCCACGCAAGCGAACTGGATTGCAATGCCTCCCGGCACAGTGGTCCAGTCCACCGCAAAGGTGAGCAACGACGTCGTACCCATGAGAATGAAGGTGGGGATGATGAGCCGGCGCGCGGTGACGCCGCGCTGCAACAGGGGAGCGGTGGCGATTGCGCCGACCGCATTGAGGCCGCCGACCACCGCGCTGAGCACGCCCGGCCAGATCCCGCTGACGCCGTTCTGCTGGTAAATAGTGGGCAGGAAGCCAACCACGGCCATCCACTGGATGGTGTAACAACCGAAGACGACGCCAGCCACCCACGGTTTCGGCGACCGCACGGTCACGCCGATCCGCTGTACCGCTGCCTTCAGCCCGTTGCCGTCGCCCGCCGGATCCTTCGGAACGAAGGCGAGCACCAGCGGCACCGGCACCAGCGTGAGGGCCGCCATGATCCACCACCAGGTATGCCAGTCCGTCACCTGCAGCACCAGCGCGCTCGCAATCAGGCCAACGAAGGTGGCGCATCCTTGATAGGCGCTCCAGAAACCCACGGCGGTGTTGACCCTGCGCAGAGGAGTGTTGGCGCGGATCAAGCCGGGTGCGACGACGGTAGCCAGCAGGAATCCGGCACCTTCCACGGCCCGGCAAACCATCAGCAGTCCGGCGGTCTCCGCGAAGCCGCCGACCACGGAGCCGGCAAACAGCAGGCCCAGTCCGATCAGCAGGCAGCGGCGCGCGCCGATCATCTCGGCGAACAGGGAGACGGCCAGTCCGCCCGCCATGCCAGCCACCTGCACGAGTCCCAGCAGCACCCCGGCCTCCACCAGGGACATGTCCAGTTCGGACTGGATAACAGGGATCGCTGACGGCAGCTTCCAGATATGCATGGCTGCGGTAATGCCCGCAAGCACGACGACGATCCAAGCCGCATCCGTGCGCTGCCGAGTCATGACCGGAGCCGCCACAGCTCTCCTTCCGCCTTCGGGTCTGTCCGTCCAGATTATCCGCAGGCGCTCAAAGGCGACGCCGGTCACGTAAGACGCGCCCCGGCGTCGTAATAATGCGGTGTATGGCTGCGGTTGTTCAGTCCTTGGGTGTTGCCTTGGTGGGATCCACGAAAGGTTTCTGGACGACGGTTCCCGGGCGTGCGCCGTCGGGCGTGTGGATGGTTAGTTCAGTGCCGAGGCGGCTGTGGGCGATCAGGACCATGGCCAGGCCGATGTTGCGCTGCAAGCGCGGGGAGTGGCAGGCGCTGGTGACTTCGCCGGCCGGAACGCCGCCGTGCGTCGTGACGCGGAACGGTTCGATCATCGATCCGTCGTTGTAGCTGCCCAGCGGGTCGCCGCCGATCTCCACGCCGACGATGAGCCGGCCGATCCCGTCGGTGCGGGCCTTGCGGAGCGCCTCCCTGCCAATGAAGTCGGCCTCCTGGTCCAGATCAACCATCCAGTCGTAGTCGTAGCCGACTTCCAGCGGATTGGTGCCCAGCGTGATGTCGCAGCCGTACGCCAGCATGCCCGCCTCGATCCGGCGGATGTGGGAGGGTCCGATCACGCGGAGGTCATGGGCTTGCCCGGCTTCCCAGATCGTATCCCACAGCTTCCCGGCGTTCAGGGTGGCGTTGTAGAGGTAGATTTCGTAGCCGATCTCGCCGGTGTAGCCGGTGCGGCTGACTACGACGTCCATCCCGTTGAGCGTGTGATGCTGCAGGTGGTAGTAAGGCATGTCGAGGATCTGCTGCCCGAAGAGGTCGCTCATCAGCCCCTTGGCCTTGGGACCTTGGATCTGGACGGGGGCGACGTCGACCTCCTCGACGGTGACGTCCCAGCCGCCGGCGTGCGCCAGCCCCATGGCCCAGAGGTGGACGTCGCTGTCTGCGAGCGAGAGCCAGAACTTGTCCTCCGCCACGCGGAGCAGGATGGGATCGTTGATGATTCCGCCGTCATCAGCGGTGATGAAGACGTACTTGCACTGGCCTACCTGGCACTTGGGCAGATCGCGAGGGGTGAGCATGTTGGTGAACTCGAAAGCCTGCGGGCCGCTGATCTGCAGCTGCCGCTCCACGCCGACGTCCCACATAGTGACATCGTTCAGCAAGGACCAGTATTCGCTGACCGGATCGCCGTAGTGACGCGGGTGGTAGGTGTGGTTGTAGACGCTGTACGCCGCTACGCCGTGCTCCCGCGACTTCCAGAAGTAGGGTGATTTCCGCAGCCGCGTATAGAGCGTGATGTCCGGATGCGGGACAGGGCCTGGCAGGTTTGCGGCGGACTGCCGGGCCGGACCGGAACCGGGAATGGTCTGCGACATGAGGTGCTGCTCCTTCGAGAGGTTGGCGCTAGTCCGAACTCCTCAATTGCGCATGCTGCGCAACGCTGCGCCATGTGCCGTTCATGCTTGCAGTCGCTACGAGGGGCAGTCAAGGGGTAGCGGTGCGCGGCTTCGCCTGCTGAAGCTGCCGGCGTGCTAAACGTGGACGGCCCCGACTTTCCAGCCAGGCTAGCTCCGCTCGGCGACGGTCTTTACGCCCTGGACCAAGCTGTCCCACATGCCCTTCGAGTGCTCCGCCTCTTCGGCGCTGGCGTTGTTGTCCTGCGAGAGCGTCAGCATGGTCTTGTCCGCCTTGTTCTCCAGCGTCCAGGTCAGCGTGTGGTAATTTTCCGGTGCGTCCGCCTGGCCGGAGAGCGGGCTGAAATGTGTGTGCGCCAGCCGCTTCCCGGGATCGACCTCGAGGATTACGCCCTTGTCCTCGTAGGCCTTGCCTTTCCACTCGCCGCGCCAACTGATCGGGCTGCCAACGGTCCAGTCAGTGACGACAGTGGTGCCGAACATGAACTCCTGGATCGATTCGGGGTCCGTGATGACGGACCAGACTTGGCTCGTCGGAGCGTCGATCAAGATTGTCGAGGTGGCGACATAGTTCCCGGGCACAGCCTTCTCCTTCGTCGAAGCAGCATCGGCGCTGGCCCTAGAGTACTCCCGCTGAGGGCTGTTCGGGAGTGCTGGCTGTTCCACTTCCCGCTCGAAGCGGGCCAGTGCCTACGTATCGCCGCCGACCTGCCACCGGTTGACGCCCGGGGATGGCTGGGACAAGATCGCGGAATGGAGCCATTGAGCAGCCGCATACTCCTGCGGCCTTCCGACCCGGCGAAGAGCCAGGTCTTTTACCGTGACATCCTGGGTCTGGCCGTCTACCGTGAGTTCGGCGATCCCGAGAGCCCGGGCACCGTATTTTTCCTGGGCAACGGTCTCCTCGAGGTATCCGGGCAGCGCGGTGACGAGGGTGCCTGCCGGCTGGAGTTGTGGATCCAGGTCCGCGACATCGAGGCCGAGTGGAAGAAGCTTCAGGCCGCCGGCGTGGACATATTGCGTGCGCCGGTGGAGGAACCGTGGGGTCTGCTGGAGATGTGGATCGCCGATCCGGATGGCGTGCGCATCGTGCTGGTGGAGGTCCCGGCGGACCACCCGATCCGGCGCGACACGCGGAACCCCCGGGACCTCTGACTGCGCCCGCCGGCGGCGTCGTCCGCGGCTAGCTGCCCATGTTTAAAACACGCCCAAAACATCGCCCGAAGTCGGAGCGTTGCTTGAAGGCTAAAGCTGGGAAGTTAGGCCTAAACGTGGGCAGTTATGCCTGCAAAGGGGCGAACCAGTGTTTGACTGCGACCGGACCCGCTACCGGACCCGCGCCTTAGTTGGCGAAGCCCTGCCACAGCGCGTCGAACGGGGCGTGGGAGGAGACGCGTGCCTTGATGCCCTCGGTCACGAAGGCCTTGGCTGTCCGCGCGGCCTCCAGCGGAGTGGCGCCCTTGGCCAGTTCGGCGGTAACGGCCGCGGCCAGCGAGCAGCCCGCGCCACTAACGGCTACCTCGCCGACCTTCGGTGCGCTGAGCACTTCGAGGGTCTCGCCGTCGAAAAAGACGTCCACGGCATCCGGGCCCTCAAGGCGTACGCCGCCCTTGGCCAGCACCGCAGCGCCGGAGGCTTCGTGGATGATGCGGGCAGCCTTTTCCAGATCCTCGACATTGCTGATCGTGATGCCGGACAGGGATTCGGCCTCGAAATGGTTCGGGGTGACGAAGGTGGCCAGCGGCAGGACCTGAGCCTTGAGCGCCTGATCGGTGTCCAGCGCGTGGCCGGGTTCCTGGCCCTTGCAGATCAGCACGGGGTCCAACACGATGTTGTCCCACTCCTGGTTGCTCAGCGCGGCGGCTACCGTGTCGATAGTGACGGGGGAGCCCAGCATGCCGATCTTGACGGTCTTCAGCGAGCCCTCATAGCAGGTCTGGATGGCTTCGAGCTGGTCGGCGATGACGTTCGCATCGACCGGGACGAAGCGGTGGTTCCAGCTGTCCTTAGGGTCGAAGGAAACGATGCACGTCAGGGCGGTGATGCCGTAGGTACCGAGTTCCTGGAAGGTTTTCAGGTCTGCCTGGGCCCCGGCGCCGCCGGTGGCTTCGGAGCCTGCAATCGTCAGCGTAATGGCGGGACGGGCAGTCAGGGCAGCGTCTGCGGAAATGTCAGTGGAAGAAGGCATGCGTCCATTTTCCATCGTGACCCCCGCCGATGGCCAACCGGGCGCCTTCTCACTGCTCGGGCCGGTCCCAGCGCAGGACCACACGCCCCTCAGTCGTAGACGGTCACGAGCTTCCACACGGAGGCCCGGCCGATGGCGGCGCACAGCCCGATCAGCGCTGCCAGCAGCAGCGTCTCCCATGCCGCCCCGCCGTACATCACGCTGAAGATCAGCCAGGCCACCAGCGTAATGACCACGAAGAACACCAGCACGTGGACCCACTGGCGGCGGACGGGCCGCAGCGCCAGGCCCAACAGGAAGGCGATGGGCGCGCCGATGATCAGGCCGATGCCGGCGGCGTAGAGCAGCACGACAAACGCCATGCCGAAGGTCGGCCAGACCTGCCGCCAGCTGAACGTGCCGCCGACGATCGAGATCAGCATCAGGGTGAGCGAGAAGGCGGCGATGGTGACGAAGAAACCGGTAAAGAACGCCAGCGGGCCGAACGTGACGCGGTGGCCGGGCTTGTGGTCCAGCAGTTCATCCGCGAACTGCTCGTCCTCCGGCAGACCCGGTTCGAGAGGATCCGCGTTGGTCCCGTCCTGCGTCATTGCATGCCCCTTCCGAGGTCAGTGGCAGTCGCCGCGGCACTGTCCCCTGCCGGCGCCGGACTGAGGGTCTTACCCCAGAATAGATCGAAGCGCCCGTAACGCAACCACTCGTCCGGCGACGTGGGAGAATTGATGCCGGTCCGGGCGCAGACGGGCCCAGTGCTAATACAGCCAACGCTTTCGACGCCGGCACTACCGGCAGCATCGCGGCGTTGCGCGAACCACTACTTCCCAAAGGTACAAAACCACAATGACTGACCTGCAGAAATCCCGCCCCGGCCACGCTCCGGCCAACTTCGCCTCAATCGGCAGCCCCTACTTCGGCATCATGCTCGCGGCCATGGCGGTGGTGCTGATCCTGTCCAACATCGGCGCCTCCAAGGGCGTGGCCATTGGACCGATCATCACCGACGGCGGTTTCTTCCTCTTCCCGCTGGCCTACATCCTGGGCGACGTTGTCAGCGAGGTGTACGGCTTCAAGGTGGCGCGCAAGGCCATCCTCACCACGTTCGCCCTCTCCGTTTTCGCCTCGTTCTGCTACTGGGTCATCATCGCGCTGCCCGGCTTCGACGACGATTTCGGCATCGCCAAACAGGAAGCGCTGGAACTGGCCCTCGGCCCGGTGCCGCTGATTGTGCTCGCGAGCCTGCTGGGCTTCCTGGTCGGCCAGACGCTCAATTCCTGGGTGCTGGTGAAGATGAAGGAGCGCTTTGGGGAGCGCAGGCTCTGGGCGCGGTTGATGGGCTCCACCGGCGTCGGCGAATTCGCGGATACCCTGATCTTCTGCTCGATCGCGGCCTCGGTCATCGGCATCACGGACTTCCCGACGTTCGTGAACTACGTCGTCGTCGGCTTTGTCTACAAGACGCTTGTCGAGTTCCTCTTCGTTCCGCTTACGACGGCGGCCATCGGCTGGGTGAAGAAGCGGGAACCTTCGTACGGGGCTGCGTCTTAAGCGCAGGCGGCGTCCTCACCCTGGGCCGCACTCTGACGGCAGCGCCCTAGCGCGGAGTTCTCTTGCCAAGGGCAGCGGCGATCCGATCGGCAACGTCGTGCCAGTGATCCAGCATCTTCTCCCGCTCCGCGGCACTGGCCAGATGCTCCTGGTGGAAGCCGATGGCAGTGCCTGCCTGTACCTGCATCAGGGTGATCTGCAGGATGGAATCGTGATCCCAGTCCTGCGGCTCCCAGGTCAGTCTGATCCGCTCGTGCGGGTGGAAACTGCGGATTTCGCCCCGGGTGCCATCCGTGGTTTCATATTGGTCGCGGCGGCGGGTGCCCAGGGTCGTTTCGCCCAGCCAGAGCGGCAGCCCCTCGCCGATAAGGAAGTCCCAGACCTGGGGCAACGGTGCCGGAACCGTCTTGCGGACTCCCATTTCCCAGCCTGCATCCTGCGTTAATCCTGTTGGAGTCATGTACACCGGATTACCCGCTCGCAGGGCAGTCGTCAATGGCCCGGCCACCGGAAGATGCGGCGGGGAGGTGGCGAGGAGAATGGGGCGGCTAGCTTAGGCGAGCGACAGCACGAACGAGAGGACAAAACCGGCGGCGGTACTGAGCGCAACTGCCGGGCCGCCGTGCTCGAACGCCTCGGGCATGAGGGTGTCCGCCAGCGAGGCGATCACCGCGCCGGCGGCGAAAGCCAGCGGCAGGGAGATGGTCTCCGGGTCGCTGCCCGAGAGGGGACCGGCCCCAATAACGACGGCGGCGACGAGCAGCACTGCGCACACCAGCCACAGGCCGAGGATCTTGCCCGTGGTCTTGCCCTGGCTGCGCATGGAGGAAGCGCCGACGAGCGCTTCCGGCAGGTTGGACACGAAGATCGCGGCCAGCAGTGCCAGCCCGCCGGTTCCTTCCGTCAGCGAGACGCCCAGGGCGATGTTCTCCGGCACGCCATCGAGCGTGACGGCGGCCAGCAGCGCCATGCCGGCGGCGCCCCGGGTGGATTCCTTGGTGGGCGCGCGGTCCTCGGCAGCCGCGTTGGTGTCCAGCTTGGCACTGCCCTGATATTGGTCGGCCGGGGTAGGCCGCGACTTGGGCTGGGCCCAGCGGTCAAGCAAGGCGCTTAAAGTGGTGAAGACGGCTGCGCCCACGAAGAGACCGATGGCGGCGCGCCAGATGCCGCCGTGCCGGTAGGCATCCTGGAAGAGCTCGAAACTCAGGGCCGTGATCAGGGCGCCCGCCGCGAAGGAAAGCAGCATGGCCAGGAACCGCTTGGGCAGCTCGAACTTCACACCGATGAGCGCGCCCAGCACCAGTGCGCTGGAAGCCACGGCGCCAAAAACCAGTGACGGTCCCATGGCGCCAGTATAGAAGCGTTTGGCCACGTCGGAGCCGCAGATTTGGGATTACTCTTATGCCATGTTCGAAATCCTGACCGGCACGGGACTGTCTGCGGCAGCGGGACTGAATGCATTCATCCCGATGCTGATCCTTGGCCTGCTGGACCGGTACACGGACCTGGTCCAGTTGCCCGCCGAGTGGGCGTGGCTGGGCAACGGGTGGGTGTTGCTGATTGTGGGCCTGCTGCTGGTACTGGAGATCGCCGCGGACAAAATCCCGATGGTGGACAGTATCAACGACTGGATCCAGACGGTGATCCGGCCAGCCGCCGGCGGCATCGTCTTCGGCAGCGGGGTGTCCTCGGAAACAGTAACCGTCCCGGACCCGGATTCCTTCTTCGGCGGCGACGCCTGGGTCCCCGTGGTTATCGGCATTGTCATTGCGTTTGCCGTCCACCTGGTGAAGATGATGACCCGGCCGGTGCTGAACGCTGCGACCGTCGGCACAGCGGCGCCGGTGGTCAGCACCGTAGAGGACACCGCGAGCCTGTCGCTCGCCTTGGCCGCCGTACTGTTGCCGGCGCTCGTGATCGTGGTGATTGCCGCCGTCGTACTTGGTTTGTGGCTGCTGTACCGCCGGTTCCGCCGGCCGGGGGTCAGGCGTAGTAGCGTCCCAAGACCTCGTTTTTGAAGTCGAAGAAGGAGCCGTCCTCGATGGCCAGCCGGGCGTCGTCGACCAGTTTCACGGTGAAGCGCTCGTTGTGGATGGAGATCAGGGTGTGGCTGACCATCTCGTTGGCCTTGAACAGGTGGTGGATATAGGCGCGGGTGTAGTTGGCGCAGGCGTAGCAGTCGCAGCCCTCCACCAGCGGGGTGAAGTCCCGCTTGAACTTGGCGTTGGAGAGGTTTTTCCGGCCGTCCGGCGTGTAGAAGGCGGAGTTGCGGGCCACCCGGGTGGGGGAGACGCAGTCGAAGGTGTCCGCGCCGTTTTCGATGGCGGTGAAGATGTCGTCGGGTTCGGAAATGCCCAGCAGGTGGCGCGGCTTGTCCTCGGGGAGTTCCTCGTTGCACCAGCGCACGATGGTGCCGAGGTTCTCCTTTTCCAGCGCCCCGCCGATGCCGAAGCCGTCGAAGTTCATGGCGCCGAGATCGCTGCAGGCCTTGCGGCGCAGGTCCTCGTACTGCGCGCCCTGGATGACACCGAACAGCGCTTGGTACGGCCGGTGCGAACGCTCCTCGGTCAGCAGCTCGTGCTCGACGATGCAGCGCTCGGCCCAGAGCCGGGTGCGCTCCAGACTGAGCTCCTGGTAGGCACGGGAGTTCATCAGCGTGGTCAGCTCGTCGAAGGCGAACATGATGTCCGCCCCGAGCTGGTGCTGGACCTGCATGGAGATCTCCGGCGTGAACCGGTGGCGGTCGCCGTTGAGGTGGGACTTGAACCAGACGCCGTCGTCATCCACATGGGCGAGGCGCTCCTTGCCTGCCGCTACGCGGTCATCGGCGCCGGAACCGGCCCCGGCCTCCGCGGCAGCGTCCATGTTGATGACCTTCTTGAACCCGGAGCCCAGGCTCATCACCTGGAAACCGCCCGAGTCGGTGAAGGTGGGGCCGGTCCAGTTCATGAACTTCCCCAGGCCGCCGGCCTCGTCCAGGATTTCCGGGCCGGGCTGCAGATAGAGGTGGTACGCGTTGGCCAGCAAGGCCTGGGCGCCGAGGTCCTTCATGGCCTCGGGGAGCACGGCCTTCACTGTGGCCTTGGTGCCGACGGCGATGAAGGCCGGTGTCTGGATTTCGCCATGCGGGGTGGCGATGATGCCGGTGCGCCCCCTGAATTCACCGCCGTTGGCCGCGACCTGGGCGGCGGTGGGAAGGGCAGTTTCGGACAGGCGTTTGCCTACGGTGAAGGAAAAATCAGATTGCGGCACCTATCCATTTTGCCTTATCCCGCGGAGCGGACTGTTCCGCCCGGGCCCTGTCTGACTGCTCACAAAATTGAGGCAGCCTCGTGTTGGCGCGATAATTTGTTGTCGTGGCCGTCACCGTGAAACACCATGTGCGCGAGTTTTTCCGTGTGGGTCCTGCCCGCCGGGACCATGTTGTGGCCACGCGCTGTGCCGTCAGCGTGGGACTGCCGCTGCTCGTCCTGCTGGCGGCGGGCCGCTTCGACCTGATGGTTTTCGCCGCTTTCGGTGCCTTTACCGGCATTTACGGTCGCGGCGAGGCCCACGGCGTGAGGCTTCGCCATCAGGGCCGGTTTGGTGTGTTGATTCTGCTGGTTATGTTTGTGGGCGCCCTGACCTCGGCGGCCGGCGCCGGGCCTTGGGGGATCGTTTTCGGCACCACCATCGTGGCCGGGCTGTGGTCGCTGGCGGTGAACTACTTCCAGCTGCGTCCGGCCGGGGTCATCTTCTTTACCTTCGGCTACGCCGCCATCGGCTCCATCCCGCTCACGACGCCGCTTGCATCCGGCCTGGCGGACCTCCATGGCCGCGCCCGAACGCCGCATCCTGACTCCCGGGCAGTGGCGTGAATTCGGCGTCGAAGCCGGCGCCAACGCCCTGGCCGCCCTTGCTGCGGGAGCGCTGGCAACCACGGTGGGCCTGGGCCACAACTACTGGGCGATGGTCGCTGCCGTGGCGCCGATCGCCGGTCCGAGCCTGGCGCAGCGTGTCAACAAGGGCGTCCACCGCATCCTGGGTACGTTTGCCGGGGTGGCTGCTGCCGGACTGCTGCTGGCACCGCATCCGGCGCCGTGGGTAATGGTGCTGATAGTGATCGTGCTGCAGTTCGCTGCGGAGATGTTTGTGTTGCGCCACTACGCCCTGGCGCTCATCTTCATCACGCCGCTGGCACTCTTGATGACCGAGCTGGCAGCACCTACGGACCCGACCGCCCTGATGGTGGACCGTGCCATCCAGACGGCCATCGGCGCGCTGGTAGGCCTCAGCCTGGTCTACCTGATGCACCAGCGAACGCTGCGGGAAAAGGCCCGGCGCCGGCTGCGGAAGCACCAGGATCCCGAGGCCTGACGCGTTTTCCGGGCAACCGTGGCTTGGAAGGCGCCGCCGGCAAGCTAGCGCACGGGCAGCTCGTCACGTGAGCGGCTGCGCGTGGACATCGGCTCCGAGGAGGGGAAGTGCTGGGTCCGCCAGCCGTCCCAGGTTTCCCGGATTTCGGCCAGCGACTTGGCACCCAAGCCGTAGGTGGTAATCAGAACCTGCGTGCCGCCGTCGGGCCTTTCGTCCATGAGTTGGGGCATGGTGGCGAGGATCAGCAGACCGTCACCGTGCTCGGCATAGGACTGGACCGTCAGCCCTAGCTGCGCTTCGGTACGGAACCAGACCTTCCCGCTGATCGATTCGCCCGTGCTCAGGGTCGCTTCGTACGGGTCGCCAGGCTCCGGCAGGTCCGTTAGGCCCAGGCTCTGCAGGAGGCCGCCTTCGGGCACGGAATCAGCGGAAAAGTAGGTGCTCTGCCGCGGGGTGTTCGGGTGCCGCTCGAGCATGAAACGCAGCTGCTGCAGGAACGTGTTCCACCCTTCGGTGAGGTCCTTGTCCCAATGTCCCATCTCCGATGCCGGGTCCAGGAGTCCGCGTTCGAGTGTCAGCTGGACGCCGTCCTCAACCGGCTCGATGATGAACGTATCGCCATTGCCCAGCGTGAGCTTCTTGTGGTCGGGGTTTTCGACGGCGCCGGCAAAGTAGATCTCTTTGATCTCCTCATCGAGACCGTCCAGCTCCCAGCCGTGCCATTGAGCAAGCCGTTTCGGTTCGCGCAGCATGACCCATACCTGCTGGGCGTCTGCGTTGATGTGGACGCTGAGCTTGCGGGGACCAGATTCTGTTTTCACAGCGCTATCCGTCATGAGGCCGACTTTACCCCCGGCTCCTTGGACTGGCCAGAGGTGTGGGGAGGCCGGAGATCAGGGAGCGGTCAGCTTGCCGTTCAGCGCGCGGATGGCCACCAGTTCGTTGGCGATGCGGCGGTCCAGCTCGGCCGGCTCGAGGGTCTCTGAGCCGCCGTGGGTGCGCAGATACATCAGGGTGGAAAGGCGTTCGACGCGCCATTCGTGCTCCGCCGATTGGTCGCCGGAGGCCATGGCCCGGTGGATCTCCGAGTCGTAGAGGTTGGGCTCGTTGAGCTGGCGCTGGCGTACCACGGCGTTCATCTTGGCGCGCAGCGGATCTTCCTCTTCGGCCTCGTCCGGGGCGCGCATGGCGTCGCCGAGCCGCTGGGACTCCTCGAGATCGCCGGCCTCATGGGTGATGTAGGCCGCGATCGCCAGCGTGGACTGGATCCACTTCCAACGCCCGAAGTTGCCGTCGAAGGGCAGGTCCGTTACCAGGCGGCAGACATGAAGGGCGTTGTCCTCATCCGCCAGGTCGACGAATAGCCGGTGGGCCAGATCGCGGACATCCTGCAGGTTGCTGCCGGCCTTGGTGTTCAGTCCCTTGCTCAGGCGGGCGGCGAGGCGCTGGACCCTGATGTCCTTCGGATGGGCCCGCGCGGTGCCCACGATGACCGCCTCCGGCGTGCCCTCCTCGGCGGGGATCAGTTCAAGGTCGCTGTTTGTCAGGACGGTCGGAGCCTTCTGGAAGGGCCGCGTGGAGGCAACCCGGATGCTCGAACCGTGGGCGATGCGCACCTGCGTTCCGTCGGCCAGCTTGGCGATCACCAGCGCCGGCGAGCCGAAATCATCCTTTTCGACGGCGGAGGACACCACCGCGGCCGATTGCTTTCCGCGCCTACGCAGAAACATATGGCCCGGTTCAACCGCCTCAGCTTTGACATTATGGACGTATGTCTGTGGCTGTTGCTCGGTCATTGGGTGGTCCTCCAAAGCTCAGGGTCAAACCTCAGTATATGAATTTGTTACCTCTCAAGCCGAAGTTGCGCCACGCCGGTAGCACGTGGCAGCAGCCGGCATGAAGCCGGACCTCCGCCGTCGTTATCAGGCCGGGCATGATGAGCGCACCCTGGCGGCACGCCTGCACTCCGGCCTGCGCTGAGCCGCCGTAGTGTGAGGGCTCCTGGCGGTCAGCGGCACCAGCCGGCATGGGCCAGCGCGTGGCGCAGCAGGTTGCCGCGTCCGCCGACGAACTCCGACTGGACCTCCGGGCTCAGGGCGTCGTCCGGCGTCATCCAAGTCAGTTCCAGTGCGTCCTGCCGGGGCTCGCACTCACCGGTGACGGGGATCAGGTAGGCCAGCGCGACGCAGTGCTGGCGGTCATCCGTCATCCCGGTTTCCGACGGGGAGGGGAAGTACTCGGCCACGGTAAAGGGCACGGGGGAGGCCGGCAGTTGCGGGAACGCCAGCGGCCCAAGATCCTTTTCCAGATGCCGGATGAGCGCGGCACGGATGGTCTCGCGGTACATCACCCGCCCCGAGACAAAGGTCCGCACCATCTGCCCCTCGTCCGAGGCCTGCAGCAGGAGCCCGACCTCGGTCACATAGCCGAGGGAGTCCAGCCGAACCGGAACAGCCTCCACATAGACCATGGGCAAACGCTGCCGGGCCTCGTAGAGATCCTCTTCGGAGAGCCAGCCTGGATACGGGTCGGGAGTGCGAACATTCATGTACTTGTTCTACCGCACGGCTGATGCGCCCGTCACGCGTGACCAGCCGGGAGGGCGCGGGTTTTCCGTAGAGCGTAAGCGCGGGGTGTGCGTCCCGGAACAATGAACGACGGCGGTGACCACTGGAGGCGGGGACAAGAGGGCAGGCAGGGAGCCCGGATCACAACTGGTGTACGGTTGCCTCGCGGATCCTGATGTTCCCGCCGCCCGCGCCGCTTGCACTGTCAGAGCCGTCAGGGTCCGGCACAAGGAGCACACGGCCGCCGGCGTCGTCCTCGGCCAGCCGCGACTGGAACCCGGCCGAGGCCAACCTGTCGCGCAGAACCTCGAGCCCGCCGTCGTACTCGAAACCGATGGCAATCCCGGCGGCAGCGCCTTGCTGCACCGTGATAATCCCGCCGTTCTTGGTGGCGAAGTCAACCCGGCCCACGTCTGTCAGCTCCCAGTCCGCCTGGCTGAACTCGGTCTGGCCGCCAGTCCGTGCCGGGGAGCGTCGGCGGGCACCGATAGCCGCGAGGACCTTGGCCGCCGTGGGCAGCTCGGTCGTGGTCCATACCGCGGCTACTGTCAGCGACGGATCGGCGTCATGCGGTTCGGCCCCCTCGTTGGCCCGGTCCACCAGGAACACGGTGCCCTCCGGCGACGTGACCTTCACGCTGCCGCCGTGGTCTGCGGAGAACGGCTCGGCCCGCGTCCCGGCTTCCTCCGTCCGGCGGCGGAATTCCTCCAGGTCCCGCGCCTCGAAGCCGAGCGAGGTGATGCCGTCGTCGGGCCCGGCGGGCATGGCGTGGACCGCGAGCCGCCCGTGGCCGGCGTCGAACTCCATCCAGGTCTCGTAGTCGGCGGTGACGGCGAGCCCTAGCGCGGTCAGCAGTTCCTTGTACTCGTGCATGCGGGACGTGTAGTGGACGGGGCGGACGCGCAGCATTTTTGTCTCCTCGGTAGCGGCCTCTTTCCAGAGTATGGCGTGGTGGCCGGTTGCGCGGCTAGTGTTTGCGCATGGCTGTCGAACTCCCCGAATTGCTGCTGCCCGATGCTGCCGCCTGGCGCACCTGGCTGGAGGAGCACCATCACAGCTCGCCCGGCGTGTGGCTGGTGCTGCACAAGAAGGGCGGAACCGTCACCACGCTCGACTATGCCGGCGCCCTCGAAGAAGCGCTGTGTTTCGGCTGGATCGACGGGCAGGCCAAGCGGCGCGACGCCGGGAGTTCCTTCCAGCGGTTCAGCCCCCGGGGCAAGCGCAGCATCTGGTCGCTGCGCAACGTGGCACGGATCGAGCAGCTGGAGGCGGCAGGAAAAATGCACGACGCCGGACGCGCGGCGGTCGCGGCGGCGCAGGCCGATGGGCGGTGGGACAAGGCCTATGCCGGACCCGCGACCGCGGAGGTACCCGAGGATCTCGCCGCAGCGATCGCTGCCGTGCCTCGGGCGCAGGCCATGTTCGACGTGCTGACCTCGCAGAACCGGTTCGCACTGATCTTCCGGCTCAGCCAGCTCAAGACCGAGGACGCCCGCCGCAAGAAGATCGCCGGCTTCGTGGAGATGCTGGCCCGGCACGAGGCACCGTACCCGCAGAAGAAGAAGCCGTAGCTTAGGGGTTCGGGAAAGACTCAGGCCGGGAAGGCCACGCCCTCGCCGATCACGCGCAGGAACAGTTCCGAGCCGGGCTTGGCCAGCGTCGCGTTCCAGTGGCGGATGGTGATGGTCTCCCCGCGTTGCCTGTTCCCCTTCGCATCCTGGGGCCCGTGAAGTTCCAGCCGCACCGTCACCTCCGGCCCAAAGAAGTCCGTCTCCAGCACGGTGCCGCGGATAGGGCCGCTGTCGGAGATGCGGATCTGCTCCGGGCGCAGCATCAGGTGCACCTTGCCTTGGCACGTGGGCCGGCGGACCGGGATGCCGCCGAGGGCGCAGGTGGCCAGGGAGCCCTGCAGTTCCGCGTTGAGGATGACCGCATCGCCGAGGAACTCTGCTGTCTCCCGGTCAGCGGGCCGGGTGTAAACCACAAAGGGGTTGCCGATCTGGGCCAGCATGCCGCGGCGCATCACCGCCACCTGGTCCGCGAAGGAGAGCGCCTCCGCTTGGTCGTGAGTGACCAGGATGGTGGTTACCCCGGCTGCCGCGAGGGTACGGGCCACCGCCTTGCGGGTGGCTACCCGGAGGCCGGCGTCTAGCGCGCTGAACGGTTCATCCAGCAGCATCAGTTCCGGCTCGCGGGCCAGCGCCCGCGCCAGGGCGACGCGCTGCTGCTGGCCGCCGGAGAGCTCGTCGGGCCGGCGTCCGGCGTGTCCGGGCTCCAGCGAGACCATGGCCAGCAGCTCGGCGACCCGGCCCTCCACCGCCGCCCGGGAGCCGAACCGCTTCTTCTCCAGCCCGAAAGCGATATTCCGGCCCACGCTCAGGTGCGGGAAGAGCGCCCCGTCCTGGGCCACATAGCCCACGTTCCGCCGGTGCGCCGGAACCAGTCGGCCGCCGTTGGCCACCGCGTCGCCGTCGAGCGTAATGCAGCCGGAGTCAGGCGCCTCGAAACCGGCAATCAGCCGCAGCAGGGTGGTCTTGCCGCTGCCCGAGGGGCCCACGATCGCCGTCGTAATTCCTCTCTGCACGGACAGGCTGACACCGCGGAGCACGGACGTATCGCCGAAGGACTTGGTGACGGCGTCGACGACCAGGTGGCTTTCCGGCGCCGGAATGTCCGCGGGGCTCACAAGCAGGGTCCTTCCACAACGTTCATTGCCCGGCCGCCTTCTGCGACTGGGTGTAGAGCAGGTAGGTCATCGGCAGCGAGAGCAGGATCAGGATCAGCGCGTACGGAGCGGCGCCGGTGTAATCGATCTCCGAACTCAGCGCCCAGAATCGTGTGGCCAGCGTGTTCACACCCGTGGGCGCGAGCAGCAGGGTAGCGGTCAGCTCGTTGGCAATGCCCAGGAAAACCAGGGCCGCCCCGCCGGCGGCAGCGGGCGCGGTCAGGCGCAGGGTCACCCGCAGGAACGCCCTGAACGGCGAAATGCCCAGCGACCGCGCGGCCTCTTCGAGCTCCAGCGGCGCCTGCGCCAGCCCGGCGCGCAGGTTCACCAGCGCCCGCGGCAGGAACAACAGCACGTAGGCGGCGATGACCAGCGGCGCCGTTTGGTACAGCGGCCGCGCGAAGTTGATCGCCACGGTGATGAACGCCAGCGCCACCACAATGCCGGGCAGCGCGGACGTGATGTAGTTGGTGCTCTCCAGCAGCTTGGTGAACCAGCCCGGGTACCGCACGGCGAGCCACGCCACGGGGAAGGCCAGCACCACGGTCAGCAGGGCGCCGGCCAAGCCGAAACCGAGGGTCTGCAGCAGCGTCTCGCCGATCACCGGCAGGTCCCAGACTTCGGCTCCGCCGGCCAGCAGCCAGCGCAGGATGTTGCCCAGCGGCACCCCGAGCGCCAGCACCGCCAGGGCCAGCACACCGGCGACGGCGGCAAGCCGGTAGCGTCCGAGCGGCAGGGCTGGTGGGCGGCTGGCTACCCCGGAGCCCAAACGGGCGTACCGGGCGTTGCCGCGCAGGCGGGATTCGGCCAGCAGCATCAGCAGGCAGATGAAGACCAGCACGCTGGCGAGCATGTTGGCCGCCGAGCCGTTGAAAGTGGACTGGTACTGCTCCATGATTGCGGTGGTGAAGGTGGCGAACCGGATCATCGAAAACGCGCCGAATTCGGCCAGCAGGTGCAGCCCCACCAGCAGGGCGCCGCCGGTGATCGGCAGCCAGAGCTGAGGCAGGACCACGCGGAAAAAGCTGCGCCAGCGTCCCAGCCCGAGCGACGCCGCGGACTGCTCGAGCGCGGGATCCATCCGGCGCAGGGCAGCGGCCGCTGGAATGTAGACCAGCGGGTAGTAGGAGAGCACCGAAATCAGTGTGCCGCCGCCGATCCCGCCCAGCGACGGAATGGTGCTGACCCAGGCGTAGCTGTTGACGAACGCGGGAACAGCCAGCGGCGCGGCGAGCACGAGGGACCAGAACCTCGCGCCGGGCAGCTGCGTCCGCTCCACCAGCCAGGCCGCCGCAATGCCGATCAGGATGCACAGCGGAACCGCAGCCAGCACGAGTGCCACGGTGTTGAATAGCAGCTCGCCCACGCGCGGCCGGAAGATGAGCTCCGCCGCCGTCTCCCAGCCGGTGGCCACCGTCATCACGATGACGAAGCCCAGCGGCACCAGGGTCGCCAGCGAAATTACGACGGCGGCAGCTACCGTTCCGTACGGCCGGCGCGCAGCGCTGCGCTTACGCCGGAGTGTACTCCGAACCGGAGGGGGCGGGCCGGGCAGCTTGGGGCCGGACGGAAGGCCGTCGGGCGAAGCAAGGCCGGTAAGGGGAGCCGCCGGAACGATGCGGGATGAAGCAGCGCCCGACGGCGCACCGGTAGCCGGGACCGCAGGGCCCCGGCTACCGGTGCGCGTTCGTGGATGAACCGACATGGGCAGTGCTACAGCAGGCCGGCATCCGTCATGAGCTCGACAACCTTCTGGCTGTTCAGCTTGGCGGCATCAACGGAGGGAGCGTCGAGCTCCTCGAGGGGAATGAGCCCTTCGCGCGGAGTGACGTCCTTGCCTACCGGGTACTCGTAGTCGCTGCCAGCGGCCAGAGACTCCTGGCCCTGCTTGGACGTGATGAATTCAAGGAATTGCATTGCCTCTTCCGGGTGCTGGGAGGACTTCAGGACGCCGCCGCCGGAGACGCTGACGAAGGCACCGGGATCCTGGTTTTTGAAGTAATGCGGGGCGACGTTGCCGGAGTTCTCCGCGGTCTCTGCCTGGTCCGCCGTGTAGTAGTAGTGGTAGATGACGGCGCCGTCGACCTCTCCGGTATTGACGGCCTTCATGGCAGCGCCGTTCTTCGGGTAGGCCTTGGCATTCTCCTTCATGGCCTTGAGCCATTCGGCGGTGGCTTCTTCGCCCTCGAGCTCCAGCATGGCGGAGACGATGGCCTGGAAGTCCGCTCCGCCCGGAGCCGCTCCCCACTTTCCGGCCCACTTCTCATCGGCCAGATCCATGATCGACGCCGGCAGGTCGGCTTCCTTCACGGCGTCCTTGTTGTACACAAAGACTGTGGACCGGGCCGCTACGCCTGACCATTTGTTCGACGACGGCCGGTACTGTTCCGGCACGTTGTCCTGCACGGTGGGGGAGATGTCGGCGAAGAGTCCGGCGTTTTCCACCTGCGTCATGGCTGGTGAATTCTCGGTGATGAAGACATCGGCAGGGGAGGCATCCCCCTCGGCGATGATCTGGTTGCTCATCTCGGTGTCCTTGCCCTGGCGGACGTTGACCTTGATGCCGGTCTCGGCCTCGAACGCGTCCACCCAAGCCTGGGTCATGGATTCGTGCTGGGCGTTGTAAACGGTTATTTCACCGGTTGCTGCTGCGGCGGCGGTGGATCCTTCGGGTGCCGGCGACTCGGAGCCGGAGCCGCAGGCGGACAGGGTCAGTGCAGCGGCGGCGACGATGGCGGCTGCGGAAAGCTGCGGAAATCGGATCTTCATGGAGAACCTTTCAAGAAAATGAGGACGGGCGCGGTCCCCACCGCATTGCCCGATAACTAAGGTAAGGCTTAGCTCACCTGTGCTCAGCCATTGTGGCAGAAGCCAAACGAAATAAGCAACGGCCACGTAACTTATTGTCGAAAGGTGACAACGACCCGGTTGGTCAGGCGACGGAAGCGGCGGCTTCGAGCGTCATCCAGGCCTGCAGTTGGGTGGAAAGCTGCACGCGCTCGCCCGGGGGATAAGTGGTCTTGGCCGGCAGGGCCGGATCCTTGGAAAACACCAGCACTTCCCACGTGCGGTGGTTCTCCAGCCGGCGTCCGGACCAGAACGCAGCGGCGGTGTTGGCTACCAGCATCCGGGCCTGCTCCCGGGCATCCGCGGGCAGCCGTTCCGAGCTGGCCGCAACCGCCATGTAGCGCGCCAGGATCCCGGTGAACAGTCCGCCGTCCCCGTCGCCGTGGGTGCGCAGCACGGGCAGGCCGTCATGGTCGGTGGTGAGCCCGGCGGCCACCGCCTTGATCAGGTCCGCGGCACGCTGCACGTCCGCGTCCCGGCCAACCTCCAACAGCGCTGCCAGCACCGGGCCTTGGTTGTAGCTGTAAATGTCCGGCACCAGCACCGGCTCTCCGTCCACAAGGCGCAGCCCGTCCTGGTACAGCCCGGAAACGCCGTCGTAAAGCTTGTCATCCAGCCAGTCCAGCAGGGCCGCCGCGCGGTCCGTCTGGCCGATGCGGGCAAAGTGGAGGGCGGCCGGGGCCGTCGCCGGGGTGTTCTTGAAATCGCGCTTGGTGTTCCAGAACAGCCCGCCGCCCAGGTCCGCTGTGTGGGCTGATTCCAGCGCCGGCAGCAAGGCGCGGGCAGCGGCCCGGTTGCGGAACCGCGGCTTGTCCGCCGTGGCGGCCAGCGTGTCCAGTCGGCCGACCGCCAGCGCCAGCCAGGCCATGTCGTCATAGTAGGAGTTGGTGTACCGGAAGCAGTTGCGCCACTTGATGCTGCGCAGCAGGCGCGCCCCGAGCTCGCCGGCGCTGGCGCCGAACCCGCCGTCGAAATGCTGCTGGCGTTCCAGCTCACGCCGGCCCGCATCCACAAGGCAGTCCAGATAGTGCGCCTGCCACCAGTAGTGCCACGGCCCGACCAGCGGCAGGTAGCTCTGCCTGGGCCTGGCCACGGCCCCCAGATGGGTGAACGGGAGGCCCAGCAGATGCTGGCCGAAGTGCCGAATGACAGCGGCGGCGGCCTCGTCCGCCCGGCCCGCGGCGAATTTGGCCGGGGGCGGGTGCTCGCCGGGAAGCTTGCTGGACTCTGCGACCATCTGACCAGCGTAGCTGTCCCGGTCCGAGGATTCACGAAGGCGTTTTGCCCAGTGGACAGCCGCCGAATGCGCTGTGCGCCGGACCACACTAGGCTGGCGGAAAGGATTCATTTCAGGAGGATGACGTGGAAATTGCCAATTCCGTTGCGCTGGTGACCGGAGGTGCGTCCGGTCTGGGGGCTGCCACGGCCCGCCGCTTGTACGACGCCGGTGCCTCCGTGGTGCTGGTTGACCTCCCGGAATCCGCGGGGTCCGAGTACGCGGCGGAACTGGGGGAGCGGGCGGTCTTCGCGCCGGCCGATGTGACCAGCGAAGAAGACGTGCAGGCGGCGGTTGATGCGGCCGTTGCGCTCGGCCCGCTGCGCGTCGTCGTCAATTGCGCCGGAGTTGCCACCCCGGGCAAGGTGCTGGGACGCGGCGGCGTGCTGCCGCTGGAGAACTTCAGCAAGGTAGTCCAGATCAACCTCATCGGCACCTTCAACGTGATCCGTCTGGCGGCCGCCGCCATGGCCGAGACGGAACCGGTCAGCACGGAACTGGGCGGGCCCGAGCGCGGCGTCATCATCAACACTGCGTCCGTGGCTGCCTTCGACGGGCAGGTCGGCCAGCCCGCGTACGCCGCTTCCAAGGGAGGCGTGGCTGCTATGACGCTGCCCATCGCCCGCGAACTGGCGCGCTCGCTGATCCGTGTGGTTACCATTGCCCCGGGCATCTTCGAGACGCCGATGATGGCCGGACTGCCGCAGGAGGCGCAGGATTCGCTCGGGCAGCAGGTGCCGCATCCGTCCCGGCTGGGCCGCCCCGGCGAATACGCCAACCTCGCCGCGCACATCATCGACAACGCCATGCTCAACGGGGAGGTCATCCGGCTGGACGGCGCCATCCGGATGGCGCCGCGCTAATGCCGGCACGGAGAATATCGTGAACAATGTGAACATGGCGGACCTGCCGCGGCCGGACTTCTACGGGTTCGAGTCCCTGCTCAGCGACCGGGAGCGGCTGAAGCTGGCCCAGCTGCGCGAGTTCCTCGCCGCCGAGGTGGAACCGCATGCGGTGGACTGGTGGAACCGCGGCCGCTTTCCGGTGGAGCTGCTGCCGGGGCTGGCCGGGCTGGAGCTGAGCACGCCGGTCCAGCAGGGCTACAGCCACCTCTTCGCCGGGTTGGTGATCGCCGAAATGACCCGGGCGGATACGTCCATCGCCACCTTCTTCATGGTCCACCACGACCTGTTTGTGCAGGCGCTGTACGAGTTCGGCAGTGCGGAGCAGAAGGCACGCCTGCTCGAGGACGCTCTGGCGCTGCGCATCACCGGCGCCTTCGCGCTGACCGAACCAGAGCACGGTTCCGACGTCGCCGGCGGCATGGCAACCACGGCGCGCCGCGAGGGTGGAGACTGGATCCTCAACGGGGCCAAGCGCTGGATCGGCAACGGCACGTTCTGCGACTACATGCTGGTCTGGGCACGGGACGAAGACACCAACCAGGTGCGCGGGTTCATAGTGGACTCGAAACTGGAGGGGTTCCGGGCGGAGCGGATCGGCAACAAGATCTCCCTGCGCACGGTGCAGAACGCGGACATCATCCTGGACAACGTCCGCGTTGCGGAAGCGGACCGGTTCGCCGGGATCAGCAGCTTCGACGACACCAAACACCTGCTGCGGGGGTCGCGCATCATGGTGGGCTGGCAGGCGGTCGGCCAGCAGCTCGCTGCCTACGAGGTGGCCCGGAGGTACACGCTGGAACGCGAGCAGTTCGGCCGCCCGATCGCCGGCTTCCAGCTGATCCAGGACCAGCTGGTGCGGATGCTCGGCAATGCCACGGCGTCACTGGGCCTGCTGGCACGGGTCGCCCAGCTGCAGGAGGAGGGCCACACCGGCCCGCGGGGCACCAGGCACAGCGGCGCCGACATGGCGCAGGCCGCGCTCGCCAAGTCCTACACGTCGGCGCGGATGCGCGAAACCGTCTCGCTGGGCCGGTCCATTCTGGGCGGCAACGGGATCGTGACCGATTATCTGATGGCCAAGATCTTTTCCGACGCCGAAGCGATCTACACGTACGAGGGTTCGTACGAGATCAACAGCCTGATTGTTGGCCGGGCGGTGACAGGGATTTCCGCCATCGCCTGAGCCGGTCAGGCCGGCAGTTTCTCCCCGGCGGTGACTGCGAGGGGAAGCCGGTTCCCTGCCACCGGCGCCGGGCACACCGCGTACTCGGTGAAGGCAAACGGGTAGTTCTGCGCGCGGTTGAAATCCAGCAGTACCGTTCCGTCCAGCGCAGGCGGCGGCACGTCGAGGAAGCGCCATGCTGCCGTACCTAGTCCATTGGTCGCGTCGTGGAAGGTCACCCGCAGCGCGCCGGTGCCCGGTTCGAATTCGGCACGCAGCCGGTAGCGTGAGCCTTGGCGGTTGAAGGTGATCTCGCCGGCCAGCACCGCGGTCAGCGAGGTATCGCTGCGGGCCGTGGAGATCCGCGCGACCTGGGGCGAGTCGTAGGCAAGATAGCTGCCCTTGATGATCCAGCCCGGATCGAAGTCGAAGACCGGCACGCCGCTGAAATTCTGCTGTGCCGGGGTGGAGGCAGCGCGTGTGCGGATCAGATAGTGGCCGTCCCGCCTGGCCAGTTCCACCGCAATCACTTCAGGGCCGCCGCACCAGCGCACCCACATTTTCTGGCCACGCTCGGCCACCGCCTGGGTGAGGGTCCCGTGGACCGGTGTGCCGCCGTCGTGCATCACAAAGCCATCCGAGGCGCCGGCGTTCAAAGCCGCCATCGCTCGGTCGGCGCTCCAAAGTCCGGGGACAAGGTCGACGGCGGCCGGTTCGGTGGCGAGCCGCTGGAACGAGGTGAGGGTCAGGAGCCCGAAACCCTCGGCCAAGGCGTCGTTGCGCTTTCTGTGCCAGGCACCGAACTCGGCTTCGGCCGTAGTGATCTCGTTTTCCAGGCTGGTCATTGCGCTCCTTGGGGCCGACTGAGGCTGTCACCGCCCACCCGGGGCTGTATCAGCACAGTCTGCCCCGGGGCCTGCCGCAAGACAAGCCGTACCGGGACGCCAGGGGGGAGGTTTCCGGAGGCAGTGCCGGGCGCTAGCCTAGGTCCATGATCACTTCCGTGCACACGCTGATCTACTCCGATGATCCGACGGCTACCCGGGCGTTCCTGCGCGACGTACTGCAGTGGCCCGCGGTTCCCGACGCCGGCTCGGGCGAGGACTGGCTGATTTTCAAGACCGGTCCGAGCGAGCTGGGTGTGCATCCGACCCGCGGCGTCTGGGAAGGCGAGGAGTTTTCCGCCCCGCGGCACCACCAGATCGCCCTGATGTGCGACGATCTGGCGGCCACCAGGTCCGAACTGGAAAGCCGCGGCGCGGGCTTCAGCTCAGAATCAACGGACATGGGCTTCGGCACGGGCGCGATGCTGCAGGTGCCCGGCGCCGACGACATCCTGCTGTACCAGCCCTCGCACGCGTCTGCGTTCAATCTGTAGGGCCAGCTGATGGCACAGGAGGATTTTGATGCCTGAAGGGGATCTCGATGCCAGGCTGCGCGCGGATGTCCGGCGAGTCAGCACGCTGCTGGGCCAATCGCTGGTGCGCCAGCACGGCCCGGAGCTGTTGGAGCTGGTGGAGCAGGTACGGCTGCTAACCAAGGAGTCCAAGGAGGCGGCCCGCGGGGGCGGGGAAGCCAGCGGGCCGTGGACGGCGCGTGACGTCGCGGACCAGGTGCGCGAACTACTGGCGGGACTGCCCATCCGCCAGGCGACGCAGCTGGTGCGGGCCTTCACCTTCTACTTCCATCTGGCCAATGCCGCCGAGCAGGTCCACCGCGTCCGGACCCTGCAGACCCGCCCGGAACAGGACGGCTGGTTGGCCAAGGCCGTAGCGGACGTCGCCGCGAAAGCAGGTCCCGCAGTGCTGCAGGAGGCCGTGGACGCGCTGGATGTGCGGCCGGTCTTCACCGCACATCCCACCGAGGCATCGCGCCGTTCGGTGCTGGATAAGCTGCGCAAGCTCTCCGATGTGCTGGCGGTGCGGACTGCCGAGGACAGCGTGGCCAGACGGCGGCAGGACCGCATGCTGGCGGAAATCATCGACCAGATGTGGCAGACGGACGAGCTGCGGCAAGTGCGGCCCAGTCCGGTGGACGAGGCCCGCAACGCCCTCTACTACCTCGACAACATTTTCCGCGGCGCGGTGCCGGAGCTGCTGGCCGAACTGGCGGAGCTGCTGGACGGCCACGGCGCGGTCCTGCCCGCCGAGCGCTCGCCGCTGCGGTTCGGCAGCTGGATCGGCGGCGACCGGGACGGCAACCCGAACGTCACCGCAGACGTGACCAGGGAGATCCTCGCCCTGCAGAACCAGCACGCCGTGCGGATCGGGATCGAGCAGGTGGACGAGCTGATTTCAGTGCTGTCCAACTCCACAGCGCTCGCCGAAGCGGAGCCGGAGCTGTTGGATTCCATTCAGCAGGACCTGGAAAAGCTGCCCGGGCTGGATAAACGCGTGCTCGTGCTGAACGCGCAGGAGCCGTACCGCCTCAAACTGACCTGCATCAAGGCCAAATTGATGAACACCTCCGCCCGTGTCCGAAACGGCACCGCCCACCAGCCCGGGCGGGACTACGCCTCCGCAACGCAGGTGCTGGACGAGCTGGGGCTGCTGGAACGATCGCTGCGCGCCCACGGGTCCTCACTGGCCGCGGATGGAGCGCTGGCCGGGGTGCGCCGGATCATGTCCGCCGTCGGCCTGAACCTGGCCACGCTGGATGTCCGCGAGCATGCCGAGCGGCACCACGCCGTTGTTGGTGTGTTGATGGACCGGCTGGGCGAACTGTCCGGGCCGTACGCAGACCTGGAGAGGGCGGAACGCCAGGCGGTGCTGTCGAAGGAGCTCGCTTCCCGCCGGCCGCTGGCGCCGGTGCCGGCTCCGCTGGCGGGCGAGGAAGCCAAGACGTACGCAGTGTTCGGCGAAATCCAGCGGGCATTGGAGACTTACGGTTCGAACGTGGTGGAAACCTACATCGTGTCCATGACGCGCGGACCGGATGACGTGCTCGCCGCCGCGGTCCTGGCGCGGGAAGCCGGCCTGCTGCGGCTGCACGGCGAGGACGCGTTTGCGCGCGTCGGCTTCGCGCCGCTGCTGGAAACCGTGGAGGAGCTGCGCCGGTCCGGGCGGATTCTGGACGGGCTGCTGGCGGATCCGCAGTACCGCGGGATTGTCCGGCTCCGCGGCGACGTGCAGGAAGTCATGCTCGGGTACTCGGATTCGAACAAGGAATCCGGTGTGCTGACCAGCCTCTGGGAAATCCACCAGACCCAGCGGGTCCTGCGCGACGTTGCCGCCAAACATGGGGTGCGGCTGCGGCTCTTCCATGGCCGCGGCGGCTCCGTTGGGCGCGGCGGCGGACCTACCTACGACGCCATCCTGGCCCAGCCGAACGGCGTGCTGGAAGGCGAAATCAAGTTTACCGAGCAGGGCGAAGTCATTTCGGACAAGTACTCGCTGCAGACGCTGGCACGGGAGAACCTGGAATTGTCGCTGGCGGCTGTGCTGGAAGGCTCTGCGCTGCACCGCGAACCGCGTACCTCCGCCGGCGAGCGCCATCGCTACGGCCAAGTGATGGAAACCGTCTCGGATGCGTCCTTCCGCTGCTATCGCGGGCTCATCGAGGATCCGGACCTGCCGGAGTACTTCTTCACCTCGACGCCGGTGGAGCAGTTGGGCTCGCTGAAGATCGGCTCACGTCCTTCCATGCGCCCGGATTCAGGTGCCGGTCTGGAAGGGCTGCGCGCCATCCCGTGGGTTTTCGGCTGGACCCAGTCGCGGCAGATCGTGCCCGGCTGGTACGGCGTCGGTTCCGGGCTGAAGGCGGCGCGCGAAGCCGGCCACGGGGAGGTGCTTCAGGAGATGGCGGACCGGTGGCACTTTTTCCAGACCGTGGTCTCCAACGTGGAGATGACCTTGGTCAAGACGGATCTGGAGATCGCCGCGCACTATGTGGCCACGCTGGTGCCGGAGCGGCTGCAGCACCTGTTCGAGAGGATCCGCGAAGAGTTCGAGCTCACGGTGGCCGAGGTTCGGCGCCTCACCGGCGAAGTGCGCCTGCTGGACAACCAGCCGGTGCTTAAGAAGTCGTTGGAGGTGCGGGACCAGTATCTGGATCCGATCTCCTACATGCAGGTGGAGCTGCTGCGCAGGCTGCGCGCGAACGGGACCTCGGGCGGCGGCGCGCCGGATGAGAGCCTGCAGCGGGCCATGCTGATCACGGTCAACGGCGTCGCGGCAGGCCTGCGCAACACCGGCTGAGCCTGCCCGGGCGTCGCTTCCGGCCAGCGGAATCCGATTGTTGCCACGGCCACGCTGCTGGTCCACGGTGGGAGCATGACCAAGCTCCTGCCTGCCGCCAACCAGTACGGCCACGACGTCACCGGCGCCATTGCTGCAAATCCCGACGGCGTGATCGCGCTGGACCCGGTGCTCGCCCGGATCTGGGAACTGGCAGCACCCTTGCTGGCCATCCGCGACAACGACGCGCACACGCTGTATGCCTTCGGCCTGGCCCGTGCCCTGCTGGACTTGCATCCGGCGGCGGATGCCGGCGTCGTTCTTCCGGCGATTATGCTGCACGACATCGGCTGGTCGCAGGTGCCTCCGGAGGAGGTGCTCGCTGCGATCGCTCCGGGCGGCGGTCGGCCGGATCTGGTGCTGCTGCATGAAAAGGAAGGGGCCGGCCTGGCCGCGGACATTCTGGCCGAGGTCGGCTACGACGCGGCCAAGGTACCCGCGATTCTGCAGATCATCGACGGACACGATTCGCGGCGCGAGGCCCTCTCGGTCGAGGACGCCATTGTGAAGGACTCGGATAAGACCTGGCGGTTGAGTCCGCACGGCATAGACACTGTGATGGACTGGTTCGGGCTGGAGCGGGAGCAGGCCGTGCGGCTGTGCAGCCAGCGGGTCCATGGCCACCTGTTCACTGAGGAGGCGAAAGCGATGGCGCGGGCGTTGTCGGCGCTGGAGTCGGTGACCCTGTGGCCGCAGCGGCGTGCCTTGCTGTCAGAGGACTAGACTCGGTTTCGGCCGGCGCCAGCAGCCGGACTGGACCGGCCCGAATGGGCGGGCTGGGAGCGGCCGGACGAGGAGGTAGCGATGGCGGGCGGAAGCCGCGATGCGGGACGATCCGTGACCTCCAGGGTCCTTGCCATCCTCGAGGCCTTCGAAAAGGCCCGCGGATCGCTCAGCCTCACGGAGATTTCAGCGGGATCCGGGTTGCCGCTCAGCACCACGCACCGGCTGGTCGCCGAACTGACCGACTGGGGATTCCTCTCGCGCGGAGCCAACGGCCGCTACCAGTTGGGTATCCGGCTGTGGGAGCTGGCGCAGAACGCCGGACGGCAACTGCGCGAAGCCGCGCGGCCATTTGTCCAGGACCTGTTCTCCCTCACCGGTGAGACATCCCAGCTCGCGGTCCGCGAAGGACATGAGGTGCTCTACATCGAGCGCATCTACGGCACGAAGCGTGTTCCGCGCGCCTCACGGGTCGGCGGGCGGCTGCCGATGCATGCGACCGCCGTCGGCAAGGTGATCCTGGCCTTCGAGGAAGAATGGGTCCGCATCGCGTATCTGAACCGCGAGTTGGAACGTACCACGGCGCATACACATATCCACGCCGGGCGGCTTGCCAAGGAACTCGACACCATCCGTGAGCAGGGCTTTGCCACCACGTTGGAGGAAGTCCGGCTCGGATCCTGCTCGATCGCCGTTCCGGTCTTCCATACCGGCGTCATTGGTGCGGGACTGGGGTTGGTGCTGCCGACAGCGCAGGCCGCCACCATGAACCGGCACCTGCCTGTGCTCAAAGGGGTTTCGGTGCAGATTGAGCGAGCAACGGCCCACATCCCACTCGAAACGCTGCTGGGCAGCCACCGCAAATAGCTGCGGCTGCGGACGGCTCCAGCGACGACAGGACGCCGTCGTCGTCGTTCTATTCGCTTTCCACTCAGTGGAAGAGCGTGATGTGCGCCACGGGTGATGTGGGCAACACTGGTGTGAACGAACCCGTTGTATGGTCCAGCAACCGCCAACGGGAACCAACCCCAAGGAGAACAGATGTCACCCTCGACGGAAACGGCGGCCCGCTGCCAGTTCGGCCACGGCGCCGAGGCGCCTGCCGGGCACCACGGCTACGAACCGTTCCAGATGAAGGATCCTTTCCCCGCCTACGCAGAACTGCGGGCCGAGCAGCCGGTCATGTTCGACGAGCGCATCGGCTACTACGTAGTTTCCCGCTACGACGACATCAAGGCAGTTTTCGAAGACTGGGAGACCTTCTCGAGCGAAAACGCGCAGGCCCCGGTCCGCGAGCGCGGCCCGGCCGCCAAGAAGATCATGGAAGAGGGCGGCTTCACCGCATACTCGGGACTCTCCGCCCGGCGCCCGCCGGAGCACACCCGGATCCGCTCGGTCGTGCAGAAGGCCTTCACGCCCCGCCGCTACAAGGCGTTGGAGCCCTTCATCCGCCAGAACGTGGTGGACCTGGTGGAGAAGATGCTGGCCCGGCCCGAGCGCACCGGCGACCTGGTCAAGGATCTGGCCTACGACGTCCCCACGATCACCATCCTCACGCTGATCGGCGCCGATGTCAGCCAGGTCGACAAGTTCAAGCGCTGGAGCGATTCCCGCGCGGCGATGACCTGGGGTGACCTGAGCGACGACCAGCAGATCCCGCATGCGCACAACCTGGTGGAGTACTGGCAGGAATGCCTGCGCCTGGTCCGCGTGGCCCATGAGGAGGGCGGCGACAACCTCACCGCCGACCTGGTGCGTGCACAGAACGACGGCGCGGAGATCTCCGACCACGAGATCGCGTCGGTCCTCTACAGCCTGCTGTTCGCAGGCCACGAAACCACCACCACGCTGATCGCCAATTCACTGCGCGTGCTGCTGGCCCGCCCGGAACAGTGGGCGGTGCTGGTCGAGGAGCCGAAAAAGATCCCCGGCGCCATCGACGAGGTGCTGCGCTACTCCGGCTCGATTGTCGGCTGGCGGCGCAAGGCGCTCAAGGACACCGAAGTCGGCGGGGTGAAGATCGAAGAAGGCGGACAGCTGTTGCTGCTGATGGGCTCGGCGAACCGTGAAGAGGGCAAGTTCGAGAACGGCGAGGATTTCGACATCTCCCGCCCCAACGCCCGCGAGCACCTGTCCTTCGGTTTCGGTATCCACTACTGCCTGGGCAACATGCTGGCCAAGCTGCAGGCCAAGATCGCCCTCGAGGAAGTCGCCCGGCTTGCCCCGAACCTGAAACTGCAGGATCCCGAGGACATCGCGTTCCGCGAAAACCTGTCCTTCCGGGTCCCCGAATCCGTTCCCGTTACTTGGGAGGCATAAAGCACATGGAAAGCAACGAGTACATCCAGTTTTTCGACGGCGGCCTCGAACCGAAGCTCGAAACACTCGGCGGCAAGGGCGCGTCCCTGGTCACCATGACCGCCGCCGGCATGCCGGTTCCGCCCGGATTTGTGGTCACTACTGCGGAGTTCGATGCGTTTATGGCCGAAGCTGGCATCACCCGGCAGATTAACGAATTGCTGGCGGGCCTCGATCCCGAGGACATAGCGCAGGTGGACAAGGTCTCGGCGGCTATCCGCGAGCAGATCTGCTCGCGGCCTGTTCCAGAGGCCATCCGGGCGGTGACCATCGAGGCCTACGACTCCCTGATGTCCCGGTTCGAAACACCGGTCCCGGTGGCCGTCCGCTCCAGCGCCACGGCCGAGGACCTGCCGGATGCTTCCTTCGCCGGCCAGCAGGATACTTATCTGTGGCTGGAGGGCGTCAAGGCCGTCACTGAGCACATCCGCCAGTGCTGGGCCTCGCTCTACACGTCGCGCGCCATCATCTACCGGCTGAAGAACAACATTCCCGACGAGGGCCTGTCGATGGCCGTGGTAGTGCAGAAGATGGTCAACTCCAAGGTCTCCGGCGTCGCCATCACCATGGACCCGGCCAACGGGGACCGCTCGAAGATCACCATCGATTCTTCCTATGGCGTCGGTGAAATGGTGGTCTCGGGCCAGGTCACCCCGGACAACATCGTGCTGGACAAGGTGACCCTCGCGCTGGTGTCCGACCACCTGGGCGACAAGCATGCCGAACTCGTTCCGGATAGCGCCGCACGTACCTTGGTGGAGCGGGAGGTCGACGCCGAGCGACGCGCCCGCCGCAGCCTGAGCGACGAGGAAGTCAAGGCCGTGGCCCTGATGGCCAAGCGGGCAGAGAAGCACTACAAATGCCCGCAGGACGTGGAATGGGCGCTGGACGCGGATCTGCCCGATGGCGAGAACCTGCTGCTGCTGCAGTCCCGCCCCGAAACCGTGCATTCCTCCAAGCCAACCGTTACCGCTACATCCAGCACTGGCGGATACGCCGCAGCCTTCGGCGCCACGGGCACCAAAGCCGGCCCAACTATGGACACCACCCCGTCAGCAGGTTCGACCCCGACCACCAACTCCACCGCCGCCAGCGGCGGCTTCAGCCTCGGCAGCATCACCGCCTCGCTGCTCAAACCCTCGGTCTGAAACCCACCGTTACCGACCCACCGGCTCACCGCCGAGCCACCATCGAAAGGTCCGTCATGTCCATGAAGTCTTTTCCGAAGCCCTCCGAGCTGCCGGTGCCCGCCGGCGCCGAAGGCTGGGAGCAGATCTACCCGTACTATCTGGTCTTCCAGGACAAGCTCAAGGAGCAGGAAGACGCGAAGTTCTGGTTCTGCGACAGCCAGCACTGGCCTACCGTCTACAAGCCGTTCGAAACCATCGGCGGGGAGTTCGCGGTCAAGTGCCTGGGCCAGTACAACGCCCGGCACCTGATGATTCCCAACGCCAACGGCATCGAATTCCGCGTGCACCTGGGCTACCTGTACATGTCCCCGATCCCGGTCCCCGAGGACCAGATCGCGGCGCGGGTCCCGCATTTCGAGCAGCGCGTGGGGCACTACTTCCAGAACTGGGAGGAGTTGCTGCGGCAGTGGCATGTGAAGGTCCGCGGCACCATTGACGAGATGGAGACGCTGTCCTTCAACAAGCTGCCGGACATGGTTCCGATGGATGACATCACCACCGGCAAGGCGATGGACGGCTCCGAAGTCCTGCTGGAGAACTACGACCGGCTGATCCAGCTGGCCTACCAGAACTGGCAGTACCACTTCGAGTTCCTGAACCTGGGCTACATCGCCTACCTGGACTTCTTCAACTTCTGCAAGGAAGTCTTCCCGAACATCCCGGACCAGTCCATCGCGACCATGGTCCAGGGCGTGGACATGGAACTGTTCCGGCCCGACGACGAGCTCAAGAAGCTCGCCAAACTCGCCGTGGAGCTCCGCCTGGAGTCCGCCTTCGGCAATACGGACGACGTCGATGCCACCTTGGGTGCCATCGCTGCTGCACCGGGCGGGGAGCGCTGGATTGCCCAGTACGAAGGCGCCAAGGATCCGTGGTTCAACTTCACCGTGGGCAATGGCTTCTACGGGCACGACAAGTACTGGTACGAGCACCAGGAGATCCCGCTGGGCTATATTGCCGATTACATCCGCCGGCTCGGCGAGGGCCAGAACATCATGCGCCCCACCGAGGAGCTCATCGCGGAGAAGGAACGCATCGTCGAGGAGTACCGCGACCTGCTCGAAGGTGAAACCCAGGCGCTCTTCGACGCCAAGCGCCAGCTCGCCGCCACGGCGTACCCGTACGTGGAAAACCACAACTTCTACATCGAGCACTGGACCATGGGCGTCTTCTGGCGCAAGATCCGGGAACTGTCCCGGATGATGCATGCCGAGGGCTTCTGGACCGAACCCGATGACCTGCTCTACCTGACCCGCAACGAGGTCCGCGATGCACTCTTCGACCTGGTCACCGGCTGGGGCGTGGGCGCCGACCCGATCGGCCCCACCTACTGGCCGGAGGAGATCGAACGCCGCCGCGGCATTGTCGATGCACTCAAGACCGCCCGTCCGCAGCCGGCGCTCAACACGCCGCCGGAGTCCATCACCGAACCGTTCACCCGGATGCTCTGGGGCATTACCACCGAGCAGGTCCAGCAGTGGCTGGGTGCGGGCGAGGAAGTCGAGGGCGGCGGACTGCGCGGCATGGCGGCCTCACCCGGCGTCGTCGAGGGCGTTGCCCGCGTCGTGACGGATGCGGACCAGCTTTCCGAGGTCCAGCAGGGCGAGATCCTGGTGGCCACCGTGACCGCGCCGTCCTGGGGTCCGATCTTCGGCAACATCAAGGCCACCGTGACCGACATCGGCGGCATGATGAGCCACGCCGCCATTGTCTGCCGCGAGTACGGGCTGCCGGCGGTCACCGGCACGGGCAGCGGCTCGACCACCATCAAGACCGGGCAACTGCTGCGGGTCGACGGCACCAAGGGCACCGTGCAGATCCTGGATAACGGGGAACTCGAACCTCTCGTATCCGGCCCCGGCGCCCACAGCCACGCCTGAGCAATCCCTGCCAGGTGCTCCCAGTGCCGGGCCGGGCGAGCCGCCACTTCCCCCGGCCCCGGCCCGGCACAACCCAACGCAAAGGTTTGACGATAATGCAGCAACCCACCGACGCTAACGACGCCGCTTCCACCCGAGGGGAGCGGGCGGACCCCGGGACGGCACAGCGGACCGTGCTGATCACCGGTGCAGCCGGCGGCCTCGGGCGGGCCTTCGCCCTCGGCTTCGCCGGCCGCGGCTACCGGGTCGCCGTCGCGGACGTGAACCTGGAAGGGGCCGAAGAGACCGCCAAGCTGGCCCGCGAAGCCGGCGCCGACGCGGCGGCCTACCGGGCCGACGTGACCGACCCCGCGTCTACGGAGTCGCTCGCCGCCCAGGTGGCGGAATTCGGGAACGGGCGCATCGACGTCGTACTCAATAACGCGGCCATTTACGCCACGGTGACCCGCACGCCTTTCGAGGATATCGACCCGGACGAATGGGATCTGGTCATGAACGTGAACCTCAAGGGCCCGTGGCTGGTGACCCGTGCGGCGAGCCCCTACCTGGCCGACGGCGGCCGCGTCATCAACCTCTCCAGCGCCACCATTTTCTCCGGTTCCGAGCAGTGGCTGCACTACGTCGCTTCAAAGGGCGGGGTGGTTGCGCTGACCCGGGTGCTGGCCAAGGAACTGGGCCGGCGCGGCATCACTGTCAACGCGATCGCGCCCGGCTTTACGCTCACCGAAGCCAGCTACTCGTTGATGGACGACGCCGAAAGCTACGGCGTGGACCGCGGGGCGCTCAAGCGGGCCAGCCAGCCCGAAGACATCGTCGGGGCCGCCCTGTTCCTGGCCGGGCCTGACAGCTCGTACATCACCGGCCAAACCATGGTGGTCGACGGCGGCCGCCAGTTCATCTAACAGCTTCCACTCAATTTCCAGCACAAGGAGGAGCCATGCCAACGGTCTATTTCACCGACGCGGAAGGCACCACACGCGAGATCACCGGCAACCCCGGGGACTCGGTCATGGAGACGGCCGTCCGCAACGGCGTCCCCGGCATTGTCGCCGAATGCGGCGGCTCGCTGTCCTGCGCCACCTGCCACGTTTTCGTCCGAGAGGACGAGTTGCCCGAGCTGCCGCCCATGGAGGACATGGAGGACGAAATGCTCTACGGCACCGCGGTGGACCGCGAGGACAACTCCCGCCTGTCCTGCCAGCTGAAGCTCTGCGACGGCCAGGACATCCATGTCACCACACCCGAAACACAGGTCTGATCATGAGCACCGGAACCGCTGATGCGGAAACCAAGACCAATGACGGCGCCGCCGCAGCACCGAAGGCGCCCGCCCGGACGGGGCTGCTGATCATCGGCGCCAGCCAGTCCGGCGTGCAGCTGGCCGTCTCGTTGCGGGCCCTGGGCTTCGATGAGCACATTACGCTGCTCGGCGACGAGGACCACCGGCCCTACCAGCGCCCGGCCCTGTCCAAGGAGTTCCTGCAGGGCACGGTGGAGAGCGAATCGCTGATCTTCCGCTCCAACGAGTACTGGAACGAGCACAACATCACGCTCGTCAAGGGCGAGTACATCAGCAGGATTGATAAGAACGACGACGGCTCCGGCACCGCGCACGCCGCCTCCGGAGCCGAATTCGGGTTCAAGCGCCTGGCCCTGACCGTCGGCGCGCGGGCGCGGAAGCTCGAACTGCCCGGGGCGGATCTGGATGGCGTGGTTTACCTGCGCAACGCGGACGACGCCCTGGCCCTGAAGGCACAGCTGGACGGTGTCCGCGAAGCCGTGGTGGTCGGCGGCGGCTTCATCGGGCTGGAAGCGGCTTCCAGCCTGCATAAAATGGGCAAGTCCGTCACCGTCCTCGAGTACGGCCCGCGCCTGATCGGCCGCGCCGTCGGCGAAGATACCAGCGACTACTTCCTCCAGGCCCACCGCGCCCGCGGCATCGACATCCGGCTCGATGCCCGCATGAAGCGCCTGGCCGCAGCCGGCGACGGAAGCCGCGTGGCCGGCGTCGAACTTGAGGACGGCACGGTGATCCCCGCGCAGCTGGTGCTGGTCGGAATCGGCGTGGTCCCCAACACCGAACTGGCCGAGCAGCTGGGCCTGGAAGTGGACAACGGCATCGTGGTGGACTCGCACGCCCTTGCCTCCGACGGCACCACCGTGGCGGTGGGCGATGTGGCGAACATGCCCAACCCGCTGCCCGGTTCGCCGGAAGGCGAGCGCATCCGGTTGGAAAGCGTGAACAACGCGATCGAGCATGCCAAGGTAGCAGCCTATTCGCTGATGGGCCGGCGCGAGGACTATGCGGGCATCCCGTGGTTCTGGTCCAACCAGGCGGACCTGAAACTGCAGATCGCCGGCCTGACCCTCGGCTACGACCGGACAGTGGTCCGGCGCGACGACGACCGCGGTAAATTCTCCGTGCTCTACTACCGCAACGGCCGGATCATTGCCGCGGACTGTGTCAACGCACCGCTGGACTTCATGTCGGTCAAGAACGCCCTGGCCAAGGGCCAAAACATACCCGCGGACGCGGCGGCGGATCCCGCCGTCGTGCTGAAAACCATCATCACGGACGGCTAAGGAGCCCCATGAGAACCCCCGACACGCAGAGTCCGCAGACTAGCAGGGACGCCGCCGGCACCGTCTGGCCCGCAGCGGATCCGGCTACGCACGCGGAGGACCCCCGCGCCACGGCCTTTGCCGCTGCGCACCCGGTGCGCCCCGTTCCAGCCACCGGCACCTTGGACACCTCGCCCATCGCCGGTACACCTGCGGCCGAAGACCTGGACAGGCTCTGGAAGGCCGTGGTGGAAGAAACCCGCAGCCGCGGCAACGACATCCACCTGCCCATCTCGCTGGCCTACGCCGAACGGCTCTGCCGGGCCTACCCGGAGGCCGACGCCGAGCTGGTCCGCGTGGCGATCGTGCTGCATGACACCGGCTGGGCGCACGTGGATGAGTCGCGCATCCTCTCCGAGGGCTTCACGGGCGACTGGCGGAAGGCGGCCATCCGTTTCGAGCACGAGGCCGAGGGCTGCAAGGTGGCCCGCCGCGTGCTGCCCGGACTGGGCTACTCCGACGGCTTCACCGCGCGGGTCTGCGAAATCATCGACGGGCACGACACCCGCCACGTGGCCTTTTCGCTGGAGGATGCCCTGGTCCGCGACGCCGACCGGCTGTGGCGCTTCGACCACGCCGGCATCGCGCTGGCCTCGTCCTGGTTCGGCATGACGCCTGCTGTGTATACGGACCGACTGGCCGCGGAGATCATCCCCGAACTCATCACCGAAGCCGCCTACGCGATGGGCACGGCCGACCTGGCACGGTCCAACGCACTGCTCAAGACAGGAGTGATCCGATGACTTCCGCTGCCGACAGCACAACTGCCACCGAGGCAATCGGGCAAGCGGCGGCGTCGTTCTCCGGCCCTGCCGTGGACGCCCGCGCCGCGCTCACGCTGCCCTACACCCACGTGGACGATGTCTTCATCGACGGCGCCTGGGTCCCCGCCCGCGGCACCGGCCGCAACCCCGTCACGGATCCGGCCACCGGCCAGGTCTGGGGCTCGGTCCCGGACGGAACCCCCAAGGATATCGACGCCGCGGTCGGTGCGGCGCGCAGGGCGTTCGACGGCGGATGGTCCCGGCTGGCTCCATCGGAGCGGGCCGCCTACCTGCTGCGCATCGCCGACGAGGTGGACAAGCGGGCGGAGGAACTGTCGCTGACCAACACCCGCGAAAACGGTTCCCCCGTCTCGGAATCCACCGGGGCCGCGGCCAACGCGGCGAGCATCTTCCGCTACTTCGCCACGCTCGCGGACTATCTGGAGCGCGAGGACGTTCGCCCGTTCCCGCGGGGCGGCGGCGAGTCGGTGGTGCGCCGGGATCCGGTGGGCGTGTGCGCGCTGATCGCCCCGTGGAACTTCCCGATCAACCTGATGGTGATCAAGCTGGCGCCGGCGCTGCTGGCCGGCTGCACCGTAGTGATGAAACCCGCCTCGCCTACCCCGCTGTCCTTCCGGCTGATTGTCGACGCCGTGGCCGCCGCCGGTGTGCCCGCAGGCGTGGTCAACCTGGTCACCGGCAGCGGCAGACTGGGTGACACCCTGGTGCGGCACCCGGGCGTGGACAAGGTGGCCTTTACCGGTTCGACCCCGGTAGGCCGCAAGATCGCCGCGGCATGCGGCGAACTGCTGCGGCCGGTCACGCTGGAGCTCGGCGGCAAGTCCAGCGCCATCGTGCTGCCGGACGCTGATCTGGATGCCATGTCCAGCGGTCTGGTGCGCTCCTGCATGCGCAACACCGGCCAGACCTGCTACATCTCCACCCGGATTCTGGCCCCCGCCGGACGTTACGACGAGGTGGTGGACATGGTGACCGCCACCATCGCCGCCGGCGTACAGGGAGACCCGCTGGATCCCGCCACGGTCTTCGGTCCGGCAGCCACCGAATCCCAGTACCGGACGGTGCTGGAATACCTGGAAGCCGGCCGGGCCGAAGGCGCCCGGGCGACCACGGGCGGGCGTGCGGCGCGGCTGGGCGGCGGGCTCGAAGGCGGCTTCTTCGTGGAACCCACGGTCTTCGCCGATGTCACGCCGTCAATGCGGATCTCCCGCGAGGAAATCTTCGGGCCGGTCATCTCCGTGCTGAAGTACACGGACGTGGACGAGGCCGTCGCACTGGCGAACAACACCGAATTCGGCCTGGGCGGCTTGGTGTTCGGTACGGATCAGGACGCTGCGCTCGCCGTGGCTGACCGGATGGACACCGGTTCCGTGGGCATCAACTTCTTTGCCTCCAACCATTCCGCGCCGTTTGGCGGGCGGCACAATTCGGGCCTCGGCACGGAATACGGCATCGAGGGGCTCAACGCCTACCTCAGCTACAAGTCCATCCACCGCCGGCCGTAAACCTGCGACGGCATCATCTGCCGCACGGAAAATGCCCGGATGGACTTTCCCTCCGGGCATTTCCTCTGCGGTTGTTCGGTGCGGCTGCGCGTCAGTCGAGGTTGACCTTGGTGCCTTCCGGCGTAGCCCGGACGGCAATGGTGCCGGCGAGGATGACGGCGATCCAGAATGCTCCGACCAGCCAGATGCTGCCGTTGCCCGCGATCATCAGGCCGGTGGCGATCATCGGGGTGAAGCCGGCCCCGAGCACCGAAGCTCCTTGGTAGGAAAGTGACGCCCCGGTGTAGCGCATGCGGGTGGGGAACTGTTCGGCGATGTAGGCGCCGATGGGACCGAAGAGGGCGCCCTGCACGATGCCGTTGCCGACCACGATGGCGACGGCGAAGCCCCACAGCGTTCCGTTGGTCAGCAGCATCAGCAGCGGGTAGGCCAGCACAATGCCGGTGATGCCCGCAACGGTGAGGACCTTGCGGCGGCCGATGCGGTCACTGAGCCGGGCGGTGTAGAAGCACATGATCAGGGTAAGGACGGCGCCTGCCGCCTTCCAGTTGAGCACGCCGGAGCGGTCCACCCCATTGCCGACGGCGATGGACACGCCCCATACGGTCAGGATGCCCTGGCAGGCGTAGAAGCTCATGGTCGCGACCAGGGCAACAACCACGGCCCGCGGATGGTTGCGCAGCACATCGAAGAGCGGCATGCGCTTCTTCTCGCCGGCTTCCTGCAGCTTCTGGAACATGGGCGTTTCAGCAACCTTGAGCCGGATGATCAGGCCGACGGCGATCAGTACCGCACTGAGCAGGAACGGAATGCGCCAGCCCCACTGCAGGAACGCGTCGCCGCTCAGGGCGGACGTCAGTGAAACCACCAGGGTGGCCAGCACGGCACCGGCGGGACCGCCTGCGGTGGCGAAGGAAGTGGCCAGGCCGCGCTTCTTCTGCGGTGCGGACTCCAGCGCCATCAAAGCTGCGCCGCCCCATTCGCCGCCCACGGCAATGCCCTGAATGACGCGCAACGTCACCAGCAGGACCGGCGCAAGGATTCCGATCACGGCCGTCGTGGGCAGCAGGCCGATGAGGACCGTCGAGGCGCCCATCAGCAGCATGGACAGCACGAGCATTTTCTTGCGCCCGAGCCTGTCGCCGAAGTGACCGAAAACGATGCCGCCGAGCGGGCGCGCCAGGTAGCCTGCGGCCAGCGTCGCGAAGGAGGCGAACAAACCGAAGGCGGGGCTGAGATTGGCGAAGAAAACGGTATTGAAGACGATGCTGGCTGCCGTGGCGTACAGGATGAAATCGTAGTACTCGATGGCGCTGCCGATGAAGCTGGACGCCAGGATCCGGCGCATGTCCTTCGTGTTCAAGGACTCGGATCCGGAGTGGTGCTGCGGTGCGGACGGTGCGGACTGCGTAACGGTCGTCGGTGACTCGGACACAATTCCTCCTGAGGACGGGGTGGATGGAGTTGGGGAGGGGTTCATGATTGCAGCGCTGGTATTCAGCGGGACGGGCGGAGCCCGATGTGTTCGAGGTCTGCCGGTACGTGGAAGGTGCCGTGGAAATGTTCGGCGGCCTGTTTCCAGACGGAATCTCCGGCCATGCCGGGAACGAGGTGGTGCAGCGCCAGCTGTTTGGCGCCGGCCTCGCTGGCGACCTTCGCGGCGTCGCGGACGCTGGTATGCGACTTGTAGTGGTGGTCCCTGGCAGCGCGGGAACCTTCATCCGTCTTGTCCGCGTACAGGGCCTCGACAAAATCGAAGTCGATCGCCTCGTGCAGCAGCAGGTCGGTGTCCTGAGCCAGTGTGACCATGTTCTGCGTGTAGGTGGTGTCGCCGGAGAACGTCACCGAGCCCTCGGCAGTGTCGAAGCGGAAGCCGAAGGCCGGTGCCACCGGCGGGTGCTCCACCAGGATGGCCGAGACCTTGACAAGGTCGTCTTCGTAGATCACGAACGGATCCATGGCCGGCGTCGGGTTCTCATTCGGGTGGTAGCCGATGCCCTGTGGAATCTCGATATCGGAGGCTTCGAACAGCTCGAACGGGGACGGGCGCAGACTGTCGATGATCCTGTCGTTGAGGTCAGTGGCATGCGCGTACATCAGCTGCTCAAACATTTCGCGGGTTCCGGGAGTGGGACAGTGCGGAGCCACCGGGACGGGCTCAACCGTGGCCCGGGGCGAGGTGTACGGCAACATGCCACGGTTTCCGGGACCGATGATCCTGACCGGATCGTTGCGCCGGTCGAGAAGGTCGTAAAGTCCGAAGATGGCGAGGCTGGCCAGATCCACAGTGTGGTCGGAGTGCAAGTGGGTGAGGAAGATGCCGCGGAGGTTGGTCAGCTTCAGGCCGGCCTGGCTCAAACGGCGGCCAACACCGTGTCCGCAGTCCACCAGGTAGAAGGAATCCCCGACGACGACGGCGGTGGCGATTCCGGTCCGGTTGTTCTCCTCGGCGGGCGTCCACCACCGGGGGCCGCCGGCCGTGCCGAGGGTGACGATGCGGGGCTTGAGGTTCGACGCGGCCATGGATGCTCCTCGAAATGAAGATCGTTGATTTCTTCAAGTGTGGCTCCCATCACATACGGTGTATAGTCAATCAATTTGATGGAGTTCATAAGGAGAGTTGATGGCCGAATTCACCATTCGCCAGCTGCAGTACTTCGTTGCTGTCCTGGACCACGGCTCCGTCACGGCGGCCGCGAGGGAATCGAACATCTCGCAGGCGGCGGCGTCCATGGCCATCGCCCAACTGGAGCACGCGGTCGGTGTTGATCTGCTGATCCGGACGCGCGCAAAGAAAGTTGTGGCAACGCCGGCGGGAGTGGAGCTCGCGGCGAGGGCAAGACACATCCTGAGCATGATCGGCGACATCGAAGGTGCCGTGGCCGGCGGCTTCGATGAGATGCGCGGGCCGTTGCGTGCGGGGTGCAGCCCCACCCTGTCCCCGCGCTTGTTGCCTGGTCTGGTGGACTATTACAACCGGGAGTATCCGGCTGTGGACGTCTCATTCCGTGAGGCCAGCGCCGCCGAGCTGCAGCAGGACGTCCTGGAGGGGCGGATCGATCTTGCCCTGATCTACTCGCTGCAGGCAGTGGACGGCGTCGAGCTGGCGGAGATCGCCCGAGTGCAGCCGCACCTGATGTTGTCGGCGACGCACCCGTTGGCAACTCAGGAGTCCATTACCTTCGCCCAGGTGCAGGATGAATGGGCCATCCTTCATGATGTCCCGCCCACCATCGAAAGAGTGACCGGCATGATACGCGCCGTAGGCGTCGAGCCAAAGCTCCGCTGGCCCAGCACGGACATGGAAACCATCCGCTCCCTCGTCGCCCGCGGTCTGGGCTATTCCATGGTCAATACCCGCCCGGTAGACGACACAACGGGGGACGGGCTCAAAGTCGCTTATGTTCCGCTGGCCGACGAGCTGCCGCATAACTCCGTGGTGGCGGCGCTGCCGCCGGGGACGCGCATTCCGGGGCGGGTCAATGAGGCGATCCGTTTCCTCCGGCAGACCGTAGCGCCCGCTCCGTCCCCCGACGGGCCGGGGGAGGATGCCGCGCACAGATAGAGTTGAGCGGTGCCTTCCTTCCGAGCCCAGCTCAACATCACTGGCCTGCGCCCCGGACACGTTCCAGAGCAGGTGATGGAGGCCGCCGTGGACGCCGTCGGCTCCGCCCATGTGGTCGAAGCTAACCAGCTCGACGTCGTTGCAGGGGTCCCGCGGATTACCGTGCGTTTCACCGTGGATCCGAATGCGTACGACGCCGAAAACCGCCAAGCGCTCCAGGCTGCCGTCAACATGCGCCATGCCGTTGAGCAGGTAGCCACCACGGAGAGGCTCGCCGTCCTGCGCCGCAGCCGGGGAAAGTGGCAGACGCTGCGCTGACCTCGACCTACAGGCTCAGCAGAGCGCTACCGGAGGTCCGCCACCAGCTGACCGACTGCAGCCACGAGCTGATCCAGCCCGGGCTGCTCGATCGGGAAATGCCCCGCGTTCTCCAACATCACGATCTGTTTGGTCGCCGCAATGCGCTCGAAAAACGGCTTGCTGATCTCTAGTGGCGTCCACCGGTCTTCGGCGGGATGCACCATCAGGACCCGACCTGTGCGGAAGTCTTCCGGTTCAACATCGGGCTGCCATTCCATGAAGCTGCGCATCCAGCCCAAGGACATCGAGCCACCGCCGCCGCGTGCATCCCGGAGGACGGTACGCACCAGCCCGGGATCATTGCTGATATGGCGCATGTCGGCAACCCAGCGGATGGGAACCCGCACCCGGGCAAGCGACCCGGCCAGGAGCCGCAGCGCAGGGCCGGCTACTTTCCCCAGCACCGGATGCCAGGTCAGCCGTGCCCGGACCCTCTCGTCCCGGGGATCCAGCAAGCACGTCACCACCAGGGCGGCGGCGAGCGAGGTGGCGGCGGCCGCTTCGAAAGCGAGCAACCCGCCCATGCTGGCTCCCATCAGGACCAGCGGGCGGTCGTCGGATTCGGCGCGCACGAAGTCCTGGGCGAACTGCTGCCAGTGTCCGTAACGGATACCTGCCGGATCGGGTGACCGGGTGAGGCCGTAGCCGGGAAGATCCGGAACGCTCACATAGGTTCCCAGCGCTGCCAGATGTTCTGCGAAGGGACGCATGGCAGCGGCGTTGCCGCCGGCACCGTGGAAGAGCACCAACCGCACCGGGGCATCCTGGACACCGATGCGCTCAACATGGACGTCCATGTCACGCCACTGCCACCATGTGCTCTCGCTCGCTCCGGCAGGTCCTGCGGGACATTGGACGAAAGTACCGTAGTTGCTGGTCATACTGATTCCCCTTGGCCGCCGTGGCCCGCCGTCGTTGTTTGGATTTCAGATCTCCGGAACGTAGCCGCGGCGAAAGGCCCGGCGCTCCTCGTGCCCCACCCTGAACCGGCGCGACGCCCCGCAGACGAGCACAAAGAAGAAGCCGAATCCGGCCGCAATGACCACCGGCACGGAGCCCGGATCACCCAGGAGCCGGGACACGGCGATCCAGCCCAGCCCCCAGCACAAGGCCGCTACGGCTGACATCCGGCCGCGGCCTGTCATCGCCACCACCGCTCCGGCGAAGGAGACCACGCCAAGGCTGATGACCGCCCACACGTCGGCCCCCCAGCCGAACAGGTCGGTGCCGCGCAGCATGAACCAGCTGGCAGCATTGGCCCCGGCCGCCACCAAAATCCAGCCGGTGTACAGCCCCACGGGAGCATCTGCGAGGAGCGCTTCCACGAGGGACCTGGCCGGATACCGGGTCAGGACGTAGACCGCGGCCAGCAATACGGCCAGCAGCAGGATCATGACGATAAGGCTCAGCCCCACATTCGAGGCCTGCGCGCTCAGGATCCAGCTGGCATTGAGGACCAGCGAAGCGGCCACCAGCCAGCCTGCCGCGCGCTGCCGCAGGGTGCGGCGCTGCGACGGCAGCCACTGGAAGATGGTGTAGCCGGCCAGCCCCAGGTAGATCACCGACCAGATGCTGAAAGCGCCCGAAGCCGGGGCCAGCAGGGTGAAGTCCGGGGCAAACGCACCCGCGGCCGCCTCCTTGATGGCGATGCCGCCCAGCAGGCCGGTACCCCGTGCGCCGATCAGCAGCGCGAACACGAGGCTGGCGCTGACCGCAAGTTGGCGTGCTACGTCGGTGGCGAGGAAGTTCCGGGTGTTGTGGAGGTAGGGTTTTACGGCGTCCATAACAGATTGGATCGAAGCGGGGTGTTCGCTCCTGCTACTCCTCGATGTCGATGGCACCCCCGAGCACTGGCGCCGGCAGGCTGCGGCGGCGCAGGCTGATGACGGCAGCTATGGCCGCGCCCACCAGTATGCCAATCACTGTACCCAAAACAAGATTCACCCAGAACGGCAGATCGGTGGCGAGCCCGGTGGCAAGTCCCAGTCCGGTCATCCACAACGCCCAGATAGTGGAGCCGGTGGCGGATAACACCAGGAACGCATTCAGCGGGACGTCCGCCAGGCCGGCTGCCGCGACAGACGCGGTCCGGCCGCCGGGGATAAAGCGGGCGGCGACAATGGCGGCATAGGTGGAGGACCGACCGGCCTTTTCCAGCGCCTGGGTGACGGCACGGTCCACCCTGCGGCCCCAGCGGTACCGGTTGAGCAGGGTGTTGATGCCGCCGCGGAAGAGCAGGAACAGCAGCATGTCCCCGGTCATGCTGCCGGCGAACGCGGTCAGGACCACCAACGGCAGGATCAGCTCGCCGTGGGCCAGCAGCGTTCCTCCGCCGATGACCATGATTTCCGACGGCGCGGCGGGCATGGGGGCATCCAGAACGACCATCAGCAAGGTCATCGGATAATACAGCCATTGCCACGGCCCTTCGGGGATTTCCACCTCCCCAATCTACCGGCAATGCCCCGCCGATGGCAGAGTACAAAGTATGGAGATAAGGATTCTCGAAGGTGACATCACCCGCCGCGAGGTGGACGCCGTGGTCAACGCGGCGAACTCAAGCCTGCTGGGCGGGGGAGGAGTGGACGGCGCCATCCACCGCGCCGCCGGTCCGGAGCTGCTGGCGGCGTGCCGGGAACTGCGGTCCTCGCAGCTGCCCGACGGTCTGCCGGTAGGATCAGCCGTCGCCACCGAGGCCTTCCGGTTGCCCGCCCGCTGGATCATCCACACCGTGGGCCCTAACCTGCACGCAGGCCAGAATGATCCGGCGCTACTGGCTTCCTGCTTCCGCGAGAGCCTCCGCGTGGCCGATGAGCTGGGCGCACGGTCCGTGGCCTTCCCGGCAATCAGCGCCGGGGTCTACGGCTGGGACGGCGGGAGCGTAGCCCTTGCCGGGCTGGGAGAGGCCATGAAGTACGACGGCGGCATCCAACTCATCGAGTTCGTGCTGTTTTCTGCCGGGTTGGCCGAGACCTTCCGTGGCGTCCATCGGAGCCTGCTGGGCCAATAGCGCTCGCCGTGGACCCAGGCGTGGCCGCTTCCTCAGGCGTCGCGAGGGTTCCGTACCGGGTCGCGCGGACTATAGTAGCGACGCAGCCAGCGGGACAGTCCGTCGAGGCCGGGAAACAGTACGCGTTCGGTCACGTTTGCCTGGTCCAGATGGTCCCGGATCCGCCATTTGAGCTGCGCGGGAACAATCACCTTCCGGTACAGCTCAGGGTGGCGTTGCAACCAGTCGTCCAGGCTGGCCATGGCGCCGGACATGGTGGAAAAGATTGCGGCCTGGTTCACAATGCGCTCGTCCAGCGAGGGCGGTTCGAAAAACAACGGGATGCTGTGTCCGTCGTCGTCGTGAAACCGATCGAACTCGAAAAGTGTGTAGGCCGAGCGGGAGAGCATCTCCGTAGTGAACAGCCCGCCGCCGGCCGGTTGGATCTCGTTGCGCAGTTCCTGCGGCAGTAGTTCATGGGCCGCCGCATAATCCACGCACCACACCGCGCCGTCTTCGTCATAGCGGGAGGTGTCCCTGGTGACAAAGTGCAGCGCGACGTAGGGGGAGTGGCTCCAGTCGAGCAGGCGCGTCGGCAAGCCGTAGTGCTGGGCGACACTCAGCCAGTTCCAGTCCGAGTCTCCGGGGGCGGTGTCCCGGTGGGCGTACTTGCGGAAGTTGCGCATCAAATGAGGTTCCACCTCGGCACTGGAGTCCCCGCGCAGCCGCACGAGTCCAGTAGACAGGTCACGCTTTGCGGAGGTGTGGCCGCGGTAGGCCACGGCAACACGGATGCGCGGACGGGCCAGCAGCCACTGGTCGTGCGTCAAGGCCGCGATCAGTCCGTACAGATCGTCCGGGTCAACTTCCACCACGGATTCCATCGCGCCTGCCTTCCTGCCCTTGCCGTCCTGACTCCGGGTACTAGGTGGCGCCGCGTCGCAGGGCCTCGTCCACTGCGGAGGCAACTCCGCCGCGGTACGGTTCGCCGTGGCCGGGTAAGGCTGTGCCGGCGCCGGTTTCGGCCAGCAGTTCGAGCGATTTCAGCGCCTGTCGGGTATCTGCCGTGGCCGCCGCGGAGACAATGTGCGGGCCGCGCTTGCCGGTGTATGGATCGAGGGTGACCAAAGCGTCTCCGGTGATGACGGTGTCCCGTTCCGGAAAGTGGAGTGCGCAGTGGCCTTCAGTGTGGCCTGGGGTATGGATAACCGCCGGTGCGCCGGGCAGCTGTAGGCCGGCCTCGGCCCCCAGTACGCGAAGATCCTTGACACCCCGGACGTTGAGCGCCCCGGCCAGCGTCATCCGGGCCAGGATCGGAATGCAGCCGGGGTAATTCACGGGGTAGGTCAGCCGGTTCTTTTCATGCTTGTACCGGTACGGGTGCTCGGCGATATAGCTGTCTCCCGGGTGCGCGTAGACCGGCACATCGAGGTCGTGCTGGAGCCTGGCCGCGAACCCGAGGTGGTCGAAGTGCGCGTGCGTCAGGACCAGCGCGGAGATGTCACGCGGCGAACGGCCAAGCTCGCGGAGGGCAGCGATCGTCATCTTCCACATGGCCGGCAGGCCGGAATCAACCAGCATGATCTGGTCGCCGTCCTCGACGAGGTACAGGTTCACATTGGCGTGCTCGATGAGGTGGATCTTCTCGGCTACGTTGCGGTGGAACATGTCGAGGCTCCCTTGTCGGCGTGCAGCACTGGTCGGCCGAACCTCCGCCCCACAGCCCACAGCCCACGGCCCGATCGGACAGCGGCTCGTTCCTTCGACTTTAACCATGTAGCTGCGGCCGTGTAAGGGGCTGAGCCGAAATGATCAGTCGGCTTATGACACGTCCCGCTCAGCGTCCTGCGGGCTCCGGAGCGGCCGCTGCTGCCCATTCGGAAAGCTCCAGCCGGCTGCGGTATTCGACCGGTGCGCCGGAGAGGGGATCGGTGAACCGGATGCCCCGGGCCAGCAGCTGCAGCGGCCGGCTGTAATCGTCCGGGGCCTTGTCCAGCAGGACCGGGTAGAACGGATCGTGCAGGATGCCCACTCCCAGCGAGGCCATATGCACGCGCAGCTGGTGGGTCTTGCCGGTATGCGGTTCCAACCGGTACTTGCCGAGTACCCCGCGGGTTTCTTCCAGCTCGATCCGGGTCTCGGCGTTGAACGCGCCTTCCACTACTTCGGCCAGCAGGTAGGTGCGGGACTTGACCATCCGGTTGCGCACATCGAGCGGGAACTCAAGCCGCTGGTCTACCGAAGCTACTGCCTCGTACTCCTTTTCCACGCGGCGCTTCTCGAACAGCACCTGGTACCTGCCGCGGGTGGCGGGGTTGGTGGAAAAGAGCAGCACGCCGGCCGTGAGGCGGTCCAGCCGGTGCATGGGAATCAGGTCAGGGATATCGAGCTGGACGCGCAGCCGGACCAGGGCGGATTCGCTGATGTAGGTCCCGCCCGGCGTGGTCGGGAGGAAGTGGGGCTTGTCCACCACCAGGATGTTCTCGTCCTGGTGCAGAATGTCCAACTCCACCGGCAGGCGCTCCTCGGCCGGCAGCGTCCGGTAATACCAAATGAACGTGTGCTCCTCCAGCGCGGTGTCCCGGTGCAACCGCACACCGCCCTCGCCGACAATCTCACCGCGGTCGAAACGGTCCTTGATGCCCTCCGGATCCACATGGCCCCAGCGGTGCAGCATGTAGTCCAGCGCGGTCTGCCAAGGTCCGTTGTCAGGCAGGCGCAGCCGGGTGGCGTTGACGCCGTCGCGCACGGGGAGGGGGGATTTCATCACCCTTCAAGGGTACCGGCGCCCGGCACAGCACCTGTCCGGCTGGCGCTGCCCACGCCCGCCCGCAGCGCCGCTGCTATTCCGGCGGAAAGGGATGACAGCGACCCCGGCACCTGCCCTATAGTGGGGAACCAACGTTCTTGCGGGAGCGTGCTGAAGCGTACGAGGACTGTCAACATTTGAAGTGGAGGCCCGCGATGGCTACAGACTACGATGCACCGCGAAAATCGACCGAGGACGAGCCGGAAGAGTCCATCGAGGAGCTGAAAGCCCATAAAGGCGACAGCCGGTCACCTGAAATCGAAGTGGACGAAGCCGACGCGGCAGAAGGCTTCGAACTGCCCGGCGCCGACCTTTCCGGCGAGGAGCTCCAGGTCCGAATCATTCCGCCCGGCGAGGACGAATTCACCTGTGCCTCCTGCTTCCTGATCCGGCACCATTCCATGCTCGCCAGGGAAAAGGACGGCCTCTTCTACTGCAAGGACTGCGAAGGCTAGCCCGCGGCCGGCAATCACCGCACCGGCATCCATTGCACCCGGTACCGCGCCCGGCACCGCAACCCGACAGCCACCTCGCAGCCACCTCGGCCCGTCCGCTCAGCTGCAGCCGGTGATCCGGTAGAGCGCGGCGTCGCCTTCGCTGTCCACGAGCTCAAAACCGTTTTCCGCGCCCAGATCCCGCAGCCCCGGCTGGATGCTGGTTTCGCCCGGGTGGACCGAACTCGTGCCGAAGTCCAGGACAAATCCCACGCCGGCTGCGCGTACGGCTTCGCAGACCGCCGGGTCCGAGTCCATCTCGTCCAGCTTTTGAAGAATGAGTTTTCCGTTGACTGCGGGGGAGGTAGTGCCGGAAGGCAGCAGCGTCTGGATCCCCGTGTACGAGTAGGACAAGGATGCACCGGTCATCGGATCGCCAACGACGACGGCGTTTGCCGGCACATGCTCGGGCAGCCGTTTGATGAGCGCGAGTTCGTCCTCGGTCAGCAGGTACGAATCGTCCGTGAACCGGTACTTGAACGCAGCTTCCTGGATGCTGCGCTGAGCAGCGAACAGCGGTGCGACCGCCAGCGCCACGATGGTCAGCACCGCAGTGGCGGCCGGCCGGAACCACACCGGCTGCTTCTTGTCCTTGTGCGCCAGCCAGGCCCGGAAGAAGGACCGCGCCGTCCCGGCCAGCGCCACGCCGCCCAGGGAGGCGATCAGGATGCCGGCCACCGGCAGCATGGCGCTGATCCGGAAAAAGTCGTTGTACCAGATTCCGGCCACCAGCCAGCGGATCAGCGGGGCTTCCTTCCAGTTTCCTATTACGAAAATCGCGGCGGCGACCAGATAAATGCCCAGGACCCACCGGTGCTTGCGCACATTAAGTACGACGGCGGCCCCCACGATGGTCAGTACCGTCGCCAGGATTCCGATGGGCCGGTAGAGCGGGGCGTGCACCACCACCTCCCAGAGCGCCAGGAGCGCGTTGCCCAGGTTGTCCCAGTTTTCCGAGCTGCTGCGTGCCGGCCGGAGCACCGCCCACAGGAAACCGACTACGACCAGGTAGGCCACGGTGCCGAGCCCGGCTTTCGTCTTGTCGCGTGAAGTACCCGAGCGGGAGACACCGTACGCCGCAGCCAGCACCATCGGCGTCGCAAGCGCCAGCAGTCCCATCACGGTGGCCGGGTGCGCCAGCGCCATGCCCGGTATCAGCCCGACCAGCAGCACGATGTTGCCCTCGGTGGAGATCGTGCCGGGCAGGCCGATCCGCAGTAACTGGATCACCAGGCCCAGGGCGGCGGGCAGGATCGCGATGGAGAGCATGAATGGATAGACCACGCCGAATTCCAGCAGCAGGTACGGAAAGCTGCTGAAGGCGGTGGTAAGTACTGCGGCCACCAGCAGCGGCATCATGCGTTCGCCGGTGATGCGGCTGACCAGGAAGAGGCAGCCGGTGCTCCAGATGCCGGTGATGAGGACAATATTGGTGACGTTGATGGCAGCAGCCACGGGGAGGCCGGCGGTGGTCATGACCAGGGAAACCACCGCGTGCCATCCGGCCGGGTAGAAGACTCCCTGGTCGGTGGTGCCCAGGTAACCCAGCGTCAGTGAGGAGGCGTTGGAGGTATCCGCGATATAGCGCAGGGCATTGAGATGGAAAATGTTGTCGTGCGATTGCGCGATGTTGTCCGGCGAGCCGATGATCCAGAGCATATAGCCGGCCAGCGGCACTGCGGAGACGGCCCAGGTAATCGCCACCGTCCGCCACGGCGCCGGGGCCGAGGCCGCGGTGTGTTCGCGGTGGAGCCGGTTGCGCATCAGCCGCCGCAGCCACCACAGGGCAACCGCAACGACCACGGTGACCAGCAGCAGCGTTGGCCAGGCCCAGGGCAATCCGGTCAGCCCGCCCAATTCGGCGGCGACCACCATGGCGGTGACGCTGAACGGACCGGCCACGGCGACCAGTGCCAGGCGGCGCAGTCCCAGGACGCTGCCCCAGAGCAGGCCGGGTCCGAAGACCAGCACCACGGCCGTCACGAAGGCCGGGATGGTCTCGACCCAGCTCATAGTCCCCCTTCTCGCGTTCCGTTGCTAATCATATGGTCTCGGGCTGGCAGCGCGGGCAGAAATACAGGTCCCGCTCCGTTAGCTCCGTCTCGCCCAGCTTGGTATGGACCACCGGGGTGCGGCAGCGCAGGCAGGGCTGCCCGGCGCGGCCGTAGACCCAGACCGGACTCGCGTTCCGGCCCGCCGGCCCGCCGACGGTGTTGCGCCGGTTACGGTCCTTGTTCGCTTCGAGCAAGGTCTTGGCCAGCTGCACGATCCTAGGCAGGTCTCGTACCTGGCTTACCTTCGCCAGCGGGTGCACTCCGGCCAGGAAGCAGAGCTCGCAGCGGTAGACGTTGCCCACGCCGGCCAGGTTCCGCTGGTCCAGCAGCGCCAGGCCGATACTGCGCTCCGGGTCCGAGCGCAGCCGCCGCAGCGCCTCGTCCGCGTCCCAGTCCGGGCCGAGCAGATCCGGCCCCAGATGGCCCACCGACTGGGCTTCCTCCGCGGTCGGGACCACTTCGAGGATGCCCAGCAGGAACCCGACGGCAGTGGCCGGCTTCGTCTCCAGCACCACCCGGGCCTGGAATGCCGGCTTGTTCCACCGCTGGCCCGGGGCGTAGACCCGCCAACTGCCGTCCATCAGCAGGTGGGAATGGATGCTCAGTTCCCCGGCGGGACCGGAGGTGCGCATCAGCAGGTGCTTGCCGCGAGAGACAACGTTGTCCACCGTGTTGCCCGCGAGGTCCAGGGTGGCCAGCTTGGGCACACGGAAGTCCGAGCGCAGCAGCACTTGGCTGGCCAGCGCCGCATGCAGGCTGCGCGCGGTGCGCCAGACGTTGTCCCCTTCAGGCACGGAACCTCAGCCCCCGCGGCGTGGTGTAGAAGCCTGCGCCGGTCAGTGCCCGCGCCACATCCGTGTCCAGCACGGGTGCGCCGTTGACTTTCTCCACCGCCATCTTGTCCGCGGCGCCGCGGCGGATGATGCCCACCAAAGCCTCGGCACACAGCGTCAGCGCGTCCGGATCCTCGGTGAAGGTCAGCAACGTCTTGCCGCCACGCTCCACATACAGCGCCAGCTCCCCGTCCACCAGCACTACCAGGGCACCTGCCTTGCGGCCCGGCCGATGCCCGCCGTCCTGGGCCGGCCAGGGCAACGCCGCCCCGTAGGGATTGGCCGGATCCGTGGCGGCCAGGGCGAGCGCGGCCGGGGCCTGCTCGGCCAGCTGCGCATCGCGGTTGAAGGAACGCAGCCGGTCCACGGTGGCGGGGACGGCGAACTGCGCGGCACCGAGGTGCTCGATGAAGTAGCCGCGCCGGCAACGCCCGGTTTCCTCCAGCCGCGCCAGCACCTTGTAGAGCAGCCCGAAGCCGCCCGGAATCCCTTCGTTGGCCACCGATCCGCGGGTCACCACTCCGTAGCGGTCCAGCATCAGTTCTGCGGTGGCATGCGCGTGGATGGTCGGATCCGCTTCCGGCGCCGGCAGCAGCGACCAGCGCCCCGCCGCGAGCGGGAGGGCGGCGCGGCCGGCGTGACCCGCCCCGGCGCCCGGTCTAAGCCCGGCTCCCGACCCGAGGCCGGTCCCCGTGCCGAGCCCGTGCATCCGCCCGATCCGGCCTAGTCGTGCCGAGCGGGCCCGCGGCGCGGATGGCCGCTGCTTATGCGCGGTGGTCCCGCCCGCGAGCAGGGCACGCACCGGGGTGAATGTGTCATTGGTGATCCGCCCGGCCCAGACCAGTTCCCACAGGGCGGTCACCACGTCGGCGTCCGCCGCTTGGGTGCCGCCGGCGGCCAGCGCATCCGCGAGTTGGCGGAAGAAGAAGGCGGCGCCGCCGAACTGCCCGCCGGAAGCAAGCAGGTTCAGCAGCTCGTACTGCAGCACGCTGGGCTCGAAATCGGGCTGCGGATTCAGCGTTAGCGGGGCGTTCTCGGCCAGTTGCAGCGTGATCCAGCCGTCGTTTCCGGCCAGCGATCCGGCCCCGGCCCACAGAACCTCGCCGGTAGCAGTCAGTTCGTCCAGCATCGACGGCGCATAATTGGTCACCCGGGTGCCCAGAATCAGCGGCTCCCAGGCCGACGCCGGAACTGGGACGCCGGAGAGCTGGTCGATCACGGTGGCCACGCCGTCGAGCCCCCGCAGGCCGGAACCCACGTTCTGCCAGACCGGCAGGAACCGGCCGTAGGTGGCCGGATCCACCGGCTCCACCTCCTGGCGGAGGGCAGCCAGCGAGCGGCGCCGGATCTTGCGCAGCACCTCGACGTCGCACCACTCCACCACGCCGGTGACCGGCGGGACGGCGCTTTCCGGTGGACGGAACTCGCCCTCGGCCACGCGCCCGTCCTTGAGCAGCCGGCGCAGCGCCGTGTCCACCACGGCCACGCCGAGCCCCAGCCGGGCCGCGCATTCCGGTGCGGTGAATGGTCCGTGCGTGCGGGCATACCGGCCCACCAAGTCTCCGAGCGGGTCCGCCACCGGCTCGATGAACGCCAACGGGACTCCCATCGGCAGCGGCACCCCTAGTGCGTCGCGCAGCCGCGCTGCGTCTTCGACGGCGGCCCAACGCCCGACGCCGGCAACGCCCACCTTGAGTGCGCGGTTGGCCTTGGCCAGTTCCGCCAGCAGCGGCTCGACGTAGGCCACGGCGGCACCGTCCGCCCCAGCCTCGCTATCCGGCGTCGGGGTCGCGGCGTCTGCTGGCCCGGCACCCTCGGGAAGTTCGACGCGCAAGGCGATTTCCGCCGTCGTGAGTGGTCCGAGCAGCCGCAGCAGGTCCGCGATGCCCTCGATGCCGCGGACCTTCCGGTCCGCGCTGAGGCGCTGGAGTTCGCGTTCCGTGCTGGCGATAATGTCCGCGTCCAGGAGTTCGCGCAGTTCGGCCCGGCCCAGCAGGTCATTGAGCAGCGACGGATCCAGCGAGAGGGCCGCCGCGCGCCGCTCGGCCAGCGGGGAGTCGCCTTCATAGAGGAAGGACGCCACGTAGCCGTAGAGCAGCGAGCGGGCGAACGGCGAAGGCTGCGGCGTGGTGGTCTCGACCAGGCGCAGTTCCCGGCGCTCGATGGACGAGGCGATGCCTTTCAACGCGGGCAGATCGTAGACATCCTGCAGGCATTCGCGCACGGTTTCGAGCACGATGGGGAAGGTGGGGTACTTCCGGGCGACATCCAGCAGCTGGGCCGAGCGCTGGCGCTGCTGCCACAGCGGGGTGCGTTTGGCCGGGTTCTGCCGGGGGAGCAGCAGGGCGCGGGCGGCGCATTCGCGGAAGCGGGATGCGAACAGGGCGGAGCCGCCCACCTCGGCCGTGACAATCTGGTCCAGCTCCTCCGGGTCGAACAGGAACAGGTCCGCGCCCGGCGGCTCGTCTTCCATCATGGGCACGCGCAGGACAATGCCGTCATCCGCGGCCATCGCCGAGCCGTCCAGCCCGTAGCGCTGGTGCAAGCGGGCGCCGACGGCGAGGGCCCAGGGTGCGTGCACGGGCATGCCGAACGGACTGTGCAGCACCACCCGCCAGTCGCCGAGCTCGTCGTGGAAGCGCTCCACCACCAGCACCCGGTCGCTCGGCACCACGTCCGTGGCCTGCCGCTGCTCGGCCAGATACGCCACCAGGTTGGCGGCGGCCCACTCGTCCAGGCCGTTTCCGCGCAGCCGCTCCAGCGCCGGCTCCTCGGCCGTTGCGGCCAGCTCGCGCACAAAAGCACCCAGCGCGCGGCCCAGCTCCACCGGCCGGCCGAGCGAATCCCCCTTCCAGAACGGGAGCTTGCCGGGCTGGCCGAAGGCGGGGGAGACCAGCACCCGGTCATGGGTGATGTCTTCGATCCGCCAGCTCGTGGCGCCCAGCGCGAAGACGTCCCCGACGCGCGATTCGTAGACCATCTCCTCGTCCAGCTCGCCGACCCGCCTGCCGCCCTTGCCCGCGCCGTCTTCGGAGCCCACCAGATACACGCCGAAGAGCCCGCGGTCCGGAATGGTGCCGCCGGAGGTAACCGCCAGCCGCTGCGCGCCCGGACGCCCGGTAATGGTTCCGGCCACGCGGTCCCAGATGATCCGCGGGCGCAGTTCGGCGAACTCGTCCGAGGGGTAGCGGCCTGCAAGCAGATCCAGGGTGGCCTCGAAGGCCGAGCGCGGCAGAGTGCCGAAGGGTGCGGAACGGCGTACGACGTCGAACCATTCCTCTACCTCTACGGGACCTAACGCTGTGGCCGCGACCGTTTGCTGGGCGAGGATGTCCAGCGGGTTCGCCGGAATGTAGAGCGGCTCGATGCGTCCGGCCAGCATGCGCTCAACGGTGACGGTGGTGTTCACCAGGTCCTGCCGGTGCTTGGGGAACAGGACGCCCTGCGAGGTCTCGCCGACCTGGTGCCCGGCCCGCCCCACGCGCTGCAACCCGCTGGCCACCGATTGCGGGGACTCCACCTGGACCACCAGATCCACGGCGCCCATGTCGATACCCAGTTCCAGACTGGAAGTAGCGACCACGCAGCGCAGCCGGCCGGACTTCAAGTCATCTTCGATCAGGGCGCGCTGGTCCTTGCTGACCGAACCGTGGTGGGCACGCGCCAGCAGCGGCTCCGCGCCGGACATCGAACCCGCCTGCGCCATGATCTGGGCGGGCATGTGCGGGGGCGAAGCAGCAGCGCCGGCATCATCCGGTGGCTGTTCCGCCGCCCACACCTCGGCGGCGGCCTGGCGCTCGGCCCAGATTTCGTTGAACCGTGCCGTGAGCCGTTCGGCGAGCCGCCGGGAGTTGGCAAAAACAATGGTGGACCGGTTCGCGGCGATCAGATCCACGATCTTCTCTTCGACATGCGGCCAAATGGACGCCGGCTGGGCGCCAGGCCCAGGTTCCTCCGCCGACGGTGCCGCCAGCGCCGTCATGTCCTCCACCGGGACGGAGACGGTCAGATCCCATTTTTTCTGGGACGGCGGCGCCACGATTTCCACCGGCGCGCTGCCGCCGAGGAAGCGGGCGACCGTATCCAGCGGTTCAACCGTGGCCGAAAGCCCGATCCGCTGGGCACGCTTCGGCAGCAGCGCATCCAGCCGTTCAAGTGAGAGGGCCAGATGGGCGCCGCGCTTGGTCCCGGCGACGGCGTGGACCTCGTCCACAATAACCGTGTCCACGGCCGCCAAAGTTTCGCGCGCTCTGGAGGTCAGCATCAGGAACAGGGATTCCGGCGTCGTAATCAGGATGTCCGGCGGATGGGTGAGCAATCTGCGCCGGTCCGACGCCGGGGTGTCCCCGGACCTCACGCCTACCGTGATGTCAGGGGCGGGCAGGCCAAGGCGCCTGGCGGTCTGGGTGATGCCTATCAGTGGGGCACGCAGGTTCCGTTCCACGTCCACGCCCAAGGCTTTCAGCGGCGAGATGTAGAGGACCTTAGTGCCCCGGGAGGGTTTTTTGCCGCGCTTGCCGGCCGGAAGCTCGTCGATCGGCAGTTCCGGGGGCTGCTCGGCCGCAGTGATGAAGCTGTCCAGCGCCCAGAGGAAGGCCGCCAGCGTTTTGCCGGAACCGGTAGGGGCGACCACCAGCGCATGGGAGCCGGCCGAAATGGCGTTCCAGGCGCCCTCCTGCGCATCCGTGGGCGCGCTGAAGGCCCCGGCGAACCACGCGCTTGTGGCCGGGGAGAACCTGGACAGAACCGGCGAGCTGTTTTCGATAGTTCGAGACTATCGCCCGCCACTGACAGGATGCATCCGGTAAGCGGTTATGCGGCCACAAAAGTGCCGACCGTCATGAGCACCACGGCCTCGTTGGCGCAGCCGATGGTCTCCTGCGGCGCGGTCAGCCAGGCGGTATCGTTCGGCGGGTAGACGCGCACCCCGGCTACCTCCGCCTGGTTACATTCGGGACCGTAGTTGCCCGCGTTGGTCTGCTGCAGCTGGGCCACGGCGGATTCGCCGGGTGCCAGCGTTACGGTCACCGCTTCCGCTGCCGTGTCCCGGTCCGCCGGCGCACCGACCTGGTTGCCGGCGGCGTCCACGTAGGACACTCCAGGGTAGCCGCGGACGGTGCAGTCCTCGGCGTCGATATTGGTTACCACCAGGCTGCGGTAGACGCTGCCGGCCGCGCCGGCACCCGGTTCGGTCTTGATGGCGGCCTCCAGTTGGTCCGCCTTGCACTCGCCGGTTTCGGCGGTGCCCTCGGCAGGAGCATCCGTCTCTTCGGCAGCCGGGGCAGACGTTTCTGCTTCCTCCGCGGGCGTGCTTTCGGTTGCGGCGGAGCCGGACCCCTCCGCCGAGCCGGAGGCCTGCTCCGAGGCCTCGGGGGAGCCGGACGAGGTCGCCGGAGCACTGCCGGCGGGTTCCTGCGATTCCGGCTGGCCGCACCCGGCCAGCAGTACAGCACAACCCATCAGAACTGCCGCTGCTGCACCGGGCAGCCTGTTACGTTTCACCATGACACCAGCGTACGGCCAGCCGGCCCGGAGTCAACGAAACCCGACCGCCAAGGACCGGGTTTCGCCGACTTTTTGCGGAGCGTTCGTTACTTCTTCACCCCGCGGGTCCGAACCAGCGCCGCGGCGCCTGCGAGCAGCCCCAGCAGCCCGGCTACGAGGCCGACCCAGCCAGCCGTCGCCGCACCGCCGTCGTTGGTACCACGGGCACCGGCCGCGGAGGTGTTCGACACCTGCTCCGTGTCGGCGGCGCCCTCGGCCGTGCCATGGCCGTGGCCTGCGGCCTCGGCTGCTGTCACCGCGAACGACGGCGCGGGGGACTCCAGATCGTGGGAGTCCTGGCCCGCCTCGGCGACCTGCGCCCAGTCCGTGGATCCCTCGGTGCAGGTCTGCAGCACGGGGAATGCCAGCGTTTCGCCCTCGGCCGCGGGCAGCTGGACCTGGATCTGGAGAGCATCGCGCACACCGTCGGCCAGCGGTTCCTTGGCGGTGTAGACGATCTGGCTCACCCGCTTGGTGATGGTGGTGCCGTTCTCAAGCTTCTTCGGCGTCTCCAGCGTCTCTTCGACCTTCTCGACGTCCCAGCCCGGATGCGCCGTGGGTGTGGCGTCGTCGATCTGCTCCGGCAGGCTGATGGCGATTTCGGTGGTCGGCGCAGCTTCACAGCCGTGCGAGAAGTCGAAGGTGAGCAGGGACGAGGAGCCGGCTGCCGTGCTGTCCGGGGTGACGTGGACGTGCGCGGAGGCTGCGGCGGCACCGAAGCCGAGGAGCCCGATCGTCGCGGCGGCGGCAAGCCCGGTGCGCAGGGTGCGCGCCGGGCGGCGGTTGGTGCGGGTTTCACCGGCGGTGCGGGCAGGGTTTGTGGTCTGGGTGGTCTGGGTGGTCATGGCTAATACCTTTCAGGGTGCGCCAAGTAGGGCGCGTGAGCTGGATGGCCTGCGGGCGGTGGACGGGGCTGTTGCCCGGAACGCTGCAAGCCGGGTGGCTTAGTGAAAGGAAAGCGCCGGCGGTCCGCGCAGCGGCTTCAGCGTCAGCTGGCACAGGGTCCGCGGGAGCAGCAGCGTACCGGGGGCCGGTGCGGTAGGGGCGGGACGGATGGGAAGAACGACGGCGGAGGGCAGCTTGGCGAGCGGCTGAAGCCAGGCGGCAAGCGCCCAGACGGCCTCTTCGCCCCGGACCAGGAGCAGCCCGGTCAGCGCGGTGGCGAGCACGTGGGCGACGACCATGGCGGCACCATGCTCGGCCGGTGCGTGTGCAGCACCACCAGCAGCACCGGCGGCATTGGCCACGCATTCCAGCGACCCTGCCCCCGCATAGGCATGGTGACCCGCTTCGGTGCACACCGCCGTCGTACTTAGAACGGTGAAGGCCTGGTGCAGGGCCAGCTGGCTGCCCGCGAGGATGGCGGCCATCGTGGTGACCCCGAGTTTGCGGCCGGCGAGCAAGGTCACCGGAAGCAGCGTCAGCACACTCAGGCCAATAACGACGCCGGCGGCCGGGATAGTGCCACCGCCGGCCACGTGCGCGGCGGCTGCGAGGCACAGCACGGTCGCGCTTACGGCGGCAGCGCGGAGCAGACGGACTGGGGCTAGGCTGGCGGGGACAGGGCGGACGGGCGCTGCGGATAGCATGCGCTGCCTCCCTTCCTGCCGCTCTTCTACAGTCTGTAAAAGTCTAGCGGCCAGGGACCCTCGGGCCTGAAATCAGGCGTCCGGCAAAGCCCCTGTTGCCTCACTCGTGATGGTAGGGGCGGCCGCTTGCAATTTCCTGAGCCCGGTAGAGCTGTTCGATCAGGATCAGCCGGACCAACTGGTGCGGGAAAACGAGTTTGGACAGCGACCAGACAAAGTCAGCGCGCTGGTGGATGCTCTGGTCCACGCCGTAGGCGCCGCCGATGATCAACGTGATATTGCGCGAGGTATCCAGCGGCGCCTGCAGCGTGCTGGCCAACGTGGGCGAGTCGATATTCTTGCCGCGTTCGTCCAGCAGGATGACAAAGTCGTTGGCGTACTTCCCGCCCAGCTTGCCCAGCAGCTGCTCGGATTCCTCCTTGCGGGCAGCGTCGTGCTCGCGGGCGGAATGCGGGATGGGCAGCCAGGTGACATCGAAGGGCTTCTTCATCCGCTTCTCGTAGCGGTCGATCCCCTCGGCCACCCAGGACTCGTGCTTGCGGCCGACGGTCAGAATGCGAAGTGCCATTGGACTATCTTGTCATCCGGCTGCCGCCCGGCGGGCAACAAGACGCCCCGCCGGGCCAAGAATGGCATCGCTAGCTGCCGGCGTGCTCGTGGTTGTCGGAGGCCGCAAGCAGATCCTTGCCGGTTCCGTTAGCCCCCGCCTTGGATGTCTTTTCGGCCGTCATGTTCCGGGCGACGTCGGTCAGGTCCACGCCGGTCATCGTCTTGAGCATGGAGAGCGTTTCCACCAGGTTCGTGGAGATGTTCTGGCTGAGCTTGCTCTCACCGTCGCTGGAGATGACGTTCAGCTCCGAGATGTTGGCGTACGGCGCCGCCAGCTCGCGGGCGATCTGCGGGAGGGTGTCCAGCATCCGGTCCAGCACGGCGGCGTCGTTGAACTGCTTGTAGGCCTCGGCCTTGGCCAGTGTGGATGCGGCCTCTGCTTCACCCTGCGCGCGGATGGCGGCGGCCTTGGCGGCACCTTCAAGCTCCACGGCCTTGGCTTCGTTTTCACGCCGCGCCAGTTCGGCTTCGGCGGCCAGCATGGCCTGCGTCTTGGCGGCCTCGGCGATCTGCACCTGGCGGTAACGCTCGGCGTCGGCCGGCCGGCGCACTTCGGTGTCCAACTGCTTGGCCTTCAGCTCGGCCTGACGGACTGCGACAAGTTCTTCCTGTTCCAGGATCCGCTGGCGCTGCGCTGCTTCGGCCAACGGGCCGGCGGCGTTGGCAGCGGCCAGCCGGGCGTCGGTCTCTTCCTTGATTTCGGCCTGCTTCAGGGCCAGCGTGCGCTGGGCGATGGCAACCTTCTCGTCGGCCAGTGCCTGTGCCTCGGAGGCCTCGCGCGTGGCCTGCGCCTCGGCGATGGCGGCGAGTTTGGCCACCTCGGCGGCCTGCGGGCGGCCCATGTTATTGATGTAGTCGCCGTCGTCGTCCACAGCCGAGATCTGGAACGTGTCGATGACCAGGCCCTGGTTGTTCATAGAGTGCTCGGCCTCTTCGGAAACCGAGGCGGCGAAGGACGCTCGGTCCTGGATGACCTGCTCCACGGTCAGCGTTCCGACGACGGCGCGCAGCGAGCCGGCCAGGATCTCCTGCGTGTAGTGGTCGATCTGGTCCTGCTGGTTCAGGAAACGCTGGGCGGCCCGGCGGATGGAGACCTCGTCCCCGCCGACCTTGACCTGCGCAACGCCGGTGAGGGACAGCTGGATGCCGTTCTTCGAGATGCCGTCGATTTCCACCCGGATCTGGCGCGAGGCCAGCGACATGGTGTAAGCCCGCTGGATGAACGGGTAGACAATGACGCGTCCGCCGGAGACCACCCGCTGGTCATCCTGGCCGCCCCGGCCGGTGATGATCAGTGCCTCGGAAGGACCGGCCACGCGGTAGGCGCGCATGAGACTGACAATAATGATGAGAACGACGACGACGAGAACGGCTGGCAGGAGTAACTCCACGGCGGACTGCTTTCTTTGCGAGACTGGGCAGGACAGACAACCGCCGTTGTCTGGTGCGTCACTCCGGCGGCCCCCACTTTGATCCTAGGCCATGGCTCAGTTGAAGGTTTCACCCGCCTGTGGAAAACCGCTGCAGGTCCCGCAAAGGTGAGCTGCGTCGACGTCGCTCGCTGCGGCGGTCGGCGCCTACTGTTTCGGTTCGGGGAACTTACGCACGGTGAGGATCTGCGCGGCTTTGCCCACCAGGCCCCGCTCGTCGTAAAGGTCCGTGGCGGTCATGCCGACGCCGGACGCGCCGAAGTGCACGCGGGTGTCCATGCCGGTCCAGTCGCCCTCGGGCTGGCGGAACAAGTGCACGGTCAGGTCCAGGTTGGGGAACATGTACTCCCGCGGGCTTTGCCGGACCGCAATCCCGTTGGCCGTATCAACATGGCCCATGAAGCGGGCGATGGGCTCGGACTCCTCGCCGTCCACAATCGCGTATGGCGTGCGTATCCAAGCGGCGCCGCTGCCGGGACGGCACCGCTCCGCGACACGGAATTCGGTGGACGCGATGAAGCCGCCGTCCCAGACTGAGTCCATTTCATAGGGTGCGCATTCGGCGGGCGGCTTGAGCTGGCCGCCATCACCGCCGGCCACTTCACTGGTGTCACCGGTGAGCAGGCGCCAGACCAGGGCGCGGATGGCCGGGCGGCCGTTGCCGCTCAGCGTCGCCTCGATCAGTTCGATGGTGCGGCCGGGTCGGACTACCTCGGTTGTCACTTCGATTTCGCCGCCCGGGATGACGCCGAGGATCTCGAACGTGACCTGGCTCAGGGCGACTTCCGGCCGCGGATGGTTCTGCTGGACCGCGTGGATCAGCAGGCCCGAAGCGCTGGCCATGTGCTGCTCGTGCGCATTCCAGGCACCCTGCGAGTGCAGCGTCGAGTGGAAGCGGGTGTCGTCCAGCCGGATGTAGTAGGCGTCCGGGATCGTTTCGCCCGCGGCACCAATATGTTCCGTGGCGGTGGTGGTGAGGGAGTCGGCCATGGTCCAACTTTAGTGATCGCCGCCGAGGAAGTGGAATTCGTCAGGCCGCAGCGGGATCCGGCCGGGGGCCGCGGCGGAACAGCGTGGCGCGCAGGTGCAGGCACATAAACGTGAAAGTGGTGAGCCAGACGGCGCAGGCCACCCAGATCCAGACCGCGCCGATCCCCTCGACAATCGGCAGGCTGTCCGCCTGGCCGAGGGTGAGGCAGGCGACGGCGTACATCCCGACGGGGAACACGATGCTCCACCAGGTGGCGTCGTACTGCAGCGGCACGCGATGCCGGAAGTGCCGCCACCAGCCGGCGGCGATGAGGGCCGGAATCAGCCAGGTCGCGAAGGACCAGCACACCACCGAGAGCCCGGCCACCAGGCCACGGGTAGCGTTGACCATCGGGGCATCCTCCATCTCCACAATCCGGGCGCCCGCGACCACGGAGATCGCCATCGCGCCCATCGCCACCCAGTAAGGCGGGGTCAGGTCCTCGGGTTTCAGCCGGTAGAGCATCATGCGCAACGCCACAAAGATGCCGCACGCCGCGTAGAGGAAGATGCCGATGGACCAGCAGAACAACGCCACCACGGCGAGCTCGCGGCGCAGCGACGGCAGGGCCGGTTCAATCGTTGCGGCAGCCACGGCGCAGGACTGCGCGGCAACAGCCCAGATGAACCACGTGCCGTTCGCCGTCGCCGTTACCGGACGGGCGGTCCTGGCCAGCACCGCCGTCCAGGGCACCACGTAGCCGAGCAACAGCCAGGCGATGAAGCCGAGTCCGAGCAAGCCGGTGGTCCAGCCGATCTGGCCATCCATGGAGAGGCGGATGCCCAGCACGTTGGTTCCGGCGACGAATGTGAAGAATCCGAAGCCCCGGCGTGGATCGTTAAAGTCCTCGGAGAAGTTGTGGCGATGGCGCACCAGACGCAGCACGTGCAGCGCCAGCAGCAGTACGTAGCCGGAGGCGCAAACCGCCAGCAAGATTAACGATGGCGTCGTGAAGCCTTGGATCTGCAGCGCGATGGAAACGATGCCGCTGCCCATGACCAGCGCGAAGTAGCCCGGCGCCAGCGTTGCGACGGCCTGGTCCATTCTGCTGCTCAAACCCGTCTGCACCGCTCCAGCTTATCCACGGGTCTGCGTCTCGACGCGGCGGGACAAAACAATAGCCCCGCAACCGTGAGGGTTGCGGGGCTATCAGTGGCGGTGACGGTGGGATTTGAACCCACGTTGGCTGTTACACCAAACAACATTTCGAGTGTTGCACCTTCGGCCGCTCGGACACGTCACCAGACGCGTCAACTTTACCGGTAGTTGGGCTGTGGCCCAAAACGGCGCATCAGCGGCTCGTCCGCGGCCCGGCGCCGGCTGTAAATGTCTCCCAAGCGCGGCTACATCTCGACGACGTCGTTCTTACCGACGTCGGGCTGTTCACCGGTGACCATTCCCTTGGCGAGCTTGAACAGGGTGGCAACCTTGGGGGAGTCGGCCGTCCAGTATTCGGCAGTGTCCGCCGCCACCCGGATCAGGGCGACAGCTGGATCATCCTTCCCGTTCTCGAACCATGGCTCGACGGCGGCGCTCCACAGATCATCGATCTTCGGCCTGTTGTGCACAATGTCCGCGGTACCGGAGATGGAGAGATAGCCGCCGCCGGCGTGGACCGAGACGTTGACCTGCTGGTTGGCGCGGATTTCGTCGGCCTTGGGGGAGGGGTCCTGGGTGAAGAACCAAAGGAGGCCGTCGAACTCGACTGCCTGCAGGGCCAGCGGGCGGCTGACCAGCTGGTTTTCGGCGTTCACCGTTGTCAGCACCGCGATGTCGGCATCCTTGAGGATCTTGGCTACTTCCTGGTGTCCGTTTTCTTGGTGAGTCATCGCTATCCTTTCGGGTTCCGGAAATACCAAGCCTACTTGCTATCGGCGCGATGGCTAGTCGCGGTGGGCTTCGAAGAATTGCCGCAGCAGGTTCCCGCACTCATCGGCGCGGACCTCGGGATGGACCTCTACCCAATGGTTGAGCCGGCGCTCGCGGAGGATATCGAACACGCTGCCGGCGGCCCCGGCCTTCTCATCCCACGCACCGAAAACCACCTTGGGAACCCGGGCAAGAACCACCGCGCCGGCACACATGGCGCACGGCTCCAGCGTGACCACCAGGGTGCAGCCCTCCAGCCGCCAGGAGTCCAGCTTCCGCGCCGCCTCGCGGATCGCAACGATTTCCGCGTGCGCGGTGGGGTCGTGGTGGGCTTCGCGTTCATTCCGGCCCGAACCGATGACCGTGCCGTCCGGACCGATAACGACGGCGCCGATCGGCACGTCCGCCGTGGCGAGGGCAAGGCGCGCCTGCTCCAGGGCGAGGTCCATCCACTCGCTGTGCAGCGGATCGGCAGGCATCATGTGCTCAATTGTTGCCGCGGGCACTGCTCCGGACAACTTCGGAGGACTCCGGGCGGTTTCGGACGGAACGGGATTGTTTGTGCTGGCTTCGGGGTGACTGTAACTTTGACGCATGCGCGTACTCGAAGTGGACCACCCTCTTGTTGCCCACAAACTCACAGTTCTCCGCGACAAGACCACGCCGTCGCCCGTTTTCCGCCAACTGACCGAAGAACTGGTGACCTTGCTGGCGTATGAAGCCACGCGGGACGTGCGCACGCAACCGGTGGAAATCGAGACGCCCGTGACCAGGACCGTTGGGACGGCCTTCACCAAGCCCACCCCGCTGGTGGTGCCCATTCTCCGCGCGGGGCTCGGCATGCTCGAAGGTATGACCAAACTGGTTCCCACCGCAGAGGTCGGTTTCCTCGGGATGGCGCGCAACGAGGAGACACTCGAGGCCATCACCTATGCCGAGCGTCTGCCGGCTGATCTGACAGGCCGCCAGGTCTTCGTGCTGGATCCGATGCTGGCCACCGGCGGCACCCTGCGCGAAGCGATCAAGTTCCTGTTCGCGCGTGGCGCCGCCGACGTGACCTGCATTTGCCTGCTCGGCGCCCCCGAGGGTCTCAAGATGCTCGAGGCCGAACTTGGCGAAGCGGAAAACGTGACTATCGTGCTGGCTTCCGTGGACGAACGACTGAACGAGCATGCCTATATCGTCCCGGGCCTCGGCGATGCGGGGGACCGGCTTTACGGCATCGCCGGCTGATCTGAACCTGAGAAACACCTCCAGCCGTTTGTGCTACACCCGCCGAGAATGCGTCAGCGGTCCATATAGTGGGACACTTGCATCATCGCGGGCGACTATGATCGTTCAAACTGCATATACATTCCGTTAACGTGCATGAATATGCCCTGCATCCTCGGGATCGCCGCAATAAGCTGCCTTATATTTATTCAGGACCTTGAATGTGAGTTGGAACACAAAAGGCCCGGAAATCTCACGATGCGAGACGAATCGGCTTTTGTTACTTGCACGTACCGTTTATTACGGACAAAATCAGAGACGTGAACAACATTTCAACAGCATCTGCAGCCGCAGCAATCCTCACCGGATCCCATTCCGGATGGACTCTGTGCTGTTGTCGAATGCAGGCCTAACTCACCACCCAAGAGTTATTCAGGCAATTCATCTGTCCGATGGCGGGCAAACAGCATCCCGTGCGGGCATACCCATGCATTCGCGCCGCGATGACGGCCATTCACATATGAGGTTTTAGAACATGTCAGTTTCATCCGGATACGTCCACATCTCCGTCCGCAACGCCCAGAACCGGGCCGCCGCAGCGCAGCGCCAGGGCTTTAACCGCCCGCAGTACGGCGCGACCCAGGCCAATCCCGCCCAGCAGTACCGTGTGCTCCGCGCCGTTCCCGGGCAATTCGACGGCGATGCCGCCAACCCGACCACCGCTCCCACTCCGGTGATTACCCCCAATGGTGAACCAGGCCCGCAGGCAGTGTCAGCTGACACTGTTGCTCGCGGGTTTGTTTTGTATGTAGGCCTGGACGAATCCGCCGCCGCGGCAGCCGGTACGTCGCTGACACAGCTTGCTTCCCAGATCCGCTCTTATGTCCAGACGCTGGTTCCCGGAGCGCAAAGCCACGCCGCCGTCGCATTGGCTCCTGCCGACGCGCAGGGCGAGAATATCGACGTCGTCCGCCAGGCCCTTGGCGATCCGACCGTCAGCCGCCGTCCCCGGACCGAGGTTCAGCAGCGCACGGTGCACACGGCGCAGCAGTCGAGCCGTCCCAGCGGCGTGCTGATCGATCTTTCCCGCCGCGAGGTCCACCTGGATGGCGAAACCCTGAACCTGACGTTCAAGGAGTTCGAACTGCTTAACTACCTGGTGGAAAATGCCACCCGGACCGTGGGCCGCGACGAACTGCTCTCCGGTCTGTGGAAGAACGCCGAAGAGGTGCCGAACGAGCGCACCATCGACGTTCACATCCGCCGCCTGCGTTCCAAGCTCGGGCGCCTGGCTAACACCGTGCGCACCGTCCGCGGCCAGGGCTACCGCTTCTACGAGCACCCCGAGGTTGTCGTCTGGGCAGCCCCGGAGTACTCCATCTAAGTCTTGCTTTTGGCCCGAGGGCGTCTCCACAAGGAGGCGCCCTCGCCGCTTTAAGCCCGCCGAGCGCTTGAAGCCTCCAGGCGCGTGCGTCGTTTAGAGGCCGTATTCCTCGAGCAGCCGGAGCCAGACCTCGCTGATGGTGGGATAGGCCGGAACGGCATGCCAGAGGCGGTCCAACGGAACCTGGCCGACGACGGCGATCGTGGCCGCATGCAGCAACTCACTGACATCGGGGCCGGCGAAGGTGGCGCCGAGAAGGACTTTACGGTCCTCGTCCACCACCAGCTGTGCCCAGCCGGCATAGCCGTCCGCGTGCAGCGCCGAACCGGCGACGGCGATCGGCAGCTCTACGCCCCTGGCACTGGCGCCGCCCTCCCGCGCCTGCTCAAGGGTCAGCCCGACCATCGCCACTTCCGGATCGGTGAACACCACGGACGGTACCGCAGCCTCGTCGGCCGTGGCGGCGAACCGGCTCCATGGTTCCGGCCTCCCGCCGTCCAAGTCGCCCGCGGCCCTTGCAGAGATTGCCTCGCCGGCGGCGCGGGCTTCGTACTTCCCCTGGTGGGTCAGCAACGCTTTTCCCGCGGCGTCCCCGACAGCGTAGAGCCAGCCACCTTCCACACCGGCCACCTGACCACTGGAATCGGTCTCCAGATCCTCGGGAACGACGCCGACATTTTCCAGACCCAGGCCGATCAGGGCCGGATGGCGGCCGGTGGAAACCAGCAGCTTGGCGCCGCTGACTATCGAAGGCGCGGCCCCGCCGTCGTTATCTGTTGGTATCAACGTCAAATGGATGCCGGATTCATCCTGCGCTGCCTTCTGGGTGGTGGTGTGCAGCCGGACATCGATGCCGTCCTCGCGCAGGCCGGCTTCCACCAGGCGGCGTGCCGGTTCCGGATAATTGGCCAGCAGGTCACCGCGGGCAACCAGCGTGACGGCTGCTCCCAGCCGCGCATAGGCCTGCGCCAGCTCCACCCCGGAAACGCCGCCGCCGAGCACCAGCAGGTTTTGCGGGATCTCCTGCGATGCAGTGGCTTCGCGCGTGCCCCAGAAGTCCACGCTGTCCAAACCCTCGATCGGCGGAACGGTGGGCACTGAGCCGGTGGCCAGTACGACGGCGTGGCCCGCCTCGATGGAGGTGGTTGTACCGTCCTCCGCAGCCAGTTCCACCATACGCTCACCGGTCAGCCGGGCCGTACCTCGGAGCAGTTCGATGCCAGCGCCGTGCACCCACTCCACCTGTGACTTGTCGTCCCAGTGTGAAGTAAAACCGTCCCGGCGCTGGAGCACGGCATCCACATTCAGCGACTCGGTTACCGCCTGCTTGGCGCCATCTATGCTTCGCGCGGCATTAACTGCCTTGCCGGGACGTAAGAGTGCCTTCGAAGGCATACACGCCCAGTAGGAACACTCGCCTCCCACGAGCGCCTTCTCGATCAGGACCGTCTTCAAGCCGCCGCGCGCCGTGCGTTCGGCCGCGTTCTCGCCGACGGCGCCGGCGCCAATGACTATTACGTCCACCTTCATCGTCTGATCCGCCATGCTCCGAGCCTTGCAGGTGCCCAGTCCCGGCACAAGGGGCCTGACGGGGCCACAGCTAGACTCGGAGGATGAGCGAGCACCACATCAAGAAGCTGCTGATCCTGCGCCATGCGAAGGCCGCTTGGCCTTTGGGCGTGGACGATCACGAGCGGCCCCTGGCCCAACGCGGGCACAACGAGGCGCCGTTGATCGGCCGGTGGATGGTGGAGCAGGGTCATATTCCCGACTTCATTCTGTGCTCGTCCGCGCTCCGCACCCGGCAGACCTGCACCTGGATCTGCAACGAGCTCGGAGACAAGGCGCCCACCCCGATGCTGTCCGACGGAATCTACGAAGCCTCGGCCACGCAGGTGCTCAGCGAGATCAACCAACTCCCCGATACCATCACGAGCCTGCTGGTGATCAGCCACATGCCCGCGGTGCAGAACCTGGCCATGCGGCTTGCATCGGTCGAGTCGGACGAGGAGTCGGTGATGGACATGGCCACGCACTACCCGACGTCCGGCCTGACGGTGTTCGAACATGAGAAAAGCTGGGCCGAGCTCGACGGCCGGGACGCCAAGCTGACGCGCTTCGTCGTGCGCCGCTGAGCGGCAAGCCCGGCATCACGTCGCCCTGGTCAGCGTGGTTCAGCCAAGCCAAGTGCGGCGGCCGGAAAGTTGTCTGCTGCTTCCACCCATGGTGTGTGCGCGCTCACAAACTGTCATAGGCGGTTCGTAGGGTGGGTGTATGGATGGCTTCCAGTTTGATTTCATACCGGCGCCGGAGCCGGACCGGGACCGTGGTTTGCGGGCGCTCGGTTTGGCGGGGAGTTCGCTGTTGGAAATCATGCTGCATAAACTCCTGCTCGATGCCTGGGCCGGGGAGAACCTGGCCTTCGGCGGCCGGCTTACCGGGCCGTTCGACGAAGCGGCCGAGGAAGCCGCCGCGGTGCTGGCTGCGGCCGCGGTCCTGCCGGAGGTGCCGGGCCTGCCGGAGGGCTGGGAGACCCTCGCGCCGGCGGCGCTGGCCGGGGTGCTGGAGCGGATTGATCCGGAGGGCCTCGATGATGTCGGGACCATTGATTACCTGCAGGCGTCGGCGAAGGCCGTGGCGTGGCTGCAGTCGGGCCGGGTGAAGGCGTTGAACCGGTTCACCGAGCTGCGTCCGGCCGAGGGCGCCGAGACCGGCAACGCGCACGGGTTTTCCTCCTGCGCGGCGACGGAGATCGCCGCGGCCCTGGCCCAGCCCCGCGGCAGCGCGCTGAAGGACATGGCCGAGGCCGCGCAGCTGTCCGGGCATCTGCCGGCCACGGTGGAGGCGATGGCCGCCGGGAACCTTGGGCTGCTTAGCGAATTTCGGACAGCGGAATTAGCGGTTTCCTATGCTGCCAGGGCTGGCTGCTGGTAACTGTAGTGGACGTTGTTGGGGTACCGGTAATCGAGTGCGGAATGCCTCCTGCGGGAGTTGTAAAAGCCCTCGATATAGCGGATGACGTCCCTGCGGGCCTGAGTCTTCGTCGCGTAGACCGTGCGGTAAACACGCTCGTTTTTCAGAGCGGAAAAGAAGGATTCGGCCATCGCGTTATCCCAGCAAACCCCGGTCCGGCCCATCGAGGACCGCATGCCCAGTCCCGCGACCAGGGCCCGGAACGAGGCGGAGGTGTATTGGCTGCCGCGGTCCGAATGCCAGATCGCGCCGGGCTCGATCACGCTCGTCTCGGCGGCGTTGCGCAAGGCAGTCTCGACCAGTTCCGCACGAATGTGGTCGGCGATGGCCCAGCCCACGACTTTCTTGGAGTAGCAGTCGATGACGGTGGCCAGATAGACGAAGCCCTGCCAGGTGTGGATATAGGTGATGTCGCCGACGAACTTGGTCCCGGGCCGGTCCGCGCTGAAGTCCCGCTTCATCAGATCCGGGATCTTTGCCGCAGCGTCGGCATCGGCCTCGGTCGTGGTCCTGAACGGGCGCGGCTGGCACGGGATGAGGTTCTCATCGCGCATGATCTGGCGCACCAGCTCCGGCGAACACCCGGTGCCCTCGTCGGCCAGATCGGCGTGGATCCGCCGGTAGCCGTAGGTGCCGTCGGATCGTGTGAAGAAGTGCCGCACGCGGGCGGTGAGCGCCTGCCGGCGGGCCGCGGTGGCCGAGAGCGGGCGGGAGAGCCAGTTATAGAAACCGGACGCGGAGACGCCAAGCCACCGGCACATCTTCACCACCGGACTGGTGCCGGCAGGGTCGTTGCGCTGGGAGTCGATGAATTCATACTTCGCCACTACCGTGGCTCCCGTGCAAAGTATGCTGCGGCTTTTTTTAGGAACGCGGCCTCGGCTTTCAGCTCGCGGTTTTCGCGCTCGAGTTCCTTGAGCCTTGCTCGTTCGGAGACGCTCAGGGCCTCGTCCTCATCGGGCACGTTTCCGGCGTTACGGTATTTCTTCAGCCAGGTCCGCAGAGTCTCGGCCCCGACGCCGTTCTCCTCGGCAACGGATTTGATTGTCTTGGAGGTTGTGATGACCTCCTGGCACAGATCGTCCTTGAATTCCTGGGTGAACCGTCGTTGTGATGCAGACATTCTGCACGTTCCTCATTTCAGTAGTCCCTCTAATTTTATGAGGGTCCACTGTCCGAAATCTCTAGGCTCCCCACCTGGACCTGCCGCGGGCCACCGCGATCGCCCGCGGTTCCCAGGACCTGCCCGAGGACCTGCTGCCGGCGTTCGAGGCCGCCGTCCTGCCCCAGGCCGGCAAGATCACGGTGGAGAGTGTGCAGGCCCGTGCCCGCAAGGCCCGTGAACGGCTGCACCCGGAAACCCTCACCGTGCGCCACGAACGCGCGGACCGGTCCCGCAATGCCGGCCTCGTGCCACAGGATGACGGGATGGCCGAAGTCTGGTTCCGCTGCGCCGCGGACAAGGCAGTCATGGTGTTCAACCTCGTCCAGGCCCTCGCGAAGAAGCTGCAGGGCCCCGAAGAAGCCCGGACCCTGCCCCAGCTGCGCGCCGACGTCATCACCGACCTGCTCCTCAACCCCGGCACCCGCACCGGCGGCTGCACCTGCAACGGCAGCACAGTCACCGGGAACGGAACCTGCAAGGGTACCGGGAGCGGCACGGGCACCTGTGCCGGCACGGGGACGGGGGCGGGGGCCGGGATCACGGCCAGTGTCGCGGTCACGTTGTCGTTGGAGACCGCGGCGGGGTTGAGCGAGGAGCCCGGCGAACTCGCCGGGTACGGGCCGATCCCGCCGGACATGGCCCGCAACCTCGCCGGGCTCGCGAAATCCTGGCTGCTGGTGCTGACCGATGAGTACCGCACCGCGGTCGCGGCCGCGAAAGACCTGCGGCACCCGCCCGAATGGCTCAAACGCCTCGTCCGGTTACGCGACGGGCACTGCAGCGGCCCCGGCTGCCACGTGGAAGCCCGGTTCTGCGAGGTCGACCACACCATCGCCTGGGAAGACGGCGGTAAAACCGTGCTCGGAAATCTCAAAGCGCTCTGCAAACCCGAACACATTGCCAAACACGCCGGCGGCTGGACAGTCACCCAATATCCCGACGGCAGCACCACCTGGAAATCGCGGACCGGCCACGAATGGACCAGCACCCCCGAAAACAGCTGGTCCATCCGCCCACCAACCGAACCACCACCACCGGACCTCTACACCCCACCACCCTTCTAACGATTAACGCGCCAATGTCGTCAACGTACCTGACCGCATGGCCTCGAAAACTGATCTCCGCCAGGCCGAAGGTCGCGAACCGCTGCAGGAACTCGGTGCAGTCCGCAAGGCCTGACTGCAATTGGAGCGGCAGGAGCACTACCGGGTGCTGCAAGCTCGGAACGCCGACGTCAGTTGGGCGGCCATTGCCGCAGTCCTGGGCGTGAGCAAGCAGGTGGCTCATTAGAAGTTTCGCAAGCGGCCGGCCGAGTGGTGTTTAGGGTGTCAGCTGGTGCGATAGGCCAGCCTCAAAAGAGACCGTTCGCGCATTGACGGTTCCGGAAACAAAAATGAGGCCCGGTCAAATGTTGACCGGGCCTCATCTTGAATGGTGCGCCCAGAGGGATTCGAACCCCCGGCCTTCTGTTCCGTAGACAGACGCTCTATCCAGCTGAGCTATGGGCGCTTTGGCCTCGCGGCCGGATATAACTCTAGCGTGTTTCCTTCCGGTCACCAAATCGGCGCTGGGGTGAGGCTTGCCACTCCTTAAAACCCGCGGAATCATGCGGATGACTCCGTGTTTCGGCGATCGGTGACGATTGTGAACTAGACCGGTCTATATGACCTTTATCACTTAATCCGCGGCGCTCGAATCGAAAAACCTTGATTTTCCGCGGTTGACACTACTCCTGAACAGTGCTGCGCGTTACAAAGCTGCAGTCCGGTCTACTCCATGGCCCATAGCATCAATACACACCACTGGCCCGAGAAAGGGAAGAGTCATGGGCGATAACGCGCGTCAGCCGGTTCTTGACGAAACACTCAAGAACGCACCAACTACACATGCCAAGCTTCTGGCCTGGGTTGCCGAAGTTTCCGAGCTGACGCAGCCTGACTCAGTCTATTGGGTGGACGGGTCTGAAGCCGAGTACAAGCAACTGACGGATGAACTGGTCGAGGCAGGCACGCTCAAGCGCCTGAACCCCGAGCTGTTCCCGAACTCCTTTGCCGGCTCCTCCGATCCCAAGGACGTGGCCCGCGTCGAAGAGCGGACGTTTATCTGCTCGGAGAACGAACGCGACTCCGGCTTCACCAACAACTGGATGGATCCGGCCAAGATGAAGGGCATCCTGCGGGAGCGCTTCGCCGGCAGCATGCGTGGCCGCACTATGTACGTGATCCCGTTCGTCATGGGGCACCTGGACGCAGAAGATCCGAAGTTCGGCGTCGAAATTACTGACAGCGCTTACGTGGTCGCCTCCATGCGCATCATGGCCCGCATCGGCTCGGATGTGCTGCGCAAGATCGAAGAGCTGGATGCCTTCTTCGTGCCGGCACTGCACTCCGTCGGTGCTCCGCTGGAGCCGGGTCAGCAGGATGTGCCGTGGCCGTGCAACGAGGAGAAGTGGATTGTCCACTTCCCCGAGGAGCGCTCTATCTGGTCGTACGGTTCCGGGTACGGTGGCAACGCTTTGCTGGGCAAGAAGTGCTACTCCCTGCGCATCGCGTCCGTCATGGCCCGCGATGAGGGCTGGCTTGCCGAACACATGCTGATCCTCAAGCTAACCAGCCCGGAGAACAAGGCGTACCACGTCGCGGCGGCATTCCCGTCTGCCTGTGGCAAAACCAACCTGGCCCTGCTGGACCCGACCATCGAAGGCTGGAAGGCCGAGACCCTCGGTGACGACATCAACTGGATGCGTTTCGGGAAGGACGGCGAGCTGCGGGCGGTCAACCCCGAGGCTGGCCTGTTCGGTGTTGCGCCGGGTACGGGGTGGAGCACCAACCCCAACGCCATGCGCGCCATTGCCAAGGGCAACTCCATCTTCACCAACGTGGCACTGACCGACGACGGCGGTGTCTGGTGGGAAGGAATGACGGATGAAGTTCCCGAGCACCTGACCGACTGGCAGGGCAACGAATGGACCCCGGAGGCCGGACGTCCCGCCGCGCACCCGAACTCGCGGTTCTGCACGCCCATCGACCAGGTCGACATGCTGGCACCGGAGTACCACGACCCGCAGGGCGTGGCTATCGACGCCATCCTCTTCGGCGGCCGCCGCAAGACCACCATCCCGCTGGTCACCGAGGCCCGCGACTGGACCAACGGCATCTTCATGGGCTCCACGCTGTCCTCGGAAACCACTGCTGCTGCAGCCGGTGCCGTGGGCGTGGTCCGCCGTGATCCGATGGCCATGCTGCCCTTCATGGGCTATGACGCCGGAGATTACCTGCGCCACTGGATCACCGTTTCCGGCAAGGGCAATCAGGAGCGTCTGCCCAAGATCTTCCTGGTGAACTGGTTCCGCCGCACGGCCGACGGTGGCTTCGCCTGGCCGGGCTTCGGGGACAACTCCCGAGTGCTGAAGTGGGCCATCGAGCGGATCGAAGGCAAGGCCGACGCCACGGAAACGCCGATCGGCTTCGTGCCGACGCCGGACTCCCTCGATCTCACCGGTCTGGACATGACGCCGGAACAGGTTGAAGAAGCCGTCAAGGTTGATCCTGCTGAATGGGCCGAAGAGCTCAAGGGCATCGAGGAATGGTACGCCCGCTTCGGCGAGTCCCTGCCGGAACAGCTGTCCGCACAGCTGAAGGTGCTGCAGGAGCGCTTCGACGTGTAAGGTTCCCTGCCGCTAGGCCGTACGGAAGCAGGTCCCGACAAATGCGTCGGTGCCTGCTTCCTTTAACTGGCTTCGGGCGTATCTTGTAGAGGACCCGCCGTCCGCGACCCCCCGGAGGAGCCTCGGAATGACAAAAAGCCCATTTGTAGGACGCTTGGCCGGGTTCAGTGCCGGGGATATTGTCGTGGCGGGCGGCAAGGGCGCCAACCTCGGTGAGCTGATCCGAAACGGTTTTCCGGTGCCGGACGGCTTCGTCGTTACGACCCAGGCCTACGCCGCCCTGCTGGGCTCCACCCCGCTGGGCGCGAAACTGGCAGAACTGCTGCAATCCGGCGCTGACGGCGCCAGCATCAGAGCGGAATTTGCCGCCACGGCCGTTCCGCCAGAAATCCGGGCGGCAGTAGCGGATGCTTATGCGCAGCTGGGGTCGAAGCCGGTGGCCGTGCGTTCGAGTGCCACAGCCGAGGACCTGCCGGGCGCAGCCTTCGCAGGGCAGCAGGACACGTACCTCAATGTTGTCGGCGAGGACGCAGTGATCAAGGCCGTGACGGATTGCTGGGCCTCGCTCTGGACGGACCGGGCGATCGCGTACCGCCAGCGGCAGGGGATCGACGCGCATGAGGTGGCCATCGCCGTCGTCGTTCAGGAGATGGTTCCGGCAGAGATTGCCGGAGTGATGTTCAGTGCTAACCCGGTAACCGGTGCGCGGGATGAAATTGTCGTGGATGCAAGCAGCGGGTTGGGGGAAGCAGTGGTCTCCGGCCTGGTCACGCCGGACCATTACGTTCTCGACGGTGCCGGACGGCTGATGGCTTACGCCCCTGGTCGACGCGAAGTAGTGATTCACGCGTACGACGACGGCGGAACCGGCGAGGACCAAGGAACCGCGGACCTGGAGCCGTCACTCAGCCCGGCACAGCTCGCGGAACTCGCGTGGCTAGCGAGGCAGTCGGCGGAGCTGTTCGGCCGGCCGCAGGACATGGAGTGGGCTGTTGCCGGGGGCCGGGTCTATATCCTTCAGTCCCGTCCGATGACAGCCCTGCCGCCGCAGCCGCTTAAACTGAACCGGTTCCAGAAACTGATGGGGCCCTTCTTTCTGGAAATGTTCACGCAGCGTCCGTACCCGTTGGACGTCTCCGGCTGGATGGACCGGGGAATCGGCGCCATGCTTCGGGGCATGGCGGGCAGCGTCGGCGTGCGGTTCCCGACCATTGAACAACTGTTGCCGGAAGAGGACGGGGTCGTGGTCCGGCTGGTTCCGCCGATCCCGCGGCCCACACTCCGAACCCTGGTCGCGCCATTGTCCATTGCCCTGCGCGTCCACCGATTCAAGCCGGAAAAGTGGACCGAGGACGGCCGGTTCGCCGCATTCCTGGCCGAGGTGGAACAGCTGAATGCGCGGGATCCCGAGCCGCTGCGTTGGCAGGAGGTCATCCGGCTGGCCGAGGACGCCTTCGCCGCGATTCACTGGATTACCGAACTGCGGGCGGCCTATCTGCCCGGCGCCTTCATTCCGCAGGGCAAGCTGCGGTTGTTATTGCTGCTGCTGGGCAAACCGCGGCTGGCCGCTGCGTTGATCGCCGGCGCTGAGACCCGTACCAGCCAGGCCAACCGCGGTCTCGAGCAGCTCGCGGAAGGCGTTCGGACCAACGCCGACCTGTCCGCAGCGTTCAACGAGCTGGCCCCGGCAGACTTGCTTGTCCGGCTGCTGGAGCCGGAGTTCGCCGGATTCCGCGCGGATTTCGATGCTTTTGTGGCGGAGTACGGCCACCGCGAGACGGTCAGCGTGGTCCTCAGCAGCGCGCCCACATGGTCCGCGGCTCCCGACGTTGTGCTGAGTCTGGTCAAAGCGATGCTGGGCGAGCGGCACCAGGGCGCTGACCAGACGGGGCAGGCGCTGCGGGAACTGGAAAGGCATCCTGCCCTCCGGTTCGAACCGCTCAGGCGTCAGGTCCTTAGCGCCGTCACGTCATCTAAGACCGGCACGGCGTTCCGCGAAGACTCGCACTTTTATGCAACCAAACTGCTGCCGCCGCTGCGCCGGGCACTGCTGGAGCTCGGGCAGCGGCTGGCCGCGGCCGGGGTGCTGGAGGACGCGGACCAGGTCCATCACCTGCGCTTCAACGAACTCCAGGCGATGACAAGGTACGAGGGGGCCCTGCCGGCGGCTGAACGCGGGCGATACCGCCGCGTGGTGCTGGCGCGCGAGGCGAAACGCCGTGAGCTTGAAGGCATCCCGCTGCTGCCGATGGATGCCCTCTTCCCTGGCAGGCGGCGGCACGGGAATGCCCTCGTCTCCGGCACAGCGGCCAGTGCGGGCCGGGCGGCGGGACGGGTGCGGGTGATCCGCTCGCCGGCAGACTTCGGCACCTTGGCCAGCGGGGAGATCCTCGTGTGCCCGTACACCAATCCCTCATGGACGCCGCTGTTCCAGCGTGCCGCCGCCGTCGTCGTGGATGCCGGCGGCCTAGGCTCGCACGCCGCGATCGTGGCCCGCGAGTACGGCATCCCCGCGGTGATGGGAACCGGCACCGGAACCAAGGTGCTGCAGGACGGCCAGCAGGTGCTGGTAGATGGGTCGGCAGGCCTGGTCCTTCCTGACGGCGATGGGCATGCTTGACGTTGGGTGTTAACAACGACGGCGGCCCGGTCGTTTCCGGGCCGCCGTCCGTTTGGGATGATGGCTGGTTCTTCGAAGGGCGTTAGTTGGCCGAGGCGAGCCAGAGGTCCGGGCCAAAGACCTCGTAGTGGATCTTGGTGGCGGGGATCCCGGCGTCGATCGCCTGGCTGCGGATGGACTTCATGAACGGCAGCGGGCCGCACACGTAGACGGAGGCATCGGCGGGAAGCTCGACATCCTGCAGGGACATGAAGCCTGTGTTCGCGCCTTCGGCCGGTTCTTCGAGCCACAGCTTGAGGTTGGCGCCGTCGAGTTTTTCGATGTCGTTGACCATCTGGTCGCGCAGGGCCCAGGCTTCCAGGTTCTTTTCCGCGTGCAGAACTATTACTTCGCGGCTGGAACCCTGCCGGGCGAGGGAGCGCAGCGCTGAGGCGGAGGGGGTGCAGCCGATGCCTGCGGTCGCGAAGACCACCGGTGTGTCGCCCTCGTCCAAGGTGACGTCGCCGTAGGGGTTGGAGAGCTCGAGTACGTCGCCGACCTGGACGTTGCGGTGGAGTACGGGGGAGACTTCGCCGCCGTCGTCGAGCTTGGTGGTGAAGACGCGGCGGTCGGTGGAGTCGACGTCGGCGGAGAGCGAGTACTGGCGGACCTGGCGCAGGCCGTCGGGCAGCTGGACCTTGACGCTGACGAACTGGCCGGGGCGGGCGGCCGTGACCGGGGTGTCGTCCGCCGGCTCAAGAACGAACGTCATGGAGCCGGTACCGGCCGGGTTCTTCTCCACGACCTGCCACGGCATCCACATCTTGTCATTGGCCTGCTGTGCGTAGAGGCCCTTTTCAATCTTGATCAGGGCGTTGGCCATCAGCCAGTAGACCTCGGTCCAGGCTTCGGCGATCTCGGCGGTGATCACATCGGCCAGCTCTTCGGCGATGGCTTCGAAGAGGTACTTGTAGACGATGTCGTACTGGTCTTCGGTGATGCCCAGCGAGGTGTGCTTGTTGGCGATGCGGCTGAGCATGGTCTCGGGGACCAGGTCCGGGTTGGCGACCATGGCGGAGGCGAAGGCGGCGATGGAGCCGGCCAGGGCCTTCTGCTGCTCCCCGTTGCGCTGGTTGGCGCGGCTGAAAAGCCCGTGCAGGAGTTCCGGATGCGCCGCGAACAGGCGGCTGTAAAAGTTCGGTGTAATGCTCCCCAACCGCTCGCCCACCAGGGGGAGGGTGGCTTCAATGATGGGGCGGGATTTCTCCGAGAGCATCGTTACTCCTTGGGTCAGAAGGTGGTTGATGGCTCAAAAGTAGCATTCCAAATGCCGGTTTGAATCCACATTTCTACCGCGTGTAGAAAACTCCTTGATTTTTCGCGGTTAAGCCGGGCGGCGTGTGTTCAACATCACAAAGACCGGCTCCATTTGGCCCTGACGGGGCAAACTTGAGACGACCAGATCGTCGAGTTCACGGTAGAAGGCTTCGCGGGCGCGGCGCACGGCCCCGCGCAGGCTGCAGTTGTTGCTCAGCGGGCAGTTGCCGGCGGCGCTTTCGCAGTCGACGACGTCTTCGCGCTCGTCCAGTTCGCGCAGCAGCCAGCCCACCGTCGTCGTACGCCCTTTGGCGCTCAAACGCACGCCACCGGAGCGGCCGCGGACCGCCTCCACGAGGCCGAGGGAGCGCAGTTTCAGAACCGCTTTGCTTACGTGATTGTAGGGAGTCCCGACGCCGTCGGCGATGGCCTGGGTGGTCAGCAGTTCGCCATCGAGCGAGGCGCTGAGCAGCATGAGGGCGCGCAGGCACACGTCAGAGAAGGCATTGATCCGCATGCAGGCATTCTAACGCCGCTGCGTTGATGCTCCGCCCGGGTTAGGCCGGCGGCCAGACAATCCGGTCCTGCGGGTCGATGAACGGTTCCGGGTAGGTCCATTCGCCGTTGTCGTCATGGCTGTAGGGCTGGATGGCCGCGATGGCGGCGCCCCACGAATGCTCGGTGGCGACGTGGATGGCGTCCGTGTCATTGTCGGGCAGGTAGATGTCGCTGATCACTGCGATGGCGCGGAATTGCGACTTCTCCTGCTGCAGCGCGGTGTAGATGTCCTGGATCATGGCATCCGCGTCCACCTCGTCGGATTCTTCATCGCCCTCAATGTCCTCGGGCTGGACGGCGATCAGCCGCAGCTCGCCGTCGTTGGTCATCACCAGGCCGACCGGCAGGAAGGCGCCGTGTTCTTCCAGCTGTTCCTGCGCCATGCCCAGGCCGGTGCCGAAGAGCGTGTCGATGTCATTCAGGACCTCAGGTTCTATGCCTTCGCGCCACGAAGTGCCCTCTGTGCTCATTGGTTATTCCCTTACCAGTTCCAGGACGGTGTCCCGGACCTTGTCCAGTGTTGCGGTGTCGGTGGCTTCTGCGTTCAGGCGCAGGAAGGGTTCGGTGTTGGACGGGCGGAGGTTGAACCACCAGGAGCCGTCGCGGGCGGTGAAGGTCACGCCGTCGAGTTCGTCGATGTCCACGTCCTCGCCGGCAAACCGGTTGCGGACGCGGCCGACGGCGGCGTCCTTGTCCTCGATCTTCGAGTTGATCTCGCCGGAGGAAACGTACGGCTCGTACTCGTGCGCCAGGGCCGAGAGCGGCGTCCCCTGTTCGCCGAGGGCAGCCAGGACGTGCATCGCGGCGAGCATGCCGGTGTCGGCGTTGAAGAAGTCGCGGAAGTAGTAGTGCGCGGAGTGCTCGCCGCCGAATACGGCGCCCTCGGCGGCCATGACGGCCTTGATGAAGGAATGCCCCACCCGGGTGCGCACGGCGCGGCCGCCGTCGGCGGCGACGAGTTCGGGCACGGCGCGGGAGGTGATCAGGTTGTGGATGATGACCGGGGTGTCCTCGCCGGCGGCCTTGGCGCGGGCGATTTCGCGGCGGGCCACGAGCGCGGTGACGGCGGAGGGGGAGACCGGGTTGCCGGTCTCGTCGATCACGAAGCAGCGGTCCGCGTCGCCGTCGAACGCCAGGCCGATGTCCGCGCCGTGCGCGACGACGGCGGCCTGCAGGTCGCGCAGGTTTTCCGGTTCCAGCGGGTTGGCCGGATGGTTCGGGAACGTGCCGTCGAGCTCGAAGTACAGCTCGACGATTTCCAGCGGCAGGGCCGGAAGCACGCCGTCGCCCAGGACTGCGGGGGTGGTGAGCCCGGCCATGCCGTTGCCCGCGTCGACCACCACCTTCAGCGGCCGGGAACCGGTCAGGTCCACCAGGGAGCGCAGGTAGCCGGCGTAGTCGGCCAGCACGTCCTGTTCGCTGCGCGTGCCGGGGGCGGAGGCGGGGATGCCGTCGGCGAGGTAGCGGGCGGCGGTGTCGCGGATCTCGAACAAGCCGGTGTCGGAGGAGACCGGGACGGCGCCGGGCAGGGCCATTTTCATGCCGTTGTATTCGGCCGGGTTGTGCGAGGCGGTGAAGACCACACCGGCCGCGGACAGCGTGCCGCAGGCGAAGTAGAGCTCGTCCGTGGAGATCAGGCCCAGCATCTTCGGGTTCGCCCCGCGGGCCGCGGCACCGCGGGCGAAGGCCTCGGCGAATTCGGGGGAGGACGGGCGCATGTCGCCGCCTACCAGGACGGTCTGACCGGCCAGTCCGAGGACGTCCACGAACGCGGCGCCGGTGGCCTCCACCGTGGCCGCGGTAATCGTTTTGCCGACGATGCCGCGCACGTCGTACGCCTTGAAGGACTCCTGGAAAGAAACACTAAGATCGAGACTCGTCACCGCCCTAGCTTATAAGGAACCCCTGTGGATAACCGACAGGACTGTCAGGCGCGGCTGTAATACTGGGGTAATGGCTGATTTGCAGAGCATGACCGGACAGGTAACCGACCTTCGGGAAGAAGCAACCGAAATCCTCCGCCGGCTGGTGGGAAATCCGGAGGCGCAGTTCCACTCGGGGCAGTTCGAGGCTGTGGAAGCTCTGGTTGCCGGTGGCCGGCGAGCGCTGGTGGTCCAGCGGACAGGCTGGGGAAAGTCCGCCGTCTACTTCGTGGCAAGCCTGCTGCTGCGTGCCCGGGGCGCCGGGCCGACCCTGATCGTCTCCCCGCTGCTCGCGCTGATGCGGGACCAGGTCTCCGCGGCCGAACGCGCCGGGGTCCGCGCCGCCGCCATCAACTCGGCCAACCAGTTGGAATGGGACGATATCCGCGCCAAACTGGCGGGCAACAGCGTGGATGTCCTGCTGGTCTCCCCGGAGCGGCTGAACAATCCGCGGTTCCGGGATGAACAGTTGCCGGAACTGATCCGCAGTTCGGGCCTGCTGGTGATCGATGAGGCGCACTGCATCTCGGACTGGGGCCATGATTTCCGCCCCGACTACCGGCGCATCCGGGACCTGATTGAGCAGCTGCCCGCATCCGTGCCCGTACTGGCCACTACCGCGACCGCAAACTCGCGCGTGGTCCATGACATCGAAGAACAGCTCGGGGCCGCGGCCCTTGCCGGTGACGTTGCTGCCGGCGGACGGGTGCTGACCATCCGCGGTCCGCTGGCCAGGGAATCGCTGCGGCTGGGGGTGCTGCGCCTGCCCAATGCAAGGGCACGGCTGGGCTGGCTGCTGACGCATCTGCACGAGCTGCCCGGCAGCGGCATCATCTACGCCCTGACCGTTTCCAACGCCGAGGATACCGCCCGGCTGCTGCGCGAAGCGGGCCACGAAGTGCTCGCCTACACCGGCCGGACGGACCCGGCAGACCGCGAGGCTGCCGAGGCTGCGCTGAAAGACAACCGGGTCAAGGCACTGGTCGCCACCAGCGCCCTGGGCATGGGGTTCGACAAACCGGACCTAGGATTCGTGGTGCACCTCGGGGCGCCGTCGTCACCGGTGGCGTACTACCAGCAGGTTGGCCGCGCTGGCCGTGGAACGCCGAACGCTGATGTCTTGCTGCTGCCCGGCCGCGAAGACCGCGACATTTGGGAGTACTTCGCCACCGCGTCCATGCCGAACGAGGACACCGCGCTGGCAGTGCTTCGGGAACTGGCGCAGCCCGGGACAGTCCTGTCCACCGCGGCGTTGGAAACCCGCGTCAATCTCAAGCGCTCCCCGCTGGAGCTGCTGCTCAAGGTGCTGGCCGTGGACGGGGCCGTGCAGCGGGTTTCGGGCGGCTGGGAAGGCACCGGACAGCCCTGGGATTATGACCGCGAGCGCTACGAGCGAATTGCCAAGGCCCGCGTCGCCGAGCAGAACTCCATGCTGGACTACGAGAGCACCACCGGCTGCAGGATGGAATTCCTGTCCCGCGAGCTGGATGATCCTGCGGCGGCACCGTGCGGCCGCTGCGACAACTGCGCCGGCCGCTGGTACGCAGAATCGGTGGCCGAGTCTGCCACCCAAAGCGCCGATGCGGCGCTGCACCGGGTGGGCGTCGAACTGGATCCGCGTGCCATGTGGCCCACCGGCATGAACCGGCTGGGTGTGGAAGTCAAAGGAAAGATCGGACCGGCGGAAGCGAACCTGCCCGGACGTGCGTTGGCCCGCCTGACGGATCTGGGCTGGGGCGGAAAACTGCGCGAGTTGTTGTCCGAACAGACACCGGACCAACCGCTGGACCAACTGACCCTCCAGGCCTGCGTCCGAGTGCTCGCGGAATGGGGCTGGGCCCAGCGGCCCGTCGCGGTGGTCAGCGTGCCGTCCCGGACCCGCCCGCAACTGGTCGGGTCGCTGGCCGAGGGCTTGGCCAGCATCGGGCGGATGCCCTACCTGGGCGCTCTGTCCATGTCCGGCGGTGGTCCGAAGAGCGGTCCGGGCGGCAACAGCGCGTACCGCTTGGCCGACGTCTGGGACCAGTTCGATGTGCCGGCCGGTGGAGCCGAATGGTTGGCGGACAACCCGGGGCCGGTTCTGCTGGTGGATGATCTGGCCGACAGCCGGTGGACCGTGACGGTTGCCGGCCGCACGTTGCGCCGGGCCGGAGCCGAAGCCGTGCTGCCGTTCGCGCTGGCCCTGAAGGCCTGATGCCGCGGGACTGAGCAGGCTCCCGCCCGGCCGCCGGGCGGGCACCGGCCACGGACCCTGCGGAAATACAATGCGGAAACGCAAAAGGCCCCTGCGGTTCCTCGCGGAACTGCAGGGGCCAAACGCGGAGACGGGGGGATTTGAACCCCCGGTCGAGTTTAACCCCGACCCTTCATTAGCAGTGAAGTCCATTCGGCCGCTCTGGCACGTCTCCAAGATGCTGTTGCCAGCCCATCAAGATTACCCAGATAACCGGGCCAGATCAAAACGGGCGCCAACAGGCGGTCTCCGCCGCCGTGCTCCAGGCATCAATCGGTGAGCGCGTTCCACAAAAAGGTGTTGGACAGCGTCTGCAGGCGGGCGGCCTGTTTATTGTCGCTGGCACCGGCGTGGCCGCCTTCGAGCGCTTCGTGGAACCAGACATTCTGCACACCCATGGCCCGCATCCGGGCCGCCATCTTCCGCGCCTGCACCGGTCCGACCCGGTCATCCGAGGTTGCCGTCCAGATCAAGGTGTCCGGGTAGTCGGTTCCCGGCTCGAGCAGGTGGTACGGCGAGAACGTGCGGATAAAGTCCCACTGGGCCGGGTCCTCCGGGTCGCCGTATTCGGCAATCCACGAGTACCCCGCGGACAGCTTCGTGTAGCGGGCCATATCCAGCAGCGGTACCCCGCAGGAGACCGCCCCGAACAGATGCGGGTACCGGGTGAGCATGTTCCCCACCAACAGCCCGCCGTTGGAACCGCCCGAGCAGCCCAGACGCTCCCGCCGGGTCACGCCGCGGTCCATCAGATCCTGCGCGACGGCCGCGAAATCCTCGTAGGCGCGGTGCCGGTTTGCCTGCAGTGCGGCGCGGTGCCAGGACGGGCCATACTCGCCGCCGCCTCGGATGTTGGCGAGCACGTACACTCCGCCGCGTCCGTCTGCTGTGCGCGGCTGCAGCCAGGCCCGCCCGACGGTTCCGCTGTAGGCGGGCGTCCTGCTAACCTCGAACCCGCCGTAACCCGAGAGCAGCGTGGGATTGCCGCCGTCGTACGTAAGGTCTCTGGGCCCCACTTGGAAGTACGGGATCTTGGTGCCGTCCTTGGACACGGCGAAATGCTGCTCCACCGTGTGGCCGGAGGCATCAAAGAACGACGGCGACGACTTCACCGCCGTCGCCGGCCCGCCTGAAACGGTGCCGCGGGAGAGCGTGGACGGCGTGAGGAAACCCGTGGCCACCAGCCAGTAGTCGTCGCTGTCCTCATCGTCCACGGCCGAGGCATCCACCGAGTGCAGCGGCGGGCAGGCGTCGAGTTCTGCTGACGTCCAGTCTTTCGCCGGGTCCAGGACCAGCACCTGCGAGGAGACGTCCTGCAGCAGGTTCAGCAGCAGGAAGTTCTGCGTCCAGCTCCAGGACTGCAGCGAGGTGCCGGCATCCGGCGTGAAGAGCGCGATGAGGTCGCGCCCGCCGGCGAGGAAAGCTTCGAGCCCGACCGCCAGCAGCGAGCCCGCCGGATAAGTGGTGCCGGTGCCGGAAGGCTGCCAGTCGGTCTGCGGGCGCAGGGTCAGCCACTGTTTGTGGAGGCCGACTTCCACGTCCGTGGGCACGTCGATGGGCAGCCATCCGCCGTCGCGCCTGAGGTAGTTGCGGTAGTTGAAGAAGTCGATCACGTCTACCGCGATCTCGCGCTCGAATCCGGGTGTGGAATCGTGGACGGCCTGCGCCAGCATATGCTCGGCGGGCACCTCGAAGTACGGTTCGGCGTCCGCCAGGCTCTGGCCGCGGCGTAGGATGCGGCTGGTGCGCGGGTAGGAGGACGTGGTCATGCTGCCGGGTCCGAAGTCCGTTCCGAGCAGGATGGTGTCCTCGTCCAGCCAGCTGGCGTAGGTCTTGGCTGCCGGAATCTCGAAGCCGCCGTCCACGAAGCTGCGGGTTTCGACGTCGAACTCGCGCAGCGTGACCGCGTCCCCGCCGTCGGGGGAGAGCCGCAGCAGCGCGCGCCGGTAGCTGGTGCCGTCCGCGGGGCGGAGGAACTGCGAACCGGCGAAGACCCATTCCGTACCTTCGGCCGCGGCCAGCGCGTCGACGTCGAGCAAAACGTCCCACTCGGGCGAGTCCTGCAGGTAGCTCTCCCACGTGGTACGGCGCCAGAGGCCGCGGGGGTTCGTCTTGTCCCGCCAGAAGTTGTAGTAGAAGTTGCCCCGCTTGGTGACGGCCGGAATGCGGTCTTCCGAGTCCAGTACCTCAAGCACGCTTTGCTCCAGTTGAAGGAACTTCTCGTCTACCAGCTTGGCTTGGGTACGGGCGTTCTGGTCGCGGACCCAGTCCAGCGGTTTCTCGCCGTAAATGTCTTCGAGCCAGCGGAATTCGTCGTCGGGCAGGTGGGTAGGCTCCTGAGTCATGCTTCCCATCCTAGGCAAGGTCGGGCAATCGGGCCGTCGCGGCCTGGTGGGAGCAGCCGGGAGGGGCCCGGAGCGGGCCGATGCCCGGGCCCGGTTACGCTAGAAGGCATGGAATCTCAGCGCGGCTATCGGGTGGCAGTCGTGGGCGCGGGCCCACGCGGGACCTCCGTGCTGGAACGCTTGGTGGCCAATCACCGGGACCGTGGCGAGACCGGCCGAGTGCACATCCACCTCATCGATCCGTACCCGCCGGGCCCCGGCCATGTCTGGCGTGCCGGCCAGTCCCGCCTGTTCCTGATGAACACTCCCTCGCTCTTTCCCACCGTGGTGCCGACCGGGGAACTGGGAGCCGCAGCGGTGGCCGGAATGTCTTTTGAGGGATGGCGGTCCGCCGTCGTTGCCGGGAGCATCAGCGATGTCCCGCCGGAGGACGTAGACGAGGCCCGGTCGCTCACGGCCTCGGACTTCCCCAGCCGGACACTGTACGGAAGGTACCTGGCCTGGACGTTCGCCCGGTTGAACGAGGCGGCCGGAAACCATGTGGTGGTCCACGTCCACGCGACCGAGGCCACCCACCTGCACCGGCTCGACGGGACCAGCCGGTTGGCCCTCGCGGACGGCACCACCTTGGATGCGGACGCCGTGGTACTGGCGCTGGGGCATTTGCCTGCCGCGCTGAACCCGGAACAGCAGAACCTGCAGGACGAAGCCGCGCGGTACGGCCTGCACTACCTGCCGCCGAATGTGCCGGCGGACCTCGACTTCAGCCGCATCCCGGCCGGCCGCACCATGCTGGTCCGCGGCATGGGCCTGAACTTCTTTGACGTGATGATCCAGCTGACCCAAGGCCGGGGCGGATCGTTCCTGCCGGCGTCGGACACTGAACCCATGCGGTACGTACCCTCCGGCAAGGAGCCCAAGCTGGTGGCCGGTTCCCGCCGCGGCACCCCGTACCGTGCCAAGGCGAGGCTGCAGACGTACCTTCCCACCGGCGTCGAACTTCGCTATTTCACGCCGTCCGCCGCGCGGCTCTTCGCGGACGCCGGTGTGCAGCCGGGTTTCGACCACGACCTGTGGCCGCTGCTGCAGCGTGACGTACTGTGGACGTACTATGCCACGCTGGCGAGGGTGGAGCCCGGGAGCATCAACGGGAATCCGCGCCAGTTCCTTGCCGGGCTTCAGGAGCTGCTGGACCAGAAAACCGTTCCCGGCAGCCCGACCCTGCGCAACCGTATCCGCGGGTACCTGGACGAACATATTGAGCCCGGAAGGCTGCTGGACGTCGAGGCGCTGGCCAGACCTTTCGCCGGACGGAAGTTCGCCTCCGCGCAGGAGTACCAGCAAGCCATGGTGGCTTATCTAGAGGCAGATGCGGCCGGCTCGGCGCTGGGCGAGGACGACCCGTTGAAGATGGCCATCGGAGCGCTGAACGCGGGGCGCAGTCTGCTCAAGGAGATTGTGGCCGACGGCGGACTGACCGATGAGTCCTGGCTCGCCGAGCTGCGTGGCTGGTTCGAACCGCTGGTGGAAGGCCTCGCGAGCGGGCCCCCGGCCCTGCGGATCGAGCAGTTGGCGGCGCTCGCCCGCGCCGGAATCGTCGAGTTCGTGGGACCGGACCCGCAGTTCGAGGTGGATCCGGAGACCGGAAGGTTCCGCGCCACGTCGCCTTGGGTTGACGGCGCGGCGTACTCCGCGACGTATCTGATGGAAGCCATGATGCCGGCCAACCGGGTGGCGCAGAACCGCTCCGCGCTGCTGCGCCACCTGCTGGAGGCCGGGCTGGTCCGGCCCAAGCAGATGCTCGGTGCCGAAGGGGCGCCGGTTCCGACGTCGGGGTTGGATGTCACCCGGCCGCCGTACCGCCCCATCGGGGTCAACGGCCGGCCCGTGGAGAACCTCTACGTGCTGGGACTGCAGCTGTCCTCGGTGCAGTGGGGGACATCCATTGCCGCGGAAGCCGGTGCGCCGGTGCGCCAGGGCAGCCGCACCCTGAAGGACGCGGACGATATTGCGCGCGCCATTCTGGACGCGGCCAAGCCCTCCGGTGCCGCCCGGGCAAAGGCTGGCTCTGCCGCGGGCGCCGCCTGACAGGTTTCCTCCCGCCCCTACCGCTTGCCGTGCGCTTTGTCCCGCGCGGTCGGCAGGTCCAAGCCGACGACGATCGGGTCGTGGTCGCTGGCCCGGAACATGTCCGGGGCGTAGAAATCGGTCACGTTGTAGTTGTGCCGGCTGTATTCCAACGCGATCGATTCGACCGAGTTAATGTTCCAGATGTCCGCGCCTTCCACCACGGCGTCGGCCGCGGGCGAAGCGAAGATGTAGTCCAGCGAGCCCACCATGCCGTCGAAGTTGTAGCTGTGCTCGCCGGTCTTGCCGCCTTGGTCGATGTAGCCGGCCTCCGTCAGGACGCGGATCGGATCTTCCTGCGCATAGGAGTTGAAATCACCGGTGAGGTAGACCTTCTCCGTGCTGGACCGCTCCTGCATCGACTCGGCGAAGTCCACCAGGGATGCCGCCTGCTCGGTGCGCGCTGCGTTCCACGCACCCTGGCCGTGGTCCGCGTTTTCGCCCGAGGACGGAGCCGAGCCCTTGGACTTGAAGTGGTTGGCAACCACAATGAACTTCGTGTCCGCGCCGCCATGCTTGACCTTGAAGGTCTGAGCGAGCGGCTTGCGGGCGTTGGCAAAGGCATCGGTGTCGTTGTGGATGACGGAATCGCCGATTGTCTGCACGGCGTCCTTCTTGTAAATGAAGGCCGTGCGGATGAAGTCCTCGTCCTCTAGCTCAGGCAGCTCTTCCGGCGAACGGACGTAGTCCCATGCTGCATCTTCGCCGGCGGCGGCGAGGCCCTCGTTCAGGGCGGCGGTCAGCGTGGCCAGGGCGTCGTCGCGGTCCTTGCCGAACTGTGCGGAGTTCTCGATCTCCTCCAGGGCGACGACGTCGGCGTCCAGGGCGTTGATCGCGGCGACGATCTTGGCCTCCTGCCGTTCCATGTTCTCGGCGTCGTAAGCGCCGCGCGCATCGCAGTTCCGGGCGGTGACCGGGTTGCCGTCCCGGTCCGTGTAGGCCTTGCAACCGTCCAGCTGGTCGCCGGTGGTGGTGAAGTAGTTCAGCACGTTGAAGGAGGCGATCTTGACGTTGCCGCCTACGTCCTCCGGCGTTTAGGTGCGGGTATTGGAGAACGACGCCGGCTGGACCGTTTCGCTGTTGGCTGCGGTCAGTTGGGTCAGCGGCTGGAAACGCCACAGGCCGAACCGGTAGTCCAACACCACGTTCGTGTCGAAGGACGCCGGTGAGCCCACCCGGACAGGGGTCTCCGGGGTCAGATACGGCAGCGGGATGTCCTTGTTGGCGTCGGAGCCCAGGTAGTTGGTGCTGGCACCGTCGTCCAGGGTCACGGAATGCGCGGCATTCTTCTCCGTTTCAGCCCAGAACTCGTCCGAGCCGTAGGCGCCGACGGCGGTGGGCTGGACCAGCGGCTGGTCGCCGGCGGCCAGGCCGATCTCGCCGTACTGGTTCAGCGAGTAGTTGTCCGTCACGGTGAAGCTGCCCTGCGGGTCGAGCAGCATGCCTTCGAACTTCTCCCGCTCGCCGTCGCTGGCGGGCCACTCGATGGCGGCAGGCTTCACCTGCTCAGCCGGTTCGTCCAGCAGGACCAGCCCGTCCTCTTCAACGGTCAGTTCGGTCAGCCCGTAGTATTCGCTGACCCCGCCGGTGACCTCGACGTGGTCACCAAGGGCAACCTCGTCCACCGTGGCGGAGGAGAAGACGAAGATACCGTGGGAGGCCGCATGGCCTTCTGCTATGTCGCCGCCGGTACCCGGCGTCTGGATGTAGTAGCCGTTGAACCCGCCCTCCGGGTACACCGCCGTCACTATGCCGCGGGTTGTCACGTTCTTCCCAGCCAGGGGCGAGACGTCCGACGTGCCCTGGATTTCGGCGATGGTCCGTTCCTCGGCCGGCTCGGGCTCGGGCTGGGGCTCGGCGCCGGTTCCGCCGGAATTGGTCGGCGTGACCTGGTCGCTCAACGTGAAGTCGGCGGAGTTGTCGTTGGTGTCCACGCCACCGGTGCGGTTCATCGAGAGCGGGTTGGCGGTCCCGCCAGGCGATCGCGCGGCCGCGGTCTCGAAGGTGTTCGAGCTGCCGTAGCCCAGTAGATCCAGTACCCGCGTGTCATCGGTCACCGAACCGGTAGCCAGCCCGTCCAAGGTTCCCGGCTGGTCGGCCAGCACAATGGTGCCGGACGCACCGGCCGGATTCAGCGCGCCGCTGCTGATGTCCGGCTCCGGCAGAGCAACACCGTTATCGGCGTTGCTGCCGCCCTCGACGAGGAAGTAGCCGTTGGCCGGAATCGTGCCGCGCAACGGCACCACGCCGTTCGGATTCTTGATGCCTGTGGCCGAGCGGTACTGCAGGGACATGCCGTCCAAGGTGACGGGGGAGTCCGTTGTGTTGAACAGCTCAACGAACTTATGGGTGTAGGGCGCATTGCGGCTTCCGCCGTTGACATACGCCTCATTGATAACGACGGCGGTGTCCGCCGGTTCCGCCGCGCTCGCCGGGAGTGCCAACAACGCGGCCAGCGGCGTCGCGGCGAACAGGCCTGCGGCGACCGCCGCACCCAGCACCGATCTGCCTGTCGCGGTCTTACCTGACTTGGAGGTCATTGTTCTCTTCCTCTTGGTTGGGGGTCAAGGATGGGCAGGTCTTCGGGCACAAGAGTGAGGGTTTCCTTCCGCAGAAGAAAACCCTCACTGGCGTGGTGTTAGTGCTCGGCGGAATCCGCCGGGCCGCGTCTGCGGGCCGCAATTACGGCGGCGGTTCCGCCGGCAAGCAGCACCAGCGCGCCGATTCCGAGCGGCAGGACGCCACTGACACCCGTGTAGGCGAGAGCGCCGCCGTCGTTGTTCGGACCGGTTGCAACGCCGGGCAGGTCGTCGGCATTGTCATCGGCCCGATCACCGGGTTGGTCATTGCCGGCATCATCGCCGTTTTGGCCGCGGCCGTCATCGGCGGGAAGTTCAGCCACCGGGACCTCGATCGGCAGCCGCACCAGCGTGCCGGACTCGGATGCGGTGAGCGTAAAGACGCCCCCGCTCAGCTCGTCCGGAACGGTGAAGGAGACAGTTGCGGCCCCGTTAATCACGTCGAAAGTGCCCAGCGTGGTGGGCAGCGCTGCGGCCGGAACGGAGCGGGCAAAGGCGCTGGCGCCGCTGTCGGCCGGTTCGTAGCGCAGGGTCAGCTCGGTGTTGACCGGAGCGCCCAGCGAGGTCAGGTCCAGCTTGGAGACCTCGAAGGACACCTGCTGGCCCGGCTCAACCGTGGCGGGCGCACCCGTCAGGGCCACCGCGCGGCGGTCGAAGGACGGGGACAGCGGGCTGTCCTGCTCCAGGTAGGCGATCCACGCGTCACGGTCGATCAGACCGGAATCCCGGGTATCGGTGCCATCGTTGAAGACGTGGAAGTTGTCTCCGCCCTGCGCCAGGAAGCTGAACGTGCCGATCCGGTACTCGCGGGCTTCGTCCAACTGCTCGCCGTTGATCCACACGCCGGTGATGTGGTTGCCCTGTTCGGCGTCCGGATCGTAGGTGTAGTTGACGTTGTCCGAAAGGCCGAGGTTCAGGAACGGACGGCTGGGCACATTGCCGTCCGCATCCAGCTGCCACTGCTGCTCCAGCAGCGTCTTGAACTGGGCGCCAGTGAGCGTGGTGGTCCATAGATTGTTTACGAACGGCAGCACCGCGTTGGCCTCGGCGAACGTGATGGTTCCGTCAGGCGCGTAATAGAGCTCGGAGCGCAGGCCGCCGGGATTGACTACACCGATCTCGGCGCCGCCCAGTCCCTCGGCGGAGAGTGTTTCCACCAGCGAGTCCGCCACCAGGTTGCCCAGCGAGGATTCGGAGGCGCGGTCGTCGCGCTCAGGCAGCGTATCCTCGTCCTCGCCGTCGGGCGTGAAGGCCGTGGTGATATCGCCCGTCACGGAGCCGACCTGCCGTGCCCCCACCACTTCGGCTTCGGCCAGGGCGGCGTCGACGATCCTCCGGACTTCGGCTACCCGGGGGTACTTCTTCGCCAGCTCGTCATCGAGGGCCTTGTTCAGCTCATCCGCGTTCGCAGCGTCCTGGTCCGGGATCGCCACTCGGGGTACAAGGGCCATCTCGTAGCTCGTAACATCGAAGGTCGCCTCGCCGTTATCCTCGCCCTCGGTGACACTGAGCTGGATCTGGCCGATGTTCCCGCCGTACTGCCCGGTCTGGACGATCGGCCGTGTTTCGCCGGTGGCACCCGGTACCGGAGCGTCGAAGGTGTAGGCCTGATGCGTGTGCCCGGTGAAGATCGCGTCCACCTCGGCGGAGGTCTCGTTGGCGATGCGTGCGAAGACGGCGCTGCCCAGCGCAGCGTCCAGGCTCGCACCGGTGGCGGCGCCCTCATGGTACGACGCCAGGATGATGTCTGCTTCGTCGCCGGTACCGTCTGTCAGCTCGGCAGTAACACGGTTGACAGCTGCAACCGGATCGCCGAAGTCCAGCGTGGAAATGCCGCCGGGACTGACCAGCGTCGAGGTTTCCTGCGTGACCACACCGATGACGCCAACCGTCAGTCCCGCCACCTCGACCAGGGCGTATTCCTGCAGCGCGGGAGTCATGGTGCCCTGCGTATACACGTTGGCGCCAAGCTGCGGGTAGCTGGAGTTGGCGGAAACCCGCCCGTTCAAGTCTGCGAAGCCTTTGTCGAATTCATGATTGCCGACGGCGGTGGTCGCCAATTCCAGCGCGTTCAGGACTTCGATGGTCGGCTGGTCGTCCTGGGAAGCCGAGGCGAACAGGGAAGCCCCGATGTTGTCGCCGGCCGAAGTGAAGAGCGTGCCATCCGGGTTCTGCTCCCGCAGCTGTTCGACGGTGCCGGCAAACTTCACCGTGTTGTCGTCGATGCGGCCGTGGAAGTCGTTGATGCCCAGCAGGTTCAGCTCGTAGGTGTCGCCGACGTCCTGAGTTTCAACCGGTTGGTCTTCAGCGGGCGCTTCCACAGGCGCCTGTGCAGGTCCGCTTGCGGGGGCTTCCGCAGCAGGTTCGGAAGTGCCGGAGTCCTCCAGATCGGCGCCCTCTTCCGGTCCGGTTGCCGGAGTGGTCGCCGGCGCGGTCTCGGTGCCGGATTGCCCGGTCACCACAGGCGACGAGGCCGTGGTCGGTTCCGGGTCGGATTCATTTGCCACGGCGGGCAGGACTGCGAAGGGAACGGCCAGCAGGCCGATCGACAATGCAGCGCCCAGCGTGGCCTTCATAGATGAAGCAGCCTTTGGCACGGTATCTCCAGTTTCGGTTCCCCATAAAGGTGTGCCGGAGGACGGCACCCAAGGCGAGCCGGTCCGGCAGCAAGGCAGTGATGGTGTGCGAGCACACCTGACCATCCCAGCCCAGCAGGATGAACGAGAGGTTACCGCGCGGGTAGTACCAAGGGAATAGTTCTGTGAAAGAAGGGCTTCGGAACTTCCGTGTCGCTCGGGAAGTCTTGACAAAAGTCGCAGCCCGCGGAACAGTGTCGGCGCTTAAATAGCTCAAGGGCCCCGGAACCGGGGCCCTTGAGTAACAGGGAGCGGAAGGTATGGGATTTGAACCCATGAGACGGGGTTACCGCCTACTGGTTTTCAAGACCAGCTCCTTCGGCCGCTCGGACAACCTTCCCTGCCTAGTAGTGTGTCACGGAGGGGCCGGAGATATCAAAACTCCGGCCGGTTTTCGGCGTGCACCAGGAGGCGTGAATGAAGGCGGTTTTTTACGAAGGCACAGGCGGTCCCGAGGTCATCGAGGTCCGTGAGGTCCAGCCGCCGGTGCCCAAGCCGGGCGAGGTGATTGTCGACGTCGTTGCCGCCGGTTTGAACCGCGCGGACGTGCAGCAGCGCCGCGGAGTCTACCCGCCGCCGCCCGGCGCCTCGGACATTCCCGGCCTGGAAGTTTCCGGCCGCATCGCTGCGCTCGGTGACGACGTCAACGGTTGGCAGGTCGGCGACGAGGTCTGTGCCTTGCTGGCCGGCGGCGGTTATGCGGAGCAGGTTGCGGTGCCTGCAGGCCAACTCATGACCGTGCCCGAAGGGGTGGACCTGGTCACCGCCGCGGCGCTGCCGGAAGTGACGGCCACCATCTTCTCCAATCTCTTTATGGCGGCCGGGGTGCAGGCGGGCGAAAGCGTGCTCATCCACGGCGGCGGCGGCGGCATCGGCACGATGGCGGTCCAGATGGTCCGCGCGTTCGGTGGCCTGCCCATGGTGACTGCCGGCTCCCAGGCCAAGCTCGACGTCGTACGTCCCCTGGGTGCCCAGGTCCTGATCAACTACAAGGAAGAGGACTTTGTCGCCAGGGTCATGGAAGCCACCGGTGGCCGCGGCGCTGACGTGATCCTCGACGTCGTCGGGGCGAAATACCTGCAACGCAACCTGGATGCCCTGGCCACCTCCGGCCGGCTGGTCGTCATCGGGCTGCAGGGCGGCGCCAAGGCGGAACTGAACCTCGGACAGCTGATGTCCAAGCGCGCCGCCGTCATAGGAACCACACTCCGTTCGCGGCCGGTGGAGGAGAAGTCCGCGATTGTGCGGGCGGTCATGACCCATGTCTGGCCGCTGGTCGCCTCAGGGGATATCGCCGCGCAGGTGGGCCGGACCTATCCGCTGGATTCGGCCGCCGAGGCGCACGAGTATTTCGATTCGGGCGAGCACATCGGCAAGATCCTGCTCACCACCGCGGCCGACTAGCGCCGCCTGGCAAGGGGGAAACCCGGCGGACCCCCGCAGCGGAGGGCCGCTGGGCGCATACTCCAGCCTGCTCGGCTATTGGGAGTCCGAATCCCTGTGACTTGATGCACGTGGCTGTTAGATTGCTGATAAGTACGCTTTTTATCCGCCGTGCGTCTCAACAGGGAGCAATGATGAGCCATACACCAACAGCAGGATCCGCGCCGGATCCGGACCGTGACTCAGATGTCCTGGTCCAGGATCCGAACCTTCCGCCGGTAGCCCTCGACCCGGAAATCGCCGCCGCCGAGGAGCGCCGGTGGCCGCCGCTGAAGATCGCCATCTGGATAGCCATCGCGCTGCTGGGCGGCGTGGCCTGGACGATGCTCGCCTTTGTGCGGGGCGAAACCGTCAACGCTATCTGGTTCGTCTTTGCCGCGGTCTGCACCTACCTGATCTTCTACCGCTTCTATTCGAAGTTCATCGAGAACAAGATCACCAGGCCCAACGACAAGCGGGCCACGCCAGCGGAGTACAAAGCAGACGGCAAAGACTATGTGGTCACGGACCGGCGGGTGCTGTACGGGCACCACTTCGCGGCGATCGCCGGGGCCGGGCCGCTGGTCGGTCCCATCCTGGCCGCCCAGATGGGCTACCTGCCGGGTACCATCTGGATTATCATCGGCGTGATTCTGGCCGGTGCGGTGCAGGACTACCTGGTGCTGTTCTTCTCGATGCGCCGCGGCGGACGCTCGCTGGGCCAGATGGCCCGCGAGGAGCTCGGCCTGATCGGCGGCACCGCCGCCCTGATCGCCACGCTGGCCATCATGATCATCATCGTCGCCATCCTGGCCCTCGTGGTGGTCAACGCGCTGGGCGAATCCCCGTGGGGCGTCTTCTCGGTCTCCATGACCATCCCGATCGCCATTTTCATGGGCATCTACCTGCGGTTCATCCGCCCCGGTAAAGTCAGCGAAATCTCGATCATCGGCTTCGTGCTGCTGATCGCCGCGATCATCGGCGGCGGCATGATCGCCGAAACCGACTGGGGCGTGGCCGTCTTCACGCTGGACCGCATCACCATCGCCTGGGGCATCATCATCTACGGCTTCATCGCCGCGGTGCTGCCGGTGTGGCTGCTGCTGGCCCCGCGCGACTACCTCTCCACCTTCATGAAGATCGGGACCATCGTCATGCTGGCCGTAGCCATCGTGCTGGTGCGTCCGGAAATCAACATCCCTGCCATCAGCGAGTTTGCCGGCCGGACCGATGGGCCGGTAGTACCCGGCTCCCTGTGGCCGTTCCTGTTCGTGACCATTGCCTGCGGCGCCCTCTCCGGTTTCCACGCGCTGATTTCTTCGGGCACCACGCCGAAGATGGTCCACAAGGAGAAGCAGACCCGGTTCATCGGGTACGGCGGCATGCTGATGGAGTCCTTCGTGGCCATCATGGCCCTGGTCGCCGCGATCTCCATTGACCGCGGCATCTATTTCGCGATGAACTCCTCGGCCGCCGCAACCGGCGGCACCGTGGAGGGTGCGGTAGCCTTCGTCAACGGCCTGGGCCTGGCCGGGGTGAACCTGACCCCGGACATGCTGACCCAGCTGGCAGCCAACGTCGGCGAGGAGTCGGTGGTCTCACGAACAGGCGGCGCCCCGACCCTCGCCGTCGGCCTCGCCCAGATCATGCAAAGCCTGATCGGCGGGGTGGGTCTGATGGCCTTCTGGTACCACTTCGCCATCATGTTCGAAGCGCTGTTCATCCTCACCGCCGTCGACGCCGGAACCCGCGTGGCCCGCTTCATGCTGCAGGACACCATCGGCAACTTCGCTCCCAAGTTCAAGGACATGTCCTGGCGCCCCGGGGTCTGGATCTGTACGGCGATCATGGTGGCCGGCTGGGGGTACATCCTGATACTCGGGGTGACGGATCCGTTGGGCGGCATCAACACGTTCTTCCCGCTCTTCGGCATCGCCAACCAGCTGCTCGCGGCGATCGCGCTCGCGGTCTGCATGGCCATCGCGGCCAAGAAGGGCGTATTCAAGTACCTGTGGATCATCGCCCTCCCGCTGGCCTTCGCCGCAGTGATCACCATCTGGGCGTCGATCCTGAAGATCTTCTCGCCGGACGTACGGGTGGGATACTGGGCCAACCACTTCGCGCACCAGGAAGCGCTGGCCAACGGCGAGACCAGCCTGGGCAACGCAGGGTCGGTCGAAGCGATGGAGGCCGTCGTCCGGAACACCTGGGTCCAGGGCACGCTGTCCATCGTGTTCGTGGTGCTGACCATTATTGTCATCGCCACCGCTATCATCGCCACCGTCAAGTCCTGGCAGCGCGGCGGCGAAAAGTCGCATGAGGACCCGGCCGTCGTCTCGGCCACCTACGCGCCGGCCGGATTCATCGCCACAACACCGGAGCGCGAATTGCAGAAGCGTTGGGACGAACTGCCCCAGGACAAGCGGCTGGCGCGGTCGAAGCACTGATGACCATGTCTTCGAACAAGGCACTCAACCAGGCCGCCGGCAAAGCACACGCCGGCTGGAAGGGCTTCGTCTGGTACTTCAAGTCCCTGATGGGCGAGAACGCCTACCAGTCGTATCTTGACCACCACGCGCGGACCCACACCGGTACCCCGCCCATGACCGAGCGCGAGTTCTGGCGGGACAAGACGGACCGCCAGGACCGCAATCCGGAAGGCCGCTGCTGCTAGCGGCTTACAGCTGAATAACGACGGCGGCACCCGCCTCGAGCTCCTCACGGAGGCTTCGGGGCGGGTGCCGGTTTGTGACGGTTTGTACTCCGGCGGAGTTTCCGGCGATCGTGAGGCGGGGGCGATTGTGTGGGAGCAAAGCTGGATTTAGCTTCGGCCTCTGGCAAGATGAAACCATGAGCGACGAGCAGATACCTCAGACGGAAGAACCGGCCATCGAAGGAGCTCTCACCCTTGACCAGCAGCGCGCGGAAGAAGCCGAGACCCGGGACGAAGCGGGCCGAAACGGCAAGAAGGGCTCGCAACTCCATGACCTGGTGGATGAACCCGCCAAGGTCATGCGGATCGGGACCATGATCCGCCAACTGCTGGAAGAGGTCCGCAGCGCCCCGCTGGATGATGCCGCGCGGAACCGGCTGGCGGAGATCCACGAACGCTCTGTGAAGGAACTCGAGGATGGCCTGGCCCCGGAGCTCATCGACGAACTGCACCGGATCAACCTGCCCTTCACCGACGACTCCACGCCGTCGGACGCCGAACTGCGGATCGCCCAGGCCCAGCTGGTCGGCTGGCTCGAAGGGCTGTTCCACGGTATCCAGACCGCCATCGCCGCGCAGCAGGCCGCCACTCAGCAGATGGCGGCGCGGATGCAGATGCGCCAGCTCCCGCCCGGCACGGTTGTCGCCCCCGGCGTGGTCATTGGTAACGACGGGGAACCCCGCCGCGCTGACGGAGCGGAATCGGAAAACCCGGCCGGTCCCGGCACCCGCACCCCGGGCCAGTACCTCTGAGCCCGGTGGCGCTGTTCGGAGCCGCCCGCCAGGCCCGGCGGGACGATAAGGAACTGGGCAAAGGCATCTGGCGGCGCACCCATGACCGGTTCCGCCGCGGGCTGGACCGCTACCATCAGGTTCTTGAAGGCGTCCAAGACGAGGAACTCTACGGCGAGCTCCTGGTCATCGCCGACGAACTCGCCGCGCTGCTGCCCAGGGTGCGTGCCTACTGTATGGCAGCCCACGAGCTGTATCCGAGCGATGGCATGGATATCCCCGGCGGGAACCTGGCCGCCGTCCACCGCTGCCTGTCCAAGGCCGGCAACTCCCTGGCCGCGGCCGCGCAGGCCGCCGCCATGATCCGGCTGGATCCCGGACACTCCGATGCACCCTCCAGCGGTTCGGCCAGCGTTGAAAACGTACGACGGCGCGCCGATATCGTGATCGAGGACGTCGCGGACGCGCAGCGCTACCTTGAAACCCGGTAGCGGCGCCGCCGGGCAATAGCGGAGCCATTCGGCTGTGGACCGCCATTGGCCCGAAGTCTGACCTAACCTGAACCCATGCAGCTGGCAATAGTGCTCATCGTGCTCGGATTGATTCTGGGACTTCCCACCATCGCGTATCGATACTCGCGGCCGCGGCGGCCCGGCGAACCGTTCGGGCATGTGCGGACGGTTCTGCTGAGCCTGAGCCTGATCGGGTTGCTGCTGGTCATCGTGGGAGCGGCGTTGTACCTCGGCGGCTAGCAGGGCAGGCTATCCACTGTGGTGGTCGGGAATCTGATGTCGGGTCCGTCGGCGGGTTCTCGTTATCGGCTCGACCGGCCAGGGAGCTATGGTGCTTCCGTCGGCGCCATGGCCACGGCCCACATCCCTCTGGCGTTCGCCCCGTCCACCTTTATATCGATTAGGGTGGCGGGCAGTTCCACAGTGGTCCTAACGGCCGCCCCGCAGGGAATGATGCCGGAACTGATTTCACTGTCGGCCCCAGTGATCTTCACCGACATGGAACTGGGGCCTTTGCAGGCCATATCGATTCGGTGCCAGCCGGGATTCTCCGGTGTTAAGCTCATCCCGGCGTCACTGCCCGGTGCAAGGCCGCCGGCGCTCATCGAGGCTCCTGCCCCCTGCCACTCGTCATCTCCTAAGGCGGTCCGCGCCCAGAGCGCCGGATCGGTCTCGTTCAGGTTTGCTGATTCAGTCGACGCGCCGCCTATGCAGGCGGTCAACGCAAGAAGCAGGATGGCAGCAGCGGCGAGAGATGTCGAAGGACGGGGCATGACGACAGCCTAGCCGACGCCCGAAATTTGCAGGCGCCCCTCGGCTGGGAAGAACTCGTCCCCGCCCGAACCCAACAATTCAGCAGCAAAACTTGCCGTTAACGTGTTCAGGGGATTCGAGACAAACTCGAATCCCCTGAACTGGAGCCCCCTGCCAGAATCGAACTGGCGACCTTTTCATTACGAGTGAAACGCTCTACCGACTGAGCTAAGGAGGCCGGGCTTCCAAGCCGGATAACCGGCCAGAATCCACAAGGAACAACTATAGGAGAGCAAGGGCGCGCTGGTCAAAACCGGCTTAGCAAACAGTGCCCTCGTCCGGCATCGTGCCCTCGATGAAATAGCTGTCCACGGCGTCCTGCACGCAGCTGTCGCCGCGGCTATACGCGGTATGCCCTTGCGCCTCGTAGGTCAGCAGTGAGGCAGATTCCAGCTGATCCGTCATGGAAACGGCCCATTCGTACGGGGTGGCCGGGTCGCCGGTGGTGCCGATGACCAGGATCGGATCCGCTCCCGCTGCGTCAACCGGTGCGGGCGTGCGCACCGGCTCCGCCGGCCAGTTCTCGCAGGTGGTGCCGCCGTAGGCGAGGTACCGGCCCAGCGTTGGCGAGGCTTCCTCTAGTTCCGCCGCATTTTCCTTCATGCCCGCCAAATCGGATTCCATCGGATAGTCCAGGCAGTTGATGGCGGTAAAGGCCGCTGTGCTGTTGGAGGTGTAGTTGCCGTCCGCCTGACGCTCGGCGCCCAGGTCTGCGAGGTACAGCATGTCCGTCGGATCGCCGTCGAATGCGCCGTCCAGCGCACGGGTCAGAAGCGGCCAGTTCACGTCGTTGTACAGCGGAACGATGAACCCCGAGACGAAGGTACTCACGGTGACGAGGCGGCCGTCCTCGGCAGTCAGCGGGTTGGCCTCGACGGACTGGATCAAATCCTGGATCTGGCCGACGGCCTGGTCCACGGTTCCGGACAGGGGGCATTCCGCGGACGCCAGGCAGCTTTCCGCGTAGCTGCGGATCGCGCCTTCGAACGCCTTGGCCTGGCCGAGCGTCACCTGCTCATTGGTCAGCGACGGATCCATCGCCCCGTCGAGCACCATCCGGCCCACCCGCTCCGGAAAGAGGTCCGCATAGGTTGCTCCGAGGAAGGTGCCGTAGGAGAAGCCCAGGTAATTCAGCTTGGCGTCCCCGACCACCGCGCGGATGATGTCCATGTCCTTGGCGGCGCTGGCGGTGTCCACGTGGGCCAGGACTTCGCCGGTCTTCGCCGCGCACTTCTCGGCCAGCTCGGCCGCGTCCTCCCTGGCTTCGGCGATGCCGGCATCGCTGTCCAGGTCATACTGCACCTCCCGTGCGGCATCCCGCTCCGCGTCGGTCATGCAGGTGACCGGGGCCGAACGCTTCACACCGCGGGGGTCGAAGCCCACAATGTCGTAGCTGCCGCGCAGTTCCTCGGTGGTCATCTGCTCCAGCGAGCCACGCACGGTGTCATAGCCCGAACCGCCTGGACCGCCGGGGTTCAGCAGGATGGATCCTAAGGAATCGCCGTCCGTGGTGCTGCGGATCGCAGCGATCTTGATACTCTCGCCGTCCGGATCGGCATAATCGACCGGGACTTCGATGTCCGCGCACTCGAACCGGCCTTCGCAGCTTTCCCAGCTGACCGACTGGTTGTAGTAGGGCCTCAGCTGCTCGTCCACGCTGCCGACCACTTCAGGCGACGGCGACGGCGGGGCCTGAGTTGTGCCTGGCAGCAGCCCGCACCCGGCCAGCAGGAAAAGCACGACGGCGGCCGCTGCGGTTTTGGCGCTGGGGCCGGATCGTCGCGGTAGGGTGCGCATCAATTGTTCTCCTGGATTGTGGTCAAGAATCAGAGCAGGCTGACTGCCATGGCCTCCATGGCCAATACCGGGGCCACGTTGGTGCTGAGCCGTTTGCGGGTCTGGGCGATGGCGTCCAACCTCTCCAACGTCTTCTCGGGGGTCGATTGTTCCGCGTAGGAGGTCAGCTCCGGCCGCAGGTACTCGTTGACCAGGTCCGACGACGCGCCCAGCTGGAGGGCCAGGACGTCCCGGTAGAACGTGGTCAGGTCGATCATGACGCGGTCGAGGGAATCGCTCACGCTGCGCTTGGCCCGTCGTTTCTGCTCGTCCTCCAGCTGCTTTAGCTGGCTGCGCATGGCTGGCGGCAACGTGCCTTTCTCCGGCGCGCCGAGGGTGTGCAGCAGGGCCTCGCGCTCGGCAGCGTTGCGCTGCTCGGAGGCAGCGGCGGCGTCGGCATTGGAGATTTCCACCAGTTCGCCGGCGGCCATGACGGCATCGGAGACGCCGCGCAGGCGCAGCGGCAGCCGGACAATCGTATCCCGGCGGCTGCGGGCGTCCTCATTGGCGGCAAGCCGTCGGGCCACGCCGATGTGGCTCTGCGAAACCCGGGCGGCGAACTCCGCGAGTTCGGGCGTGGCACCGTCGCGGCGGACCAGCAGTTCGGCCACATCGCCCACCGGGGGAATGCGCAGGCCCACGGGGCGGCAGCGCGAGCGGATGGTGACCAGTACGTCCGCCGGGCTCGGCGCGCAGAGCAGCCAGATGGTCCGCGGCGGCGGCTCCTCGATGGCCTTGAGCAGCACATTGGTGGTCCGCTCCGCCATGCGGTCGGCATCTTCGATGATGATCACGCGCCAGCGGCCCGAAGACGGTTTGTCCTGCGCCTTGGTGACCCAGTCGCGGACCTCGCGGATGGTGAAGGACACGTTCTCCGTCACCATGGCGGAGACGTCCGCGTTGGTGCCGCCCAAAACGGTGTGGCAGGCATGGCACTCCCCGCAGCCGCGGGCGGCGGGATCTGGTTGCTCGCACAGCAGCGCGGCGGCGAAGGACCGTGCAGCATTGGACCGGCCGGAGCCGGGCGGACCGGTGAACAGCCAGGCGTGGTTGGGCCGCTCGGCGGCTGCGGCACGGCTGAGCTGCTCCACCACAGCGGCCTGGCCGGGCAGATCGGACCAGACGCTCATGCCAGCAACCCGTCGATGCGCTTAACGATGGCGTCGGTCAGGGCGCCGCGGTCGGTTCGGGCGTCCAGCACCAGGTACTCGTCGGGCCGCGCCGCGGCCAGTTCCAGGAACGCGGCCCTGATCCGCCCGTGGAAGTCATCCGGCTCGGATTCCAGCCGGTCTTCGGCCGCTTCGCCGGCCAGCCGCCGGTCGCGGCCGTCGTGGGGCGCAACATCGAGCAGCACCGTGACATCGGGCAGCAGCGAAGCCGTGGCCCACAGGTTGATGTCCCGCACCGCGGCGATGCCCAGTTCCCGCCCGGCACCTTGATAAGCCACCGACGAGTCGATGAAACGGTCGCACAGCACAATCTCGCCGCGCTCCAGAGCCGGGAGGATCACCTGTTGGACGTGGGCCGCCCGTGAGGCGGCAAAAATCAAAGCTTCGGTGCGGGCGTCGATCTCGCCGTGGCCATGGTCCAGCACCAGGGAGCGCAGCTTTTCGCCGATGGGCGTGCCGCCCGGCTCCCGCGTCCGCAGCACTGCGTGTCCGGCGGCTTCCAGCCGGGCCTGGACGGCGGCTGCCTGGGTGGACTTGCCTGCCCCGTCGCCGCCCTCGAACGCGATGAACAGTCCCGTGCGCGCGCCAGCAGGGGAGTGGGTACCGGGGGAAGTCACCCAATTAGCCTACCGTGCCAAAGAAAGGTCACGAGTTAACCTGTGGACGGCCCGCGGGATTAACCTAGCTGTCATGAGCCAGAGCGCACCCCAGCATCCAGACCACCTTGCCCCGGACACCGTGGTGGTTTCCGCCGGCCGCCCGGAGCGGACCCACGATTCCCCGGTGAACCCGCCGGTGGTGCTGTCCTCGACGTTCTTCGGGCTAGGCGAAGTCGTCGCGGGCGACCGTGCCTACGGGCGTTACTCCAACCCCACCTGGGACCCGTTCGAGGAAACCCTGGGCGAGCTCGAGGGCGCAGAACTGCCTGCCCTAGTCTTCGCGTCGGGACTGGCCGCCGTGGCTGCGGCGCTGTCCCTGGTTCCCGCCGGCGGCGTGGTTGTCATGCCGCAGCACAGCTACCAGGGCAGCCTGGCTTTGGCCCAAGACCTGGCCGGGCGCGGCGCGGTGAAGATCCGCACCGTGGACATTGCGGATACCGAAGCCGTCAAGGCCCAGCTGGAGGGCGCGGACATGGTGTGGCTGGAAAGCCCCACCAACCCCATGCTCGAAATAGCCGAGCTCGGCGTCCTGGCCAAGGCAGCGCACGACGCCGGTGCTTTGGTGGTTGCCGACAACACCTTTTCCACCCCGCTGGGACAGCGCCCGCTGGAGGTCGGCGTGGACGTCGTCGTCCATTCGGTGACGAAATATCTTGCCGGGCATTCCGACGTCGTCCTTGGCGCCGTGGTCACCTCCAATCCGGAGCTGCAGGCGAAGTTGCTGACGCACCGCTCCCTGCACGGGGCTATCGCCGGACCGTTCGCAACCTGGCTCGCGCTGCGCGGGGTGCGCACTTTGGCGCTGCGGGTGGAGCGTTCGCAGGCGACGGCGGCGGAGCTCGCCGCGAGACTGCAGCAGCATCCGCGGGTGGAAGCCGTGCGCTACCCGGGCCTGCCGGGCGATCCGGGGCACGAGCGCGCCAAGGCGCAGATGAACGGCTTCGGCTCCATCATCGCCATCCAGATCCGCGGCGGTTCGGCTGCCGCTGAAGCCGTTACCGAGGCACTGCAGCTGTGGCTGCCCGCAACCTCGCTGGGCGGCGTGGAGTCGCTGATCGAGCGGCGCCGCCGGCACGTCAACGAACCGGCAAGCGTGCCCGAAAACCTGCTGCGGCTATCCGTCGGAATTGAGAACGCAGCCGATCTGTGGGCCGATCTGGACCAGGCGCTGGGAAAAGTGCAGGACTGATAGGCGAAAGAACAGTTAGGCTTGGAAGGTGCTACTTGTCTACGCGTTCCAGCATTGGCTGTATTTCGGTCTGGGGATCCTCGCCCTGGGCATTGAGTTGTGGGCGCTGGTCGACTGCCTCGGCCGGAAGGGCGAGCACTTCCAGGCCGCCTTCAAGCGCACCAAGGGGTTCTGGACCGGCATGACCGCCGGTTCCGTCGCCGTGGGCGCGCTGTCGCTGCTGGGGACCGGACTGGGCACCTGGATGCTGTTCCAGCTGGCCGCCGTCGCCGCTGCCTCCGTGTACCTGGCGGATGTGAAGCCGGCGCTGAACGAGCTGAAGGGATCCGGCGGCAGCGCCTACGGCCCCTACGGACCCTGGTAAGCGGCCCCTACGGGCCTTGGTAACCCGGCTCGACTGCCGCCCAGGCCACCGTCACTTCACCGAGGCGCCACCGCGAGGGACCGTCCAGTACGGGCCAGCCGGCCGCGGCCACACCGCGGCACATCGCCAGCCACCGCTGCCGGTTGCCGAAGGAAGCCAGCACGGCGGCCTCGGCCCAGGCCTTGTCCAGTGCCTGCAGGTAGCGGTGGATCTTCTCGCCGGGGAAATTGTGGTGGATCAGCGCTTTCGGCAGCCGCTCGGCCACATCGGAGGGCCGGTCGAAAGCACCGAACCGCAGCGAGATGCTCAGCGACACCGGCCCCTCCGGCGAAATGGCCACCCAGGTGGCACGCCGGCCGATCTCGTCGCAGGTGCCGTCGATGAACAGTCCGCCTGGTGCCAGCCGCCCCCGCACCATGTCCCAATGCGCGGCGTACTCAGACTCGTCATATTGGCGCAGCACGTTGAAGGCGCGCACCACCGCCGGACGGCGCCCCGCCACCGGGATCTCAAAGCCGCCCTGCCGGAAACTCAACCCGGGCCGCTCCAGCGCTTTGGCACGCCGGACCCGCTCGGGTTCGATCTCGATCCCGATCACTTCGACATCGGGGCGCACTTTGGCCAGCCGGTGGTGGAGCTCGACGGCGGTGATCGGCGCGGCGCCGTAGCCCAGATCGATGACCAGCGGATCGGCTGCCTTTTTGACGCTGGCCGCGCTCGGGCCGGAAAGCCAGCGGTCCATCCGCCGCAGCCGGTTCGGGTTGGTAGTGCCCCGCGTGATGGAACCGACCGGTTTGCCTGGCCTGCCAGGCCTGCCCCTCGGGTACTCCACAGTGTGGCCGGACGCGGCGGGGGCAGTCTTCAGGCTGGGCACAAGGAAAAAGAATAAGTGCCGCACGGAAACACGGGATGACGACGCCGGCCGCCCACCGCCGTCGTAATTCCCCCTGATGGAAACTAAATCCGCAGGTCACAGCAGGGGAAAGCCCCCATGACGACGGCGGGGCGCGGCGCAGCAGCGTGCGTAACGTCACGGTCGCGGACGGCTGGTAAAGGCGTGTAAACGCTAGGATTACAGCCATGACTGCCTCTTCGAACTACAAGCTGATTCTGCTGCGGCACGGCCAAAGCGACTGGAACGAGAAAAACCTCTTTACCGGCTGGGTGGACGTTCCGCTGACCGAACAGGGCCGGGCCGAGGCCAAGCGCGGCGGCGAACTGCTGGTCGAGGCGGGTATCCTGCCGGACGTGCTCTACACCTCGCGGCTCAAGCGCGCCATCGTCACCGCCAACATTGCCCTAGAGGCGGCGGACCGGGACTGGATCGACGTCAAGCGGGACTGGCGCCTGAACGAGCGCCACTACGGCGCGCTGCAGGGCAAGGACAAGGCGCAGATCCGCGAAGAGTTCGGCGACGAGCAGTTCATGCTGTGGCGCCGTTCCTACGACACCCCGCCGCCCAAGCTGGATGACTCCAGCGAATGGTCGCAGGTGGGGGACCCGCGCTATGCGGACCTCAACGGCAACCTCCCGCGCACCGAGTGCCTCAAGGACGTGCTGGAGCGCTTCCTGCCGTACTGGGAATCGGACATCTCCAAGGACGTGCAAGCCGGGAAGACCGTGCTGGTGGCCGCGCACGGCAACTCGCTGCGCGCCCTGGTCAAGCACCTGGACGGCATTAGCGACGACGACATTGCCAGCCTCAACATCCCCACCGGCATTCCGTTGGTGTACGAACTGGACGAAAACCTCAAGCCCGTGAAGGCCGGCGGCACGTACCTCGACGCCGACGCCGCGGCGGCGGCCATCGAAGCCGTGGCCAACCAAGGCAAAAAGTAGCCTGCTGCCCCGCAAACGCCGAAGGCCGGCCCTCAGCGCAGTAACTGCGCTGAGGGCCGGCCTTCGCTTTGGTCCTGACGTGTCATGCGGCCGGACGGTGGCCGCCCGGACCACTGAACGGTCTAGTGGGACGCGCCGTTCGGTGCCCATTCGCCGGTCACCAGGTAAGTGACCTTGCGCGCGACCGAGACGCCGTGGTCCGCGAAGCGCTCGAAGTAGCGGCTGGCCAGCGAAACGTCGACGGCGGTGGGAGCCGTTTCGGCGAAGTCAGGAGCCGCAATGGCCTTGAAGATCCCGGCATGGAGTTCGTTGATGCGGTCGTTGTGGCGGTTGATGTCCCGGGCCAGCTCCAGGTTGCGGGTGTCCAGCAATTCCGTCAGCTTCCGGGCGATGGCAATATCGTTCTCGGCGAGCTCTGCGAAGGTGGGGCGCAGCGACTCGGGGCTGACATTCGCCGGATAACGCATGCGGGCCAGCTGGGCGACATGGCGGGCCAGGTCGCCCATCCGCTCCAGCGAAGCGCTCATGCGCAAGGCTCCTACGATCATGCGCAGGTCCGAAGCCACCGGTCCCTGGAGCGCCAGGATCTCAATGGCACGTTCGTCCAGATCGTTCTGCAGGAAATCGATCCGCGCGTCGGCAGCGATGACCTCCTGGGCGAGTTCGATATCGGCGTTGACGAATGACTCATTCGCCTTCTCCATGGCCTCGGCTACGAGCCGTGAAATTTCGATCAGCTGTTCGCCGACCTGGTGGAGCTCTGCCTGGAATACCTTGCGCACAGGGCGTCCTTTCGCTTGTTGCAATAGTTATGGTCACACTTACCAAGCAGACTTTCAGCGCCCGGTGAACTGTTACCCGTCTCTAGGTGAACGTTAGTTGAACCCCTGTTTGATTACTACCGGAAGGGGTAATTGTGGCGCTTTCGTAGGCATAAGCTAGAGGCGTGAGTGCTCTGATGATCGGCCTGCTGGCCGGACTGGCCGGCATCGTGCTGGGCGCCTTTGGTGTGCTCGCCTTCAGGCTGAGCGAGAGCCAGCGGCGGGACCGTATCGAAGTTGCCGAGCCGACCATTCCGGATGGATCGGCGGAAGTGTTGTCCGTCGTCGGACGTGCCTACGTGATTGTTGATGTGATCGACGGCGTAGTGCGTGCCAGCCCCGGGGCCTATGCCTTTGGCCTGGTGCGCGGCCATACGGTGGTGCACAAGGAACTGCTGGAACTGACTGCACGGGTCCGCCGCGACGGCGTCATCGAGGAACGCCAGTTGGAACTGCCCCGCGGCCCGCTGGGGCAGGGCACCATCATCGTGCAGGTGCGGGTGGCTCCCATCGGGGACGAATACATTTTGCTGCTGGCCGACGACCGGACCGAAATCACCCGCACCGAGGCGATGCGCACAGATTTCGTCGCCAACGTCTCGCACGAACTGAAGACACCGGTCGGCGCCCTGTCGCTGCTGGCCGAGGCGATCGAAGAGGCCGCGGATGACGAGGTGGCGGTGCGCCGGTTCGCCCAGCGGATGGAGAAGGAGTCCAAACGGCTCAGCGCGCTGGTGCAGGACATCATCGAACTGTCCCGGCTGCAAAGCGCCGACGTGGTGCAGTCCGGCGAGGCTGTCGACCTCAACGCGGTGGTCACCGAAGCCGTGGACCGCAACCGGCTGCCGGCCGAAAGCAAGGACATCAAGATTGTGGTGGGCGGCAAGGTGGACAACGAAGTCTACGGCGACGCCGACCTGCTCATGACCGCGCTGCGTAACCTCATCGACAATGCCATCCGCTATGCGCCGGAGAGCTCCACCGTGGGAGTCGGGATGCGAACCCGCGACGGCCTCGCCACGGTATCTGTTACCGACCAGGGGCCCGGGATCTCCCAGGATGAGCAGGACCGGATTTTCGAGCGCTTTTACCGCATCGATGCCGCGCGCTCGAGGCAGACCGGCGGAACCGGGCTGGGCCTGAGCATCGTCAAACACGTCATTTCCCAGCACGGCGGCGAGATTTCGGTCTGGTCCCAGCCCGGGCAGGGATCGACCTTTACCGTCCGGCTGCCGGAGATGGAGCAGTCCGATTCCGAGGACGAGGCCGGCGATGAACCGGCCCGGGAAACACCAAAGGGCGCAGGCGCCCGTGAGCAAGGAGTTAGTGCTTGACCCGCATTCTGGTTGTCGAAGATGAAGAGTCGCTGAGCGATCCGCTGAGCTATCTTCTGGGCAAAGAGGGCTTTGAAGTACAAGTTGTCGACAACGGTTTGGACGCCGTCGTGGAGTTTGACCGGTCCGGCGCGGATCTGGTCCTGCTGGATCTGATGCTGCCGGGACAGTCCGGCACCGAGGTCTGCCGGCAGCTGCGCCAGCGATCCAACGTACCCGTGATCATGCTGACCGCCAAGGATGCGGAGATCGACAAGGTAGTCGGCCTGGAACTGGGCGCGGACGACTACGTCACCAAGCCCTATTCCTCGCGCGAACTGGTAGCCCGGGTCCGCGCCGTCCTGCGCCGCCAGGGCGAGCCGGAAGAGCTGATTTCCAACACGGTCCAGTCCGGCCCGGTGCGGATGGATGTCGAGCGGCATGTGGTCAGCGTCAGCGGAGAGCAGGTCTCGCTGCCGCTGAAGGAATTCGAACTGCTGGAAATGCTGCTGCGCAACGCAGGCCGGGTGCTCACCCGCGGCCAGCTGATCGACCGGGTCTGGGGCTCCGACTACGTCGGGGATACCAAGACCCTGGACGTCCACGTGAAGCGGCTGCGCAGCAAGGTGGAACCGGACCCGTCCGCCCCCCGTTACCTGGTCACCGTCCGCGGGCTCGGCTATAAATTCGAGCCCTAAACACCTGGGCATATAAAAAGGACCGCACTCCTTGTGAGTGCGGTCCTTTTATATGCCCGGTCCGGGCCAGCCGGCGCTGGACAGCGGCTAGTGCGAGGCCGTTTCGGTTGCTTCCGGGCTGGCGCTTTCGGTGGGGGCGGTGGTTTGGGCCGGGGTGCCGCCGGGTACGAACTCGGCGTATTCGGGCAGAGTGCCGTCCAGGACCGGCACGCCGACGACCTCGGAGTCCGAGTTCACCTGGACGGTGACGTCCACGATGGAACCGGGAATGCCGCCAGGGCTGCTGAGGGTCGTTTCATTCTCGTCCTGCTCGAAACGGATCTGCCCGTTTGCCGGCACGGTAACGCTTGCGTTGCTCCCGCCGACGGTAAGGCTTAGCTGGACGGGGGAGTCGGACGTGTTGGCGGCGGTGCCCAGAACCCGGCCCTGCGATTCGGCATCGGCGGCAAGGATCATCAGGTTGCGCAGGTCGATGGGGCCAATGTCGGCCACGATGCCGTCGCTGGCCGCGTAGGAGAACGTAGTTGCCTGTTCACTGATGGCGCTGCACCCTGCGCTCCCCAGCAGGGCTAGTGCGGCGGCGCCGGCTACAAGGGCACGCTGCACACGGTTCTTCGGCGCAATCTTCACAGCAGGAACTCCTCAATCAAAAGGCTTTGTAGATGAGTGGCGGTTGCGCAGACAGAAAGCACAACACGGTCACTAGCCTAGCCGTATTTGCCCAAAAAACAGGACTCGGCACCCGTAAAGAACGCGTCAGGCTGACCCCGGGATGCATCAATCATCGGATCCGTCAAGACCATAATGCTGGTCATTTTGCCCTTCCGAGGGCCTCTGACCAGCGCAAACTCGGGGAAGTAGGGCCTTTTTCCGTGGTAAACTTGTAGGCGGGAAAGGGGAAAGTCCACATGGTATTTGAGGTCGGCGAGACGGTAGTTTACCCTCACCACGGTGCAGCGAAGATCGAAGAGATCAAGATGCGCACCATCAAGGGCGAAGAGAAGATGTATCTCAAGCTCCGCGTGGCTCAGGGTGACCTGACCATTGAGGTTCCGGCAGAGAACGTAGACCTGGTTGGCGTTCGGGATGTAGTGGGCAAGGAAGGCCTGGAGCACGTGTTCGACGTTCTCCGTGCCGAGTTCACTGAAGAGCCCACCAACTGGTCGCGTCGGTACAAGGCGAATCTGGAAAAACTGGCCTCCGGTGACGTTATCAAGGTAGCGGAAGTAGTCCGTGACTTGTGGCGCCGGGAGCAGGACCGTGGTCTTTCGGCAGGCGAAAAGCGCATGCTGGCCAAGGCCCGCCAGATCCTGATTTCCGAACTGGCTCTTGCGGAAAAGACAGACGAAGACAAGGCAGCTGAAGTGCTCGACGAGGTTCTGGCCTCCTAACCCGGCAGCCTGCAAGGCACAATGAACCTAGAGCGGCCGGTCCTGTTGGACCGGCCGCTTTTTTGATGCCGGTATAGGCTTGGGCCGTGCCCAGAAGTTCCAAGCCGCGGATCGGCGTCGTTGTTGTTGCTGCAGGCTCCGGCCAACGCCTTGGCTACGGGCTGCCCAAAGCCCAGGTACCGCTGGCCGGACGCACCATTTTGGCGCACGCCCTGGAGGGCATCCTGGCTTCAGGGGTCGCGGAGCGGATCTGCGTAGCCGTACCGGTGGGGGATTGCGTGCTGCGGACCGTCTGCGAAGGGGTCTCCGGACGGGTTCCGGTGACAGCGGTGGAAGGCGGTGCCAGCCGTGCCGCTTCCGTGAGCCAGGCACTGGCCGGACTGGGGCCGGATCTGGACGGCATCCTGGTCCACGACGCCGCCCGGGCGCTCACGCCGCCGGAAGTTTTCGTCCGCGTAGTCGATGCGCTGGCCGCGGGGGCGAAGGCGGTCATTCCTGCTGTTCCCGTGGCGGACACCATCAAGACCGCCGTTCCCTCCGCAGCCGGACAACAGTCCATCGCCAGCGAAAAGGTGGCCGGAACCCCGGACCGTTCCCGGCTGCGCGCAGTGCAGACTCCGCAGGGTTTCGACGCTGCCGCCCTGACGTCCGCGCACCGCACCCTGGCCGCGATGGGGCCGCTGGAGGCCGAGGCGATCACGGACGATGCGATGCTGCTGGAAAGCCAGGGTACCGATGTATTCCTGGTGCCCGGATCGCCGGAGGCACTGAAGATCACCACGGCGCTCGACTTGATGACCGCCGAAGCGTTGGTGGCAGCTCGCTCCCGCACCGTCCAGCCCACCGCAAACCAGCCTGTCCCGACAATGGAGGATTGATCCATGGCCACGTTGCCCTACCCGCTTCCGCGCACCGGCATCGGCGTGGACGTGCATGCTTACGCCCCCGAGGATGACCCGCAGCCGCTGTGGTTGGGCGGCCTGCACTGGGAAGGTGAGCGCGGCCTGGCCGGTCATTCCGACGGCGATCCCGTGGCCCACGCCGCCGCGGACGCCCTGTTCTCGGCCGCAGGAGTGGGCGACCTCGGTACCCACTTCGGCACCGACCGGCCGGAATACGCCGGCGCTTCCGGGCTCACGCTGCTGGCCGCGGCCGCCCGGATCGTCCGCGATGCCGGGTTCGAGATCGGCAACGTCGCCGTGCAGTTGATCGGCAACCGGCCCAAGTTCACCCCGCGGCGGGACGAGTCCGAGGCGGCCCTCACCGAGGCGGCCGGTGCACCGGTGAGCGTCTCTGCCACGACCAGCGACCGACTGGGGTTCACGGGCAGAGGCGAGGGGATCGCGGCCGTGGCGACCGCCGTCGTTGTTTCGGTTCGCCAGCCCTGACAGCTAATCTGGAGCGGTGAGCCTGAGATTCTATGACACCGCCAGTGCAGAAGTCCGCGATTTCGTCCCGCTGCAGCCGGGCAAGGTAGGCCTCTACTACTGCGGTGCCACCGTGCAGGGGGATCCGCACGTGGGCCACATCCGTTCGGGCATCGCGTTTGACCAGCTGACCCGCTGGCTTCGCTACAGCGGCTACGAGGTCACGGTGGTCCGCAATGTTACGGACATCGACGACAAGATCCTGGCCAAATCCGCCGCCTCCTACCTGCCGGAAGCGCTGGAGGACCCGCTGGCGGTCCCCAACGAGCCGTGGTGGGCGCTGGCCTACCGCTACGAGCAGGCCTTCGAGCGCGCCTACGACATCCTCGGCGTCCAGCGGCCCACCTACGAGCCGCGCGCCACCGGGCACATTCCGGAAATGCACCAGCTCATCGCGCTGCTGATCGACCGCGGCCACGCCTACCCGGCGCTGGACGGCTCCGGTGACGTCTACTTCGACGTGCGCTCGTGGTCCGAGTACGGCTCGCTGACACGGCAGAAGATTGAAGACATGCAGGCAGCGCCCGACGCCGGTCCCCGCGGCAAGAAGGATCCGCGCGACTTTGCGCTGTGGAAGGGTTACAAAGAGGGCGAGCCCGCCACCGCCAGCTGGCCCAGCCCGTGGGGCACCGGCCGCCCCGGCTGGCATCTGGAATGCTCGGCCATGGTCACCAAGTACCTGGGCCCGGAGTTCGATATCCACGGCGGGGGACTGGACCTGCGGTTCCCGCACCACGAAAACGAGATGGCGCAATCCCGCGCCGCCGGCCACGGCTTCGCGAACTTCTGGATGCATAACGGCATGGTCACCTACGAGGGCGAAAAGATGTCCAAGTCCGTGGGCAACATTGTCACGCCGACCGAAATGCTGGAGCTGGCCCGGCCGGTGGTGGTCCGCTACTACCTGGGCCAGGCGCAGTACCGCTCCGCCCTGGACTACAACCCGGGCTCGCTCACGGAGGCCGCGGCCGCCGTCGAACGCATTGAAGGGTTCCTGCAACGGGCGCTGAAGTTCCTCTACGGCGAAGACTTCGGCTTCGTAGGCAGCGATGTCCCGGAGGCCTTCCGCGCCGCGATGGACGACGACCTGAACGTGCCGCAGGCGCTGGCGGTGATCCATGAGACCGTGCGCGCCGGCAACACAGCCCTGGACGGCAAGGACAGCGAGGGGATAGAGCGGGCGCTGCACCAGGTACTCGCGATGACGGACGTGCTCTTCATCAATCCGCTGGATCCGCACTGGAACGCAGGCGGAACGGACATCGCCGCACGCCAGGCGCTGGACACCCTGGTTCAGGCGCAGCTCGAGGAACGCCGCGCGGCCCGCGAAGCCAAGGACTGGGCCAGGGCCGATGCCATCCGCGATACGCTGGCCGCGGCCGGCGTCGTTGTGGAGGATTCCGCGGACGGGCCCACGTGGACCGTGGCAGCCCGGTAAACTCGTAGGCATAGGCAAGACCTGGACGACGGGAATCGCTAGAAACTGATCCCGCGCCGACCGGTGCGGAGCATATTTGACTGACCGAAGGTAAAACCATGGCCAACAAAGGACGCCCCGGAGCGGTGCGCAAGACCAAGAAGGGCCCCACCACGGGGACCGGAGGGCACGGGCGCAAGTCCCTCGAAGGCAAGGGGCCGACCCCGAAGGCTGAGGACCGGCCGTACCACAAGGCTTATCGCGGCAAGGAACTCGCCGAGCGTTCCGCCGCCAAGCGGCCCGCAGGCCGGGCAGGTGCCTCCCGCGGACGCAGCAAGACCGCCGAGGAGGTTGTCACCGGGCGCAACTCCGTGGTGGAGGCACTGCGCGCCGGAGTGCCGGCGAAGGCGCTGCACGTAGCGGTCCGGGTTGAGATGGATGACCGGGTCAAGGAGTCCCTGAAGCTCGCCGCCGAACGCGGTATTCCGGTGATGGAATCCCACAAGCCGGAACTGGACCGGATGACCGAGGATGCCGTCCACCAGGGCCTGGTCCTCCAGATCCCGCCGTACGACTACCAGGACGCGCTGGAACTGGCTGAAGAAACCATGGCCAAGTTCAAGAAGGGCTACATCCGCAACGCGCCGCTGTTCATCGCGCTGGATGGCATCACGGATCCGCGCAACCTCGGCGCCATCATCCGCTCGGCCTCGGCCTTCAGCGGTCACGGCGTCATTGTGCCCGAGCGCCGCTCGGTGGGCATGACGGCCTCTGCTTGGAAGACCAGTGCCGGGGCAGCCGTGCGCGTTCCGGTGGCCAGGGCCTCCAATCTGAACAACGCGCTCAAGGCCTTCAAGCAGTTGGGCATCTACGTAGTGGGGCTCGACGGCGGCGGCGACGTTTCGCTGCCCGGACTGGAACTGGCAACCGAGCCGCTGTGCATCGTGGTCGGTTCCGAGGGCAAGGGCCTGTCCCGGCTCGTCCGCGAGAATTGCGACCAGATTGTCTCCATCCCGATCGACTCGGACATGGAATCGCTGAACGCGTCCATGGCCGTGGGCATCAGCCTGTACGAAGTATCCCGGCAGCGCGCAGCGCAATAGCGCCGCCGTACCAACAGAACAGGCATACCCTTGGCCAACCCCGCCGATTCCGTCACTCCCATCAACACCACAACCAACGCGAGCGTTGGCCGGCAAACCGCCGGGCACCGGGGCAGCGAGGGCCGTTCCTCCCGCACCTCCAATCCCGTACCGCTCGGCGTCAGCGCCGGTGCTGCAGGGCTGTTGGCCGGGGAGGTCAACGTGGCGGTGTTCGCGCCGGCGGTCTCCGCCCTGGATATCCATTTCGAGGACGCCGACGGCCGGTGGGGCGCCGCACTCCTGCCGGAACTGACCGACGGCGTGCACCACGGGATCGTCCGGGGTTTGCTCCCCGGCAACCGTTATGCGTTCTGGCCGCACGGCAAGGCCCTGCCCGGCGGCGGTGCGGGGCAGCTGCTGCTGGATCCTTACGGCCGTGCGATTGACGACGACGGCGGCATCTTCCGTTCGGTTCACGTGGACGCCGGGTTCGACTGGGCCGGTGATACCGCGCCGGAGGTGCCGTGGCGGGACACGGTGGTCTACGAATGCCATGTGAAGGGCCAGACCAAGCTGCACCCGGAGATTCCCGAAGCGCTCCGAGGAACTTACGCGGGCCTGGCACACCCGGTCATGCTCGAGTACTTCAAGAACCTGGGAATCACTTCCGTCCAACTGCTGCCGGTGCATTTCCATATCGATGAGCCGCACCTGCAGGAACTGGGGCTGTCGAACTACTGGGGCTACAACACGTTGGGCTTTTTCGCCCCGCACGCCCGGTACGCCACCAGAGCTGCGCGCGCGGCGGGGCCAAAGGCTGTGCAGGACGAGTTCAAGTCCATGGTCAAGAGCCTGCATGAAGCCGGGCTCGAAGTCATTCTCGACGTGGTCTATAACCACACCGCCGAGGGCGGCAAACACCAGCAGACCTACTCGTTCCGCGGCCTCGGCGACGAGGTCTACTACCGCCACGACGGCCACGGCAACTATCTGGACACCACTGGCTGCGGCAACACCCTTGACCTGAACGAGCCGCAGGTCCTGGCCCTGGTGGTGGACTCGCTGCGGTACTGGGTCCAGGAATTCCATGTCGACGGCTTCCGTTTCGACCTGGCCGTTTCGCTCTGCCGCGACCCGGACGGCCATTTCAACCCGCGCCATCCGTTCCTGCGTGCGACGGCGGAGGACCCTACGCTGTCCGAGATCAAACTGATTTCCGAACCATGGGACGTGGCGCCGGGCGGCTGGCAGACCGGTAATTTCCCCGCCGGCTGGGCGGACTGGAACGACCGCTTCCGCGATACCGTCCGGGACTTCTGGCTCGGCGACCAGCACGCAATCCGCCAGGGCATGCCGGGCGGATCGGTGGCACGCCTGGCGAGCCGCCTGGCCGGCTCGGCCGATGTCTTCGCCGGTTCCGGCCGAAGCTCGCTGGCGTCGGTAAACTTCATCACCGCCCACGACGGCTTCACCCTGGCGGACCTGACATCGTACGACCGCAAGCACAACGAGGACAACGGCGAAGAAAACCGGGACGGAACCAACCACAACCGCAGCTACAACCACGGGGTCGAAGGTCCCACGGGCGACGCGGCCGTCCTGGACGCGCGCGCCCGTTCCGCGCGGAACCTGATGGCCACGCTGCTGCTCTCGCTCGGCGTCCCGATGATCACCGCCGGGGACGAACTGGGCAAAACCCAGCACGGCAACAACAACGCGTACTGCCAGGACAACGAGCTGTCCTGGCTCAACTGGGTGCTCGATGACCGTCAGGAACAGATGTTCAAGATCACGCGGCGGCTGCTGCGGATCCGGCAGTCCTTCCTGACCAGCCAGCCGCGCAGTTATCCCACCCGGGAACAAAGCTCCTACCTGCTGTGGTTCAACGAAGCGGGCGAACCCATGACCCACGAGCAGTGGACCGACCCCGGCAGCCGGACGCTCCAGCTGCTGATGGGCTCGCCGGATGGCGTCATCGACGGGCTGGTAGTGATCAACGGCCGGTGCGAACCGCGCAAGATCACGATGCCCAGTACCGGCGCCCTGAAGGATTTCGGCGTCCAGGCCGGCAACAACCGTATGTTTGAACTGGTCCTGACTACTTCCAAGCTGGATGACCAGCGCCGCGGCGCCAAGGTACGCAGCGGCGAACGCGAGATCATCGGGGCGGATGCCCTCAGCGTCTACCGCGTCTGGCTACCGGGCGAAAACTAGAGAACGACGGCGGTGTGCACCACCGCCGTCGTTCTCCTTACCCGTCTTGGCCAGGTCCCGCTCTGCTACAGTCGCAGACCAATCCGGAGCGGATACCCCTGAAAGCCGCCTCTACATCCGGCCGGCCGGCGGTTCCTGGACGTGCTGCCGTGCCGTGTCGGCCCGGTCCTTGACGTCCTGCGCAGCCGACTGGCCTTCTGCCTTGACGTTCTCCGCCGATTCCTTGGCCGAGGTCTTCAGATCCTCGGCTGCTTGCCGGGCAGGTTCCTTCATATCCTGCGCCACCTGCTGGGCGGACGTCTTGACCTCGTCGACCAACGGTTGGGCCTGGTCCTTCACCTTTTCGGCCGCCTGCTGCTCTACCTTGCTGGCGGGGAACAGCGAGGAGACCAGCCAGCCGGCGCCGAAGGCAATCAGGCCCGCGGCCAGCGGATTGCCCTCGGTCTTGCGGGCAATCTGGTGCGGTGCATCGCTGACTGCTTGACCGGCGTCGTGTGCCATGGACCGAGCGGAGCCGCCCGCGTCATCTTTGGCAGCCATGACTGAGTCCTTGGCGCCCATGACCTTGTCCTTGGCCCGGCCAACGGAATCCTTCACCTTGTCCGTCTGCCGGTGCACAATGTTCGAGGGCGAGGCCTTCTCTGCCACGGCGTCTACATCCGTGCCGAGCCGTGCCCGGGTGCGTTCAATGTCTGCTCGGATTTCTTCTGGTGACTGGCTCATCGTGCTTCCTCACTGGGCTTGAGAGTTTCGGGTATTTTCTTGACGGACTCCGTGGTGCGTGGCATCCCCTGGATGGTCTTCATTTGCTTCTTGCCGACCGAGAAGAGGATGGCGCCGATGATTGCCCAAATGACGGCGACAATCACCGCGGACCAGCCCCAGCCGATGAGGGAGCCGAGGGCATCCCAAAGGCCGATGGAGAGGAACAGCAGGACGAAGTGGCCCGCGACCGCGGCACCAACCATCATCCCTACGCCCTTGCCGGCCCTTGTACCGGACTCCTTCAGTTCGGCTTTGGCCAGTTCCAGTTCCTGGCGCATCAGGATCGAAATGTCACGGCTGACTTCGCCGAGCAAATCGCCCAGCGACTCGTTCTCGGCCTTGACCTCGGCGCGTGTGGGCGGAACCTGACCGGGATCGGGAACGCGGTTCTCGGTCATCGGCTCCCACCGCCCTCATACGGGTCCCGTTCCGGAATGGCCGTGCCCCGGCCGCCAGCCGGCGGTTCCTCCGGGTAACTGATGGTCTCCGGTGCGCCAGCCGCTCCACCGAGACCGGAATGTGTTTCCCGGCGCTCGGTGGCACCGGTCGGGGTGGCGGAGGGATATCCGATGGTTTCCGGTGCTCCGGCTGTGCCCCCGAGTGCCGAGCCTGTCTGCGCACCCGGGGCCGCGAAGCCCGCGGCACTCTGCGTGTCGTAGTCATAATCGGACACTGCCGGGGTCGCACGGTGTGCGCCGCCGTACTGTGTTCCGCCCTGTGCGCTCTGTCCGGATCCACCGCTGTCGGCGGTCATGCCGCGGGTCAACCGGCCTGCAAGCAGTCCGGCGCCGGCCGCGATGGCCAGGAAGGCGCCGGGACGCTGGCGCGCAAAGCGCCTGGCTTCGTCCAGCAGCGAGCCCGGATCACGGTTCTCCAGCCAACCTGCCACGGAGCCTGCCTTGTCAGCCGCCTGGCTCACAAGATGGGTGGCCGTACCCGAACCTTCCGAGTTTTGGGACATGGAGCGGAGCTCATCGCCGATGGAGCGCAGGCCCGATGCCACGCGCTGCTGCTGGGTGCTGGCCTGGCTCTTGACGTCGTCGCCGAGCTCGGACACCAGGCCGCGGGCCTTCTGCTTGGCCTCCTGCGCTACCTGCTTCGCCTCGCCCTTGGCCGTTTCCTTGACGTGCTCGCCGGCGGCTTTGCTCTCGCGGCCTACTTCCCTGGCCTCTTCTTTTGCCATGTCGCTCTTGGACTGCTGGCCTGCCGGCGTGGCATAAGGATCCGTTGCGTAGGGATCCTGACTGACCGGGCCACCGGGCTGGCTGTAGCCGGGAACGCCGTCGTCGTAGTTGCCGGTATTCGGATTCGTAGTCATCGCAATTCCTTTTCCTCGTCGGTTTCTTCCTACGGAGCAGATGATGGTTAGCCTGGGCCGCCGGAATCATCCTCGGTCTGGGCGTACTTGCGGCGCAGAGAACGGCCGCGCTCTATGTCCTCCTTTTCTTTTTCGAGCTGCTTGTCGCTCTTGCGCGTATCTCGGGGCGGCAGTTGGATGGTTTCCTCCGCCTCGATGCCTGCCTGCAGCTGGCGGCCGCGTTCGGTTTCTGCATCGAACTCGGCGCCGAAGAGCAGGGACAGATTGGACAGCCAGAACCACAGCAGCAGTACGATCATGCCGCCGATAGCGCCGTAGGTCCGGTTGTAGTTGGAAAAATTGGCTACGTAGAAGGCGAACCCGGCAGTGGCCAGGGCCAGTACCAGCAGCGCGATCAACGCGCCCATGCTCATCCAGCGGAATTTCGGCTGCTTCACATTGGGAGTGGCGTAGTAGAGCAGTGCCACCACCAGCACGGCGAAGGCTGCAAGCACGGGCCACTTGGCGATGTTCCACACCGTCAGTGCCACGGCACCCAGTCCGATGGCCGAACCGAGGGCTTCAGCAACGGGCCCGGACAGAATCAGGATGAGCAGCATCAGCGCGGCCAGCAGCACCACCACCAGGGTGATCAGCAACATGACCGGACGCAGCTTCCAGAAGGGCCGGCCCTCCTCTATCTCATAGATCCGGTTCATCGCGCGGCTGAAGGCGTTCACATAGCCGGAGGCGGACCATAAAGCACCGACGACACCGGCGATGAGTGCCAGCCCCGCAGTGGGCGCGCTGGCCAGCTGCTCGATCGGCTGGCGCAGGGTGTCTGCCGCCTGTCCCGGTGCCACGCGTTGGAGCATGTCGGTCATGAATGTAGTGGTCTGCTCGCCCTGTCCGAAGACGCCGAGCAGCGAGACCAGCGCCAGCAGGGCAGGGAACAAGGACAGCACTGCATAGTAGGTCAGGGCAGCAGCCAGGTCCGTGCACTGGTCGGCGGAGAACTCACGAATGGCCTTGCGGAAGACATAGAGCCAGGACGGTTTCTTAATGTCGCCGGGGGAACCGGGCTTGCGGGAGTCTTCGGGCGATGGCGCCCGCGATCCCTTTGCCGTCGTATCTTCGTGTGTCATGATCACCTCCTGGGCAGCGGCCGACATGGTCGGACAAATTCCATCGTATTGGTAAGTATGCTTAGAAGTAAGGGGTTCCCTTGGAACAGGAGAAATAATGAAAATGCCTACGCCTCGCGGACCGGGGAGCTCGATCCTGATGGACATCCTCGCCACGGCACCGCAACACCATGTGCCCGAGCTAGCAAGGATGGGCGCCGCCATGGAACAGACGGCCCCGGGTCAGCTGATGGACGACGACGACCTGCAGCTCGCGCTCTTCTGTCTCTACGAGCTGCACTACGGCGGCATCGAGGGCGTGGACGACCGGTGGGAATGGCATCCGGAGCTGACCGCGTTCCGGCTGGAGCTGGAACGCCGCTTCGAGGGCGTCCTCCGCCGGATGACGCGCGTGCCCGACGCTCCACAGCCCATTGCCGCGGACGTGGCTGCGGTGCTGTTTAAACTCACGGGGGACGACGACGGCCCCAGCGTTTCGAAATACGTCGCCAGGGAGGCGACAGCGGAGCAGTTGCGGGAGTTCCTGATCCACCGCTCCGTCTACCAGCTCAAGGAAGCGGATCCGCACAGCTGGGCCATCCCGCGGCTGACCGGACGGGCCAAGGCAGCCCTGGTGGAGATCCAGGCGGACGAGTATGGCGGCGGCCAGCCAGAGAGGATGCACTCGGCTCTCTTCGCACGGTCCATGCGGGGTCTGGGGCTGGACGATCAGTACGGCGCGTATGTGGACCTGATCCCTGCCGTGACATTGGCCTCGGTCAATATGATGTCGCTGTTCGGCCTGAACCGGCGGCTGCACGGCGCGATCGTAGGGCATTTGGCGGCGTACGAGATGACGTCATCCATCCCGAACAAGTTCTACAGCCGGGGCTTCCGCCGCCATGGCCACGGTGAGGATGTCACCGGCTACTTCGACGAGCATGTCGAGGCCGATGCGGTCCACGAACAGATCGCCGGGCGCGATCTGGCCGGCGGACTCGCGGAAGCGGAACCGCAGCTGCTGCCGGACATCCTGTTTGGAGCCGCAGCGGCTTTGGCCGTGGACGCTTTGGTGGGAACGCACCAGCTTTCGGCGTGGCAGGCCGGGCGCAGCTCGCTGCGGATCCCGCTGGATCTGGCGGCATGAGCAGCTGCGGTCTGTCCGGGGCAGGAAGGGGGGCGCCAGCATGACCGGGACTGCGGGCAGCAGCGGCCACGAGGTGCAGCTGCCCGAAGCGGAGTACATTCTGCCGCTGCGCTGGTTTTCGGACGATGGCCTCGATGAGCTGACCGGCTACCTCCGTCTGCTCTCGGGCTGGATCCGCATCACCGTGGTGGACGGCTCCGCCCCCGCACTGTTTAACGTGCACGCAGCGGCGTGGGCCGGATTGGTGGAGCACCGCAGGCCCGAAGTCTGGCCGGGGCGCAACGGCAAAGTCGCCGGCGTCATGACAGGAGTGCGGCACAGCAGGAAGGAATACCTGGTGCTGGCCGACGACGACGTCCGCTACACCCTTCCCGCGCTCCGCCGGCTGGTGGCACTGCTGGCGGGGGCGGACGTTGTCCGGCCGCAAAACTACTTCCTGACCCTGCCCTGGCACGCGCGCTGGGACACCGCCCGCACGCTGCTCAACCGCGCCGTGGCCTCGGACTTCCCCGGCACGCTGGGGGTCCGCCGCAGCGCGCTGGAGGCCACGGACGGTTATGACGGGGATGTACTGTTCGAAAACCTCGAGTTGATCCGCACGGTCAAGGCCGCCGGCGGAAGGGAACTTCGGGCGGACAATCTTTTTGTCGGCCGGATCCCGGCAACGGCCGCACATTTCAGGGGACAGCGGATCCGACAGGCCTACGACGACTTCGCCCAGCCAGTCCGGCTGGCCGTGGAACTTACGCTGCTGCCGCTAATCATCTTCGCGGCACGCCGGCCGGCCCGCTGGATCCCATTGCTTGCGGCGGCCGTTGCCATGGCGGAAGCCGGACGACGGCGGAAAAACGGACGCGCCGTCTTCCCGCCGACCTCGGCGCTGTGGGTGCCGTGCTGGCTGCTCGAACGCGCCGTCTGCATCTGGCTGGCCCTGGGCCAGCGGCTGGCCGGTGGCGTGAAATACGCCGGTAACCGGATGCCCACGGCCGGCACGCCCCGCTACCAACTGCGGCGGAAGTATGCCGCCCAACGATCACAGCACATCCCGTCACCGCTCCCGCCACGGGACCAGGAAAGGAACTTCCCATGCAGTCAGCCGAGCCGATCGAGCCAGCCGAGCCAGCCGAGCGAATTGAGCCTGCCGAGCCGCGCAACGTCCTCGTAGCCTGCCCGGACGGGCCCTTCCTGCTGCGCGGCGACGTCGAAATTGTGACACCGGACGGTGAACCGGTACCGCGCCGCCGGAAGACCGTAGCGCTGTGCCGTTGCGGAGCCTCCTCGATCAAGCCGTACTGCGACGGCACGCATAAGCTGATCGGCTTCACCACCGCCGTCGGCAGAGCCGAACAGCCTTCCTCGGACGCATAGGCTGGCTTGGCGGCCGGACTCTTAGTTCGCGTTGGCCACCAGCCCGAGCTCGGCCTTCGCCGCCATGGACTCATGCAGTGGCAGGACCCGCACGGTGTAGCCAAAGGAACCAGAGCAGTCGATCACGACCTCCCCGCTGAACAGGAATCTACCCTCGCCCAAGTCCTCTTTAAAGCAGAGCGGATCAAAGCCTGTCTGGTCCAGTTCATCGCCCTCGCCCACCTGGCCATGGGCTACCTCGACGCAGACGTCCGAAGGGCTGAGCTTCCCCAGACGTACGTAGGCGTTGACCCGCAGCGGGTCCCCGATTTGCGGATTGTCCGAGACTCCGAGCGAGTCGACGTGTTCCACCGACACCTCCGGCCAGGCGGCACGCAGCCGCTTGGTCCAGGCCGCAAAATCCCGTGCGACGGCAAAGTCCCCGGCGCGGGCGTCGCGGCCGGCGGTGCAGGCGGGCGTGTAGAGCTGGCGGACATAGTCCTCCACCATGCGCTCGGCGGAAACCGCGGGCCCGAGATTGGCGAGGGTATGCCGGATCATGGCAATCCACTGGTGGGGCAGCCAGTCGGACGGTGCAACCGGCGCTGACGGCCCGGCGGCAGCAGCGCCATCGGTGGCCTCCGCCCCATAGAAGCGCGGAGCCACCTGGTTCTCCAGCAGGTCGTACAGTGCGGCGGCCTCGATGTCGTCGCGTTCCTCCGGGCTGACTAGCGAATCCGTTCCGGATGTCGTGGAAGGATTAGCCGTCGGAATCGCCCAGCCGTTGTCGCCGTCGTACATTTCATCCCACCAGCCATCCAGCACGGACAGGTTCAGACCGCCGTTGATGGCCGCCTTCATGCCCGACGTCCCGCAGGCCTCCAGCGGGCGCAGCGGGTTGTTCAGCCAGACATCGCAACCCGGGAAGAGCGTGCGCGCCATGGCGATGTCATAGTTGGGCAGGAAGACGATCCGGTGCCGGATCGCGGGGTCGTCGGTGAAACGGACCAGGTCCTGGATCATCCGCTTGCCTTGCTCGTCGGCAGGATGCGACTTGCCGGCAATGACGAGCTGGATGGGATGCTCCTTATGGAGCAGCAGTGCCTTGAGCCGGGCCGGATCGCGGAGCATCAGCGTCAGCCGCTTGTACGTGGGTACGCGCCGGGCGAAGCCGATGGTCAGCACATCCGGGTCCAGCACATTTTTGGTCCAGGCCAGCTCAGCGTCCGTGGCGCCGCGCTTCTTCCAGGACGAACGCAGCCGCCGCCGGACGTCGTCGATCAGGGTCGAGCGCAGCTCGCGGCGCAGGTTCCAGATCTCCTCGTCGGCGACGTCGTAAACCTTGTCCCATTGCCGGGCCACCACGGACTCCGGGCCGAACTTGGCCTTGGCCAGCGCGGCAATCCGGGCATCAACCCAGGTGGGAACGTGCACGCCGTTGGTGACCGAGGTGATGGGTACTTCCTGCGTATCGAACCCCGGGAAGAGTCCGGAGAACATGCCGCGGGAGACCACCCCATGAAGCTTGGCTACACCGTTGGCCCGCTGGGCCAGCCGCAGGCCCATGACGGCCATATTGAATTTGGTGGGATCCCCGCCGTCGTAATTTTCGGCGCCAAGGGCCAGGATCTGCTCGATGGGCACCTTGGGGGCCAGCCCGGCGCGGAAGAAATGCTCCACCTGCAGCTTCTCGAAGCGGTCGATTCCGGCCGGTACGGGGGTATGCGTGGTGAAAACCGTGTTGGCGCGGCCCGCCGTCAGGGCCTCGTGCCAGGTCAGCCCGGTGTCCATCAGCTCGCGGATCCGTTCCACGCCGAGGAAGCCCGCATGGCCTTCGTTGGTGTGGAAAACTTCCGGCGCGGGCGTGTCCGTCAGACGTTCGTAAATGCGCAGGGCCTTAACCCCGCCCATGCCCAGCAGCAGCTCCTGCTGAAGCCGGTGGTCGCCGCCGCCGCCGTAGAGCCGGTCCGTAATGTGCCGTGCGGCCTCGTCGTTGCCGGCCACGTTCGAGTCGAGCAGCAGCAGCGGCACGCGCCCCACGTCGGCACGCCAGATGTGCGCCAGCAGGCGGCGCTCATTGGGCAGCGGCAGTTCCACCTGCGCCGGCGTCCCGTCGGCTTCACGCAGGAGGGTCAGCGGCAGCCCGTCCGGATCCAGCACCGGGTACGTTTCCTGCTGCCAGCCGTCGCGGCTGAGTGACTGCTTGAAGTAGCCGGCCGCGTAGAGCAGGCCGACACCGATCAGCGGCACCCCCAGGTCCGAGGCGGCCTTGAGATGGTCCCCGGCGAGGATGCCGAGCCCGCCCGAGTACTGGGGGAGGACGGAGCTGATGCCGTATTCGGGGGAGAAGTAAGCGATCGACGCCGGTGCGTCCGCGCCGAGGGTCTGGTACCAGCGGTCGTCGCTCAGGTACCGGTCGAGGTCTGCGCTGAGGGCCTGGACCTGGTCCACCAGCGCGGCGTCGGACGCCAGCGCCTGGAGCTGCTCGCGGTTGAACGAGCCCAGCAGCGCCACCGGGTCGTGGCTTTTGGCCCACAGGACCGGGTCAAGGCGCTCGAACAACTGCTGCGTGGGCTGGTGCCAGGACCAGCGCAAATTGCCTGCCAGCCGGCCCAGGGCGGCGATGCTGTCAGGGAGAACAGTGCGGACCGTAAATCTGCGGATTGCCTTCACCCGGCCTACGGTAGCGCAGATGTAACCATATGTCGGTTTCAAAGACGTAAACGCTTGAGTAACGATCCGAATTTGTACCCAGTTCGCCATAAAGCCTTAGCAAACCGGCACATTTGTCGCTAACGTCTAGTCCGTGAGCACATTCACTGAGGAACCGCGTCCGGCACCGTCCAATTCACGCCTGCGCTTTGGCAGGATCCCCATCACCGAGGTCTCTCCGGTGGTGGATTGCGGGCGTTTTCCCGCTAAAACCGTGCCCGGGGAGGACATTGAAGTCGCCGCCACCGTCTTCCGCGAGGGCCACGATCGGCTCGGCGTGACCGCGGTGCTTTACGATCCGGACGGCCACGCCGTGCAGCGGACGCACCTGCGTCCGCTCGGCGGCGGAACGGACCGCTGGGCCGGCACCCTCCGGCCAGCATCGCCGGGGAACTGGACTTTCACCATTGAAGGCTGGGGCGATCTTTACGCCACCTGGCACCACAACGCCGAGGTCAAGATTGCCGCGGGCGTTGACGTGGACCTGATGCTCGCCGAAGGCATCCGCCTGTTCAACCAGGCCGCCGGACAGGACGGCCGCCCGGCCGAGAACGCCGAGGTCCTGCGCCGGGCCGCCGGTGCCATCGCCGATGAAGGCCGCTCAGTCGAGGACCGCCTGGCCGCGGGAGGCTCGGAAGAGGTCCTCGCGGCAGTACGCACCCACCCCATCCGCAGCCTCGTCACAGAGTCACAGCGGTACCCCATCCTGGTGGAGCGGGACCTGGCCGGGCGCGGCGCCTGGTACGAGTTCTTCCCGCGCTCCGAGGGCGCCGTCTTCGACCCGGCCGCCAGCAAATGGACGTCGGGAAACTTTACGACGGCGGCAGAGCGGCTCCCAGCCGTTGCCGACATGGGTTTCGACGTCATTTACCTGCCCCCCATCCACCCCATCGGCGTGACGAACCGCAAGGGGCCCAACAACACCCTCACCGCCGGGCCGGAAGATCCGGGCTCGCCATGGGCCATCGGTGCCGCCGAAGGCGGCCATGACGCCATCCACCCTGACCTGGGCACCTTCGAGGACTTCGACCGCTTCGTCCAGTCCGCCGCGGACGTGGGGCTCGAAGTTGCGTTGGACCTCGCGCTGCAGTGTTCGCCGGACCATCCCTGGGCCAGGGAGCACCCGGAGTGGTTCACCACCCGCGTGGACGGCACCATTGCCTACGCTGAGAACCCGCCGAAGAAGTACCAGGACATCTACCCGCTGAACTTCGACAACGACCCCGAGGGCCTGTCGGAAGAAGTGCTGCGCATCGTCCGGCTGTGGATCAGCCACGGCGTGAAGATCTTCCGCGTGGACAATCCGCACACTAAACCTGTCTGGTTCTGGGAGTGGCTGATCGGCGAGGTCAACGCCACTGATCCGGATGTAGTGTTCCTTGCCGAGGCATTCACCGTGCCGGCGATGATGCATGCGCTGGGCCGTGCAGGATTCCAGCAGTCCTACAGCTACTTCACCTGGCGAAACCAGAAGACCGAGATCGAGGAGTACCTGACCCAGGTCAGCCATGAAACCGCGGCGTTCTTCCGGCCGAACTTCTTCGTCAATACTCCGGACATCCTGACCGAGTTCCTTCAGTACGGCGGCCCGGCGGCGTTCAAGATCCGCGCCGTGCTGGCCGCAATGGGAAGCCCGCTCTGGGGCGTCTACGCCGGTTACGAACTCTACGAGCACGTAGCCCGGCCCGGCGCGGAGGAATACATCGACAATGAGAAGTACGAGTACAAGGCGCGGGACTTTGCCCGTGCGGAAGCGGAAGGCCGCTCGCTGGCCCCGTACCTGACTCGCCTGAACCACATCCGGCGCGCCCACCCGGCGCTTCGGGACCTGCAGAACCTCACTGTCCACCGGAGCACGGATGACGCCACCGTCGTGTTTTCCAAGCACAAGGAAAACCTGCCGGCCGAGGACGGCAGCGAGGGCACCGGGAAGGACACGATCATTGTCGTCGTGAATGTGGACCCGCACAGCGCCCGCGAATGCACCGTCAGCCTGGACCTCGCCGCACTCGGCCTGGACCCCGCGGACCTGAACGAGGACGGCACCTTCTGGGTAGACGACCTGATCAGCGGGGAAAGCTGGCGCTGGGGCGAGCACAACTATGTGCGGCTGGACGCGCACTTCGAGCCCGCGCATATCCTGCATATCCGTAGGAGCAGCTAGTGGCCAGTCCCTTCCAACTCCATGCGCCTGGGCTGGCGCATGACCCCCATTGGTATCGCAAGGCCGTCTTTTACGAGGTCTTGGTTCGCGGTTTCGCAGATGCCAATGGGGACGGGTCGGGAGACTTCTCGGGGCTGATCGACAAACTGGACTACCTGCAGTGGCTGGGGATCGATTGCCTGTGGGTGCCGCCGTTCTTCAAATCCCCCCTGCGCGACGGCGGCTACGACATCGCCGACTATTACGACGTGCTGGACGAATTCGGCACCATCAGCGACTTCAAACGCCTGGTGGCCGAGGCCCATGCCCGCGGCGTCCGGGTGATCATCGATCTGCCGTTGAACCACACTTCGGACCAACACCAGTGGTTCGAGGCGTCGCGGCGGGAGCCCGACGGGCCGTACGGGGACTTCTATGTCTGGAGTGATACTGACGAGAAGTACCAGGATGCACGCATCATCTTCGTCGATACCGAGGAATCCAACTGGGCGTTCGACCCGATCCGCCGGCAGTTCTTCTGGCACCGGTTCTTCAGCCACCAGCCTGACCTGAACTACGAGAACCCCAAGGTCATCGAGGCCGTTTTCGACGTCGTTAGGTTTTGGCTGGACCAGGGCATCGACGGTTTCCGCGCGGACGCCATCCCCTACCTGTTCGAAGAGGACGGGACCAACTGCGAAAACCTGCCGGCGACCCACAAGTTCCTGCAGGAGCTGCGCGCCCTGGTGGACTCGGAGTACCCCGGCCGGGTCATCATCGCCGAGGCCAACCAGATGCCGCATGAAGTCGTGGAGTACTTCGGCGAAAAGACCGACGACGGCGGATTGGTACCGGAATGCCACATGTGCTTCCATTTCCCGATCATGCCGCGGCTGTTCTACGCCCTGCGCGACCAGAAGGCCGCACCCATCATCCAGACCATGGAAGAGACACCGGACATTCCCACCGGCGCACAGTGGGGCACGTTCCTGCGCAACCATGACGAACTGACGCTGGAAATGGTCACCAATGAAGAACGGGAGGCCATGCTCGGCTGGTACGCCCCGGACTCGAGGATGCGGGCCAACATCGGTATCCGTCGCCGGCTGGCCCCGCTGCTGGATAACTCCCGCGCCGAGCTTGAGCTGATCCACGCGCTGTTGTTGTCGCTGCCGGGCAGCCCGTTCCTGTATTACGGGGACGAGATCGGCATGGGCGACAACATCTGGCTCGAAGACCGCGATGCCTCCCGCACCCCGATGCAGTGGAACCCGGACCGCAACGCCGGTTTCTCGACAGCGGATCCGGGAAAGCTTTACCTGCCGGTGGTGCAGTCCTTGGTATACAACTACAACTACGTCAACGTCGAGGCGCAGCTTGCCCACAGCAGCTCCCTGCTGCACTGGGTGCGCCAAATGCTCGCGGTACGCAAAGCCCATCCTGCCTTCGGGCTAGGTGGCTACCGCAACGTGCCCACAGAAGCCGAATCCGTCCTGGCATTCATCCGCGAAATTCCGCCGGGCAACCGCGAAGGGGCGGAACCGGAAGCGCTGCTGTGCATTTTTAATCTGTCGCAACACCCGGTGGCCGCGCCCCTGCGGATGCCGGAATTTGCGGGGCGAGGTCTGCGCGACTTGTTCGGCGGACTACCGTTTCCTGCCCTTGACGACGCCGGTCAGCTGACCCTGACGCTCGGCAGCCACGATTTCTTCTGGCTGCGTGTGCGTTCGGCCCGGTCCAATCCGGCGTCGCCTTTGACCGAAGCCCTTCCCGTGCTCACTTCGGTGAACACCCGTTCTGAGGTGGAGAGCCCATGACAAATACCGTTACCAATGCTTCTCAGTCCTTGCCCGAACTGCTTCACGACTGGTTGCCGCAGCAGCGATGGTTCCCGGCCAAAGGCAAAGAAACGGTGCTGCGTCGGCTTGGCGGCATCCGCCTGCAGGATCCGGCAGACGCCGTCGCGCTGGAGGTTCATATTGTTGCGGTCCATACCGACCAAGACGTCTTTATCGTCAACGTGCCGGTCAGCTTTCGGCACGAACCGCTTGAGGGCGGCGAAGCGGCGCTGATCGGACATACCGGAGCCGAACCACGGCAGGGCACGGAAAACTGCTGGCTGTACGACGGTACCCACGACCCGGTCTTCGTCGCCGCCTGGCTGGAACTGATGCGGCGCGAATCCGTGACCGCGGACGGGCGCACCCGTGGCCACGCCGGCGCAGGCTTCGGCGACTGGCCGCCGTTTGACGCTCCGCTGAAGGCCTCCGTGCTCGCCGGCGAGCAGTCCAATACCTCGGTGGTCGTGGAAACGGACAGCGCAGCCCTCATCGTGAAGTTCTTTCGCGTCCTGGAGGCCGGCGCCAATCCCGATGTTGAAATCGGTGCGATGTTGAGTGAGCTTGGCGCCAGCGAAGTTCCCGCCACCTACGGCTGGGTGACCGGTGGCTGGCACACACCCGGCCAGCACACGGATGCGGATGCAGACAAGCTGTGGGACTCCGGGCATCTGAGCGTGCTGCGCGAGTACATCGCGAACAGCAAGGACGCCTGGCGCACCGCCTCGGCGGCGGCCTTGGACGACGCCGATTTCACCAAGGAAGCCGGCGAACTTGGGCAGGTTACGGGCCGAATCCACAGCCAGCTGCGGAAGAGCTTCGGCGCCCATGAGGCTACCGAAGAGGAAGCCGCGGCGCTGGCAGCCGAACTCCGCGAGCGGATCCGGTGGGGTTGGGCGCAGGCCGGATCCGCCGTCGGTCCGCTGGACCGGACGGTGGATGAGCTGCTGCGCCGGCTGGAAAACCTCGAGGAGCGCCCCGAGCTTCAGCGGATCCACGGCGACTATCACCTGGGCCAGGTCCTTCATTCGGCCGAACGCGGCTGGGTAGTCCTGGACTTTGAAGGCGAACCGCTGCGGCCCATGGGCAGCCGCGGTACCGACGATGTCGCCCTGCGCGACGTCGTTGGCATGCTTCGGTCCTTCGACTACGCGGGCGGTGTCGCTGTCACCACCGCCGAGGGCAATGAATCGGGACAGGTGGAAGCCGCAGCAGACCGCTGGACAGCGGCGGCCGCGGACGCATTCATCGCCGGCTATGAACGCGAGACCGGGGTCCGCATCGACACGACCTCCCCGCTGTTCCTGGGCCTCTGGCTGGACAAGGCGCTCTACGAAGTTGTGTATGAACAGCGGAACCGCCCGCGCTGGGTCGGGGTCCCGGTCAAGGCTGTCCGCCGCGCGCTGGAACAGTTGCAGGCTGCCAATACCTCTACCGCCAACTCTTCCGACGCCACCTCTTCTACTGCGGGAGAGGGCGAACCGGCTGCAAGCAGTTCCGCTGCAGGCCAGACTTCCTCCTCGGAACCGGCCCATGCGGCCGCTCCCGCAGCAGCGACACTTGCCGAAGGCCGGGCCGAAACGTCGTCGACCTCCGCCGCCAGCGCCGGCAATCCGGTGCCGGTTGATCGGAACACGCTGTCCGCCGTCGCGCATGGCAGCTACTTCCAGCCGCACGCTGTCCTCGGCGCCCATCTGGATGACCACGGTCACGTGACGGTCCGATCGCTGCAGCCGCTGGCGGACTCTGTCACCGTCATCACCGCGGCAGCACGCGTGTCTATGCAGCATGAGCAGGAAGGCATCTGGGTTGCCACCCTGCCCGCGGAACGTGCGGGCCATGTGCCGGACTACCGCCTTGAGGTGGTGTACGACGGCGGTGCCCCCATCCTGGTAGACGATCCGTACCATTACCTGCCGACGCTGGGCGAAATCGACCTGCACCTGATCGGCGAGGGCCGGCACGAAACGCTGTGGACGGCGCTGGGCTCTCATGTCCGCCACTACAATTCCACGCTGGGCGAAGTCACCGGCACCAGCTTTGCGGTGTGGGCGCCGAATGCCCAGGCCGTGCGGGTGAAGGGGGACTTCAATGGCTGGAACGCCGTCCGGCATGCCATGCGGTCCATGGGCGGATCCGGCGTGTGGGAAATTTTCATCCCGGGCGTCGCATCGGGCTCGATCTACAAGTACGAGCTGCTGGGCCGCGACGGGCATTGGCATGAGAAAGCGGACCCCATGGCCCGCTGGACGGAGGTGCCGCCGCTGACCGGTTCACGTGTCGTGGATACCCGGTATAACTTCTCCGACGGCGAGTGGCTTGCCCGGCGTGCCGCACGCGATCCGCATAACTCGCCCATGAGTGTGTACGAGGTGCACCTGGGTTCCTGGCGGGTTGGTCTGGACTACCGCCAGCTGGCCGAGCAGTTGGTCGAGTACGTTAAGTGGCAGGGCTTTACGCATGTCGAGCTGATGCCCGTGGCCGAGCACCCCTTCGGCGGGTCCTGGGGCTATCAGGTCACCTCCTACTACGCGCCGACCTCTCGTTTTGGCCATCCGGACGACTTCAAATACCTGGTGGACAAGCTGCACCAGGCCGGCATCGGCATCATCTTGGACTGGGTGCCGGCGCACTTCCCCAAGGACGAGTGGGCTTTGGCCCGCTTCGACGGCCAGCCGCTTTACGAACACGAAGATCCCCGGTTGGGCGAGCACCCCGACTGGGGCACGCTCATCTTCGACTTCGGCCGCCGCGAGGTACGCAACTTCCTGGTTGCTAATGCCCTCTATTGGTTTGAGGAGTTCCACATCGACGGGCTGCGCGTGGATGCTGTCGCTTCCATGCTCTATCGCGACTATTCGCGTGAAGAAGGCCAGTGGTACCCCAACATCCACGGCGGCCGCGAAAACCTCGAAGCCATTTCCTTCCTACAGGAAGTCAACGCCACGGCCTACAAGCGGGTCCCGGGCATCGTCACCATTGCGGAAGAATCCACCGCGTTCGACGGCGTCACCAGGCCCACCAGCGCCGGCGGGCTGGGTTTCGGGCTGAAGTGGAACATGGGCTGGATGCATGACACCCTCCAGTACATTTCCGAGGACCCCATTAACCGGGTCCACCACCACAACAAGGCCACGTTCTCCATGGTCTACGCCTACACGGAAAACTTCCTGCTCCCGATCAGCCACGACGAGGTTGTGCACGGGAAGGGCTCGATGCTCCGCAAGATGCCGGGGGACAGGTGGCAGCAGCTCGCAAACCTGCGCGCTTACCTTGCTTTCCAATGGGCGCATCCGGGCAAGCAGCTGATTTTCATGGGGACGGAGTTCGGGCAGGAAGCTGAATGGTCCGAGCAACACGGCCTCGACTGGTGGCTGTCCGAGAACGTTCCGCACAAGGGATTGCAGAAGCTGGTCCGCAACCTCAATGGGCTCTACCGTGAGACCCCCGCTCTGTACGAACGGGACAACGAACCTGCTGGCTTCCAGTGGATCGACGAAAATGACGCGACGCGCAACATGCTCTCCTTTATCCGCTGGGACAACCACGGCAACCCGGTGGTCTGCATCGCGAATTTCGCCGGACACCCGCATACCGATTTCCGTGTCGGATTGCCATGGGCCGGTAACTGGCAGGAAGTCCTGAATACGGATGACCCGGAGTACGGGGGATCAGGCGTCGGGAACAAGGGGCTGGTCGCCGGGACTGAAGGCGCGTGGAATGGTCATCCGGCCTCCGCAGCGCTGACGGTGCCTCCGCTGGGAGTCCTGTATCTGAAGCCGGCGAGCTAAAGCTGCCGCAGCGAAGACCCCCGGAATTCCGCGGGTCTTCGCTGGCCGGCAACCTTGGATTTACATTGGGACCGAACCGGTGTATAGTTTATATCCGCGCTGAGGGAACAGTTGAACAGCTCGAAACCACATAAGGCTTAGGTCGAACCTCGTTGAGAGGCATGCGGTAACGGGTAGGTTTGACAGGGACCAGCAGTGCGGGTAAATTTGAAAAGTTGCTCCGGAGCGATGGAGGGCCTTGAAGAAGGGTCCGACTGGTGCCGGGTGCTCCTGTTGTTTGAGAACTCAATAGTGTGCCAAGTTTGTTGATACCAATTTTTTTATTGGTTGAATTATTGTCGTGGGGCACCGCCTCCGTGGTGTTTCCGCGATGTTTTTTAGCCTGGTTTGAATTTAGTGCAGTGCTGGTTCCCGTTTTCCCGGGGGCCGGTGTTGTGTCTGTTAGTAAACATTAACGGAGAGTTTGATCCTGGCTCAGGACGAACGCTGGCGGCGTGCTTAACACATGCAAGTCGAACGATGATCCGGTGCTTGCACCGGGGATTAGTGGCGAACGGGTGAGTAACACGTGAGTAACCTGCCCTTGACTCTGGGATAAGCCTGGGAAACCGGGTCTAATACCGGATACGACCTTTCACCGCATGGTGGTTGGTGGAAAGATTTTTTGGTTTTGGATGGACTCGCGGCCTATCAGCTTGTTGGTGAGGTAATGGCTCACCAAGGCGACGACGGGTAGCCGGCCTGAGAGGGTGACCGGCCACACTGGGACTGAGACACGGCCCAGACTCCTACGGGAGGCAGCAGTGGGGAATATTGCACAATGGGCGAAAGCCTGATGCAGCGACGCCGCGTGAGGGATGACGGCCTTCGGGTTGTAAACCTCTTTCAGCAGGGAAGAAGCGAAAGTGACGGTACCTGCAGAAGAAGCGCCGGCTAACTACGTGCCAGCAGCCGCGGTAATACGTAGGGCGCAAGCGTTGTCCGGAATTATTGGGCGTAAAGAGCTCGTAGGCGGTTTGTCGCGTCTGCTGTGAAAGCCCGGGGCTCAACCCCGGGTCTGCAGTGGGTACGGGCAGACTAGAGTGCAGTAGGGGAGACTGGAATTCCTGGTGTAGCGGTGAAATGCGCAGATATCAGGAGGAACACCGATGGCGAAGGCAGGTCTCTGGGCTGTAACTGACGCTGAGGAGCGAAAGCATGGGGAGCGAACAGGATTAGATACCCTGGTAGTCCATGCCGTAAACGTTGGGCACTAGGTGTGGGGGACATTCCACGTTTTCCGCGCCGTAGCTAACGCATTAAGTGCCCCGCCTGGGGAGTACGGCCGCAAGGCTAAAACTCAAAGGAATTGACGGGGGCCCGCACAAGCGGCGGAGCATGCGGATTAATTCGATGCAACGCGAAGAACCTTACCAAGGCTTGACATGGACCGGACCGCCGCAGAAATGCGGTTTCCCTTCGGGGCTGGTTTACAGGTGGTGCATGGTTGTCGTCAGCTCGTGTCGTGAGATGTTGGGTTAAGTCCCGCAACGAGCGCAACCCTCGTTCTATGTTGCCAGCGCGTTATGGCGGGGACTCATAGGAGACTGCCGGGGTCAACTCGGAGGAAGGTGGGGACGACGTCAAATCATCATGCCCCTTATGTCTTGGGCTTCACGCATGCTACAATGGCCGGTACAAAGGGTTGCGATACTGTGAGGTGGAGCTAATCCCAAAAAGCCGGTCTCAGTTCGGATTGAGGTCTGCAACTCGACCTCATGAAGTCGGAGTCGCTAGTAATCGCAGATCAGCAACGCTGCGGTGAATACGTTCCCGGGCCTTGTACACACCGCCCGTCAAGTCACGAAAGTTGGTAACACCCGAAGCCGGTGGCCTAACCCCTTGTGGGAGGGAGCCGTCGAAGGTGGGACCGGCGATTGGGACTAAGTCGTAACAAGGTAGCCGTACCGGAAGGTGCGGCTGGATCACCTCCTTTCTAAGGAGCGCCTCAAATTTAGCGGAACCTTCCCGAGTGTTGGTTGTGCGGTTTGCAGGAGAGCCCATTGCGCAGGCGTTTGTTCTGCGGTGGGTGCTCGAGGGTGGAATATCAATGGATAGATGGTCTTTTGGCGGTTTCCATGCCAGTACGGTGTCCTTTCGGGGGTGCCTGGAACGTGTGGGGGTTGTCCGGGGGGTTGTTGTTTGGCACACTGTTGGGTCCTGAGGCAACAGGGACCGGCCGTTCATGGGCCGGTGTTTGTTTGTTTCTGGTTTCCTGCGCAGTCCGGGTCCGGGCCACGGTGAATACGTGGTGCGGGGATGGGTGCGACGGGGTTGTTGTTTGAGAACTACATAGTGGACGCGAGCATCTTATAAAGAAGCAATTTTGATGAACCTGGATCTGTTTTGGATCTGTGGTTCTCTCGATATTAAATGCTGATTTTGATCTTTTGTGGTCAAGTTTTTAAGAGCACACGGTGGATGCCTTGGCATCAGGAGCCGAAGAAGGACGTGGGAATCTGCGAAAAGCCTGGGGGAGTTGATAACCGAACTTTGATCCCAGGATGTCCGAATGGGGAAACCCCGCCAGGGGCACTTGTGTTACCTGGTGACCCGTATCTGAACACATAGGGTACGTGGAGGGAACGCGGGGAAGTGAAACATCTCAGTACCCGCAGGAAGAGAAAACAACAGTGATTCCGTTAGTAGTGGCGAGCGAACGCGGATGAGGCTAAACCGAGTCATGTGTGATAGCCGGCGGGCGTTGCATGGCCGGGGTTGCGGGACTTTCCGTTGCTGTTCTGCCGGACAGCTGAAGTGAGTGCAGATGCATAGGTGAACGGTCTTGAAAGGCCGGCCGGAGAAGGTGTTAGCCCTGTAACCGTAATGTGTGCTGCCGCTTGGAGAGTATCCCAAGTAGCACGGGGCCCGAGAAATCCCGTGCGAATCTGCCAGGACCACCTGGTAAGCCTAAATACTACCTGATGACCGATAGCGGACAAGTACCGTGAGGGAAAGGTGAAAAGTACCCCGGGAGGGGAGTGAAACAGTACCTGAAACCGTGTGCTTACAATCCGTCGGAGCAGCCCTAGCAGCTGTGACGGCGTGCCTTTTGAAGAATGAGCCTGCGAGTTAGTGTTACGTCGCGAGGTTAACCCGTGTGGGGAAGCCGTAGCGAAAGCGAGTCTGAACAGGGCGTTGCAGTGGCGTGATCTAGACCCGAAGCGGAGTGATCTACCCATGGCCAGGTTGAAGCGCGTGTAAGAGCGCGTGGAGGACCGAACCCACTTCAGTTGAAAATGGAGGGGATGAGCTGTGGGTAGGGGTGAAAGGCCAATCAAACTCCGTGATAGCTGGTTCTCCCCGAAATGCATTTAGGTGCAGCGTTGCGTGTTTCTTGCCGGAGGTAGAGCTACTGGATGGCCGATGGGCCCTACAAGGTTACTGACGTCAGCCAAACTCCGAATGCCGGCAAGTGAGAGCGCAGCAGTGAGACTGTGGGGGATAAGCTTCATAGTCGAGAGGGAAACAGCCCAGACCACCAACTAAGGCCCCTAAGCGTGTGCTAAGTGGGAAAGGATGTGGAGTTGCGAAGACAACCAGGAGGTTGGCTTAGAAGCAGCCATCCTTGAAAGAGTGCGTAATAGCTCACTGGTCAAGTGATTCCGCGCCGACAATGTAGCGGGGCTCAAGTACACCGCCGAAGTTGTGGCATTCATGTATTACCCAAGCCGGGGACTTGTTCCCTTGGTTCAGGGGCGTGGATGGGTAGGGGAGCGTCGTGTGGGCAGTGAAGCCGCGGTGGAAACCAGCGGTGGAGCCTACACGAGTGAGAATGCAGGCATGAGTAGCGAAAGACGGGTGGGAAACCCGTCCGCCGAATGATCAAGGGTTCCAGGGTCAAGCTAATCTGCCCTGGGTAAGTCGGGACCTAAGGCGAGGCCGACAGGCGTAGTCGATGGACAACGGGTTGATATTCCCGTACCGGCGAAAAACCGCCCATACCGAGCCGGTGATACTAACCGTCCAAACCGTGCATCCGTGCCCTTCGGGGCCAGTATGTGCGGGGCGCGCGGGACCTGAACCGGGGAGGTAAGCGTATTAACAGGTGTGACGCAGGAAGGTAGCCAGGCCGGGCGATGGTAGTCCCGGTCCAAGGATGTAGGGCGAACGGTAGGCAAATCCGCCGTTCACTAAGCCTGAGACCTGACGGGACCCCCGTATGGGGGGATCTGGTGATCCTATGCTGCCGAGAAAAGCATCGACGCGAGGTTTTAGCCGCCCGTACCCCAAACCGACACAGGTGATCAGGTAGAGAATACCAAGGCGATCGAGAGAATTATGGTTAAGGAACTCGGCAAAATGCCCCCGTAACTTCGGGAGAAGGGGGGCCTGCCCCGTGATACAGACTTGCTCTGTGGAGCGGGTGTGGGCCGCAGAGACCAGGGGGAAGCGACTGTTTACTAAAAACACAGGTCCGTGCGAAGTCGCAAGACGATGTATACGGACTGACTCCTGCCCGGTGCTGGAAGGTTAAGAGGACCGGTTAGCCCCTTCGGGGGCGAAGCTGAGAATTTAAGCCCCAGTAAACGGCGGTGGTAACTATAACCATCCTAAGGTAGCGAAATTCCTTGTCGGGTAAGTTCCGACCTGCACGAATGGAGTAACGACTTCCCCGCTGTCTCAACCATAAACTCGGCGAAATTGCACTACGAGTAAAGATGCTCGTTACGCGCAGCAGGACGGAAAGACCCCGAGACCTTTACTATAGTTTGGTATTGGTGTTCGGTGTGGCTTGTGTAGGATAGGTGGGAGACTGTGAAGCCCGGACGCCAGTTCGGGTGGAGTCATCGTTGAAATACCACTCTGGTCACTCTGGACATCTAACTTCGGCCCGTAATCCGGGTCAGGGACAGTGCCTGATGGGTAGTTTAACTGGGGCGGTTGCCTCCTAAAGAGTAACGGAGGCGCCCAAAGGTTCCCTCAGCCTGGTTGGCAATCAGGTGGCGAGTGTAAGTGCACAAGGGAGCTTGACTGTGAGAGAGACATCTCAAGCAGGGACGAAAGTCGGGACTAGTGATCCGGCGGCACATTGTGGAATGGCCGTCGCTCAACGGATAAAAGGTACCTCGGGGATAACAGGCTGATCTTGCCCAAGAGTCCATATCGACGGCATGGTTTGGCACCTCGATGTCGGCTCGTCGCATCCTGGGGCTGGAGTAGGTCCCAAGGGTTGGGCTGTTCGCCCATTAAAGCGGTACGCGAGCTGGGTTTAGAACGTCGTGAGACAGTTCGGTCCCTATCCGCTGCGCGCGCAGGAAATTTGAGAAGGTCTGTCCTTAGTACGAGAGGACCGGGACGGACGAACCTCTGGTGTGTCAGTTGTACTGCCAAGTGCATCGCTGATTAGCTACGTTCGGATTGGATAACCGCTGAAAGCATCTAAGCGGGAAGCCGGCTTCAAGATGAGATTTCCATACACCCTCGAGGTGTGGGAGGCCCCCAGCCAGACCACTGGGTTGATAGGCCGGATGTGGAAGCAGGGACTAAAGACCTGTGAAGCTGACCGGTACTAATAGGCCGATAACTTACACCACACACTTCCCTGGCCGCCGAACCGACTTCAAACGGTTCCCGGCAACATACAGGGGAAGGAAAAGATACGTGCATCGCGTCCACTATGTGGTTCCCGGACAACAACCGTCCGCAGGAACACACAATTGCATACAGTCCAACCATGAACTGATGTAACCACAGGTTTCACCCCCAGCCCGCGGAACCGGGCCCGGAGGGTGGCAAGGGTTACGGCGGTCATAGCGTGGGGGAAACGCCCGGTCCCATTCCGAACCCGGAAGCTAAGACCCACAGCGCCGATGGTACTGCACCCGGGAGGGTGTGGGAGAGTAGGTCACCGCCGGACATCTTTTGAGCGTGAAGGGCTCCACCATGACGGTGGAGCCCTTCACCCATTTAAGGCCCGTTGGCTTTAGGGCCCGTTGGCGGTAACCATGCCAACCTGCATAACCTCAACGCCGTTCCCGGTGCCCTGGCTGCAGGCCTGCCGTGCCGGGCTCCGGCTGCCGCCGGGCTGCAGCTGCTGCGCCGGGGCCGGGGCTGGCCGGGATCCCGGTGCTCCTGCCGCGGGCCGTGCCGGCGCCCTGGTCCGGATGCCGCAGATGGCCGGCGCTTCCTGGTTCCGCTCCGGCAGGCAGGTGGTGGTCCTGCCGGCCGCGTGGGGCCGGCTGCCGTGCAGCGGCGGTGTTGGCTGGTGTTGGATTTTAAGCACACTTTTCGCCGCGAGGGTGCCGGTGGCGTCCGGGCGGCGGGCGGTCCGCGCGGATCCCGGACGGATGCGGGCAGGGGAGCTGCGCGTACTGAGTGCTTGGCCACAGCGGCGGCGCTGCGGGCGTCTTTGCCGCCGGGTCCGTTTTCGGGGAAAACGAACCCGGTTTGCTGCGGTGCCCGGGTTGGGTGCGCGGCCGGCCGGGGCCGGTGCCGCGGATCCGGGAGTGGGAGGATCCGCATGGATCCGCGGTTTTCCGCGGCAGGCGGTGCTGTTCCCGGAGGCGGATTTGCAGTGGTCCGCGAAGGCGTGTAATGTCTTCCAAGCCACCGCAGCTAGGGAGCGAAAGCGCTTAGCAGGCAGGGAGGCCAACCCCTTCAAAACAATCACTTTCAATCGGTTCGATTTACCGTGCGGATGAGGTTGCGGGGACCGTGGTTGCAGCGGGAATCAGCCGGAAGGCGATTTGCGAACTGCTGCAGGATCGGGTAACTTTGAAAAGTTGCTCCGGAGCGATGGAGGGCCTTGAAGAAGGGTCCGACTGGTGCCGGGTGCTCCTGTTGTTTGAGAACTCAATAGTGTGCCAAGTTTGTTGATACCAATTTTTTATTGGTTGAATTATTGTCGTGGGGCACCGCCTCCGTGGTGTTTCCGCGATGTTTTTTAGCCTGGTTTGAATTTAGTGCAGTGCTGGTTCCCGTTTTCCCGGGGGCCGGTGTTGTGTCTGTTAGTAAACATTAACGGAGAGTTTGATCCTGGCTCAGGACGAACGCTGGCGGCGTGCTTAACACATGCAAGTCGAACGATGATCCGGTGCTTGCACCGGGGATTAGTGGCGAACGGGTGAGTAACACGTGAGTAACCTGCCCTTGACTCTGGGATAAGCCTGGGAAACCGGGTCTAATACCGGATACGACCTTTCACCGCATGGTGGTTGGTGGAAAGATTTTTTGGTTTTGGATGGACTCGCGGCCTATCAGCTTGTTGGTGAGGTAATGGCTCACCAAGGCGACGACGGGTAGCCGGCCTGAGAGGGTGACCGGCCACACTGGGACTGAGACACGGCCCAGACTCCTACGGGAGGCAGCAGTGGGGAATATTGCACAATGGGCGAAAGCCTGATGCAGCGACGCCGCGTGAGGGATGACGGCCTTCGGGTTGTAAACCTCTTTCAGCAGGGAAGAAGCGAAAGTGACGGTACCTGCAGAAGAAGCGCCGGCTAACTACGTGCCAGCAGCCGCGGTAATACGTAGGGCGCAAGCGTTGTCCGGAATTATTGGGCGTAAAGAGCTCGTAGGCGGTTTGTCGCGTCTGCTGTGAAAGCCCGGGGCTCAACCCCGGGTCTGCAGTGGGTACGGGCAGACTAGAGTGCAGTAGGGGAGACTGGAATTCCTGGTGTAGCGGTGAAATGCGCAGATATCAGGAGGAACACCGATGGCGAAGGCAGGTCTCTGGGCTGTAACTGACGCTGAGGAGCGAAAGCATGGGGAGCGAACAGGATTAGATACCCTGGTAGTCCATGCCGTAAACGTTGGGCACTAGGTGTGGGGGACATTCCACGTTTTCCGCGCCGTAGCTAACGCATTAAGTGCCCCGCCTGGGGAGTACGGCCGCAAGGCTAAAACTCAAAGGAATTGACGGGGGCCCGCACAAGCGGCGGAGCATGCGGATTAATTCGATGCAACGCGAAGAACCTTACCAAGGCTTGACATGGACCGGACCGCCGCAGAAATGCGGTTTCCCTTCGGGGCTGGTTTACAGGTGGTGCATGGTTGTCGTCAGCTCGTGTCGTGAGATGTTGGGTTAAGTCCCGCAACGAGCGCAACCCTCGTTCTATGTTGCCAGCGCGTTATGGCGGGGACTCATAGGAGACTGCCGGGGTCAACTCGGAGGAAGGTGGGGACGACGTCAAATCATCATGCCCCTTATGTCTTGGGCTTCACGCATGCTACAATGGCCGGTACAAAGGGTTGCGATACTGTGAGGTGGAGCTAATCCCAAAAAGCCGGTCTCAGTTCGGATTGAGGTCTGCAACTCGACCTCATGAAGTCGGAGTCGCTAGTAATCGCAGATCAGCAACGCTGCGGTGAATACGTTCCCGGGCCTTGTACACACCGCCCGTCAAGTCACGAAAGTTGGTAACACCCGAAGCCGGTGGCCTAACCCCTTGTGGGAGGGAGCCGTCGAAGGTGGGACCGGCGATTGGGACTAAGTCGTAACAAGGTAGCCGTACCGGAAGGTGCGGCTGGATCACCTCCTTTCTAAGGAGCGCCTCAAATTTAGCGGAACCTTCCCGAGTGTTGGTTGTGCGGTTTGCAGGAGAGCCCATTGCGCAGGCGTTTGTTCTGCGGTGGGTGCTCGAGGGTGGAATATCAATGGATAGATGGTCTTTTGGCGGTTTCCATGCCAGTACGGTGTCCTTTCGGGGGTGCCTGGAACGTGTGGGGGTTGTCCGGGGGGTTGTTGTTTGGCACACTGTTGGGTCCTGAGGCAACAGGGACCGGCCGTTCATGGGCCGGTGTTTGTTTGTTTCTGGTTTCCTGCGCAGTCCGGGTCCGGGCCACGGTGAATACGTGGTGCGGGGATGGGTGCGACGGGGTTGTTGTTTGAGAACTACATAGTGGACGCGAGCATCTTATAAAGAAGCAATTTTGATGAACCTGGATCTGTTTTGGATCTGTGGTTCTCTCGATATTAAATGCTGATTTTGATCTTTTGTGGTCAAGTTTTTAAGAGCACACGGTGGATGCCTTGGCATCAGGAGCCGAAGAAGGACGTGGGAATCTGCGAAAAGCCTGGGGGAGTTGATAACCGAACTTTGATCCCAGGATGTCCGAATGGGGAAACCCCGCCAGGGGCACTTGTGTTACCTGGTGACCCGTATCTGAACACATAGGGTACGTGGAGGGAACGCGGGGAAGTGAAACATCTCAGTACCCGCAGGAAGAGAAAACAACAGTGATTCCGTTAGTAGTGGCGAGCGAACGCGGATGAGGCTAAACCGAGTCATGTGTGATAGCCGGCGGGCGTTGCATGGCCGGGGTTGCGGGACTTTCCGTTGCTGTTCTGCCGGACAGCTGAAGTGAGTGCAGATGCATAGGTGAACGGTCTTGAAAGGCCGGCCGGAGAAGGTGTTAGCCCTGTAACCGTAATGTGTGCTGCCGCTTGGAGAGTATCCCAAGTAGCACGGGGCCCGAGAAATCCCGTGCGAATCTGCCAGGACCACCTGGTAAGCCTAAATACTACCTGATGACCGATAGCGGACAAGTACCGTGAGGGAAAGGTGAAAAGTACCCCGGGAGGGGAGTGAAACAGTACCTGAAACCGTGTGCTTACAATCCGTCGGAGCAGCCCTAGCAGCTGTGACGGCGTGCCTTTTGAAGAATGAGCCTGCGAGTTAGTGTTACGTCGCGAGGTTAACCCGTGTGGGGAAGCCGTAGCGAAAGCGAGTCTGAACAGGGCGTTGCAGTGGCGTGATCTAGACCCGAAGCGGAGTGATCTACCCATGGCCAGGTTGAAGCGCGTGTAAGAGCGCGTGGAGGACCGAACCCACTTCAGTTGAAAATGGAGGGGATGAGCTGTGGGTAGGGGTGAAAGGCCAATCAAACTCCGTGATAGCTGGTTCTCCCCGAAATGCATTTAGGTGCAGCGTTGCGTGTTTCTTGCCGGAGGTAGAGCTACTGGATGGCCGATGGGCCCTACAAGGTTACTGACGTCAGCCAAACTCCGAATGCCGGCAAGTGAGAGCGCAGCAGTGAGACTGTGGGGGATAAGCTTCATAGTCGAGAGGGAAACAGCCCAGACCACCAACTAAGGCCCCTAAGCGTGTGCTAAGTGGGAAAGGATGTGGAGTTGCGAAGACAACCAGGAGGTTGGCTTAGAAGCAGCCATCCTTGAAAGAGTGCGTAATAGCTCACTGGTCAAGTGATTCCGCGCCGACAATGTAGCGGGGCTCAAGTACACCGCCGAAGTTGTGGCATTCATGTATTACCCAAGCCGGGGACTTGTTCCCTTGGTTCAGGGGCGTGGATGGGTAGGGGAGCGTCGTGTGGGCAGTGAAGCCGCGGTGGAAACCAGCGGTGGAGCCTACACGAGTGAGAATGCAGGCATGAGTAGCGAAAGACGGGTGGGAAACCCGTCCGCCGAATGATCAAGGGTTCCAGGGTCAAGCTAATCTGCCCTGGGTAAGTCGGGACCTAAGGCGAGGCCGACAGGCGTAGTCGATGGACAACGGGTTGATATTCCCGTACCGGCGAAAAACCGCCCATACCGAGCCGGTGATACTAACCGTCCAAACCGTGCATCCGTGCCCTTCGGGGCCAGTATGTGCGGGGCGCGCGGGACCTGAACCGGGGAGGTAAGCGTATTAACAGGTGTGACGCAGGAAGGTAGCCAGGCCGGGCGATGGTAGTCCCGGTCCAAGGATGTAGGGCGAACGGTAGGCAAATCCGCCGTTCACTAAGCCTGAGACCTGACGGGACCCCCGTATGGGGGGATCTGGTGATCCTATGCTGCCGAGAAAAGCATCGACGCGAGGTTTTAGCCGCCCGTACCCCAAACCGACACAGGTGATCAGGTAGAGAATACCAAGGCGATCGAGAGAATTATGGTTAAGGAACTCGGCAAAATGCCCCCGTAACTTCGGGAGAAGGGGGGCCTGCCCCGTGATACAGACTTGCTCTGTGGAGCGGGTGTGGGCCGCAGAGACCAGGGGGAAGCGACTGTTTACTAAAAACACAGGTCCGTGCGAAGTCGCAAGACGATGTATACGGACTGACTCCTGCCCGGTGCTGGAAGGTTAAGAGGACCGGTTAGCCCCTTCGGGGGCGAAGCTGAGAATTTAAGCCCCAGTAAACGGCGGTGGTAACTATAACCATCCTAAGGTAGCGAAATTCCTTGTCGGGTAAGTTCCGACCTGCACGAATGGAGTAACGACTTCCCCGCTGTCTCAACCATAAACTCGGCGAAATTGCACTACGAGTAAAGATGCTCGTTACGCGCAGCAGGACGGAAAGACCCCGAGACCTTTACTATAGTTTGGTATTGGTGTTCGGTGTGGCTTGTGTAGGATAGGTGGGAGACTGTGAAGCCCGGACGCCAGTTCGGGTGGAGTCATCGTTGAAATACCACTCTGGTCACTCTGGACATCTAACTTCGGCCCGTAATCCGGGTCAGGGACAGTGCCTGATGGGTAGTTTAACTGGGGCGGTTGCCTCCTAAAGAGTAACGGAGGCGCCCAAAGGTTCCCTCAGCCTGGTTGGCAATCAGGTGGCGAGTGTAAGTGCACAAGGGAGCTTGACTGTGAGAGAGACATCTCAAGCAGGGACGAAAGTCGGGACTAGTGATCCGGCGGCACATTGTGGAATGGCCGTCGCTCAACGGATAAAAGGTACCTCGGGGATAACAGGCTGATCTTGCCCAAGAGTCCATATCGACGGCATGGTTTGGCACCTCGATGTCGGCTCGTCGCATCCTGGGGCTGGAGTAGGTCCCAAGGGTTGGGCTGTTCGCCCATTAAAGCGGTACGCGAGCTGGGTTTAGAACGTCGTGAGACAGTTCGGTCCCTATCCGCTGCGCGCGCAGGAAATTTGAGAAGGTCTGTCCTTAGTACGAGAGGACCGGGACGGACGAACCTCTGGTGTGTCAGTTGTACTGCCAAGTGCATCGCTGATTAGCTACGTTCGGATTGGATAACCGCTGAAAGCATCTAAGCGGGAAGCCGGCTTCAAGATGAGATTTCCATACACCCTCGAGGTGTGGGAGGCCCCCAGCCAGACCACTGGGTTGATAGGCCGGATGTGGAAGCAGGGACTAAAGACCTGTGAAGCTGACCGGTACTAATAGGCCGATAACTTACACCACACACTTCCCTGGCCGCCGAACCGACTTCAAACGGTTCCCGGCAACATACAGGGGAAGGAAAAGATACGTGCATCGCGTCCACTATGTGGTTCCCGGACAACAACCGTCCGCAGGAACACACAATTGCATACAGTCCAACCATGAACTGATGTAACCACAGGTTTCACCCCCAGCCCGCGGAACCGGGCCCGGAGGGTGGCAAGGGTTACGGCGGTCATAGCGTGGGGGAAACGCCCGGTCCCATTCCGAACCCGGAAGCTAAGACCCACAGCGCCGATGGTACTGCACCCGGGAGGGTGTGGGAGAGTAGGTCACCGCCGGACATCTTTTGAGCGTGAAGGGCTCCACCATGACGGTGGAGCCCTTCACCCATTTAAGGCCCGTTGGCTTTAGGGCCCGTTGGCGGTAACCATGCCAACCTGCATAACCTCAACGCCGTTCCCGGTGCCCTGGCTGCAGGCCTGCCGTGCCGGGCTCCGGCTGCCGCCGGGCTGCAGCTGCTGCGCCGGGGCCGGGGCTGGCCGGGATCCCGGTGCTCCTGCCGCGGGCCGTGCCGGCGCCCTGGTCCGGATGCCGCAGATGGCCGGCGCTTCCTGGTTCCGCTCCGGCAGGCAGGTGGTGGTCCTGCCGGCCGCGTGGGGCCGGCTGCCGTGCAGCGGCGGTGTTGGCTGGTGTTGGATTTTAAGCACACTTTTCGCCGCGAGGGTGCCGGTGGCGTCCGGGCGGCGGGCGGTCCGCGCGGATCCCGGACGGATGCGGGCAGGGGAGCTGCGCGTACTGAGTGCTTGGCCACAGCGGCGGCGCTGCGGGCGTCTTTGCCGCCGGGTCCGTTTTCGGGGAAAACGAACCCGGTTTGCTGCGGTGCCCGGGTTGGGTGCGCGGCCGGCCGGGGCCGGTGCCGCGGATCCGGGAGTGGGAGGATCCGCATGGATCCGCGGTTTTCCGCGGCAGGCGGTGCTGTTCCCGGAGGCGGATTTGCAGTGGTCCGCGAAGGCGTGTAATGTCTTCCAAGCCACCGCAGCTAGGGAGCGAAAGCGCTTAGCAGGCAGGGAGGCCAACCCCTTCAAAACAATCACTTTCAATCGGTTCGATTTACCGTGCGGATGAGGTTGCGGGGACCGTGGTTGCAGCGGGAATCAGCCGGAAGGCGATTTGCGAACTGCTGCAGGATCGGGTAACTTTGAAAAGTTGCTCCGGAGCGATGGAGGGCCTTGAAGAAGGGTCCGACTGGTGCCGGGTGCTCCTGTTGTTTGAGAACTCAATAGTGTGCCAAGTTTGTTGATACCAATTTTTTTATTGGTTGAATTATTGTCGTGGGGCACCGCCTCCGTGGTGTTTCCGCGATGTTTTTTAGCCTGGTTTGAATTTAGTGCAGTGCTGGTTCCCGTTTTCCCGGGGGCCGGTGTTGTGTCTGTTAGTAAACATTAACGGAGAGTTTGATCCTGGCTCAGGACGAACGCTGGCGGCGTGCTTAACACATGCAAGTCGAACGATGATCCGGTGCTTGCACCGGGGATTAGTGGCGAACGGGTGAGTAACACGTGAGTAACCTGCCCTTGACTCTGGGATAAGCCTGGGAAACCGGGTCTAATACCGGATACGACCTTTCACCGCATGGTGGTTGGTGGAAAGATTTTTTGGTTTTGGATGGACTCGCGGCCTATCAGCTTGTTGGTGAGGTAATGGCTCACCAAGGCGACGACGGGTAGCCGGCCTGAGAGGGTGACCGGCCACACTGGGACTGAGACACGGCCCAGACTCCTACGGGAGGCAGCAGTGGGGAATATTGCACAATGGGCGAAAGCCTGATGCAGCGACGCCGCGTGAGGGATGACGGCCTTCGGGTTGTAAACCTCTTTCAGCAGGGAAGAAGCGAAAGTGACGGTACCTGCAGAAGAAGCGCCGGCTAACTACGTGCCAGCAGCCGCGGTAATACGTAGGGCGCAAGCGTTGTCCGGAATTATTGGGCGTAAAGAGCTCGTAGGCGGTTTGTCGCGTCTGCTGTGAAAGCCCGGGGCTCAACCCCGGGTCTGCAGTGGGTACGGGCAGACTAGAGTGCAGTAGGGGAGACTGGAATTCCTGGTGTAGCGGTGAAATGCGCAGATATCAGGAGGAACACCGATGGCGAAGGCAGGTCTCTGGGCTGTAACTGACGCTGAGGAGCGAAAGCATGGGGAGCGAACAGGATTAGATACCCTGGTAGTCCATGCCGTAAACGTTGGGCACTAGGTGTGGGGGACATTCCACGTTTTCCGCGCCGTAGCTAACGCATTAAGTGCCCCGCCTGGGGAGTACGGCCGCAAGGCTAAAACTCAAAGGAATTGACGGGGGCCCGCACAAGCGGCGGAGCATGCGGATTAATTCGATGCAACGCGAAGAACCTTACCAAGGCTTGACATGGACCGGACCGCCGCAGAAATGCGGTTTCCCTTCGGGGCTGGTTTACAGGTGGTGCATGGTTGTCGTCAGCTCGTGTCGTGAGATGTTGGGTTAAGTCCCGCAACGAGCGCAACCCTCGTTCTATGTTGCCAGCGCGTTATGGCGGGGACTCATAGGAGACTGCCGGGGTCAACTCGGAGGAAGGTGGGGACGACGTCAAATCATCATGCCCCTTATGTCTTGGGCTTCACGCATGCTACAATGGCCGGTACAAAGGGTTGCGATACTGTGAGGTGGAGCTAATCCCAAAAAGCCGGTCTCAGTTCGGATTGAGGTCTGCAACTCGACCTCATGAAGTCGGAGTCGCTAGTAATCGCAGATCAGCAACGCTGCGGTGAATACGTTCCCGGGCCTTGTACACACCGCCCGTCAAGTCACGAAAGTTGGTAACACCCGAAGCCGGTGGCCTAACCCCTTGTGGGAGGGAGCCGTCGAAGGTGGGACCGGCGATTGGGACTAAGTCGTAACAAGGTAGCCGTACCGGAAGGTGCGGCTGGATCACCTCCTTTCTAAGGAGCGCCTCAAATTTAGCGGAACCTTCCCGAGTGTTGGTTGTGCGGTTTGCAGGAGAGCCCATTGCGCAGGCGTTTGTTCTGCGGTGGGTGCTCGAGGGTGGAATATCAATGGATAGATGGTCTTTTGGCGGTTTCCATGCCAGTACGGTGTCCTTTCGGGGGTGCCTGGAACGTGTGGGGGTTGTCCGGGGGGTTGTTGTTTGGCACACTGTTGGGTCCTGAGGCAACAGGGACCGGCCGTTCATGGGCCGGTGTTTGTTTGTTTCTGGTTTCCTGCGCAGTCCGGGTCCGGGCCACGGTGAATACGTGGTGCGGGGATGGGTGCGACGGGGTTGTTGTTTGAGAACTACATAGTGGACGCGAGCATCTTATAAAGAAGCAATTTTGATGAACCTGGATCTGTTTTGGATCTGTGGTTCTCTCGATATTAAATGCTGATTTTGATCTTTTGTGGTCAAGTTTTTAAGAGCACACGGTGGATGCCTTGGCATCAGGAGCCGAAGAAGGACGTGGGAATCTGCGAAAAGCCTGGGGGAGTTGATAACCGAACTTTGATCCCAGGATGTCCGAATGGGGAAACCCCGCCAGGGGCACTTGTGTTACCTGGTGACCCGTATCTGAACACATAGGGTACGTGGAGGGAACGCGGGGAAGTGAAACATCTCAGTACCCGCAGGAAGAGAAAACAACAGTGATTCCGTTAGTAGTGGCGAGCGAACGCGGATGAGGCTAAACCGAGTCATGTGTGATAGCCGGCGGGCGTTGCATGGCCGGGGTTGCGGGACTTTCCGTTGCTGTTCTGCCGGACAGCTGAAGTGAGTGCAGATGCATAGGTGAACGGTCTTGAAAGGCCGGCCGGAGAAGGTGTTAGCCCTGTAACCGTAATGTGTGCTGCCGCTTGGAGAGTATCCCAAGTAGCACGGGGCCCGAGAAATCCCGTGCGAATCTGCCAGGACCACCTGGTAAGCCTAAATACTACCTGATGACCGATAGCGGACAAGTACCGTGAGGGAAAGGTGAAAAGTACCCCGGGAGGGGAGTGAAACAGTACCTGAAACCGTGTGCTTACAATCCGTCGGAGCAGCCCTAGCAGCTGTGACGGCGTGCCTTTTGAAGAATGAGCCTGCGAGTTAGTGTTACGTCGCGAGGTTAACCCGTGTGGGGAAGCCGTAGCGAAAGCGAGTCTGAACAGGGCGTTGCAGTGGCGTGATCTAGACCCGAAGCGGAGTGATCTACCCATGGCCAGGTTGAAGCGCGTGTAAGAGCGCGTGGAGGACCGAACCCACTTCAGTTGAAAATGGAGGGGATGAGCTGTGGGTAGGGGTGAAAGGCCAATCAAACTCCGTGATAGCTGGTTCTCCCCGAAATGCATTTAGGTGCAGCGTTGCGTGTTTCTTGCCGGAGGTAGAGCTACTGGATGGCCGATGGGCCCTACAAGGTTACTGACGTCAGCCAAACTCCGAATGCCGGCAAGTGAGAGCGCAGCAGTGAGACTGTGGGGGATAAGCTTCATAGTCGAGAGGGAAACAGCCCAGACCACCAACTAAGGCCCCTAAGCGTGTGCTAAGTGGGAAAGGATGTGGAGTTGCGAAGACAACCAGGAGGTTGGCTTAGAAGCAGCCATCCTTGAAAGAGTGCGTAATAGCTCACTGGTCAAGTGATTCCGCGCCGACAATGTAGCGGGGCTCAAGTACACCGCCGAAGTTGTGGCATTCATGTATTACCCAAGCCGGGGACTTGTTCCCTTGGTTCAGGGGCGTGGATGGGTAGGGGAGCGTCGTGTGGGCAGTGAAGCCGCGGTGGAAACCAGCGGTGGAGCCTACACGAGTGAGAATGCAGGCATGAGTAGCGAAAGACGGGTGGGAAACCCGTCCGCCGAATGATCAAGGGTTCCAGGGTCAAGCTAATCTGCCCTGGGTAAGTCGGGACCTAAGGCGAGGCCGACAGGCGTAGTCGATGGACAACGGGTTGATATTCCCGTACCGGCGAAAAACCGCCCATACCGAGCCGGTGATACTAACCGTCCAAACCGTGCATCCGTGCCCTTCGGGGCCAGTATGTGCGGGGCGCGCGGGACCTGAACCGGGGAGGTAAGCGTATTAACAGGTGTGACGCAGGAAGGTAGCCAGGCCGGGCGATGGTAGTCCCGGTCCAAGGATGTAGGGCGAACGGTAGGCAAATCCGCCGTTCACTAAGCCTGAGACCTGACGGGACCCCCGTATGGGGGGATCTGGTGATCCTATGCTGCCGAGAAAAGCATCGACGCGAGGTTTTAGCCGCCCGTACCCCAAACCGACACAGGTGATCAGGTAGAGAATACCAAGGCGATCGAGAGAATTATGGTTAAGGAACTCGGCAAAATGCCCCCGTAACTTCGGGAGAAGGGGGGCCTGCCCCGTGATACAGACTTGCTCTGTGGAGCGGGTGTGGGCCGCAGAGACCAGGGGGAAGCGACTGTTTACTAAAAACACAGGTCCGTGCGAAGTCGCAAGACGATGTATACGGACTGACTCCTGCCCGGTGCTGGAAGGTTAAGAGGACCGGTTAGCCCCTTCGGGGGCGAAGCTGAGAATTTAAGCCCCAGTAAACGGCGGTGGTAACTATAACCATCCTAAGGTAGCGAAATTCCTTGTCGGGTAAGTTCCGACCTGCACGAATGGAGTAACGACTTCCCCGCTGTCTCAACCATAAACTCGGCGAAATTGCACTACGAGTAAAGATGCTCGTTACGCGCAGCAGGACGGAAAGACCCCGAGACCTTTACTATAGTTTGGTATTGGTGTTCGGTGTGGCTTGTGTAGGATAGGTGGGAGACTGTGAAGCCCGGACGCCAGTTCGGGTGGAGTCATCGTTGAAATACCACTCTGGTCACTCTGGACATCTAACTTCGGCCCGTAATCCGGGTCAGGGACAGTGCCTGATGGGTAGTTTAACTGGGGCGGTTGCCTCCTAAAGAGTAACGGAGGCGCCCAAAGGTTCCCTCAGCCTGGTTGGCAATCAGGTGGCGAGTGTAAGTGCACAAGGGAGCTTGACTGTGAGAGAGACATCTCAAGCAGGGACGAAAGTCGGGACTAGTGATCCGGCGGCACATTGTGGAATGGCCGTCGCTCAACGGATAAAAGGTACCTCGGGGATAACAGGCTGATCTTGCCCAAGAGTCCATATCGACGGCATGGTTTGGCACCTCGATGTCGGCTCGTCGCATCCTGGGGCTGGAGTAGGTCCCAAGGGTTGGGCTGTTCGCCCATTAAAGCGGTACGCGAGCTGGGTTTAGAACGTCGTGAGACAGTTCGGTCCCTATCCGCTGCGCGCGCAGGAAATTTGAGAAGGTCTGTCCTTAGTACGAGAGGACCGGGACGGACGAACCTCTGGTGTGTCAGTTGTACTGCCAAGTGCATCGCTGATTAGCTACGTTCGGATTGGATAACCGCTGAAAGCATCTAAGCGGGAAGCCGGCTTCAAGATGAGATTTCCATACACCCTCGAGGTGTGGGAGGCCCCCAGCCAGACCACTGGGTTGATAGGCCGGATGTGGAAGCAGGGACTAAAGACCTGTGAAGCTGACCGGTACTAATAGGCCGATAACTTACACCACACACTTCCCTGGCCGCCGAACCGACTTCAAACGGTTCCCGGCAACATACAGGGGAAGGAAAAGATACGTGCATCGCGTCCACTATGTGGTTCCCGGACAACAACCGTCCGCAGGAACACACAATTGCATACAGTCCAACCATGAACTGATGTAACCACAGGTTTCACCCCCAGCCCGCGGAACCGGGCCCGGAGGGTGGCAAGGGTTACGGCGGTCATAGCGTGGGGGAAACGCCCGGTCCCATTCCGAACCCGGAAGCTAAGACCCACAGCGCCGATGGTACTGCACCCGGGAGGGTGTGGGAGAGTAGGTCACCGCCGGACATCTTTTGAGCGTGAAGGGCTCCACCATGACGGTGGAGCCCTTCACCCATTTAAGGCCCGTTGGCTTTAGGGCCCGTTGGCGGTAACCATGCCAACCTGCATAACCTCAACGCCGTTCCCGGTGCCCTGGCTGCAGGCCTGCCGTGCCGGGCTCCGGCTGCCGCCGGGCTGCAGCTGCTGCGCCGGGGCCGGGGCTGGCCGGGATCCCGGTGCTCCTGCCGCGGGCCGTGCCGGCGCCCTGGTCCGGATGCCGCAGATGGCCGGCGCTTCCTGGTTCCGCTCCGGCAGGCAGGTGGTGGTCCTGCCGGCCGCGTGGGGCCGGCTGCCGTGCAGCGGCGGTGTTGGCTGGTGTTGGATTTTAAGCACACTTTTCGCCGCGAGGGTGCCGGTGGCGTCCGGGCGGCGGGCGGTCCGCGCGGATCCCGGACGGATGCGGGCAGGGGAGCTGCGCGTACTGAGTGCTTGGCCACAGCGGCGGCGCTGCGGGCGTCTTTGCCGCCGGGTCCGTTTTCGGGGAAAACGAACCCGGTTTGCTGCGGTGCCCGGGTTGGGTGCGCGGCCGGCCGGGGCCGGTGCCGCGGATCCGGGAGTGGGAGGATCCGCATGGATCCGCGGTTTTCCGCGGCAGGCGGTGCTGTTCCCGGAGGCGGATTTGCAGTGGTCCGCGAAGGCGTGTAATGTCTTCCAAGCCACCGCAGCTAGGGAGCGAAAGCGCTTAGCAGGCAGGGAGGCCAACCCCTTCAAAACAATCACTTTCAATCGGTTCGATTTACCGTGCGGATGAGGTTGCGGGGACCGTGGTTGCAGCGGGAATCAGCCGGAAGGCGATTTGCGAACTGCTGCAGGATCGGGTAACTTTGAAAAGTTGCTCCGGAGCGATGGAGGGCCTTGAAGAAGGGTCCGACTGGTGCCGGGTGCTCCTGTTGTTTGAGAACTCAATAGTGTGCCAAGTTTGTTGATACCAATTTTTTATTGGTTGAATTATTGTCGTGGGGCACCGCCTCCGTGGTGTTTCCGCGATGTTTTTTAGCCTGGTTTGAATTTAGTGCAGTGCTGGTTCCCGTTTTCCCGGGGGCCGGTGTTGTGTCTGTTAGTAAACATTAACGGAGAGTTTGATCCTGGCTCAGGACGAACGCTGGCGGCGTGCTTAACACATGCAAGTCGAACGATGATCCGGTGCTTGCACCGGGGATTAGTGGCGAACGGGTGAGTAACACGTGAGTAACCTGCCCTTGACTCTGGGATAAGCCTGGGAAACCGGGTCTAATACCGGATACGACCTTTCACCGCATGGTGGTTGGTGGAAAGATTTTTTGGTTTTGGATGGACTCGCGGCCTATCAGCTTGTTGGTGAGGTAATGGCTCACCAAGGCGACGACGGGTAGCCGGCCTGAGAGGGTGACCGGCCACACTGGGACTGAGACACGGCCCAGACTCCTACGGGAGGCAGCAGTGGGGAATATTGCACAATGGGCGAAAGCCTGATGCAGCGACGCCGCGTGAGGGATGACGGCCTTCGGGTTGTAAACCTCTTTCAGCAGGGAAGAAGCGAAAGTGACGGTACCTGCAGAAGAAGCGCCGGCTAACTACGTGCCAGCAGCCGCGGTAATACGTAGGGCGCAAGCGTTGTCCGGAATTATTGGGCGTAAAGAGCTCGTAGGCGGTTTGTCGCGTCTGCTGTGAAAGCCCGGGGCTCAACCCCGGGTCTGCAGTGGGTACGGGCAGACTAGAGTGCAGTAGGGGAGACTGGAATTCCTGGTGTAGCGGTGAAATGCGCAGATATCAGGAGGAACACCGATGGCGAAGGCAGGTCTCTGGGCTGTAACTGACGCTGAGGAGCGAAAGCATGGGGAGCGAACAGGATTAGATACCCTGGTAGTCCATGCCGTAAACGTTGGGCACTAGGTGTGGGGGACATTCCACGTTTTCCGCGCCGTAGCTAACGCATTAAGTGCCCCGCCTGGGGAGTACGGCCGCAAGGCTAAAACTCAAAGGAATTGACGGGGGCCCGCACAAGCGGCGGAGCATGCGGATTAATTCGATGCAACGCGAAGAACCTTACCAAGGCTTGACATGGACCGGACCGCCGCAGAAATGCGGTTTCCCTTCGGGGCTGGTTTACAGGTGGTGCATGGTTGTCGTCAGCTCGTGTCGTGAGATGTTGGGTTAAGTCCCGCAACGAGCGCAACCCTCGTTCTATGTTGCCAGCGCGTTATGGCGGGGACTCATAGGAGACTGCCGGGGTCAACTCGGAGGAAGGTGGGGACGACGTCAAATCATCATGCCCCTTATGTCTTGGGCTTCACGCATGCTACAATGGCCGGTACAAAGGGTTGCGATACTGTGAGGTGGAGCTAATCCCAAAAAGCCGGTCTCAGTTCGGATTGAGGTCTGCAACTCGACCTCATGAAGTCGGAGTCGCTAGTAATCGCAGATCAGCAACGCTGCGGTGAATACGTTCCCGGGCCTTGTACACACCGCCCGTCAAGTCACGAAAGTTGGTAACACCCGAAGCCGGTGGCCTAACCCCTTGTGGGAGGGAGCCGTCGAAGGTGGGACCGGCGATTGGGACTAAGTCGTAACAAGGTAGCCGTACCGGAAGGTGCGGCTGGATCACCTCCTTTCTAAGGAGCGCCTCAAATTTAGCGGAACCTTCCCGAGTGTTGGTTGTGCGGTTTGCAGGAGAGCCCATTGCGCAGGCGTTTGTTCTGCGGTGGGTGCTCGAGGGTGGAATATCAATGGATAGATGGTCTTTTGGCGGTTTCCATGCCAGTACGGTGTCCTTTCGGGGGTGCCTGGAACGTGTGGGGGTTGTCCGGGGGGTTGTTGTTTGGCACACTGTTGGGTCCTGAGGCAACAGGGACCGGCCGTTCATGGGCCGGTGTTTGTTTGTTTCTGGTTTCCTGCGCAGTCCGGGTCCGGGCCACGGTGAATACGTGGTGCGGGGATGGGTGCGACGGGGTTGTTGTTTGAGAACTACATAGTGGACGCGAGCATCTTATAAAGAAGCAATTTTGATGAACCTGGATCTGTTTTGGATCTGTGGTTCTCTCGATATTAAATGCTGATTTTGATCTTTTGTGGTCAAGTTTTTAAGAGCACACGGTGGATGCCTTGGCATCAGGAGCCGAAGAAGGACGTGGGAATCTGCGAAAAGCCTGGGGGAGTTGATAACCGAACTTTGATCCCAGGATGTCCGAATGGGGAAACCCCGCCAGGGGCACTTGTGTTACCTGGTGACCCGTATCTGAACACATAGGGTACGTGGAGGGAACGCGGGGAAGTGAAACATCTCAGTACCCGCAGGAAGAGAAAACAACAGTGATTCCGTTAGTAGTGGCGAGCGAACGCGGATGAGGCTAAACCGAGTCATGTGTGATAGCCGGCGGGCGTTGCATGGCCGGGGTTGCGGGACTTTCCGTTGCTGTTCTGCCGGACAGCTGAAGTGAGTGCAGATGCATAGGTGAACGGTCTTGAAAGGCCGGCCGGAGAAGGTGTTAGCCCTGTAACCGTAATGTGTGCTGCCGCTTGGAGAGTATCCCAAGTAGCACGGGGCCCGAGAAATCCCGTGCGAATCTGCCAGGACCACCTGGTAAGCCTAAATACTACCTGATGACCGATAGCGGACAAGTACCGTGAGGGAAAGGTGAAAAGTACCCCGGGAGGGGAGTGAAACAGTACCTGAAACCGTGTGCTTACAATCCGTCGGAGCAGCCCTAGCAGCTGTGACGGCGTGCCTTTTGAAGAATGAGCCTGCGAGTTAGTGTTACGTCGCGAGGTTAACCCGTGTGGGGAAGCCGTAGCGAAAGCGAGTCTGAACAGGGCGTTGCAGTGGCGTGATCTAGACCCGAAGCGGAGTGATCTACCCATGGCCAGGTTGAAGCGCGTGTAAGAGCGCGTGGAGGACCGAACCCACTTCAGTTGAAAATGGAGGGGATGAGCTGTGGGTAGGGGTGAAAGGCCAATCAAACTCCGTGATAGCTGGTTCTCCCCGAAATGCATTTAGGTGCAGCGTTGCGTGTTTCTTGCCGGAGGTAGAGCTACTGGATGGCCGATGGGCCCTACAAGGTTACTGACGTCAGCCAAACTCCGAATGCCGGCAAGTGAGAGCGCAGCAGTGAGACTGTGGGGGATAAGCTTCATAGTCGAGAGGGAAACAGCCCAGACCACCAACTAAGGCCCCTAAGCGTGTGCTAAGTGGGAAAGGATGTGGAGTTGCGAAGACAACCAGGAGGTTGGCTTAGAAGCAGCCATCCTTGAAAGAGTGCGTAATAGCTCACTGGTCAAGTGATTCCGCGCCGACAATGTAGCGGGGCTCAAGTACACCGCCGAAGTTGTGGCATTCATGTATTACCCAAGCCGGGGACTTGTTCCCTTGGTTCAGGGGCGTGGATGGGTAGGGGAGCGTCGTGTGGGCAGTGAAGCCGCGGTGGAAACCAGCGGTGGAGCCTACACGAGTGAGAATGCAGGCATGAGTAGCGAAAGACGGGTGGGAAACCCGTCCGCCGAATGATCAAGGGTTCCAGGGTCAAGCTAATCTGCCCTGGGTAAGTCGGGACCTAAGGCGAGGCCGACAGGCGTAGTCGATGGACAACGGGTTGATATTCCCGTACCGGCGAAAAACCGCCCATACCGAGCCGGTGATACTAACCGTCCAAACCGTGCATCCGTGCCCTTCGGGGCCAGTATGTGCGGGGCGCGCGGGACCTGAACCGGGGAGGTAAGCGTATTAACAGGTGTGACGCAGGAAGGTAGCCAGGCCGGGCGATGGTAGTCCCGGTCCAAGGATGTAGGGCGAACGGTAGGCAAATCCGCCGTTCACTAAGCCTGAGACCTGACGGGACCCCCGTATGGGGGGATCTGGTGATCCTATGCTGCCGAGAAAAGCATCGACGCGAGGTTTTAGCCGCCCGTACCCCAAACCGACACAGGTGATCAGGTAGAGAATACCAAGGCGATCGAGAGAATTATGGTTAAGGAACTCGGCAAAATGCCCCCGTAACTTCGGGAGAAGGGGGGCCTGCCCCGTGATACAGACTTGCTCTGTGGAGCGGGTGTGGGCCGCAGAGACCAGGGGGAAGCGACTGTTTACTAAAAACACAGGTCCGTGCGAAGTCGCAAGACGATGTATACGGACTGACTCCTGCCCGGTGCTGGAAGGTTAAGAGGACCGGTTAGCCCCTTCGGGGGCGAAGCTGAGAATTTAAGCCCCAGTAAACGGCGGTGGTAACTATAACCATCCTAAGGTAGCGAAATTCCTTGTCGGGTAAGTTCCGACCTGCACGAATGGAGTAACGACTTCCCCGCTGTCTCAACCATAAACTCGGCGAAATTGCACTACGAGTAAAGATGCTCGTTACGCGCAGCAGGACGGAAAGACCCCGAGACCTTTACTATAGTTTGGTATTGGTGTTCGGTGTGGCTTGTGTAGGATAGGTGGGAGACTGTGAAGCCCGGACGCCAGTTCGGGTGGAGTCATCGTTGAAATACCACTCTGGTCACTCTGGACATCTAACTTCGGCCCGTAATCCGGGTCAGGGACAGTGCCTGATGGGTAGTTTAACTGGGGCGGTTGCCTCCTAAAGAGTAACGGAGGCGCCCAAAGGTTCCCTCAGCCTGGTTGGCAATCAGGTGGCGAGTGTAAGTGCACAAGGGAGCTTGACTGTGAGAGAGACATCTCAAGCAGGGACGAAAGTCGGGACTAGTGATCCGGCGGCACATTGTGGAATGGCCGTCGCTCAACGGATAAAAGGTACCTCGGGGATAACAGGCTGATCTTGCCCAAGAGTCCATATCGACGGCATGGTTTGGCACCTCGATGTCGGCTCGTCGCATCCTGGGGCTGGAGTAGGTCCCAAGGGTTGGGCTGTTCGCCCATTAAAGCGGTACGCGAGCTGGGTTTAGAACGTCGTGAGACAGTTCGGTCCCTATCCGCTGCGCGCGCAGGAAATTTGAGAAGGTCTGTCCTTAGTACGAGAGGACCGGGACGGACGAACCTCTGGTGTGTCAGTTGTACTGCCAAGTGCATCGCTGATTAGCTACGTTCGGATTGGATAACCGCTGAAAGCATCTAAGCGGGAAGCCGGCTTCAAGATGAGATTTCCATACACCCTCGAGGTGTGGGAGGCCCCCAGCCAGACCACTGGGTTGATAGGCCGGATGTGGAAGCAGGGACTAAAGACCTGTGAAGCTGACCGGTACTAATAGGCCGATAACTTACACCACACACTTCCCTGGCCGCCGAACCGACTTCAAACGGTTCCCGGCAACATACAGGGGAAGGAAAAGATACGTGCATCGCGTCCACTATGTGGTTCCCGGACAACAACCGTCCGCAGGAACACACAATTGCATACAGTCCAACCATGAACTGATGTAACCACAGGTTTCACCCCCAGCCCGCGGAACCGGGCCCGGAGGGTGGCAAGGGTTACGGCGGTCATAGCGTGGGGGAAACGCCCGGTCCCATTCCGAACCCGGAAGCTAAGACCCACAGCGCCGATGGTACTGCACCCGGGAGGGTGTGGGAGAGTAGGTCACCGCCGGACATCTTTTGAGCGTGAAGGGCTCCACCATGACGGTGGAGCCCTTCACCCATTTAAGGCCCGTTGGCTTTAGGGCCCGTTGGCGGTAACCATGCCAACCTGCATAACCTCAACGCCGTTCCCGGTGCCCTGGCTGCAGGCCTGCCGTGCCGGGCTCCGGCTGCCGCCGGGCTGCAGCTGCTGCGCCGGGGCCGGGGCTGGCCGGGATCCCGGTGCTCCTGCCGCGGGCCGTGCCGGCGCCCTGGTCCGGATGCCGCAGATGGCCGGCGCTTCCTGGTTCCGCTCCGGCAGGCAGGTGGTGGTCCTGCCGGCCGCGTGGGGCCGGCTGCCGTGCAGCGGCGGTGTTGGCTGGTGTTGGATTTTAAGCACACTTTTCGCCGCGAGGGTGCCGGTGGCGTCCGGGCGGCGGGCGGTCCGCGCGGATCCCGGACGGATGCGGGCAGGGGAGCTGCGCGTACTGAGTGCTTGGCCACAGCGGCGGCGCTGCGGGCGTCTTTGCCGCCGGGTCCGTTTTCGGGGAAAACGAACCCGGTTTGCTGCGGTGCCCGGGTTGGGTGCGCGGCCGGCCGGGGCCGGTGCCGCGGATCCGGGAGTGGGAGGATCCGCATGGATCCGCGGTTTTCCGCGGCAGGCGGTGCTGTTCCCGGAGGCGGATTTGCAGTGGTCCGCGAAGGCGTGTAATGTCTTCCAAGCCACCGCAGCTAGGGAGCGAAAGCGCTTAGCAGGCAGGGAGGCCAACCCCTTCAAAACAATCACTTTCAATCGGTTCGATTTACCGTGCGGATGAGGTTGCGGGGACCGTGGTTGCAGCGGGAATCAGCCGGAAGGCGATTTGCGAACTGCTGCAGGATCGGGTAACTTTGAAAAGTTGCTCCGGAGCGATGGAGGGCCTTGAAGAAGGGTCCGACTGGTGCCGGGTGCTCCTGTTGTTTGAGAACTCAATAGTGTGCCAAGTTTGTTGATACCAATTTTTTATTGGTTGAATTATTGTCGTGGGGCACCGCCTCCGTGGTGTTTCCGCGATGTTTTTTAGCCTGGTTTGAATTTAGTGCAGTGCTGGTTCCCGTTTTCCCGGGGGCCGGTGTTGTGTCTGTTAGTAAACATTAACGGAGAGTTTGATCCTGGCTCAGGACGAACGCTGGCGGCGTGCTTAACACATGCAAGTCGAACGATGATCCGGTGCTTGCACCGGGGATTAGTGGCGAACGGGTGAGTAACACGTGAGTAACCTGCCCTTGACTCTGGGATAAGCCTGGGAAACCGGGTCTAATACCGGATACGACCTTTCACCGCATGGTGGTTGGTGGAAAGATTTTTTGGTTTTGGATGGACTCGCGGCCTATCAGCTTGTTGGTGAGGTAATGGCTCACCAAGGCGACGACGGGTAGCCGGCCTGAGAGGGTGACCGGCCACACTGGGACTGAGACACGGCCCAGACTCCTACGGGAGGCAGCAGTGGGGAATATTGCACAATGGGCGAAAGCCTGATGCAGCGACGCCGCGTGAGGGATGACGGCCTTCGGGTTGTAAACCTCTTTCAGCAGGGAAGAAGCGAAAGTGACGGTACCTGCAGAAGAAGCGCCGGCTAACTACGTGCCAGCAGCCGCGGTAATACGTAGGGCGCAAGCGTTGTCCGGAATTATTGGGCGTAAAGAGCTCGTAGGCGGTTTGTCGCGTCTGCTGTGAAAGCCCGGGGCTCAACCCCGGGTCTGCAGTGGGTACGGGCAGACTAGAGTGCAGTAGGGGAGACTGGAATTCCTGGTGTAGCGGTGAAATGCGCAGATATCAGGAGGAACACCGATGGCGAAGGCAGGTCTCTGGGCTGTAACTGACGCTGAGGAGCGAAAGCATGGGGAGCGAACAGGATTAGATACCCTGGTAGTCCATGCCGTAAACGTTGGGCACTAGGTGTGGGGGACATTCCACGTTTTCCGCGCCGTAGCTAACGCATTAAGTGCCCCGCCTGGGGAGTACGGCCGCAAGGCTAAAACTCAAAGGAATTGACGGGGGCCCGCACAAGCGGCGGAGCATGCGGATTAATTCGATGCAACGCGAAGAACCTTACCAAGGCTTGACATGGACCGGACCGCCGCAGAAATGCGGTTTCCCTTCGGGGCTGGTTTACAGGTGGTGCATGGTTGTCGTCAGCTCGTGTCGTGAGATGTTGGGTTAAGTCCCGCAACGAGCGCAACCCTCGTTCTATGTTGCCAGCGCGTTATGGCGGGGACTCATAGGAGACTGCCGGGGTCAACTCGGAGGAAGGTGGGGACGACGTCAAATCATCATGCCCCTTATGTCTTGGGCTTCACGCATGCTACAATGGCCGGTACAAAGGGTTGCGATACTGTGAGGTGGAGCTAATCCCAAAAAGCCGGTCTCAGTTCGGATTGAGGTCTGCAACTCGACCTCATGAAGTCGGAGTCGCTAGTAATCGCAGATCAGCAACGCTGCGGTGAATACGTTCCCGGGCCTTGTACACACCGCCCGTCAAGTCACGAAAGTTGGTAACACCCGAAGCCGGTGGCCTAACCCCTTGTGGGAGGGAGCCGTCGAAGGTGGGACCGGCGATTGGGACTAAGTCGTAACAAGGTAGCCGTACCGGAAGGTGCGGCTGGATCACCTCCTTTCTAAGGAGCGCCTCAAATTTAGCGGAACCTTCCCGAGTGTTGGTTGTGCGGTTTGCAGGAGAGCCCATTGCGCAGGCGTTTGTTCTGCGGTGGGTGCTCGAGGGTGGAATATCAATGGATAGATGGTCTTTTGGCGGTTTCCATGCCAGTACGGTGTCCTTTCGGGGGTGCCTGGAACGTGTGGGGGTTGTCCGGGGGGTTGTTGTTTGGCACACTGTTGGGTCCTGAGGCAACAGGGACCGGCCGTTCATGGGCCGGTGTTTGTTTGTTTCTGGTTTCCTGCGCAGTCCGGGTCCGGGCCACGGTGAATACGTGGTGCGGGGATGGGTGCGACGGGGTTGTTGTTTGAGAACTACATAGTGGACGCGAGCATCTTATAAAGAAGCAATTTTGATGAACCTGGATCTGTTTTGGATCTGTGGTTCTCTCGATATTAAATGCTGATTTTGATCTTTTGTGGTCAAGTTTTTAAGAGCACACGGTGGATGCCTTGGCATCAGGAGCCGAAGAAGGACGTGGGAATCTGCGAAAAGCCTGGGGGAGTTGATAACCGAACTTTGATCCCAGGATGTCCGAATGGGGAAACCCCGCCAGGGGCACTTGTGTTACCTGGTGACCCGTATCTGAACACATAGGGTACGTGGAGGGAACGCGGGGAAGTGAAACATCTCAGTACCCGCAGGAAGAGAAAACAACAGTGATTCCGTTAGTAGTGGCGAGCGAACGCGGATGAGGCTAAACCGAGTCATGTGTGATAGCCGGCGGGCGTTGCATGGCCGGGGTTGCGGGACTTTCCGTTGCTGTTCTGCCGGACAGCTGAAGTGAGTGCAGATGCATAGGTGAACGGTCTTGAAAGGCCGGCCGGAGAAGGTGTTAGCCCTGTAACCGTAATGTGTGCTGCCGCTTGGAGAGTATCCCAAGTAGCACGGGGCCCGAGAAATCCCGTGCGAATCTGCCAGGACCACCTGGTAAGCCTAAATACTACCTGATGACCGATAGCGGACAAGTACCGTGAGGGAAAGGTGAAAAGTACCCCGGGAGGGGAGTGAAACAGTACCTGAAACCGTGTGCTTACAATCCGTCGGAGCAGCCCTAGCAGCTGTGACGGCGTGCCTTTTGAAGAATGAGCCTGCGAGTTAGTGTTACGTCGCGAGGTTAACCCGTGTGGGGAAGCCGTAGCGAAAGCGAGTCTGAACAGGGCGTTGCAGTGGCGTGATCTAGACCCGAAGCGGAGTGATCTACCCATGGCCAGGTTGAAGCGCGTGTAAGAGCGCGTGGAGGACCGAACCCACTTCAGTTGAAAATGGAGGGGATGAGCTGTGGGTAGGGGTGAAAGGCCAATCAAACTCCGTGATAGCTGGTTCTCCCCGAAATGCATTTAGGTGCAGCGTTGCGTGTTTCTTGCCGGAGGTAGAGCTACTGGATGGCCGATGGGCCCTACAAGGTTACTGACGTCAGCCAAACTCCGAATGCCGGCAAGTGAGAGCGCAGCAGTGAGACTGTGGGGGATAAGCTTCATAGTCGAGAGGGAAACAGCCCAGACCACCAACTAAGGCCCCTAAGCGTGTGCTAAGTGGGAAAGGATGTGGAGTTGCGAAGACAACCAGGAGGTTGGCTTAGAAGCAGCCATCCTTGAAAGAGTGCGTAATAGCTCACTGGTCAAGTGATTCCGCGCCGACAATGTAGCGGGGCTCAAGTACACCGCCGAAGTTGTGGCATTCATGTATTACCCAAGCCGGGGACTTGTTCCCTTGGTTCAGGGGCGTGGATGGGTAGGGGAGCGTCGTGTGGGCAGTGAAGCCGCGGTGGAAACCAGCGGTGGAGCCTACACGAGTGAGAATGCAGGCATGAGTAGCGAAAGACGGGTGGGAAACCCGTCCGCCGAATGATCAAGGGTTCCAGGGTCAAGCTAATCTGCCCTGGGTAAGTCGGGACCTAAGGCGAGGCCGACAGGCGTAGTCGATGGACAACGGGTTGATATTCCCGTACCGGCGAAAAACCGCCCATACCGAGCCGGTGATACTAACCGTCCAAACCGTGCATCCGTGCCCTTCGGGGCCAGTATGTGCGGGGCGCGCGGGACCTGAACCGGGGAGGTAAGCGTATTAACAGGTGTGACGCAGGAAGGTAGCCAGGCCGGGCGATGGTAGTCCCGGTCCAAGGATGTAGGGCGAACGGTAGGCAAATCCGCCGTTCACTAAGCCTGAGACCTGACGGGACCCCCGTATGGGGGGATCTGGTGATCCTATGCTGCCGAGAAAAGCATCGACGCGAGGTTTTAGCCGCCCGTACCCCAAACCGACACAGGTGATCAGGTAGAGAATACCAAGGCGATCGAGAGAATTATGGTTAAGGAACTCGGCAAAATGCCCCCGTAACTTCGGGAGAAGGGGGGCCTGCCCCGTGATACAGACTTGCTCTGTGGAGCGGGTGTGGGCCGCAGAGACCAGGGGGAAGCGACTGTTTACTAAAAACACAGGTCCGTGCGAAGTCGCAAGACGATGTATACGGACTGACTCCTGCCCGGTGCTGGAAGGTTAAGAGGACCGGTTAGCCCCTTCGGGGGCGAAGCTGAGAATTTAAGCCCCAGTAAACGGCGGTGGTAACTATAACCATCCTAAGGTAGCGAAATTCCTTGTCGGGTAAGTTCCGACCTGCACGAATGGAGTAACGACTTCCCCGCTGTCTCAACCATAAACTCGGCGAAATTGCACTACGAGTAAAGATGCTCGTTACGCGCAGCAGGACGGAAAGACCCCGAGACCTTTACTATAGTTTGGTATTGGTGTTCGGTGTGGCTTGTGTAGGATAGGTGGGAGACTGTGAAGCCCGGACGCCAGTTCGGGTGGAGTCATCGTTGAAATACCACTCTGGTCACTCTGGACATCTAACTTCGGCCCGTAATCCGGGTCAGGGACAGTGCCTGATGGGTAGTTTAACTGGGGCGGTTGCCTCCTAAAGAGTAACGGAGGCGCCCAAAGGTTCCCTCAGCCTGGTTGGCAATCAGGTGGCGAGTGTAAGTGCACAAGGGAGCTTGACTGTGAGAGAGACATCTCAAGCAGGGACGAAAGTCGGGACTAGTGATCCGGCGGCACATTGTGGAATGGCCGTCGCTCAACGGATAAAAGGTACCTCGGGGATAACAGGCTGATCTTGCCCAAGAGTCCATATCGACGGCATGGTTTGGCACCTCGATGTCGGCTCGTCGCATCCTGGGGCTGGAGTAGGTCCCAAGGGTTGGGCTGTTCGCCCATTAAAGCGGTACGCGAGCTGGGTTTAGAACGTCGTGAGACAGTTCGGTCCCTATCCGCTGCGCGCGCAGGAAATTTGAGAAGGTCTGTCCTTAGTACGAGAGGACCGGGACGGACGAACCTCTGGTGTGTCAGTTGTACTGCCAAGTGCATCGCTGATTAGCTACGTTCGGATTGGATAACCGCTGAAAGCATCTAAGCGGGAAGCCGGCTTCAAGATGAGATTTCCATACACCCTCGAGGTGTGGGAGGCCCCCAGCCAGACCACTGGGTTGATAGGCCGGATGTGGAAGCAGGGACTAAAGACCTGTGAAGCTGACCGGTACTAATAGGCCGATAACTTACACCACACACTTCCCTGGCCGCCGAACCGACTTCAAACGGTTCCCGGCAACATACAGGGGAAGGAAAAGATACGTGCATCGCGTCCACTATGTGGTTCCCGGACAACAACCGTCCGCAGGAACACACAATTGCATACAGTCCAACCATGAACTGATGTAACCACAGGTTTCACCCCCAGCCCGCGGAACCGGGCCCGGAGGGTGGCAAGGGTTACGGCGGTCATAGCGTGGGGGAAACGCCCGGTCCCATTCCGAACCCGGAAGCTAAGACCCACAGCGCCGATGGTACTGCACCCGGGAGGGTGTGGGAGAGTAGGTCACCGCCGGACATCTTTTGAGCGTGAAGGGCTCCACCATGACGGTGGAGCCCTTCACCCATTTAAACGGCAAATGAGGTAGGTCGACCCCGATAGGCTTGGGGTATGAGCCCATCGCTGTTCTCGCACGCTGCTGAGGAACCCCAGCCTTCCAAAGTCTTGGAACCGATCACCTTCGAGGTCACGGTCCCGCACCCGCCGGAACAGGCCTTCGAGGGTTTCACGGACCTCATTCACCTCTGGTGGCCGGTGGATTCCCACAGCATCTTCGGCGACGGCGCACACGTTGAGTTCGAAGAGACAGTCCTGACCGAGACATCGGACCGGGACGAGGTCCGCAACTGGGGCGACATTCTTGAGTGGGAGCCGGGCCGGCTCCTATCCCTGACCTGGCATCCCGGCGCCGGGCCCTTATCAGCCACCAGGCTCGAAGTCCGGTTCACTGCGGAGGGCCAGAGCACCGTCGTCCGGCTGAGACACTCAGACTGGGACCAAGCAGCCGATGGCGCAGAACGCCGACTAAAGTACCAGCAGGACTGGCCTTCCGTGCTGAGCAAATATGCGAGGTTCATGGGAGCCATTCGCTGAAGCAACGCTCCCTGAAATCGATACGAACGACCCTCTGGCCCCGGCCAGCTTTTCCAGCCGTGCACAGTTCACGTCTGTGGACCGAAAATATTTGACGACGAGATTCGGAAGGCCCTACCTAATGACTGACTCCATCATCAGCGCATTGCAAGCGGCGCTGCCGACAGAACAGGTGAGCGTACGGGAGGACGTACTGGCCGCGCATGCGCTGGACCAGGGTCCCGTGGTGGCCCACGAGCTGCCCATCGCCGTCGTGTGGGCGCAAAGCGTCGAAGACGTGCAGGCCGTCATGAGGCTGGCGTCCACGCACAGTGTTCCGGTAGTTTGCCGAGGCGCCGGCACAGGAGTGTCCGGCGGTGCCCATGCCACGCCCGGTTGCCTCGTCCTGAGCCTGGAACGAATGGACCGCATACTCGAGATCCACCCCGAGGACGAAATTGCCCGTGTGGAGCCCGGAGTCGTCAACGCCGATCTGAACATGGCAGTGGCCGAATACGGGCTCATGTATGCACCCGATCCGGCCAGCTACAAGATATCCACGATCGGCGGCAATGTCGCGACGAACGCGGGAGGCCTGCGCTGCGCCAAGTATGGCGTTACTCGTGAATCAGTCCTGGCTCTCGACGTCGTGCTGGCTGACGGCACGCTTATCAAAACGGGGCGCAGGTCTTTCAAGGGCGTGGCGGGCTATGACTTGACGGGTCTTTTTGTGGGCTCCGAGGGCACTCTTGGCGTCGTTGTAGGCGCCACGGTGCGGCTGCGCTACCTTCCTGCCGATGTGCAGACGATTGCCGCATTCTTCCCAGAGGTAACGACGGCGGCGGCCGGTGTGCTGGCTGTCGGCAAGGCGCGCGTGCAACCGGCAATCATGGAATTGCTCGACGGCAATACGCTGGTCCAGCTGGACGCAGAACAGGGCTCCGACTTGCGCCAGCGTGGTGGTGCGCTGCTGTTGATCCAGACAGATGGCTTTGCGGCAGAGACCGAAGCGAAGATTGTCCGGCAGGTGCTGGGAGCGCTCGGTGCCACCGTCACTGCTGAAGTCAGCGAGGAAGCCGTCCGTCTGGTGGAGCTGCGCAGACACAGCCGGGGTGCCGAAGTGGACGATGTCTTCCGAGTGGGTGAGGACGTTGCCGTGCCACGGTCCCAGCTTGTCCATTACATCGCCGAACTCGAACGTATAGCCGCCGACCACGAGGTCGGGCTCAAAGTTGTGGCGCATGCCGGTGACGGGAACCTCCATCCAACCTTCTGGGTGCCGGCCGGAGAGGCCGAAAAAGTCCCGGTGCTCAACGCCGCATTGGATGAGTCCGTCGAGGTCGGCCTTGCTTTGGGCGGCACCATTACCGGCGAACACGGCGTCGGTCAGTACAAAGTGCGCTGGCTCCCGCTTGAACAGCGGGAAGAAGTCCTGGAGCTGCAGCGGGGGATCAAGGCATTGTTCGATCCAAAGGGACTGCTGAATCCGGGCAAGGCATTGCCGGAACGGATCGAGGCGTAGGCTGTGGGTGTGCGTAAAGAGACATTATGGGAGGCCCAGAAGCGTGAGAACCCGGGCCATTCGGCTTGGTACATCAAGCGCTTCGAAAACATGCGGGCGCAAGGAAACGACCTTCACGGCGAGGCCCGGCTGATCGATGCGATGGCGGAGCGCGGCAGCCGGATTCTGGATGCCGGCTGCGGCCCGGGCCGGCTGGGCGGCGAGCTGGCGGCCCGCGGGCACCACGTGGTGGGGGTCGACGTTGATCCGGAACTGATCGAAGCCGCCCGCCGCGACCACCCCGACGTTAACTGGCTAGTCGGGGACCTGGCAGAGCTGGATCTGCCTGCACAAGGAATAGCCGAGGCTTTCGACGTGATTGTCTGTGCGGGCAACGTGCTCACCTTCCTGGCTCCGGGGACAGCTCCGGAAGTCCTGGCCAGACTGGCGCGGCATCTGGCGCCGGGAGGCCGGCTAGTGACCGGGTTCGGCGCGGGCAGGGGATACGAGTTGGACACGTTCATGGCGGACGCCGCGGGTGCGGGCCTGGCCACGGACCACAAGTTCGGAACCTGGGACTTGCGCCCCTTCACACCGTCGTCGGACTTCCTGGTAGCTGTCTTCAGCTTGGCTGCGTAAAGGCAGCGGGCGCGCTCCGGCGCGAGGCTCAATGAAGCCCACGCGTTCCGGGGGTTCCCGGGCCGGGCCTATTCGTCGTCGTTGTTTTCTAGTGCGTTTGCGGCGAGCAGCCGCGCGGTCTTGTCGTCGGGGTTGAGCAGAATCGCCGCTTCGTCCCGGCGATGGCGCAGCACGTCGTCGATGTAGGCCTGGACCGCTTCCGCCAACGGCACGTTGCGGCGCTGGCTCTCGGAGATGTACCAGCGGTGCTCGAGGACCTGGTGGACCACCTCCGCCGGTTCCAGCTTGCCCGCCAGCTCGCGAGGAATGGCCCGCACTACCGGCTCGAAGACGTGGCGCACCCACGCGTGGGCGCTGATTTCCTCGTCCAGATCCGGATTGTTGTCCGCCCGGTAGCTGTCCAGGTCATTGAGCAGCCGCCGCGCCTGATTTTCCTGCACGTCCAGTCCGGTCAGGCGGATCAGCCGGCGCTGGTGGTGCCCGGCATCCACGACCTTGGGCTGGAGCTGGATCTGGGACCCGTCCGGCGTCGTTTTGATGGAGAACTCTTCGACGTCGAAACCCAGATCATTCAGCCTGCGGATACGGGCATTGACCCGCCACCGATCACCCAGCTCGAAGGACTCCTTCTCGGTCAGTTCCGCCCAGAGCTTGCGGTAGCTGTCCATGATCCGCTCGCTGGTGGCCAATGGGTCGACCTTGTCCTCGATCAAGCCGCCTTCAAGCAGATCCATCAGTTCGCCGGCAATGTTGACCCGCGCTATCTCCAGGTCGTACTCACGCTGGCCGGTGGAGAGCTTCGGGTACAGCTCGCCCGTTTCCGCGTCCACCAAGTAGGCGGCGAATGCACCGGCATCCCGGCGGAACAGGGTGTTGGACAGAGAGACATCGCCCCAATAGAAGCCGACCAGGTGTAGCCGGACCAGCAGCAGGGCCTGGGCATCGATCAGCCGGGTCAGTGTGTCTTTGCGCAAGGTCTGGGAAAACAGCGCCCGATAGGGGAGCGAGAACTTCAGGTGCCGGGTGACCAGCACGGGGTCCAGGTCCTCGCCTTCCCGGGTGTGCCGGCCGCTGATGACGGCGACCGGCTCTACACAGGGGACGTCCAGCCGCTGGAGCTTGCGGAGCATGTGGTATTCGTGCCGGGCGATATGCTCGCTGGTTTCCTTGATGGCAATCACGGAACCGCTCAGATGGGCGAACCGGACGATATGCCGGGAAATACCGCGCGGAAGAGCGGCCAGGTTTTTCGCCGGCCACTCTTCCAACGCAATATGCCAAGGCAGGTCAAGCAGGCTCTCGTCCGTCGTGGCAGAGGTGATGTTCAGCGAACCCAGGACTGCGGCCGCTCCGCCATTATGCGGGCGCGGCAGTTTTCCCACCTGACCGAAGTCGGTAGGTTCGTTGTGCCAGTTGGCGTCCATCTGCAGTGACCCGTCGAAAGCGCTGCCGGAACTCAGGCCTTGTCCGCCTCCAGCGGCCGGTCCAGATCAGCCAGGGACGCCTGGGGCGCCGCCGGCGCATTATCGCCCAGCCGGAGGCCGGTCTGGGTGTCGAACAAGTGGACGTGGCCCTGCTTCGGGCGCACGTACACGGTGGTGCCGGCCTTCGGCGGCGTGCGCCCGTCCACGCGGCTCGTGATGTCGTGGCGGCTGCCGTTGACTTCGGTGTGGCCGTACACATAGGCGTCGGCGCCCAGTTCCTCGACCACATCGATCTCCACGGCCAGACCCTGGCCGTCCGGGGCCTGCTCCAGGTCCTCCGGACGCACACCGAGCATGACGGTGCTGCCGTGCGCCGCACCGAGAACGTCCCGCGGCACCGGATAGACCGTTCCGCCGAACTGGACGCCGCCGTCGGCCACTGGCAGTTCCAGCAGATTCATGGCCGGCGAGCCGATGAACCCGGCCACGAAAATGTTGGCCGGAGTGTCGTAGAGGTTGCGCGGGGAGTCCACCTGCTGCAGGATGCCGTCCTTGAGCACGGCGACCCGGTCGCCCATGGTCATCGCTTCGACCTGGTCGTGGGTGACGTAGACGGTGGTGACGCCGAGGCGCCGGGTCAGCGAGGCGATCTGCGTCCGGGTCTGGACGCGCAGCTTGGCATCCAGGTTGGAGAGCGGCTCGTCCATGAGGAAGACCTGCGGATTACGGACAATAGCCCGACCCATGGCAACGCGCTGGCGCTGGCCGCCGGAGAGCGCCTTCGGCTTGCGGTCCAGGTACTCCTCAAGGTCCAGCAGCTTGGCCGCCTCACGGACGCGCTGGGCGCGCTCCTCCTTGGCGATGCCCGCGATCTTGAGGGCAAAGCCCATGTTGTCGGCCACGGACATGTGCGGGTAGAGCGCGTAGTTCTGGAACACCATTGCAATGTCCCGGTCCTTCGGCGGAACGTCGGTGACGTCGCGGTCGCCGATCAGGATCCGGCCCGAGTTCACATCTTCCAGTCCTGCCAGCATCCGCAGGGAGGTGGACTTGCCGCAGCCCGAGGGGCCGACCAGGACCAGAAACTCGCCGTCCGCGATTTCCAGGTCAAGCTTGTCCACTGCAGGCTTCTCTGTGCCCGGGTACAAGCGCGTAGCATTATCGAACGTTACCGTTGCCATGGTGTTTCCCTTCACGGGCAGGTACGTGCCCGACGATCCGTTGTGATGGGTTGATATTCAGTTAGGTGAGCGGGCTCACGGAACCAAGTATGGCATGCGGCGGCAAGTAGTTGGCGGCGGCTCAGCTCAGTTGGGAGCCGGTTCCGTGCTGTTGGGAGGTCCGGCGGAGTTCCGCCAAGGTCTCGAGTACCCGGGCAAAAGCATCCGGGGAATCCACCCGAAAAGCCGCTCCCGACTCTCCGGATCCGATTTTGACACCCAGATCCTGCGGCTGCAGGGCCTTGATGGCGTCCTCGTCCGTGACATCGTCGCCCGCGAAGAAGACCGCCGTAGCCTCCGTAAACGCGCGCAGGAGTTCCAGTCCCTGCCCCTTGTCGGAGCTTAGGACCGAGGTCTCGAGCACCCGCTTGCCGTCCGTCAGGTGCAGTCCCTCGATTTCCGACAGCTCGCGGCGCGCTGCCTCGGTGGCGGCCTCGGCCACCGGATCTTCTGCCGTGCGGGTATGGAGTACGACGCCGGCCGGCTTGGCTTCCAGCCTCGTGCCCGGGTGGGCTGCGACCACCTTTTCAACCACCGCCGTGGCCTGGCGCAGCGCCAACGCCTGCGCCTGATCCAGGGTCAGGGCTGGGCTGCCGGGGCCGGTGAAGACTTCGGCGCCGTGCGAGCCGATGAGCAGGGTTCTATCGTCCGGCGAGGCAACCAGCCGCAGACTCTCGAGGGCGCGGCCGGAAATGAACGCCGTCGTTGTTTCGGGTAGTTCGAGCAGTTCCCTTACGGCGGCGGCGGCGGCCGGCAATGCCCGGGCATCTTCGGCGCGCGCGACAATCGGCGCCAGCGTGCCGTCGAAGTCCAGCGCCACGAGCAGCCGCGGCGTGCTGCTGATTTTCTCCAGCGCACGGCGCAGCGCCGGATCCAGCTCCCCGCGGTTCTCGCTCGTTGCGGCACGGTTTTCATTCATTGCCGCGTGCTCCTTACTCATTGTCGCTCCCCGCGGTTTTGCCCAGGGTTTCGCCATCGAGGGCGCGCAGGAAACTTTGGGACCATTGCTCGACGTCGTTCTGCAGGATCTGGCGGCGCATGACGCGCATCCGGCGGGTGGACTCGCCGGGGGCGATTTCCACGGCGCGCATGATCGCGTCTTTGAGCCCGTCGATGTCGTGCGGGTTGACCAGGATGGCCTGTTTCAGATGGTCGGCGGCGCCGGCGAACTCGCTGAGCACCAGCGCACCGTTGACCCCGGTCCGCGACGCCACGTATTCCTTGGCCACCAGGTTCATCCCGTCGCGCAGGGCCGTGACCAGCATGACGTCCGCCGCAAGGTAGAGCGCCACCATCTCTTCCTTGGGATAGCTGTGGTGGAGGTAGCGGATCGCGGTGTTGCTCAGGGTGTCGTAAGTGCCGTTGATCCGGCCGACCGCGCCCTCGATCTCCTCGCGCAACAGCCGGTAGGACTCGACGCGCTCGCGGCTAGGGCTTGCCACCTGGATCAGGGCCGCATCCTCCACGGTGACGCGGCCGTCCTCGAGCAGTTCGCCGTACGCCTTGATCCGGTGCTGGATGCCTTTGGTGTAGTCCAGCCGGTCCACGCCCAGCAGTACCGTCTTGGGATTGCCCAGCTCCTCGCGGATCTGCCGGGCCCGTTCGATGACCTCGGGGCTCTTGGCCAGCTGGTTGATCTGGTCCACGTCGATCGAGATCGGGAAGGCGCCGGCGCGGCAGATCCTGTCGCCGTCGTCGGTCCTGATGTTCACATGCTGGGACTTGATCGTGTGTCCGCTGAAACGCCGGACACAGCGCAGGAAGTTGCTTGAATCGCTGGGACGCTGAAAACCTACCAGGTCCGCACCCAGCAGCCCCTCGATCACCTGGCGGCGCCAAGGCAGCTGGGCGAAAATCTCCAGCGGGGGGAAGGGGATGTGGTTGAAGAAACCGATTTTCAGGTCGGGCCGCAGCTCCCGCAGCAGTTTGGGGACCAGCTGCAGCTGGTAATCCTGGACCCAGACCGTGGCGCCTTCTGCCGCCGATCCGGCAGTGGCCTCGGCAAAGCGCCGGTTGACCGCCTTGTAGACCTCCCACCAGGTGCGATGGAACTCCGGCGGGGCGATGACATCGTGGTAGAGCGGCCAGAGGGTTGCGTTGGAGAATCCCTCGTAGTACAGCTCCACGTCATCGCCACTGAGTTCAACCGGCACCAGACGCATGTTGTCGTGGTCGAAGGGCTCCAAAGCCTCATCCGCGGCGCCATGCCAGCCGATCCAGGCCCCGTCCGTTTTCGCCATCACCGGTGCTAGCGCGGTGACCAGGCCTCCCGGCGACCGGCGCCAGCTGTTGCCGCCGTCCTCGCCTGCAACGCGGTCTACCGGCAACCGGTTGGAGACTACGATGAAGTCATAGTCTCCATAGCCGGATCGGTCCGACGCGCCAGAATTGTTCGCCTTGGTTTTCGCCATGTAACTCTCCTGACCGTAATGAATCCTGATATTGACTCTATAAGACAGGAACCATCAGGCAGGCCCGGGGCGTTAATAATGAATGTAAGTGCGGTGAGCTGCACCACGAGAGCACCGCGAATATTGTAGTTTCAACTAAGCTGTTGCTTGGACGGCCGGACGTGGCCGTCAGCAGAGCCGGAAGACTTGAGGACATATGGCATCCCAGAACACCCCCAGGCCCACCAAGGCCGAGCGCACTGCCGAGGCGCGTGAAAAGGCCCGTCAAATGCGTGAAACGCAGCAACGCAAGGAAAAGCGCAATTCGTTGCTGGTCCGCTGGGGTGTTATCGGAGCTGTTGTCGCGATTGTCGCGATTGTCGCCATCATCGTGGCCACAAACCAGCGCGGCGACTTCCCGGATGCCGGTCCCACTCCGGCTAACGGCAACGAATACGGCGGCATCACGCTGACATCCAGCACCGAGCTGGAACCGACCACCCAGACCACTGTGGACGTGAACAGCGTCGACGCCGAGGCGGAGCCGCCGGCCGTGCCCAGCGGCATCGAAAAGGCCGCTGAGGGTGAGCCGGCCCAGATCGTGATTTACGTGGATGCCGCCTGCAGCCACTGCGCCACCTTCGAAGCCACCTATGGCGATCAGCTGGAGGAATGGCTGGACAACGGCGATGCTACGGTTGAATACCGCGCTGTGGCGTTCCTCGACCAGCCGGCTACCGGCAACTACTCTTCCCGTGGCGCCAACGCGCTGGCCTGCGTCGCCGAGTCTTCGCCGGAGAACTACCTCTCCTTCGTGGAACTGCTCTTCGAAAAGCAGGTACCCACAGGTCTTTCTAGCGACGAGCTCGCCGCCACTGCTGCCGAGACCGGTGCCGACGGTGCAGAAAGCTGCATCCAGGATGGGACCTACCGTCCCTACGCTGCGTACACCGATGCGCTGGCCCGCGCCGATGGCGTCGGCGGAACTCCTGCTGTTTACGTCGACGGCGAGGTCTGGGACAACACCGGCGACTTCGTTGAGTTCGCAAAGCCGATGATCGACGCCCGCTCCTAGTTCACAATCCGAAGGTGACGCCCGGTTGGATGCTTTGCGTTTCGCGCGAAGCGCCCAACTGGGCTAACCTTATCTAGCTGGAATTTCCAGCAGAGCAGGCTGCGAAGCCAGCACGCCTCCTTAGCTCAGTTGGCCAGAGCACCTGTCTTGTAAACAGGGGGTCGCCGGTTCGAATCCGGCAGGGGGCTCCACCGCGAGAGGCTTCGGTTCCTGAAGGTTAGGGATCGGAGCCTCGTTCGTTTTTTGTCAGGTCCCGGTTTGCGAGGGCGCCCTGATGACTCTCCATGGTTCGGCCGATGGGCGGCGCTTCCCCGGCAGCTCATCGAGGGGAAGAATGAAACGATGACGGACGCGTGCGTTCCAGCTGTACCGGGGAGGGCAGATCGGTGAAACCTGTGCCGGTCGGTGTCGTTCTGGTCATCGGCGGGACAACCATCGGAGCCCTCGTCGGCGCGGTCTACGGATTCGTGCCCACAACATTGTTTGCGTTCGCGAATGCGCCCACAACGCGGCGCGCCGGTGGCGTCGACATGGGGCAGTTTGCCTTGATCCTCGGCACCATTGCCGGGGCATTCATGGGGATCACGGCCAGCGTCGCATCACTCACGGCTCTTCTCATCGGTGGGCGTTGGCTGCAGGGCAGGCGATGGATCAGGTCGGCCGTTGCCGGAGTCGGGGCACTGCTGGGTGCTGCTCTTGCGTTCATTGCGATCATGACAGTGCTGGGCGGCGGGGCGCCGGCCTGGGCGCAGCTGCCCTCGGCCGCACCCATCTTCCTCGCCGCGGCAATGTTGGCGGCCATAGCCGTCCTGCTGGCGGACCAAATAGCGGAAGTAAAACCGGACACGCCGGAGCAGCATCCTTGACCAGCGGAAGAAAGTTGGTTAAAGGATTTCGAAAAACGTTCCATCAGGGCAAGTAAGCATCTAAGCTTCTACTTGTGCAAAAAACTGTTAAACCATTCATTGCCTTGACTGTGCTGCTGATGATGCTCCTGTCGGGCATGGCGCCCGCGTCCGCGGTGACCCGGACGGCCAGCGACCCCTTCGTTAAAGAGGTGCTGCGGCTGATCAACGAGGAGCGTGCCGGCCATGGACTGTCGCCGGTGGTTTGGAACCAGAGCGTCGGCAATGTCTCGCAGCAATGGGCGGAAGAGCAGAACAACCGCATCAACAACGATAAATACAGCCTCTCGACGATCCATCGTCCCGCGTACGGAAGCCAGCAAATCCCCGACGGTTACGACTGGTATACGGAAATCATTGGCATCAACAACAACGCCCAGCAGATTGTGGACTGGTGGATGAACTCTCCCGTGCACAAGGCAGGCATGTTGAGCCCAAGCGCCACGGACATCGGCATCGGCTATATGAAGACGACCAAGTCCGGCTGGTACGGCATGTACGTCGTCGTTGCCAATATCGCCGGCTATCCCGGTACGCGTGCGGAACTGCCGCCGCATCCCGGTATCGACATGGCGTCTTTCAATGACGGAGACATTGCGGCCATCGATTCCGCCGGGAACCTTTATGCCTATCCCACCGCCTTCGGCGGCGACTTGTGGCAGCGCAGCTATATCGCTTCCGGGTTCAATGGTGCGCTTGAAGTCGAAGTTGCAGACTGGAACGCTGACGGCATTCAGGACATCGTGGCGAGGTGGAGCTCAGGGAAATTGACCGTGCACTACGGGCTGGCGCGAGGAGGTCTGGCGGCTGCCCGTACGGTGGGCAGCTCCGGCTGGGCGAACTATGACATTACGGTGACCGATTGGAAGCAGGGGGACCTGTACCCGGCGATCGTTGCCAAGAACCAGTCCAACGGCAGGCTCTACTACTACAACAATCCTTACGGCGAACGGCACGGTTCCCGTACGTTAATCGGTGCCTCAGGGTGGGTGGACCTGGAAATATTCACGCTCGACTTCGACTACGACGGCAGGATGGACCTGGTCGCCAAGACGCCGCGAGGCCAGCTGAAGCTGTACCGCACGCACGGAAATGCAAGATTCGTTTCCGAATACCGCAGGATTATCGGCGTGTCCGGTTGGAACACCATGCACCATTTGTCATCCATCAACAATCACCTGGGAAATAGCAGGCCGGGCATTCTGGCGCGGGACAAGTACGGGAACCTGCATCATTACCCGGTCTCGCCGAACCAGGTCAACCGGCGCAGCACCATCGGCCAGGGCGGCTGGGACACCCTCATGCTCGGCAGCTAGCAGCGGTTTTGATCCGTTCAAAGTTTCCGGGTTCGGCCTGAATCTCAGCAGGTCCGGCTTATAGTGGCGGAGACAGCTACGGAGGCGGATTATGAGCGGAGACAAACCGGAACTGGATCCGGAAATCGACCAGCGTGAAGACGGCGTGGTCATTGAACCCGGGTCGGAGATCGACGAGGACCTGCAGGACAAGGTGCCCCCGGCTTCCGAGGGTACGGGTGACCCAAAGTCTGACGGCGGGGCCAGCGGCGCTGGGTCACCCACCTCAGGGACAGGCGCCCGTCCGCTCATGAAGCCTTTGCTATGAACGGGTAATGGCTCCAGTTGCCGTGGTCCACTTCGAGGACCGTGCCGTGCTCGCCGTAGAGGACGTTGACTGATTCTCCGAAGTACTCGCAGTCTTCATCCGGGCATGTGTCCGAGAGGTCTCCCGCGTAGTCGTTGGCGAACCGCTGTTCCCATTCGTCTACTTTGGCCATGGCCCAGGCGTTGCCCTCATCCGCCAGGACTTCAAGCTCCTCGATGCTGTAACGCCGACCCCGCTGGGGGTGCCGGGCGGATGGGGTTTCGCTGCCGCGTTGCAGTGATCCGGTGGTGGGTGCGCTCTTCGTGCTCATGCTCCCAATTTACGTCCCGCCACTGACAGTATTTGATCTCTGCCGTCGGCGCGTCCGGTATCAGGGAAGCTCAGGCCGGATGCCCGGCGTCCAGCTCCGAAACCTGGGAGACGTGCAAGGGCTTTGCTCCCGAACTGGACTCCATCTGGGAAGGGGCCAGCAGGAAGCCCACATGGTCGCCCAGATCGAACCGGTCCAGGACGTCCGCGATCATTCGGCGGGGACAATCCGTCAGGACCGGAACGCCGCCCGGTCCCTGGTGCCAATTGCAGGAGCCGAACTTGTCCACGTCATCGCCGGTATATTCCCCGAACAGGGCAGCGAGCTCCCGCTGGCCGGAACCTGGGATATGCTCATCCTAAGTCCGCAGCCGTCTACGAACCGTCCCCGCTTTGTAGCGTGGCCCGTTCTTCCGCGCTGCTGCCGCGGAGGAAGAAGGCGCCGACAGCCCCTGCCAAGGTGGCGAAAACAGCGACCGAATAGACCGCCAGCAGCACTTCCAGCAGCCGCGCGAAGCCACCCGCGGCAGTCAGCTCGCTGCCGGTAACGGTCGACATGGCGGCTTGATGCAGCGCATCGCCGTACCGCTGGTAGGAACCGGATACATAGAGCAACTGGCTGGAGACCATAATGACCATGGCAGTGACTGCTGCCAGCCAACCGATCCGGCTGGACAGCAGTCTGCCGGCTGAACGCCCGCCACGGATACCGGCCGAGAGCACGCTGCCGAATCTGGCCAGTCGTGCCGCCCGCAACACCCGGAGCGCCTGCAACGCACGGAAAAAGCGCAGGAAGGGCACCAACAGGAAAATAATCTGCCACCAGTTGCGCTTCCAGAACCGGCGCTGGAACCTGGCTATATAGGCGCGCAGCAGGAATTCCGCGACGAAGATTCCCCAGAACAGCCAGCCGAGAACCGACAAGAACGTCAGCAGCCCGGGCCGCGTGGCCAGCATCTGGCCGAGGACGACGAACACAAACACCAGGCCCAGGACGCCCATCGGCCGGTCAAGCCGGGCAGCCAGTGCCTCGGCGCGGTCCAGACGTGCCGCTGTTTCCAGATCGTCGCGTGGCTGCGCCATGTACCCTCCAGCTCGTCCGTGGTGTGAACGCCCGTTCATCTACCGAGCCATCCCCCGCCAACGCTAGCGACTGGACAGGGCCTCGGCCAGCCGCTGGATCCAGGTACTGCCAAGACACGGGCCGGTTTTCCCCATTCTCCGTTTGGGCCTTGACGCCAATACGACGACGGCGTTGGCTGGTGACAGTGTGAAGGAGACAACGATGCGGCTGCATTTCGAGACAGAGCCAACAGCAAACGGCACACCTGCAGACAGCGGTGGCAGCGGGGCCGGCAGCGCCTTGGAACACAGCCGCAACGTAAGGCGGACCGGGGCAGCGGCCGCGGTCGCCGCCGTCGTCCTCCTGGCCGGTTGCACCGCAACGGAACAGGAGCCGGGCACACAGACGGAGGGCGCAGTCTCATCCCCGGCAGCAGGGGAGGCGCTCGAACAAGGCGGCAGCGAAGGCGTTTCCATTCCGGACATCGTTGCCAGCGTGGAGCCATCAGTTGTGACCATCTTTACCGAGAGAGGTGGTCTGGGCAGTGGCGTTATTTACAGTGCGGACGGCCTGATCCTGACGAACGAACATGTGGTCCGCGGAGCGGATGGGGTTGAGGTTGGTTTTGCCGATGGCAAGCGCGAGGCCGGTACCGTGGTGGCGGAGGACCCGGTGACGGATCTGGCCCTGGTCCGGGTGGAGCGGACCGGGCTGCCCGCGGCGGAATTCGAGCCGTCGCTGCCCAGGGTAGGGGAGCTGGCGGTGGTGATCGGCAGTCCGCTCGGCTTCGCGAACACGGCGACGGCGGGGATCATTTCGGGGCTGCACCGCGAAATTCCGGGCTCGGCTTCCAACAGCCAATCGCTGGTGGACCTGATTCAGACCGATGCCCCGATCAGCCCGGGCAACTCGGGCGGGGCCGTGGTCAACAGCGAGGGGAAAGTCATCGGCATCAGCGAGGCCTACATTCCGCCGCAGGCGGGGGCCGTAGCGCTGGGCTTCGCGATTCCGGCGGCGACTGCGACCGAGGTTGCCGAACAACTGCGCGAGGACGGCAGCGCCGAGCACGCCTTCATGGGGCTGGGGCCTGCGGCCATCACGCCCCAGATCGCAGAGCAGCTTGGCCTGCCGGATACTCGGGGCGCCCTGGTGCTGTCCGTTGTGGACGGTGGTCCGGCCGCGGAGGCCGGACTGGAGCCCGGCGACGTGATCGTGGGGCTGGGCGGCGAAGAGATCCAGACGCCCGAGGACCTGCTTGCGGCCTTGCGCGCCCATGCACCGGGGGACGACGTGGAGGTGGAGATCAGCCGGGGCGGTAAAGCCAGCCAGATAACGGTCACGCTCACGGACCGCCCCTCCGCCGAATAAGGGCGATGCCGCAGCCGCCGGAATAGAACAGGCTGCTGGCTGTTATGACTGGTGTGCCACTAATCAAGACCCCCGTCTCCATTCTCGACCGTGCCAACTCCCGCTCCGGAGGTACCGAGGCGGAGGCCTTGAGGGCGACGGTGAACCGGGCGCGCCGGGCGGAGGAACTGGGGTACCACCGGTTCTGGGTGGCCGAACACCATGGTGTCCCGGGGATTGCCGGTTCGGCACCTACGGTCCTGATGGGGATCGTTGCCGCGCAGACGGAGCGGATCCGGGTGGGATCAGGCGGCGTGATGCTGCCTAACCACCAGCCGCTGGTGGTCGCAGAACAGACCGCGACGCTGCAGGCGCTCTTCCCCGGCCGGATTGATCTTGGCGTGGGCCGCTCCGTCGGGTTCACTCCCGCTGTCCGGCAGGCGCTGCGCCAGGACAAGGACGGCGCGGACCGCTTTGAGACGGATCTGGTCGAGTTGCTGGGGTTCCTGACCGGGGAGTCCGCCATCACCTCCCGACCGTACGACGGCGGTGCTACGCCGCCCTTCGTGCTGGCCACCGGTCAAGGTGCCGACATCGCTGCCAAGGCGGGGCTCGCCGTCGTTGTTGGTGGTCCTGCCTACACCGGACGGACGGGCATGCCGGCTGCGCTGGCCCGGTACCGCCGGAACTTCCGCCCCTCGCGGTGGTATCCGGAACCGTACGTGATCGTTTCGGGCAATGTCGCCGTCGCGGGGACGGTCGGGCAGGCGCGAGAACTCCTCCTGCCCGAGGCCTGGGCGCTGGCTCAGTCCCGCACGCGCGGCGAGTTCCCGCCGTTGGAGCCGGTGGAAAGTCTCCTCCAGCGCCAACTGACAGGGCGGCAGCAGAAGCTGATCGATGAAAGCCTTGCCTCGTCGATCTTCGGCACTCCTGGAGAGGTCGCGGAGCAGCTCGCCCGCCTGCTCGGAGCCACCGGCGCCAACGAGTTCATGGTCACCGGGAACACCTTCGATTCAGCCGCGCTCGCCGACTCGGATGACAGGCTGGCCGAACTGATGGGGCTGCCCAGCCGCAGCCCCGCTTAAGCAGGCCGCCACGGCCAGGGCTTAGACGCCGCGCTGGCGGCCGCCGAAGTCGTCGGCGATACGTTCCGCTGCCGCTTGCAGCCGGGGCAGGATTGTTTCGGCGATGGTCTCCTCCGGGCCGCGGTGGGTCTGCAGCGAGACATTGAGCGCGGCGATCAGGTCGCCGCCGCGTCGGACCGGAACCGCCAGCCCGCGCAGGCCGTCGTCGAGCTCCCGGGAGACCAAGGACCAACCGCGCTCGGCCGTGCGTTCCACCTCTTCCCGAAGCTCGGCGATACTGCTGATGGTGTGCTGGGTGTACTGGGTGATCTCGATGCCGTCGAAGAACGCTTCGCGGCTTGCTCGCGGCAGTCCGGCGACGAGTACACGGCCCATCGAAGTAGCCCAGGCCGGGAACCGGGTTCCCACGTTGACGGATACCCTGAGCATCCGCGGTGCCAGCACCCGGGAAATGTAAACCACATCAGTGCCGTCCAGGATGCACAGCGATGCCGTCTCATTCAGGTCCACGGCGAGTTGCTTCAGGTGCGGTTCGGCGATTTGCGGCAGGGTCAGGCTGGAGAGGAAGGTAGCGCCGATGTCCAGCGCGCGCGGGGTCAGCTCAAAGACACTGCCGTCGTTGCGCAGGTAGCCCAAGTCGGTCAGCGTCAGCAGGAAGCGACGGGCTGCGGCGCGGCTGAGGTCTGCCTTCGCGGCGGCCCTGGTGATGGTCAGGCGCGGTTCGTCGGCGCTGAATGCCAGCAGGACTGCGAGGGTTTTCTCCGCCGACTTGACCCAATAGGCAGGGGTCTGATCGCTGACGGCTTCGTCGAGCTGTTCCATGGTCCTAACTTTCCTTGCGGGCAATCCCAGTGATTCTAGCCGTGTTTGCTCAGCAAGTACTGAGCGGAGAGGCGGACCGGGGCGTTCGGTGCGCCGTAACCGTCGTAGCTGCTGCGGCGTTCGACTACTTCGAAGAAGACGCTTCCCACAGTGGCTGTGTAGAAGTGCAGGAACTCGCCCTGGTCGTCCCGGTCGTAGAGCAGGTTCAGTTCCTGCAGCGTGGCCAGCAGTTCCGGCGCGAGCCGGAAGCGCGCCTGCAGATCCGCATAGTAGTTGGCCGGAATCTTCAGGAACTCAAGCCCGCTGGCTACGGCGTTGCGGGCCAAGGCGATAAGGTCGGCGCAGGCGAAGGCGATGTGCTGCGGGTAGGCCGACTCTGCCGACGGGCCCGCCTGTTCCATCACCAGCGGGGCGATATTCAGGGCGAGGCGGACATTGCCGTCCTCGGTGCGCATGACCTGGCTGCGCACCAGGCCTACCGGGCTGGGGACCTCGGTGGACGGCCGCGGGGCCAGCGACAGGGTGCTTTCGTAGAAGAGGACGCTTTCGTCGAAGTGCTGCCAGGGCTGGGCCAAGTTGACGTGGTCGATATGTGTGATCAGGTCCTGGTGCGACCGCTTGGCGCCGTCGGTGGCGAATTCGTCCGTCCAGGCTGCCGTTCCGTCCGGCGTCGCCTCGCAGAGGAAGATCTCCGTGGAGTCCGGTGCCTTGACCGCCTGGAGCACGGCTTCATTGGCCTGGCTCTGGCGCGGCACGGCGGTGGCCTTCAGCTGCAGGGCGCGGGATGCGGCGACCAGCGGGTCTTCGACGTCGAAAGCCAGTGCCGCGATGGTCGGCTCGAGCCCACGGGCCTGCTGCTCGTTGATAATGATCCGGGCCTGTCCCTGCGTGTACAGCTGCACCGGCTTGGTGCGGTGCCGGCCCCGGAACGTGAAGCCGAGCTGCGAGAGCAGTTGCTGGACGTGCTCCGTGTTCTCCGCTTTGACCTCGGCGAAATTGAAGCCGGTGGGTTCGGCGACTTGCGGCAGGGTGGCCAGCTGCATCGGGAAGCGGGCGTCCGGGCCGTCGGTTTCGAGCAGATGGACCGAGGTGCGTTCCTCGAGCCAGATCAGCGAACGCATGGCATCGACGGCTGTGCGTTCCTCGTCGGCCTGTCGGAAGACGTCATTGAAGATCTCCAGGGACACCGGACCGTTGTAGCCGCTGCGCACCAGGTGGCCCATGAACTTGTCCAGTTCCCAGGCACCCTCGCCGGGGAAGACCCGGTAGTGCCGGCTCCAGGACAGGATGTCCATGCTCAATAGCGGCGCATCGGCCAGCTGGACGAAAAAGATCTTCTCCGCTGGGATCTTTTCGATGCCGGCCGGATTCCAGCCACGGGAGAGGATGTGGAAGCTGTCCAGGCAAGTGCCGATGTTCGGGTGGTCCGCCAGGTCCACGATCCGCATGGCGTGTTCGAAATCGTTGACGAACGTACCCCAGGCCAGTGCCTCGTAGGCGATGCGGATGCCGTAACGGGCGGCGAGGTCGCCGAGCCGACGGAGCTGGGCAGTGGCGAGCTCGTCGTCGTCGATCGTGGCGGTACCGACATTGCTGCAGAGCAGCATTAGGTCCATCCCGAGGCTGCGCATCAGGCGGAACTTCGCCTCGGCGCGGTAGAGGTTCTCCGCCAGCAGCTCTTCGGGCACGCCCTCGAAATCCCGGAACGGCTGGTACAGGTCCAGGCTGAGGCCGAGCCGGGCAGCCAGGGCCCGGATTTCCTCGGGGCTGTGCGGGGAGACCAACAGGTCCTGTTCGAAGATTTCAATGCCGTCGAAGCCCGCGTTGGCGCAGGCGTGCATTTTCTCTTCGAGCGTTCCGCTCAGGCAAACGGTGGCAATGGAAGTGCGCAACAGGGGACCTTTCGAAGGCAGTGAAGGAATGCTAGAGGCCTTGGGCCAGGAGCTCGAGGAAGTGTCCGCGCATGCGGGCCGGATCCGGCTCCAGCCCCGTGATGTAGCGGAAAGCGTCGACGGCCTGGCCGACGGCCATGTGCCCGCCATCGAGCACGCGGCAGCCCTTGGCCGCGGCGGTCTTGATCAATTCGGTCTCCACCGGCCGGTAGATGACGTCGGCTACCCAGTGCCGCGGCTCAAGCAGCTCCGTGTCCAACGGCAGCCCCGGGTGGTTGTACATGCCCACCGGGGTGGCGTTGAGGAGACCGTCAGCGTCGGCGAGGACGGCGGGGAGGTCTTCCATTCGCGCGGCGGCGACCTGCTGCTGGGGGAAGAGTCCGGCCAACGCGGCGGCACGTTCGGCGGAGCGCGCCGGGTCAAGATCCAGCAGCGTCAGTTTCCGTGCACCCTTCTTGAGCAGGGCGTAAGCGACGGCGGAACCGGCGCCTCCGGTGCCCAACTGCACCACCGAACCGAGTTCCGCGTCCGGAAGCCCGTTGTCCATGCCCATGCTGAAACCGGAAAAATCCGTGTTGTGGCCGAGGAACTTGCCATCCCGGATCAGGACGGTGTTGACGGCGCCGAGCCGGCGGGCGTCATCGGAAATCTCATCCAAGTGTTCCATCACCAGCTGTTTGCAGGGGTGCGTGATGTTGAAGGCGTTGTAGCCGAGCTCGCGGCCCTGGCGCAGCAGTTCGCCGACGTCTTCACCCGGACGGCCGAGCGATGTCAGATCAATGGGCCGGTACAGGTAGCGGATGCCGTGGTGGTCGGCCTCGCGTTCGTGCATGGGCGGCGTCAACGACACCGTGATCCCGTCGCCGATCAGACCGACTAAATAGGACTCCGACACCGTGCTCATGCGCGTTCCTTCCCTCGTTCGATTTCTGCACAATTGTACGCATATCGCACAAGGCTTGAAAAGACCCGTCGGTCGGAGTAGGTCGGAGCTTGATGGGGGCCGCAGATGTTAGCGATGGGACGTGTCCTTGCGCACGCCCTGTGAGGTGGGCTACCTTTTAACAATCGTTCGATTTGTGCACACTAGTGCGCAATGCGCACAAATAGGTTAGGCGGGACACTCCGCCTCAGGCCGCTTTCCCTGCCCCCACATCCCGCAGCAGTTGCAAGGAGCACTTCATGACCGCCGTTCACCAAGAGGATGAGGCCTTCGCCCATCACGGCAAGACGCCGAAGCGGGCTGCCATCGCCAGCTTTATGGGCAGCGCCGTCGAGTACTACGACTTCTTTATTTTCGGCTCCGCCGCGGCCCTGATCTTCCCGCACGTGTTCTTCCCGGATGAAAGTGCGCAGGCCGGCATCATGTCGCTGGCCACCTTCGGCTTCGCCTACATCGCCCGCCCGGTCGGCGCCATCTTCGTGGGCCATTTCGGCGACCGGATCGGCCGCCAGAAGGTGCTGATGTTCACGCTCGTGCTGATGGGCGCCTCTACGTTCATCATCGGCTGTATTCCGGACTTCCAGACCATCGGCTGGTGGGCTCCCGCCATCCTGGTGCTTTGCCGCCTGATGCAGGGGCTCTCCGCCGCCGGCGAGCAGGCCGGCGCCAGTTCGCTGACGCTGGAGCACGCTCCGGACAACCGCCGCTCCTTCTTCACCTCCTGGACTCTGACCGGTACCCAGGGCGGGCAGATCCTCGCGGCCCTGGTCTTCATCCCCGTGGTGGCCCTGCCTGACGAGATCAAGTACGGCATCGGCTGGCGCATTCCGTTCTGGCTCAGCGCAATCGTTGTCATCGTCACCTACTTCATCCGCCGTTCGCTGCACGAGACCCCCACCTTCGAGGCCGCCAAGGCCAACAACGAAATCGCGAAGCTCCCGGTCGCCGTGCTGCTGAAGAGCCACTGGCGCGACGTCCTGCGGGTGATCTGCTGCGCGTTCATCGCCGCGGTCTCTACCGTCTACGGCACGCTGGCGATCAAGTACGGCGCCGAGGTCGGCAGCGTCGACGAAGGCATTACGCTGTGGCTGGTGGTCGCCGGCAACATCGGTGCCCTGTTCACCCAGCCGCTCTTCGGCAAGTTGGCGGACCGGATCGGCCGCAAGCCGGTCTTCATCTACGGTGCCGTCGGCAGTGCGGTCTTCATGCCGTTCTATCTGCTCTCGATGGAATCGGGCAACACGCTGCTGCAGTTCGCCCTGTCCGTGGTGACCTTCTCCTGCGCCTACGCCGCGGCCAACGCCGTCTGGCCCTCGTTCTACGCCGAGATGTTCAGCGCCAAGGTCCGCTTCTCTGGACTGGCGATCGGCACCCAGTTGGGCTTCCTGATGGCCGGCTTCGCTCCGTCCATCGTGGCGGCCATCGGCGGGATCCAGGAAGGCGGCTGGGTTGCCACCAGCGTCTTCACCGCGGTCATCTGTGCCATCGCGGCAATCTCCGCGCTGACCGCCCGGGAAACCTACAGGGTTCCGACCGAAGAGCTCGGCAAACGCAAGCCGGTAACCGTCTAAGTCCAGCGCAGTAAAAGCCAGCGAACGACGCCGGCGGGAGACTTTCAAAGTCTCCCGCCGGCGTCGTGCTTGGTTGGGCAGTAGCTCTGGCTGGCCCTGCTGGTTTGGGCTGGTTCGCCGGGCTATTCCGCGGCGAGCTGCTCGCGGACGGCGGGGGCAACTTCCTTGCCGTAGAGCTCGATGCTGCGCATCAGTTTTTCGTGCGGGAGCGTGCCGAGGCTGTACTTCATATCCCAGCGGTCCAGTCCCAGGCCCTTGGCTACCTTGACGATCTTGGTGGCCACGGTTTCGGGTGAGCCAACAAACAGGGCGCCGTCCGGGCCGGCCTCCGTCTCGAACTGTCCGCGCGTCATGCGGCTCCAGCCGCGCTCGCGGCCGATGCGTTCCTGCATATCCACGTAGTGCGGCCACATCTCTTCCTTGGCCTGCTCGTCCGTCGCCGCGATGTAGCCGGGGGAGTGGGCGCCGACGGGCAGCCGGGGCTGGCCGAACTGGTCCAGGGCCTTGTGGTAGAGCTCCACGAAGGGGGAAAAGTTCATCGGGGCGCCGCCGATAATGGCGAGCATGAGGGGCAAGCGGTAGTGGGCGGCCCGCACCACGGACTGCGGCGTGCCGCCCACCGCGATCCAGGTGGGGAGGGAGCCCGAGGCCGTCGGCGGGTAGATCGTTTTGTTCTCCAGCGGGCCCCGCGTCTGCCCCGCCCAAGTGACTGGCTTTTCCTTGCGCAGCTCGGTGAAGAGCTGGAGCTTTTCGTCGAACAGGATGTCGTAGTCGCCCAGATCCAAGCCGAACAGCGGGAAGGATTCGGTGAAGGAGCCGCGGCCCAAAATCACCTCGGCGCGTCCGTTCGAGACCGCGTCGAGCGTGGAGAAACGCTGGAAGACCCGCACCGGATCGTCCGAGGAGAGTACGGTGACGGCTGAACCCAGCCGGATGTTCCTGGTCTGGCCGGCGATGGCTGCCAGGACGACATCCGGTGCGGAGACGGCGAAGTCCTCGCGGTGGTGTTCGCCGATGCCGATGAAGTCCAGCCCGACTTCGTCCGCCAGCACCGCCTCGGCGACGACATTGCGGATCACTTGATCCTGCGGGAGTGGCCTGCCGCCGGCGTCGTAAGTAACGTCCCCGAAGGTGTCCAGACCCAGTTCAATTTTGCGTGCCACGCTGCGGGCGCCTTCCTGAAGAATGATCAATGCGTTTGCATCATTATCGGCAACGGTGGAGCGCGGGATCTTATTCCGACCGGGCCGCGGGGTTTCTCAGCGGTGGCACGAACAGGCCGACCTGCCGGCGGATCCACCACAACCCGGTGGCCTTCTTTTCCTGCCGGGTGGAGTACCGGTAGTGGTAGACCAGCGCCCGAACCTGCCGGGGCGGTTCGCCGTCGAACGGATCGATTCTCAGCAGCTTCAGGGTCGCCCGGTCCGCAGCCAGCAGGCGCCGCAGGAACGGGATGAACCAGCTGTCGCCGGGAGCGCCGAGGGCCAGGAACCACATCAGCCAGTCCAGCCTCAGGTGGTAGGGCGCGAATTGCCGCGGCATGCGTCCCGGGTCCCCGGGCTTGCCCCTGAACTCGTATTCCTGCCAGCTGACGCCGTCGGCCGATCCTTCGACAATGATCTCGTAGCGCTCGCGGGTGATGCTGCCGAACGCGCCGTAGGCATTTGCCAGATGCCAGCGGTTGAAGCTGGTGTTCATCAACTGCCGCTTGGAGACCAGGTTGCGGGCCGGCCAATAGCTTAGGTAGACCATCAGGGCGGTCATGGCCAGGACGACGACGGCGAACCAGATCGGCGTGGGCGCGTAGTCCGGCGTGAGTTCCGGGCTGCCGGGCAGTACCGCGGAGATGGCGTCGTCACTGAGGGCAGCGGCGGCGGCCAAGATGGTCAGCCAGTTCAGCCACGCGAAGTTGCCTGAGATGACCAGCCACAGTTGCGTGACGATGATGATGGCCGCGGCGATGCTGCCCACGGGCTGCGGAAAGAACAGGAAGAACGGCACCACCAACTGGGCGAAGTGGTTCCCGATGACTTCCGCCTTGTGCAGCGGCTTGGGCAGATGGTGGAAGTACCTGCTGGCCGGGTTGGGCATCGGCTGCGTCTCGTGGTGGTAATACAGTGCGGTCAGATCCCGCCAGACGCGGTCCCCGCGGATCTTGATCATGCCGGCCCCGAATTCCAGCCGGAATGTGAGCCAGAGGAAAAGCCAGAGCACCGTAACCGGCGGGGCAATCTCGTTGGAGCCCAGGAACGCGGCCAGGAAGCCGGCTTCGAGCAGGAGTGTCTCCCAGCCGAAGCCGTAGAACGTCTGGCCGACGTTCACGATGGACATGTAGAGGCCCCAGAGCAGCAGGAAAGCGAGCATCGGCAGCCACGGGGGGCCCAGCTGCGGCAAACCAACCACCAGAGTTGCGGCCACGGCGGCGCCGGTCCACGCTACCGCGAGCAGCAGCTTGTCGGAATAGCGCCAGCTGAAAAGCGTGGGACCGCGGCCGGCGGAGCGGGCCAGATAGCGCGGCACGGGCAATAGCCCGTGCTCGCCGAGCAGGGCACGGAACTGCGCGACGGCGGAGAGGAACGCGATCACGTAGACGGCGGCAATCCCGCGCTGCAGCACCTGCCGCGCGACCTCGAAACCCTCGGCGTTCAACCAGTTCATGTACTTCCAACGTTAGGACCGCCGGCAACACTGTCAAGGCTTGCCGGGCGGAACGTCCTGTCCGGACCGAAGCCGGCGGCTGCAGAAACCCGGGCCTGCAAATGCCGGACTATGCTCACGGCAGCCGGACCCGGCGCGGAGGGGTTACATCCCCAGTGTCCCCGGGCCACAATGAAGGCATGAGAGATGCGGCGCAGGCGGAATACAGACGGGCCGTCCTCGGAACCGCGGCCTTCGCGGTGGCTCCGGTGGTGGCCGCTGGTGTTGTGCCCTGGCTGCTCACCCGCTGGCGGGCCCGGGTCCCGGTGCCTGGCGGATTGCCGGCCAGAGCCGGCGGCGCGGTGCTCGCCGCCGGAGGCGCCGCCGTCGTTATTGAATCTTTTGTGCGGTTCGCCCGGGAGGGCTTGGGTACGCCCGCGCCGATGGTGCCGACGAAGTATCTGGTGGTCACCGGGCCGTTCCGCTACGTGCGCAACCCGATTTACGTGGCGCTGCTGTCGATGGTCCTCGGCGAGGCGCTGATGCTGGGCCGGCCCAGGCTGCTCGGTTACTGCGCCGTGATGTCCGTTCCCGTGGGGCTTTTCGTCAGGCTCTACGAGGAGCCGGTTTTGGAGCGGCAGTTCGGCGATGAATACCGTCGCTACAAGCGCAACGTGCCAGGTTGGCTCCCGCGGCTGACGCCCTGGCGTGCCGAGGGAAGAAGCGGCGTCGAAAGCTAGCGATCCGGCCAGTCGCGGGCAGCCTGGCGGGTGCCGCATGTGATGCGTTTCTCGACGCTTTCACGGCTTGCGGCAACGGCCGTGTGGGAGGATGAAACCGGCCGGAAATTCACCCGAAAACACAGGAACGGAGGGGCAGTGCAGGACAAGGACGGCCAGCAGGATTCAGGTACTCCGATGTCGCCGCGGGTCGGCAGCCTGCCCATCATCAAGATCCCCCGCAAGCCCGCCGATATGCCGGAAAACGGGGCTGCCGGGGAGACCGGAGAGCGCTCGGAACCGGGATCGGGGACACCTCCGACGGCGAAGCAGCCGGTCGGCAAAAACGCGCCCGCAAAGCGCGCGGGAACCAAGCCCAAGGCCAAGCCTGCGATCCCTAGGGAACCGGTGGCCAAAGCGGCCAAGCCGGTTCCGTTCGGCACCGCTCCGCTGCCGATGCCCAAGGGCCAGCAGCGCACCAACGCCGCTGCCCGCCGGATGCTGCGCAAACTGGTGCAGGGCGAGGCGCCGCCCACGGCCCCGATGAGCATTGTTGAACGGCTCGCGGGGAGCCCGTATGCCAACCCCATGATCCAGGCCGCCGGGGTGGATACCTCCGCCCGGCTCACCCTTGATTTTGCGCTGGATTTGGCCGAGACCATGTTCCGCTACGGCGCCGGCGCCCTGGAAGTGGAAACGAGCATCATTGCCGTAACCGCGGCCTTTGGCCTGCGCGAGATCGATGTCGATATCACCAACCAGTCCGTGCTGATCAACTATGCCAAGGCGGACACGGTCCCGCTGACCCTGATGCGTGTCGTGCGGTCCTGGACGAACAACTACGCCGGTCTGTCACTGGTCCACCAGTTGGTCACGGACATCGTCAACGGCGGTGTGGGGCGGACCGAGGCCAAGGAGCGGCTGCAGGAGATTGCCGCGCGGCCCAAGCCGTTTGCCAAGTGGATGGCCATCGGCGCTGGCGGCGTTTTCGCCGGTTCCATTGTGGCGTTCCTCGGCGGCGGGATCTTCGCTTCGCTGGTGGCCATGCTGTCAACCGTGCTGATGGGTCTGCTGGGCCGCAAGCTGGGTAAATGGCGCGTGCCGGACTTCTTTGTCACTGCGATCGGGTCCTGCCTTGCCACCGTGGTTGCCCTGCTGTTCTGGCAGCTGCAGGTTCCGTTGAGCCCTTCGCTGGTAATCGCGGGCGGGATACTCTACCTCTTGCCAACAGGCCGATTGGTCTCTGCGACCCAGGACGCGATCAACGGCTTCCCCGTCACGGCGGCCGGCCGTTTCCTGTCCGCTTTCCTCACCTTTGCCGCTATCGCCTCCGGTGTGGCCGTGGGCCTGGTGGGCGGCGAGCTGGTGGGCGTCAGCCTGCCCGAGGTCTTCGTCGACGGGGAGGGCGAATACCCCTATGTGGTGCGGGCGCTGCTGCTCATGATTGCCACCATGGCTATCTGTATCACCGAGCAAACCAAGCTCAGCATGCTGGTGCCGACGGCCTTGGTTGGTCTCGTGGCACTGCTGCTCTACGACCTTGTCCTCATGGCCGGAATCGGGGAGCGGATAGGTCCGGCACTGGCCGCCGTCGTTATCGGTTTCCTAGGCCGTATCGTCGGATTGCGGATGGGCTCGCCGCAGCTGGTTGTGGCGGTGCCCGCCATCTTGTTCCTGCTGCCCGGACTGTCAATCTTCCGCGCCACCTACGATCTGACCGTTAATGTGGACGACCCCTTCGTAGGTGTGCTCAACCTCTTCGGTGCGCTGACGGTGATCCTTGCGATCTCCGGCGGCACGGTCCTCGGCGACAACCTGGCCCAGCCCTTCACCCGGGACATGGGCTCCAACGAGGGCCGCCGCAGGAACCGCCGCCGCTAACCAGCGGGCGGAGCCGTACCTGGCCACGTTGGCGAGGAGCCTAGGTTGCCGGGTAATTCTCCGGGAAGATCTGCCCGACCTCGGTCCGCTTTTCCGCCTGGAACGCGTCCTCGGCCCGGCCGTAGGCCCAGTAGCCGGAGATGGAAACCTGCTTGCGGTGCAGTCCGTGGTCCTGGAACAGCACGTCGCGCAGGGATTTGATGGCACCGCGCTCGCCGTGGACAAACGCATCCACTTCACCGGCAGGCCAATCAAGCCCTGCCACTGCATCCCGCAGGAGTGTGGTGGTGCCCGGGACCTGGCCTTGGCGGAAGAGCCAGTGGAACTGAAGGCCCGCCGGGGCGCTGAGGTCTTGGATGTCCGCCGCGGAGTCCACCTCGATCAGGGCATGTCCCGTTGCATGTGCCGGCAGCGCCTCGATGGCCGCGCCAATGGCCGGCAGCGCGGAATCGTCTCCGGCCAGGAGGTACCAATCGGCGTCGGGATTGGGGGCGTAGGCCCCGCCCGGGCCAGTGAACATGAGCCAATCCCCGGGCTGTGCCTTGAGGGCCCACGGGCCAGCCAGTCCCTCGTCGCCATGCACAACAAAGTCGATGGCTATTTCCCCGGCGGTCCGGTCCACGCTGCGGACCGTGTAGGTGCGGGTGACCGGCAGCTTGTCCGCGGGCAGGGTCTCTTTCAGTTCGGCGACGTCTACCGGGAGCTCAACGTCCAGTTCCGGGTCGAGGAAAAAGATCTTCACGTATTGGTCCGTGGCGTCCTTGGCCTCGAACTTCCCGAACCCCTCGCCGCCGGCGAAAACCCGGACCATGTGCTCGGAGAGGCGTTCGGTCCGCAGCACCTGAAGGTTCGTCTGGGGTTTTCGGGGACGTGCGGGGCGGGCTGCGGGCTGGGCAGACATGAAACGGCTCCTGAATACGCAAGACGTAGTGAAGGCGGATGGGTTACTACTAAGGACAACCTAACCCACCACCGGTTTTGTTCCCAACCACTATTACTGCGGCAACCGCCAGTCCACCGGGTCCGCGCCCTGCGCCCTGAGCAGTTCGTTGATCCGGCTGAAGGGGCGGGAACCGAAGAAGCCCCGTGAGGCGGATAACGGACTGGGATGTGCGGACTCGATCCGCGGCACGGCGTCCAGCAAGGGTGTCAGGTACTGAGCATCCCTGCCCCAGAGGACCACGACCAGCGGACCGCCCCTCGCCACGAGCGACCTGACCGCCAGCTCGGTCAGCTCTTCCCATCCCTTGCGGCGGTGTGCCCCGGTCTTGCCTGCCTCCACCGTCAGGACCCGGTTGAGCAGCAGCACCCCCTGATCCGCCCAGGCAGTCAGATCTCCGTGCGGTGCCGGCGGGATGCCCAGATCCGAGTCCAGCTCCTTGTAAATGTTGGCCAGGCTGCGGGGCAACGGCCGAACATGCCGCTCCACCGCGAAGCAGAGGCCGATCGAATGCCCGGGTGTGGGGTAAGGATCTTGCCCGACCACAAGGACTTTGATGGCAGAGAGCGGTCGCTGGAATGCTCGCAGAATATTGGCGGGCGCCGGCAGGATTTCACCGCCTGCTGCCCGCCGTTGTTCAAGGTAGGCAGCCAGCCCATGCACCGTTTCCGTCACTGGGGCCAGGACTTCGGCCCACTCGGGGTGCATGACCTCGTCCAATCCGGCCGGTGCAGAGAATGGAAAAGGCTCCCGGGTGTCCACCGCTGACCCGGTGGCCGGAAGCTCAAACAGTGCGCCGTCGTCGTCAGTCATCTTCCTATGGTCGCTGATCGGCGCCTGGGCGGGCGAACCGCTGGCCGATCCGAGGCGCCAGGCGCGGCCGCCGCGGCGTGCACAAATGACAGGCCGGTGATTCGTTACCATGGTGGAGGACAGTTTCCCCTGCAAACAAAACGGAAGTGACGGTGTGTCTTGGCTGGTTCCGTCGATGCCAGTGCGTTTTCCCTTGACGCCGAGCTGGATTCATCGAGCCCGCTGAGCGAACGCGACCAGAAAATGCTGGCGCTGGAACGGCAGTGGTGGAAGTATGCGGGTGCCAAGGAACAGGCCATCCGCGAGCTCTTCGACATGTCCGCCACGCACTACTATCAGATCCTCAATGGCTTGATCGATACCGAAGAGGCGCTGGCCCACGATCCGATGCTGGTCAAGCGGCTGCGCAGGCTGCGGACGTCCCGTCAGCGCGCACGCACTGCCCGTCGGCTGGGCACAGACGCCTAGCTCGGGTCCAGCCGTTCGACTGCGCAGATTTTTTCGATACAACTAAGGACGCATTCTTAGCGATGACCAAGTATTCCCGGGACGAGTTTGACCAGGTGCCCGAAACTTCAGACCGCCATGGCGTCCACCGGGCCCACATGGCAGCGTCGAAATCCAGCGGACTCGGCCTGATCATCCTGGCTACCGTACTGGCGCTCGCCGTTGGCGTGTTGTCCTTCTTCGTCCTGCCGCTGCTCGGAGCGGGGGGCGCGAGCACGGAACTCCAAGCCACCGCGGCGCCCTCGGCCAAGTCGGCATCCCCGAATGCCGCTACTAAAACGGCCGAAGCCACGGACGACGCCAGGGAACCAACTGTGGACGCAGCGGGTGAGGCCACGAAGCCTGCCAAGGAGCCCACGGCGGACGCCACCACGGAGCCCGCCGAGGAACCGATCGAGGAACCCACTGACGAGGCCGCCGAAGCTGACGCGGCCGTGAATAAAGCTGATCCGGTGCTGATCTTCAACAGCGTCGGCGTCAGCGGGCTAGGCGGCGCGGTTTCGCAGACGGTCACGTCCGACGGCTGGGCCGTTGGGGTAGTGGATAACTGGCAGGGTGCGCCCCCGGCCAACTCCGTGATCTTCTACAACCCCGGCCAGAGCGCCAATGCGCAGGCGTTGGGCGAGCTCCTTGGCATCTCCGACCTGCGCGAAACCGGGCAGGGAGCAGTCTCCGAGTATGTGACCGTGGTGCTCGGTCCTGGATTCCAGCAAAACGGCTGACCACATCCCGGTTTTGCCCGTCGGGAGATACTTCGGCGCCTCTGTTACACCTCCATAACATTCTCTGTGCCGGCGCTCACACCCATGCTGCGGCATGGGTAGAGTGAGCGCATCTCCACCGCTGGAAACAGGGGCGGCGGGGCCAGGTCTAGAAATATGGAGAGCAATATGGCGCAGGGAACCGTCAAATGGTTCAACGCGGAAAAAGGCTACGGCTTTATCACCGTCGATGAAAACGAAGCTGACGTATTCGTGCATTGGTCCGCCATCCAGATGGACGGTTACCGTTCCCTTGAGGAGGGCCAGCGCGTCGAGTTCGAAATTGGGGAAGGGCAGAAGGGGCCGCAGGCTGAGGAAGTGAAGCTCGCTTCCTGATTTACCAAATTACGACGGCGGCGGGCGGCTATCGATTTAGCCGCCCGCCGCCGTCGTACGCAGTTATAGACACAGCCCTCGGCAGCTTCGGTGGGGAACCTGTTGCTACTCCTTGAGCGGAACGCCCTTGGCATCGCGGCGGAACATTTCCGCTCCGACCAGGATCATGATGCCTTCGACGAAGCCCCAGATCGCACCGAGGCCGAACGTGACGATAGTGACGACGATCTGCAGGATCCCCATGCCGACATAGCCCAGGTAGAAGCGGTGGATACCCAGTCCGCCGAGCAGAATGCCCAGCAAGCCGCCGATCAGGCGGGACTTCTGTTCCGGGTAGCCGGCGTAATACGGCTGGCCCGGCTGGCCGTAGGGCGCCTGGCCGTACTGCGGCTGCGCGTAGGGATTCTGGCCGTGAGGCGGTTGCCCGTAGGGGGCCTGCCCCTGCGGCGGTTGTCCGTAAGGCGGTTGCCCGTAAGGGGCCTGGCCCTGCGGCTGCTGGCCGTACGGCGGTTGTCCATAGGGTGACTGGCTCTGCGGCTGCTGGCCCTGCGGTGCTTGGCCGAACGGAGGCTTTCCTCCGGGCGCCGGTTCACCGGGCGTATTGCCCAGGGGCTGTGTGGGATGGGTGCCCGCACCCCGCAACGGCTCGGTGGGATTCTCCCCGCGGGATGGTCCCGGCTGCTCCTGTCCGGCTTTGTCCTGCTTGCCGTCCGGATTTTCCGACATGTTCTTTTCCTTCGGTATGTGATGGTGCTGCGTGACTACCTCCAATCTACGGCTCGGCATGGGCCGGTTCTATCGGGGGCCACCCTGATCTTGGGGTCAGTGGTGCTCAGGGTGTTACGCGTGTGGTGAAGCGGCCAGACTATTGCTGGATGCAGCTTGCACTCAACCGAGGTGAGTGCTAATTATTGTGTTAGCACTCTCGCTGGTTGACTGCTAAGCAGTCGGCCGACGGGGGAGAGTGAAAAATCCAAACCACTGGGGTGAGGGTAGCGGTGCGGCGTAAAGAGATCGCCGCCGTCGTTATCCGTCCGTCGCGGGCATCGCAGTGGTTAGCAGTCCTGGTTTATCCAAGGCTGCGCCCGCTGTCTACTGTCCAGAAGGGACGTATGCCGCCATGGCAAAGATCATTAGCTTTGACGAAGAGGCCCGCCGCGGCCTCGAGCGTGGACTGAATATCCTCGCTGACGCTGTTAAGGTCACGCTGGGCCCGCGTGGTCGCAACGTTGTCCTTGAGAAGAAGTGGGGCGCTCCCACGATCACCAACGATGGTGTTTCCATCGCCAAGGAGATCGAGCTCGACGATCCGTACGAGAAGATCGGCGCAGAGCTCGTCAAGGAAGTTGCCAAGAAGACGGACGACGTCGCCGGTGACGGTACCACCACCGCAACCGTCCTCGCCCAGGCCCTGGTCAAGGAAGGCCTGCGCAACGTTGCTGCCGGTGCCGATCCGCTGAGCCTCAAGCGCGGTATCGAAAAGGCTGTCGACGCTGTCACCGCCGAGCTGATCTCTTCCGCCAAGGAAATCGAGACCAAGGAGCAGATTGCTGCTACCGCCTCGATCTCTGCAGGCGACCCGCAGATCGGTGAACTGATCGCTGAAGCTCTCGACAAGGTCGGCAAGGAAGGCGTTGTCACCGTCGAGGAGTCCAACACCTTTGGCCTCGAGCTCGAGCTCACCGAGGGTATGCGCTTCGACAAGGGCTACATCTCCGGCTACTTCGTCACCGACGCAGAGCGCCAGGAAACGGTCCTCGAAGACCCGTACATCCTGATCGTCAACTCCAAGATCTCCAACGTGAAGGACCTCGTTGCAGTTCTGGAAAAGGTCATGCAGTCCGGCAAGCCGCTGCTGATCATTGCCGAAGACATCGAGGGCGAGGCACTGGCCACCCTGGTTGTCAACAAGATCCGTGGCACCTTCAAGTCCGTCGCCGTCAAGGCTCCGGGCTTCGGTGACCGCCGCAAGGCTCAGCTGGCTGACATCGCCATCCTGACCGGTGGCCAGGTCATCGCCGAGGAAGTTGGCCTCAAGCTGGAGAACGCAACCCTCGAACTGCTGGGCCAGGCCCGCAAGGTTGTTGTCACCAAGGACGAGACCACCATCGTTGAAGGTGCCGGCGACGCCGAGGAGATCGCAGGCCGCGTTTCCCAGATCCGCGCCGAGATCGACAACTCCGATTCCGACTACGACCGCGAGAAGCTGCAGGAACGTCTGGCCAAGCTGGCCGGCGGCGTTGCAGTCATCAAGGCCGGTGCCGCAACCGAGGTTGAGCTCAAGGAACGCAAGCACCGCATCGAGGACGCTGTCCGCAACGCGAAGGCTGCCGTTGAAGAAGGCATCGTCGCCGGTGGCGGCGTTGCCCTTATCCAGGCCGGCGCCAAGGCGTTCGCCAACCTGAACCTCGAGGGCGACGAAGCAACCGGCGCCAACATCGTCAAGGTTGCCATCGATGCTCCGCTGAAGCAGATCGCCTTCAACGCCGGTCTCGAGCCGGGCGTTGTTGCCGACAAGGTCCGCAGCCTGCCTTCCGGCCACGGCCTGAATGCTGCAACCGGTGTCTACGAAGACCTGCTGGCTGCCGGTGTGAACGACCCGGTCAAGGTGACCCGCTCTGCTCTGCAGAACGCGGCTTCCATCGCCGGCCTGTTCCTCACCACCGAGGCCGTTGTCGCTGACAAGCCCGAGAAGAACGCTCCGGCCATGCCCGGCGGCGACGACATGGGCGGCATGGGCGGTATGGGCGGCTTCTAGGAAGTCCGGCGCAAGCCGCTTCCGAGCCGGTCATTGTCTGACCAGTTCCAACAGGAAGGCACGGTTCCCGATCGGGAGCCGTGCCTTCCCGGGTTAAATCCCGGACAGTTCGGCACTCAGGTTCTGCCGGGCCTGGGCCAGCCAGAGCGTGCGGGCTGTGGCCGTCCGATACAACGGCTCCGAGGCCAGCAAACGGCGGACGACGGCGGTGCGTCCGGCTGCGAAATCAGCGTCACCGACGTGCGCATACTCTTTCCGGACTGCAGCGAGGTAGCGGCGGTAGCTATCCGGCGGGCTGCCGAGAACGGACAGGTCGGCGTCGCACAGCATGGCTCCGGACGCGTCGTCGTCAGCCGGAGCGTGATGCGCTGTCAACAGCACCAGGCGGGCCGTCTCAGCGACCTCCTTAGGGCGGCAGCCAGCGCCGGTCAGCTTCCCGCGTGCCAGTGCCGCGGAATCTTCTTCATCTTTTCCTGCCACCCCGTTGTAGACAGCGTCGTGGAACCACGCCGCCAGCCAGACAGCCCGGGATTCTTCTCCCGGCCTCTCCCCATGGTCCTGAAGCGTGCGAAATGCCTCGATGACCGCCAGCAGATGCTTATGGTCGTGGTAGTGCCGGTGGTCTCCGCCCCACCTCGCGATAAGCTCCCGGCCCAATGGTTCCTGATCGGGGATCAAGGCGTTCCAGTGCTGCAGCAGTACGTGTTCCAGCTTTCCAGGTCTGCGGCGCGCCGGCACTCGCAGCCCGCTGGCGATCAAGCGGCGCACCAGCTCACCGCCCGAGACGGCTACGGCACCCCGGGCAACAAGTTCTGCATGCCGCTCTGCCGGAACATCGTAATGGTCCAGGTCGAAGGCCCGCCGGGGGACCCCGGCGGCCGCCGCGAAGTCATGCAGTTGGTCCAGTGACGAGTCCGAGACCAGATGGGAAAAATGCGTTCCGTGGGCCGGCCACAGCGGGGGATCGATAAGAATTGCCACCCTGCCAGCCTATGTCCGATAGGACCTTGCCGATCTGAAAAGATGGAGACTATGACGATTACTGCTGCCGCCGACGGCTCTGCCCTCGGCAACCCGGGCCCTGCTGGCTGGGCCTGGTACATTGACGAAAATTCCTGGGCAGCTGGAGGTTGGCCGCACGGAACCAACAACCAGGGCGAGCTCATGGCGGTGCTCGATTTGTTCCGTGCCACCGAGCACCTGCCGGAAGAGCCCCTGCACATCCTCTGCGACAGCCAGTACGTCATCAACTGCATCACTAAATGGATGCCGGGCTGGAAACGCAAGGGCTGGCGCAAGGCCGACGGCAAAGCCGTACTCAACGTGGACCTCCTCAAGCAGATCGACCAGGTCATCAAAGGCCGCAGCTACAAATTCGAATGGGTGAAGGGCCATGCCGGGCATGACCTGAACGAAGCAGCCGATGTCCGCGCCCGGGCAGTTGCCTTGGCTTTCCAAAACGGATCGGTTATTCCCCACGGGCCAGGATTCCAAGGCCGGGCGGCCTCAGCCGCAGCGGATACTCCCGCCGTCACCCAATCGGCCGTCCGAGTTCCGGAGCCCCGTCTGGCTCAGCGGGCGGAGAGCCCTGAGAGCCCGGAACCCGATCTGTTCTCTGAGCTGGAGGACTTCTCCGCGGAGGACACGCAGGAACCTGTCGAGGAACTGATCGTCAGGCTGGAACAGGAACTCCTCAGCCCCGGTACACGCGCCGACTTCGGACGTCTTGCCGTGCTCTTGCACCCGGACTTCACCGAGATTGGGCAGTCGGGCCGGATGTGGACCAGGGACGACACGATCAGCGCGCTCCAGGGGGATCCGGAGACGGAAGCAACCGTGGAGGTCTTCGCCGCTGAACGGCTTGGCGAAGACAGCGTCCTGCTGACTTACCGCAGCAGCTCGCGCACCGGCTCGGCTCTGCGCAGCTCACTGTGGCTCCGCGAGGGGGAACAGTGGCGGCTGCGGTTCCATCAGGGAACGCCGGAACAGAGCTGACAGGCAGCGGCGGCGCGGGGTCCAGCTGGGGGATTCCGGCCCGACTGCGGTTCTTGGTCAGGCCATGAACATGCGCGCGTTGGCTTCTTCGGCCTGAGCATACTGCTGCGACGCCTGGGCCAGTGCCGTATTGATGCTGGCCAGGGACTCTTCAACCTTCAGCTGTGTTGCACGCCAGTCAGTGATCAACTGCTGGAAGTTCGCGGAAGCGGAGCCCGTCCACAGTGATTCCAGTTCCCGCAGCCCGGACTGCATGGTGTTTACCTCGGCCTGCAGGCGTCCGATAGTGCCCTGGACCGCCATACTCTTGGCGTTCAAGGCCTCACTGTCCACATGGAATACAGCCATGATGTTCCCTTCGAAGTAGTTGATCCAACCGATACTTCGAGGGTAAGGAGCGTAAGGAGTGCAGACGAGGGGTCCGGCTGCGATTGTGGATAACGCAGAGTTGCAGCACGAAAGTGGAGGAGCACAGTCTCGCGGCTTTTTCGGCTTCCACCGGGCCCAGGGAACCGTTTACTGTCCCTGGGTTAGCTGTATTCGAAGACGCTGCGGTCGTCATCGGGTGCTGGCTCATATGGAATCCGGATGGACATGGTCGCCCCGCCGCCTTCCGTGTCGAGCAATCGCACAGTGCCGTCATGCTGGGCGACCAGCGCCGCGACGATGGCCAGGCCAAGTCCGGTCCCGCCGGTCTCGCGGTAGCGTGAGGAATCCGCGCGGTAGAAGCGTTCGAAAACCCTGGCTGCTTCTTCCTCCGATATCCCGGGACCGTGGTCGCGGACCTCGATCACGGAGTCCTTTTTGTCGTCGATGACTGGTTCAACACCCACCGCGATTTCGATCGGCGATCCTTCAGGCGTATAGCGCAGTGCGTTGGTCATCAAGTTCGCCACGACCTGACGCAGCCTTCCTTCGTCCCCGACGATGGGCGCTGGCTGGGGCGCAGCGCCGTCGAGCCCGATGACCTTGATATCCCGGTCCGGGGCGCTGGCACGGGCATCCATGGCGGCATCGTTGCCGAGTAGCAGCAGGTCCAACGGCTTTGCCTCCAGCGGACGCTGTTCGTCCACGCGCGCGAGCGTGAGCAGGTCTTCCACGAGCTGGCCCATCCTGGTGGCCTCGCTCTCGATCCTGCCCATGGCCGCGCCGACGTCGTCTTGGCTTTGCAAGGCGCCGTGGCGGTAGAGCTCCGAGAATCCGCGGATGGTCACCAGTGGAGTGCGCAGTTCATGGGAAGCGTCCGCGACGAACTGGCGCATGCGCTTTTCGGAAGCTGCGCGGCCGGCGAAGGCGGATTCGATGTGGGCGAGCATAGCGTTGAGCGAACTGGAAAGCTTGCCGATCTCCGTGTTCGGGTTGCTCACTTCAACACGTCGGGTCAGGTCGCCGGCGGCGATGGCTGCAGCAGTTTTTTCAACCGTGCTGAGAGGCTTGAACGCGCGCGTTATAGCCAACCAGGCGATGGCTGATGCCGCCGCCGTAGCGAACAGGCCGAGCAGAAGACTCAGCGCCGTCGCCGTCTCAACCGTCGTTTCCACTTCCTCATATGAAGCTGCGATAGTGACTGTGCCGAGTTGATTTTGCAAGGGATATACATAGGCTCGCCAGCGAGGACTGTCCGGATCCTCACTTTCCACGGTGTACCAGAATCCTCTTGGATGTTGACGGACGTCCTCATATGTCCATCTTCGAAGGGCAGGAACATCTTTACTGGTCTGGGGAGTTTCCTTGGCAATGGCGCCATCAGGAAGAAGCATCAACCCGTGGTAGTCCCCGAGAGGAACTGCCCCTGAGGGGGACAACAATGCGACACTCATGCTTCCGGCGTTGGCCTTCAGCGTTTGGTCCAATCTGTTGATCAGGTCATTTTTCAGGAACGCGATGGTCAGCGCTGACGTCAGTGCGATGGTAGCGGCCATCAGCACACAGATGATTGCGACCAACTGTGTGCGAAGCGAGGCCGACTTCCACCGTTGGATCACGATCAGCGCTTTTCCGCCGTGCGCAGCAGGTACCCCACACCACGCTTGGTCTGAATGAGTGCCGGAGCCTCGGGATTGGCGTCGATCTTCCGGCGCAGGTAGGAGATGTAGGATTCCACGATGGACGCGTCGCCGTTGAAGTCATACTCCCAGACATGATCCAGGATCTGCGCCTTGGAGAGCACCCGGTTGGGGTTCAGCATCAGGTAGCGCAGCAGCTTGAATTCGGTAGGTGAGAGGTCGATGACCAGCCCGCCCCGGCGGACTTCGTGCGCGTCGTCGTCGAGTTCAAGGTCGTCTACCTGGATGACGGCGTCGTCTTCGAGCAGCGGCTGGGTGCGGCGCAGCACGGCGCGGATCCGGGCCACCACCTCGTCCAGGCTGAAGGGCTTGGTCACATAGTCATCGCCGCCGACGGTCAGGCCGGTGACTTTGTCATCGGTGTCGTCGCGGGCCGTGAGGAAGACGACCGGGAAATGGCGCCCGGCCGCGCGCAACCGCCGCGTCACCGTGAAACCGTCCATGTCCGGCAGCATGACGTCCAGCACCGCCAGGTCAGGGTTGTGTTCTTCCGCGGCAGCGAGGGCATCACGGCCGTTTGCGGCGGCAACAACTTCGAACCCGGCAAAGCGCAGGGAGGTTGAAAGCAGTTCCCGAATGTTCGGTTCGTCGTCAACTACGAGCAGTTTTGCTTCAGGTTCCTTTTTCTTCACGCTTGTCAGTATGCTCACAGATTCTGGGAGTTGTCTGTACATTCCTTGGATGCTGGCCCGATGCCAGCCGTTACTCAGCCGTAAGGGATCACGACGGCGAGGCCTTCTAATTCTGCGGACGTCTAAGCATTTGGTTCTCTCGCCCCGTCGCGCCGGCTGAAAATCTCTACCGGGGCGAGCGTTCCACTGCGGATCGCTTGGACGAGGTGTCCCAGCCGCACGGGTCCTTCCGGCCCTAGAACCATCCGCATTCCGGCCAGCCGGGGATCGTCGTCTGCCAGCCGGGCCTGTGCACGGGTCAGGAATTCCAGCGCGAAACCGTGCCGGTTGCGCTCGCCCGTCACGGTGAAACCGGCTTCCTCCAGCTCCCGTATATAGTCCAGGGGCGAACGGAGGAAGGACGTTTCGGCGCTCGCCGCCCACGGCAGGGGGAACTGCGGTTCGCCCTCCCCGGTGAGCATGATGTCGTAGACCGCGAAGACTCCGCCGCGCCTGAGAACTCGGTGGACTTCGCGGAATAAGGCATCTTTGGGTTCGACGTTCATGCCGACGTGCATCATCGTTGCCGCGTCGAATTCGCCGTCGCTGAAGGGGAGGTCCAGGCCGCTGGCCTCGGAGAAACTGACCAGGCCGGCCAAGCCGCAGCGCCGCGTCAGGGATTGGGCCGTGGTCACGAAAGACGGGGTAAGATCCACGCCGTGTACCGTGGCGCCGAACCGGTGCGCGAACAAGCGTGCCGGTCCGCCGATGCCCGAGCCGATGTCCAGCACCCGCATGCCGCTGCGGATGCCGGTGCCGCGGGCCACGTTCTCGGCAGCTTCGGCACCGCCGACATGGAATTGGTCCACCGCGGCCAAATCGTCCGGCTCGAAATGGTCCGGGTCGAGACCGACAGCGGCTACCCCCGCGAGGATGGCATCCTCCAGACCCGGCTTCCCGTAATGCTCGGCGACAACTTGTTCAGCGCCCACGGCGGCCTCCCCACTCGTTTGGATGGCTGAAATCTTACGCCCCGGCGGCGTCTCCGGACCGGCTCAGCTCCCCGTCTTTCCAACATCTTTGGCATCGAGAATGGTGTAGGCGTAACCCTGTTCCGCGAGGAAGCGCTGGCGTTTGGCGGCAAATTCCTGGTCCAGCGTCTCCCTCGCCACCACGGTGTAGAACCGCGCAGCCCGGCCGTCCGACTTGGGCCGCAGCAGCCGTCCCAGCCGCTGGGCTTCCTCCTGCCGCGAGCCGAACGAACCGGAAACCTGGATCGCCACCGACGCTTCGGGCAGATCGATCGAGAAGTTCGCCACCTTGGAAACCACCAGGGTGTGCAGGGAGCCGGACCGGAACTCGTCGAAGAGCCGCTGGCGCTCCTTCACCGAGGTTTCGCCCTTGATCAACGGCGCGGCCAGCCGTTCAGCGAGCTCGTCCAGCTGGTCGATGTACTGCCCGATCACCAGCAGCTGCTCGCCCTTGTGGTGGGTCACCAGCTGCTCCACCACCGAGTTCTTGGTATCGGACGTCGCGCAGAGACGGTACTTGTCGGCGTCGTCGGCCATCGCGTACGCCGTACGCTCGTCGCGCGGCAGATCCACCCGCACCTCCACGCAGTCTGCCGGCGCAATGTAGCCCTGCGCCTCGATGTCCTTCCATGGGGCGTCATAACGCTTAGGCCCGATCAGCGAGAACACCTCGCCCTCACGGCCGTCCTCGCGCACCAGCGTCGCCGTCAGGCCGAGCCGCCGCCGGGCCTGCAGATCCGCAGTCATCCGGAAGATCGGCGCCGGCAGCAGGTGCACCTCGTCGTAAATGATCAGACCCCAGTCATTGTTGTCCACCAGCTCCAGATGCGGATAGAGGCCGCCGCGGCGCAGCGTGAGCACCTGGTACGTAGCGATGGTCACCGGGCGCACCTCCTTGAGCGAGCCCGAGTATTCGCCGATCTCGTCCTCCGTGAGCGTGGTGCGCTTGAGCAGCTCGTCCTTCCACTGCCGCGCGGAGACCGTGTTGGTCACCAGGATCAGCGTGGTGGTCTGGCTCGTGGCCATCGCCGCGGCGCCCACCAGCGTTTTGCCCGCACCGCAGGGCAGAACAACGACGCCGGAACCGCCGGCCCAGAAGTTCTCCGTTGCCACCTGCTGGTAGGGGCGGAGCTTCCAACCGTTCTCTTCCAGCGCGATCGGATGCGGCGTGCCGTCCACGTAACCGGCCAGGTCCTCGGCGGGCCAGCCGAGTTTAAGCAGCAACTGCTTGAGCTGGCCGCGCTGCGAGGAATGCACCACGGTGGTCTCGCCGTCGATCCGCGGGCCGAGCAGCGGTTGGATCTTCTTGGCGTGCATGACTTCCTCGAGCACCGGATAGTCGTCGGTGCGCAGCACGAGCCCGTGCTGCGGGTCTTTTTCCAGCCGCAGCCGCCCGTACCGGGACATCGTCTCTTCGATGTCGATCAGCAGTGCGTGCGGCACGGGGAAGCGCGAATACTGCAACAAGGTGTCCAGCACCTGCTCGGCATCCAGGCCGGCAGCGCGCGCGTTCCACAGCCCCAACGGCGTGATCCGGTAGCTGTGCATATGCTCCGGTGCGCGCTCGAGTTCGGCGAAGGCCGCGATGGCGTGGCGCGCCTCGGTGGCCTGCTCATGGTCGACCTCCAGCAGGATGGTCTTGTCGCTCTGGACGATCAGCGGCCCGTCAGCCATCGGTGGTGCTCCTCTTCTTGCCGCCAGCCTCATCGACCAGCTCAATGTCCATCACGCGGTGGATCGAGACCACGCGCTCGCTGTCGCGCCGCGCGTCGAAGACCCGCAGCCGCCCGCCGCCCACGGAAAGCGGCTGCAGGATTTCGCGCCGGTGGGTCCCGTTGGGCTCCACAAATCCGATCCGGACCAGCTGCTTGAGCCGGATCGCCTTGCGCAGGGTCTCCAAGGCCAGCAGTGGTTCCGCCTCGGCGCCCGCGGCGGACTTGGCCGGCGTGCCGGCTCCGCGCAACCGGTCCAGCTGGGCCTGCAGGTCTTCGTCCATGAGCAGCCAAGGATTGGTCCGGACCGGGAACGACGACGGCGCGCTGCCACCCACACGGCCAGCCTCACGGGACGCGGGGCTACTTCCCGCCACATCCCCCGCAGCGGTGAGGGCAACGCCGTCGTCGTCCTTATCCGGTGCGGGGGAGTAGCCGAGCTCGCGCAGGGTGTGCAGCAGTTCGCGGGCGCTCGACTTCGACGCCAGCACGGTGGGCGCCAGCCTCCGCAGCCCCAGCAGCGCGGCCCGCGGATCCGTCAGCAACGCGTCCAGGAGGTCGGGGTCGTTGCTGCGCAAGTAGGCGGACATGCTGCCCACGCGGACGGCACCGTGCCGGGCCGCGGTGTCTTCGACAAGGTAGCGCAGTGGCTGCGGCACCTCGGTGGCCGAGTGGCGGGTCAGGAATTCGAGGATGCCCTCGGCGTCCTGCCCCGCATCCAGGGCGCGGCGGACGGAATCCGCGGAGAACCGGTAGATGGCAGCCGGCCCCTGCCCCTCGGCGGTGGAAAGCAACGCCAGTTCGCGGTTCACCGCCGGCTCCAGGTAACCCGGGGCCACCGCGGTCAGGTCCGCCTGCAGCAGGAAGTGGCTCAGCGGTTCCGGCAGTTGCTTATCCAACAGTTCCGCGGCTTCCTCCGGCTCGCCGGCGGCCAGCGCGGCGCCCAGCTCGGTCAGCGCACCGGAGCCGAGCAGGCCCAGGCTCGCGGACTCAACCAGCATGCCCGGGACCAGACGCTCGAACCGGCGGCGGAGCCGCGGCTGGTGCCAGCAGAGGTAATCGGTCAGCAGGGATTCTGCCGGTGCCGCCACCGATGTGCCGTCGCCGATCGGGAGGGAGAGTTCGGCAAGGGCATCAAGCAAACGACGGCGGACGGCGGGTGCGTCGGGACGCGATGCTTCCGCGGCGAGGGCGTTAATGCCGGACCTCGCCGCGTCCGGCTGGGAGCCAGGCCGCACGCCTGGCCGTGAGTCTGGCCGGGAGCCCGGCTGGGCCGGGGAGCCCACCAACGCCGGCGCGCGGTCGAGTGCCAGCCATGCCGTTGCCAGCAGCAGCCACTGATGGTGACGGTCAAGCGCGCCGTAAGTGCCGGCGTCGTTGGTCCTCCACTTACTGGTATCCACGTCCAAGGTGAGCAGCCCGGCCGCGGCAGTCAGCTCGAGCAGCCAGGACACCTCGGCGGTGTCGATGCGGAGCTCGTCCGCCAACCGCTTGATTTCGCGCACGCCGACACCTCCGGCACGCAGGGTTGCCACCGGTGTCGTGTCCGCGAGCACCAGGAGCTCGGAGACCAGCCGCAAGGTCTCGGCGACGGCGGAATAGGCGGCGTTGTCGCGCAGGCTGGAGCGTACCGTCAGCGCTGTCCCGGTGCCCCGCTTGGCGGCTTCCCTGCCCGTCCCGAGCCCGGGGGCCGAGGTTTCCCAGGGGTTGATCACGGCGCCGCCGCGGGCCGCGATCCCGGCGGCGCGCGGCAGTTCAACGTGGCTTGCGTCCACCGGCACCAGCAGGCCGCGGGCGAGTAGCCACTCCAGCGGCGAGGCCTCGGTATCGTGCACTGCCAGATTCCGGAGCGCCTGCGGGACTGTGCCTACCGGCGAGCGGCGGAACCGCTCCAGCAGCTGGGCGGCCTTCGGCGGCGCCTCAGCCAGCAGCGCATCCCAGGTGTCGGCGGCGGAGAGCCAGGATTCCAGGGCGCGGGCAGCGGCGGAAGCCTTGTCCGCCGGAGGCAGCGCAGGCTCGTCCACGGCGGGCAGCGGGTAGCCGGCGACCCTGAGGGCAGCGACGACGGCGACCATCCGTTCGCCCGCCTCGGCGCTCGCGGCGGCTAGCTTCGCGTAGGTGCGGCCCAGACCGGCCGGATAAGGACCAAGCACGTCAGGCAGGCTGGCCACCGGCAGGAACCCCGCCGACTGCTGATTTTCGGCAGAAGCCGGCACCAGCAGGCTCAGCGAATGCAGCTTGGCGAGGAAGGCGTCCAGTTGGGGCTCGGCGGTGTTGCCCGGGGCAGAGACGAGCAGTGGTTTGAGTGCGTCCGCGTCGATGCCTGCGCCGGCGTCGACGTCGGTGGTCAGGACGATGGTTTCGAGCACGTCCAGCTCCGGCCGGGAGAGTTTCTCCAGCGCCCGCTGCAGGCTGATTCTGGTGCAGGCCCGGGCGGCCAGAGCGGAAAAATCCGGAACCGGAGGCAAGCATAAATCCGGGCGGGCGCTCAGCAACGCCCGCAGCTGGCTGTCGCTGCGGGCAGCCAAATCATCGGCCAGCGCACGGATGGAGGACATCAGATTAACGTTACCCCGCCCGGCAAGCCCGTAGCCGGCTGGCGCGGATATCAACGCCGCAACAAGATCAGAGGTTGCGCCGGCGCCTGATGCTGCGCAGGATCAGGAAGCCCATCAAGAGGAACGCCACGGGGAAACCGGTCCAGGCGATGGCCAGGAAACCGGGCCAGGCTTCGTTCCCGAAGAGGGCGCTGACCAGGATCACGGTCAGGCTGGCAAGCCCTGCGAGAGATACGACGGCGGCAATCGTCACCAAGGCGATCAGGAGCCTGCCCGTCTCCGGGCGGGCCGCGGAACTGGACGACGGAACAGGGGCGGACATGCAGATAACGCTAACAGCGGACATGTTGCCGGCAAAGTCCGGGGCGGCTGTCGGAACAAGCTAATCTAGATAGAGACTTCCCCGTCCAGGGTTACCGTCCAGCCAGCACAGATCGCTGGCACCGGAACCTGCACGGGACATGAAAAGCGCAGCAGCGGGCGATTACCCTGCAATGGAATCGTAGAACGAGGTAACTGAAGTGCCCATCGGCAAGGTCAAATGGTTTGACACGGAAAAAGGTTTTGGATTCCTGGCCACGGATGAGGGCCAGGAAGTGTTCCTGCACGCCTCTGCCCTTCCGGCCGGTGTCACCGAGGTCAAGGCCGGCACCCGCATGGAGTTCGGCGTAGCCGAGGGACGCCGGGGAGCGCAGGCCCTTTCGGCCCGCATCATCGATGCCAAGCCATCGGTCGCGAAGGCTGTCCGGAAGCCGGCGGAAGACATGGCCGTCATCACCGAGGACCTCATCAAGCTGCTCGACGGTATCTCCAACGGGCTCCGCAAGGGCCGCTATCCCGACAAGGCCCACTCGGCCAAGGTCGCAGCCGTGCTGCGCCACGTCGCGGATCAGCTGGACGTCTGAGCCGGCGGAGTCCATACATGAGCAGCGCTGAGACAGAAACGGAATCTGCAGTGGAACCGACAGTAGACACCGCCGCGGAAAGCCCTGCTCCGGTACGACGGCGGCCCGCTGCCAAGCGGCCCGCGAAACTGGATGCGCTGCTGGCCGCCGCCGTGGACCGTGCCCGTCAGGGCGTGCTCGAGATGGCCCCGGCGGAACAGGTCGGCGACCATGTGGGTGTGGTGGCGGAAGCCGAGCGCCTGGTGGTCCACCGGTTCGAATCCAAACTGCCCGGCTACATCGGCTGGCAGTGGTTCGCCTCCCTGGCGCGCGCGCCGCGGAGTAAAGAGATCACGGTCTGCGAAATCGGCCTGCTGCCCTCGGAAAAGTCGTTGCTGGCGCCGGACTGGGTTCCGTGGGCCGAGCGGGTGCGTCCCGAAGAAGCAGCCGCGGAAGCCGAGAACAACGACGGCGAAAGTAATGACGCCGACGGCCAGAGGCCGGATGAAGCTGGCAACGATGTTGATGGCGCCGCTGAAGCTGGGCCAGTCGACGAAGCCGCCGCTCCCGCCGTGGATGAATCCGCGGGCCAAGCATCGGCTGACCCGGATCCCTCAACTTCGCACTCCGCAACCTCGGAGAACGCAGGCTCAGCGGACGCAGTGCTTGAGCCCTACTCGTCGGAGCCTTCGGCCGACGAACTTGTTACGGACGAACCCGGCTCGGATTTGAAGACAGCTGAGGCTGATGCGGAGGCAGCAGAGGCTGGCCCGGAGACAGCCGAGTCCGACTTCGAGGCACCTGAGACCAGCCCACGCCCGGAGGCAAGCGCCTAAACCATCCGCGGCCATGTGAATTCCGCGGCAGAAAGGAGCGCCTGTATAAATGTTCCGTTCGCTGCAGTTCTTCAACTACCGCATCTGGTTTGTCGGGGCGATCGTCTCCAACATCGGCACCTGGATGCAGCGGACCGCACAGGACTGGCTGGTTTACGACATCCTGACCAAGCAGGACGCTGCTGCCATGGGTATCGTCATGGCGCTTCAGCTTGGCCCGCAGTTGCTCATGGCACCATGGTCGGGACTGATCGCGGACAGTTTCAACCGGCGCCACCTGCTCATGATCACCCAGATTTCCATGGCACTGCTGGGCCTTGGGCTGGGCATCATGGTGATCGCGGACGTTGTGGAGCTCTGGCACGTCTACGCCTTCGCGCTGGCCTTGGGCATGGTGGCCTCCGTGGATGCCCCGGCCCGGCAGACCTTTGTCTCGGAGCTCGTCCGTGATGATTTCCTGCCCAACGCCGTCGCGCTGAACAGCACTTCCTTCAACCTGGCCCGCATGGTGGGACCGGCCGTTTCGGGCGTGCTGACGGTCGCCGTCGGTCCTGGCTGGGTTTTCCTTATCAACGCGGGCACGTTCGGTGCCATGATCGCCGCACTGCTGGTAATCCGCGGCAGTGAGCTGCGGTCACTGCCTAAGGCTGCCAAGGGCAAGGGCAGAATCCGCGAAGGGTTCCGCTACGTGCGCCACCGGCCGGACCTGATGGTCGTCATGACGGCGATCTTCATCATCGGAACCTTCGGACTGAACTTTGCCATCTATATTGCCGCCATGGCCCGGACGGAATTCGGTGGGCACGCCGGCGACTTTGGCCTGCTGTCGTCCGTCATGGCCATCGGCTCGGTCATGGGGTCACTGCTTGCTGCCCGCCGCGACCGGCCCCGGCTGCGATTCATTTTCGGGGCCGCGGCAGCCTTCGCGGTCGCCTGCACGGCGGCAGCCCTGGCACCCAACGCCTGGTTGTTCGGCCTGGCCCTCGTGCCCATCGGAGTCTCCGCCCTGACCATCATGACCGGCGCTAACGCCTACGTGCAGACCAACACGGACCAGGTGATGCGTGGACGCGTGATGGCGTTGTATATGGCGATCTTCATGGGCGGAACCCCGATCGGTGCTCCTATCGTCGGCGCCGTCACCGACGCGTTCGGGCCGCGGTGGGGCCTGGGCGTGGGGGCCCTTGCCGGGCTGGCCGCGGCACTTGTCGGCTTCATCTGGGCATGGCGGGCCCGGCACATGCGCTTCCAGTTCGACCGCAGCGCCAAACAGAAGCTGCGCATTACTTATCTGCAGCAGCGGCGATAGGCTGCCGGAGCGGCGGCGCGGGCACCGGACGGTATCCCCGAGGCCCGAAGCCTGAGGCATGCTTGCTCCCGCGCAACACAAACAACGAGGCACCCTGGAAAACCAGGGTGCCTCGTTGTTGCGGTTGGCGGAAATCAGCCGTTCAGCTGCTCAATGACGTAGTCCACGCAGTTGAGCAGGGCGCTGACGTCGTCCGGCTCGATCGCGACGAAGGTGGCGATGCGCAGCTGGTTGCGGCCGAGCTTGCGGTACGGCTCAACATCCACCACGCCGTTGGCGCGCAGGACCTTGGCGACGGCGGCGGCGTCGACCGAGTCATCGAAGTCCACCGTGGCGATGACGTTCGAACGGTGCTCGGGGTTGACCACATACGGCGTTGCAACGTCGGACGCTTCAGCCCAGCTGTAGACGCGGCCGGCAGAATCGGCCGTGCGCTTGGCGGCGAACTCCAGGCCGCCGTTGCTGTTGAGCCACTCGATCTGGTTGTTCAGGGTCACCAGAGTGGTCAGCGCCGGCGTGTTGTAGGTCTGGTTCTTCAGCGAGTTGTCGATCGCGGTCTGCAGGTTGAGGAAGTCCGGGATCCAGCGGTCGGTGCCGCCGATCTTTGCCGCGCGTTCCAGCGCCGCAGGGGAGAACATCCCCAACCAGATACCGCCGTCGGACGCGAAGTTTTTCTGCGGCGAGAAGTAGTAAACGTCGCTCTCGGAGACGTCCACGTGCAGCCCGCCAGCCGCGGAGGTGGCGTCGACAAGCACCAGCGACCCTTCGTCCGCGCCGTCCACGCGCTTGACCGGAGCGGCAACGCCGGTGGAGGTTTCGTTCTGGGCCCAGGCATAAACGTCTACACCGGCTTCCGCCTTCGGGCTGGGCAGGGAACCGGTCTCGGCCTTGATGATGGAGGAGCCAGCCAGGAAGGGGGCGTTGTTCGTGGCCGCGGCAAACTTCGAGCTGAATTCACCGAAGGAGAGGTGCTGTGCCTTGTTCTCGACCAGGCCGAAAGTTGCGACATCCCAGAAAGCAGTGGCCCCGCCGAGGCCAAGGATAACTTCATACCCCTCGGGAGCCCGGAAGAACGTCTGGAGGCCCTCGCGCACGCTGCCCACAAGGTTCTTGACCGGCGCCTGGCGGTGGGAGGTGCCAAGCAGATCCCGGCCGGCCGCCACAACGGCGTCGATCTGTTCGGAGCGAATCTTGGACGGTCCGGCACCGAAACGCCCGTCCCGGGGCAGCAGGTCTGAGGGAATGCTTATTGACTGGTTGTCGCTCATAAGGGCTTCTTCCTGGCGGGCTTACGCTGATCTCTAGACAGTTCGCCTTCGAACCTCCTCACATTCTGTCGCAGAGGTCCGGCCGTCCGATACTTGAGACGCCCATATTTCGCATGCTGGACCTGGGATGCGGGCGCGTCCCGTAATCTATTGCGCCTCAGGCTCACACACTGGAATTATCGGCCCTTGCGGCAAACAAGATAACCTTGTTGGGGGACCACGACGCCGGTGCGTCGGCTTTCGGATCTATCCCGCCACCTGCGCTGAGGAGCAAGAATTCCAGTGACTGATCTCATCGACACAACCGAGATGTACCTTCGGACCATTCTCGAGCTGGAAGAAGAGAACATCGTTGCCCTGCGGGCCCGCATTGCGGAGCGCCTGCGCCATTCCGGACCTACCGTTTCCCAGACCGTGGGGCGGATGGAGCGTGACGGGTTAGTGGTTGTCTCCGGAGACCGGCACCTGGAGCTTACGGAGAACGGCCGGCGCCGCGCCACCGAAGTGATGCGCAAGCACCGGCTGGCCGAGCGGCTCCTGGCGGATGTCATCGGTCTGGACTGGGCTTATGTCCACGACGAAGCATGCCGGTGGGAGCATGTGATGAGCGAGCGGGTGGAGCAGCGCCTCTATGAGCTGCTGGGTAAACCTACTGAGTCGCCCTACGGCAATCCCATCCCGGGGCTTGAGGCCCTGGGCGGAAAGCCTGCTGAGGAGTTCATCAACGGTGTTGTTAACCTCACAGAAGCCATGCGGAAGTACCAACCGTCGGACACCGTGACCATTATCCGGCTAGCCGAGCCGATCCAGGTGGAGCCGGAATTGCTCCTCCAACTGGATGAAGGGGGCCTGAAACCCGGGGCCAAGCTGCAGCTGGAAACCGTGGGCGAATACATTTCAGTTCGTGTCCCAGGCATCGAGGGCGCCCTCGAACTGCCGCCCGAGGTGGCTGCCCACATCTTTGTGGCGTTCGATCCCGTCCCAGCTGGAAACGCTTAACCGCGTTGTCCACAGGAATGGATAAAGGAATTATTACTCTGGAGGGTTTCCCTTTATAGTTGTTGCTTGACGCCGATGCATTGGCGTTACCTGATCCGTAGCCGAACCCTGTCAGCGGATCAGCGACCCGCATTGACAGGGGCGGAGGACCCACCATCGGCAGCCTACCCAGCTGCCTAGGGGTGAAGCCACGCTTGATTTCGGTACCAGCCGCTTTCCGCGCTGATGCCGCACGTCTTGTGGCCGAGTTATCTCTTACTCGAATCCGACAGCTAACTTCGCAGGCTTATAGGAGAGGGAAGAGTTTTGTCAGAACAAAGAGCCACGGGACGGCGTCGTTCGGCCGCCCCGGCAGGTAGGTCGCGGCCGCGTTCGGGAAGCACCGGCCGCCGACGCGCCGAAGCTGCTCCGTCGCCCGTTACCTCAGTAGTCCGCGGTGCCGGCCACAAGGCCGCCATTGTGGCCACCGCATCCGGCATGGCGCTTACTGTCCTGCTGCCCACCACCGCAGGTGCCTCTGCGTCCGGCGAACCCACCGTTGATGCGGCAGCAGCCGAGGTCACAGCCGTCGCCGCCGCGCCCGTGACAGCGGCAGCGGAAGTTGATCTGCACTTCCAGCGCGCTGGCCTGACCAGCAATTTTGATCCGGACGCCAAGCTCGAACAGGTCATGGTGGCATCCGGCAGCGATGCCAAGGCCGTCAGCAGTGAAGGTACGCTGTCCCAGCCAATGGAGATGGACAGCATGAAGATGACTTCCCCGTTCGGTATGCGGGTCAATCCCGTAACCGGGTATGCCGGTGAAATGCACACCGGCCAGGACTACGGCGCAGCCTGCGGCTCGCCGGTCTACTCTGCCGCAGGCGGCACGGTCAAGGAAGCCGGCTGGTTTGGCGGCTATGGCAACCGCGTGGTGGTGGACCACGGCAACGGCCTTGAGACCACGTACAACCACCTGACAAGCATTAGCGCCAAAGTCGGCGACACCGTCAGCCGTGGGGAATTGTTGGCCCAAAGTGGTACAACCGGTAATTCCACCGGTTGCCATCTTCACTTTGAGGTAGTTGTCAACGGCGACATGGTTGACCCCAAGGGTTGGCTGTAACCAAGGACACACCATTCCGTGATCGGAATGTGACTTAGAAGATGAAACGTTATAGTGTCGAACCCGTGCCGAAGACCGGTTAGAGGTTTGGCACCTCCGGGTGGATTGCCTAGCTCTGCCACTTCCCGGGGTCCGTTCGCAACGATTTCGCATGGCAGAGGCGGGGGAACCAACTTTCGGGCTTCTTTTGGAGGCCCTTGGGGTTAAGTTGTGGGTGTTCTTGGCTGAGGCCGGGGCTCCCATGGCCGGATGACTCCCATCCGAACCCGACAGCTCACCTCGCAGGCATTGGGAGAGGTAATCACTCGTGTCTAAGAACACTGCTGCTTTGGGCCGCCACCGTGCTGTGCCCGTCCGTACCAGCCCGTTGGAGTCTATTTCCAAGGCTGTTTCTTCGAATGCCGGTTCCGTGGGCCGCCAGGCTGCTGTGATTGCTGCCGCGTCCGGTCTGGTTCTTTCTGTCGGTGTTCCGGCGCAGGCGACCAGTATTGAGCGTGAGGCTTCGGTCCAGGCTGCTGCTGCGGCTCCGTCGCGGGTGCAGGTTGAGGCTGTGCAGGCTTCTGCTGCTGTTGAGCTGGATCTTGAGCGTTCGGGTGTGACCTCGACGGCCGCTCCGGTGGTTGAAGAGCCGGAGCCTGTGGTTGAGGCTGTGGCCGAGGAAGTTGCTCCGGTGGTTGAGGAAGCTGCCGAGAAGGCTGTTGCCCCGGTTGAGAAGGCTGAGGAAGCGCCGAAGCCCGAGGCGAAGGCTGATGTTGCTGCCAGCGGTATTGGTGCCGCTTTGGTGGCGTCGGCTTACGGCCAGATCGGTGTGTCGCAGGACTGTACCGCGATGGTGGAGAACGCGCTGCGTTCGGCCGGTATTTCCGTGGGCGATCTGGCTCCGGCGCAGTTCATGGCGTACGGTACCCAGGTTTCGACGCCGCAGCCGGGCGACATGATCTACTACGACGATGCCGGTGCCGGTGTGCCGCACATCGCGATTTACGTGGGCAACGGCCAGGCCATTCATGGTGGCTGGACCGGTTACACGACCGCGCTGGCCGATGCCTACATCGGTTCGGGCCCGGTCTTCATCCGCCCCAACGGCTAAGGCGCAATTAGCGCAGCCCCGCTGCCAGCCGGCCTATTCAAGCGGACGGGTTCACATCCGTAAGGGATGCGGGCCCCTTCCTTGATTTCTTATGGTGCTCTTTCCGTGCCTGCCATTTCGGCCAACTCCTATATTCCGGCTGCATTCTTCCGCACTTCTCGTCACATTCAGGTAACGGCGAAAAATGTGAATTAAATCACGCAGACGTGAAAGAAAACCGCGAATTTCCGGGGCATGATGAAACGATACGGGCTGGGAGGACGCTGTCTGGCCGATTCAAAGCGGATTTCCCGTGATCTGAATGTGACTTAGGGCTGTAAATCGTATACCGTCTTGTTCGTGCCAAACCGGATCATGGTTTGGTACCTCCGGGTGGATTGCCTAGCTCTGCCACTTCCCGGGGTCCGTTCGCAACGATTTCGCATGGCAGGGGCGGGGGAACCAACTTCCGGGCTTCTTTTGGAGGCCCTTGGGGTTAAGTTGTGGGTGTTCTTGGCTGAGGCCGGGGCTCCCATGGCCGGATGACTCCCATCCGAACCCGACAGCTCACCTCGCAGGCATTGGGAGAGGTAATCACTCGTGTCTAAGAACACTGCTGCTTTGGGCCGCCACCGTGCTGTGCCCGTCCGTACCAGCCCGTTGGAGTCTATTTCCAAGGCTGTTTCTTCGAATGCCGGTTCCGTGGGCCGCCAGGCTGCTGTGATTGCTGCCGCGTCCGGTCTGGTTCTTTCTGTCGGTGTTCCGGCGCAGGCGACCAGTATTGAGCGTGAGGCTTCGGTCCAGGCTGCTGCTGCGGCTCCGTCGCGGGTGCAGGTTGAGGCTGTGCAGGCTTCTGCTGCTGTTGAGCTGGATCTTGAGCGTTCGGGTGTGACCTCGACGGCCGCTCCGGTGGTTGAAGAGCCGGAGCCTGTGGTTGAGGCTGTGGCCGAGGAAGTTGCTCCGGTGGTTGAGGAAGCTGCCGAGAAGGCTGTTGCCCCGGTTGAGAAGGCTGAGGAAGCGCCGAAGCCCGAGGCGAAGGCTGATGTTGCTGCCAGCGGTATTGGTGCCGCTTTGGTGGCGTCGGCTTACGGCCAGATCGGTGTGTCGCAGGACTGTACCGCGATGGTGGAGAACGCGCTGCGTTCGGCCGGTATTTCCGTGGGCGATCTGGCTCCGGCGCAGTTCATGGCGTACGGTACCCAGGTTTCGACGCCGCAGCCGGGCGACATGATCTACTACGACGATGCCGGTGCCGGTGTGCCGCACATCGCGATTTACGTGGGCAACGGCCAGGCCATTCATGGTGGCTGGACCGGTTACACGACCGCGCTGGCCGATGCCTACATCGGTTCGGGCCCGGTCTTCATCCGCCCCAACGGCTAAGAGTTTCAGCAGGGTCTGCGGTACCTGTACACGTTTCCTAGGTCATAGCAGTACCATCCCGGGCGTTCCGCCGTACGGAGGCCTGCCGGCATCTGCCGGCGGCCCCAGTTGCAAACGCCGGTCTGCCCGTGGCGGAGCTGGAATAGACCTGGATCAACGTTTTTGCCTGCAGGGCCGTCCTCCGTCGAGGGCGGCCCTGCAGTAGTTAAGGGGTGGGTGCGCCTTGCCCCTGATCGGCACGGTTCTCGTCTGACGAGAACCGAAAACAACGTTTCATCAGCGCCGCGGGCCCCCCGTCGGAATTTCGATAGGCGAATAATTAGCGCAGCGGGCGTGATTCCGCTTACTCTAACTCTTGTCAGTGTCGAATCACCATGGCCGGGAGCAGCCGATCCCGCAGCCCCGGACGTGGCCGGACGGACAGGAACGTGCATGCGCACACTCGTTCTGAACGCTGGATACGAACCGCTGGCGGTAGTGACCTTCCGCCGGGCGCTGCTTCTTGTGCTCACTGGTAAGGCGAGCATCATCGCTGAGGACGGCGAACCCGTCGTCGGGCCCAACGACATATTCGGCAGGCCATCGGTCATCCTGCTCAACCGTTACATCAAGATTCCCTATCCTCAAGACATGACAGTGACACGTCGGGGTGTGCTGCGCCGGGACAATTACGAGTGCGCCTACTGCGGGAAGACGGCCAACACCGTTGACCACGTAAAGCCACGTTCGCGCGGCGGAATCGACAGTTGGGAGAATCTCGTCGCCTGTTGCCTGCGCTGTAACAATGCCAAGGGGGACCGGACACTGAAGCAGATGGGCTGGCATTTGCGCATTACCCCGCGTGCTCCCCGCGGCAGCCACTGGCGGATCCGTGAACTGGAGCGCCCGGCTCCGGCATGGAGCGAGTTCCTCGACTCCAACCCGGCGGCTTGATGAGCCTGTCCGGATTCGACGCCGTCATCCTGGCCGGCGGCCGTTCCTCGCGCCTGAACGGCGAGCCCAAAGCGCTGCTCCGCTACAACAGCCAATCGCTCCTGCGCCGCACCCTGAATAGCGTTCGAGCGGCCCGGCGCATCGCCGTCGTTGGCCCCGATGAGCTTCGCGTGGAACTGGACGCCTTCATCGATGCCGAGCCCGGAACCACGGTGGTTCTGACGCGTGAAGATCCTCCTTTTTCGGGCCCGGCGGCAGGAATCGGTGCAGCAGTCAAGGTGTTGTGCGAGGGCTCTGCCAACGACGACGGCGGTGCCGCCTTCAGGGCGCCCCTCACCTTGATCTTGGCGTGCGACATGCCGGCGCTGGGCACATTGCCGCAGCTGCTGCTTGATGCGGCCGAGCGGAATCCGGCCGTGCAGCTGGTGCTGCCTGTGGACGCCGATGGCCGCACCCAGCCCTTAGCCTCTTGCATCGACAGCGCGGCACTGGATGCAGCAGTGGCCGGATATGGCCCAGACGGGCTGGCCGGAATGCCGGTACGGAAGCTACTCGAGAGGATGGAATCACTGAAGCTCCCGCTGGCGTCGACCGCGACCGCCGACGTGGATACCTGGGATGACGCGCAACGCTTTGGCATAGCACCGCCGGCACCGTAGCCTGAACTCATTATTGAGCTGTTCCTGCACGCGCTTTGTGCCCGGCGCAGGGCGAAAAGAACATCGGAGGACCAGGTGGCCGGAGCCGAAGAAATGCTTGAACCTTTCGTCACAGAGCTGCTCGCAGCCCTGGAGATCGAGGACACGCCGGTAGACCTTGAGGCGGTTCTGGGGCTGGCCGGAGTGGCGGCCCACAGCGTGATCCGCCCGGCAGCGCCTGTCACCACGTTTATTGTCGGTTATGCCGCAGGGCTGGCTGCCGCAACCGGACAGGCAGCGCCGGCCGTGGCCATGCGTGCCGCCAGCCGAGTGGCGGATGAAGTCGCCCGTCGTCACGGAGCAACCGGAGCAGCAGGGGACGGAAGCGTAGGGAACGGAACTGGCGAGACCGGACAGGCGTGAGGCATCAAGAACCCTCCGTGAGCTGGGACGCGGCGCGGGAGCTGGCTTATAAAACGGGGCAGGACAACGGCGCACGCCCCGCGTCCGTGGACTTGGCGCATTGCACCGGGCTGACGTTGGCGCAGGGTGTCACGGCTGAGTTTGACGTGCCGCATTATGCCTCCTCGGCGATGGACGGTTGGGCCATTGCCGGTGCCCCGCCGTGGGAGCTGGTCCTGCCCGGAACGGCGCTCTCCCCGGGGGAGGCAACCTCCGTGGTGACCGGTGGGCTGATACCGGCCGGTGCCGAAGCGGTACTCCGCAGCGAATACGGCCGGACGGAAAGCGTTGCGGAGCAAACCCTGCTCCACCGCCTCCGGGATGTTCCGGCTACGGAGCCACCTCCCGGGCGGCACATTCGCCCCGCCGGCGAAGAAGCTGCTGCGGGGGAGCCGATCATCGCGGCCGGAACAAAGCTCACCCCCGCGCACGTTGCCATTGCCGCCGTCTGCGGCCACGACCAGCTCCCGGTATACCCGAGGCCGTCGGCCGCGCTCTTGCTGACCGGGGACGAAGTCGTTACGTCCGGTGTTCCGGCGCCCGGGCAGGTCCGGGATACCTTTGGGCCGACCTTGCCCTCGATCATCCATGTCCTTGGGGGCGAAACTTCCAGCTCCCGCCGCTTGCCGGATGACTTCGAGGCCACCCGCCGAGCCATTCTTGAGTGTGGAGGGGACGTTGTGATCACCACCGGCGGAACCGGGCATTCACGGGCAGACCACCTGCGCCGCGTTCTGTCCGAGCTGCAGGCCGAGGTCCTGGCTCCTTCCATCCGCATGCGCCCCGGCCATCCCGCACTGATGGCCCGCCTCGCCGACGGGCGGACGCTGATCGGGCTGCCCGGGAATCCGCTCGCCGCCATGATGGCACTGTTGACCCTCGGCGGCCCCCTGCTCGCCGGCATGACCGGCGGCCGGCTTCCGGGCATGGGCCGGGTTGCAGCCGGAACCCGGTTCGCCCCGCTGGATGGGAAAGACCGGCTGATCCCGTATGCGATGACGGAGGTGGGCGCTGTTCCGGCCGGCCATGTCGGTTCCGCCATGATGCGCGGACTGGCCAACGCCGACGGCGTCATAGTGGTTCCGCCGGAAGGCGCCGCAGTTGGGCAGGAGCTGCGTACCCTGTCGCTGCCTTGGTGAATTAAGCTGGCAGTAGTCAGCAAGGAGAATTTCATGGGACGCGTAACCCAGCGCCGCAAGGTGCTCAGACTCAGCCTCGACGGACAGCCCAACCGTCGGGTGGATACCCTCGCCGCGGAAGAGCCATTGGAAATCAGGCTCGGCGCCAAAGCGTTCAGCATCACCATGCGTACCCCCGGGGACGATTTCGATCTGGTCGCGGGCTTCCTGGTTTCGGAAGGCGTGGTCTGGGAGGCTTCCCAGCTCGGCGCCATGCGCTTCTGCGCCGGCGAAGACGAACAGGGCCGCCAGACTTATAACGTCATAGACGCCCAGCTGGCTCCGGGCGTCGCACTTCCCGACACCTCGTTGGAGCGTCACGTCTACACCTCGAGTTCATGCGGGATCTGCGGAACGGCGTCCATCGACGCGGTCACCAAGAGCTCGCATTATCCGATTCTGGGAGCGGACACGGCTGACGCTGATCAGGACACAGAGAACGACGACGGCGCGTTGGCCGGCAGCGCCTCGCGGTATTTGCCATTGGCGACGCTGCTTTCCTTGCCCGATAAGCTGCGTGAGCGCCAGCAGGTCTTCGACCGGACAGGCGGTGTCCACGCGGCAGGACTGTTCAGCTTCGACGGCGAACTGCTCTGCCTGCGGGAAGACGTCGGCCGGCACAACGCCGTCGATAAGGTGGTGGGCTGGGCATTGCGGGAAGGCCGGTTGCCGCTGACCGACACTGTCCTGCAGGTTTCAGGCCGTGCTTCCTTTGAACTTGTGCAGAAGGCCTACCTGGCCGGAATCCCCGTACTGGCCGCCGTCAGCGCGCCGTCATCACTCGCAGTCGAACTCGCGGAGGAGGCGGGATTGACGCTGGCGGGATTCAGCCGAGGTAACACAGTGAATATTTATGCTCATCCAGGACGAATTATCGGAGCTAAGGTCGAGATTCCCCTGTGACACGGGATACATTGGGTTCATGGCTCGCCGTGCACCTATTGATGACATAAATGAAGACTCTCTGGAAGTCCAGGAACCGAAGACAGCCGCTGCCGGCGTCAAAGCGGTCATGGTCTCCATGGAACGAGGACTGGCCCAAGCTGGAGTAACCCGGACCGTGCGCTCGATGCTCCGGGTTAACCAGCATGGCGGCTTCGACTGCCCGGGCTGCGCCTGGCCCGAATCGATCACCGGGAAGCGCAAGCCCGCCGAATTCTGTGAGAATGGCGCCAAGGCCATTGCCGAGGAAAACACCCTCCGGACCGTAGGCCCGGAGTTCTGGGCCGAGCATTCCATCAAGGACTTGGAACAGAAGACCGAATATTGGCTCGGCAACCAGGGGCGGATTACCCAGCCGGTTGTCATCCGGGAAGGCGACACGCACTATTCGCCGATCAGCTGGGCGGAAGCGTTCGACCTCATCGGTGAACATGTCCGGGCGACGACGCCGGACCGTTGCGTTTTTTACACTTCGGGACGTACCGCGAACGAGACAGCGTTCATGTATCAGTTGTTCGCGCGGTCGCTGGGCACCAACAACCTTCCGGACTGCTCGAACATGTGCCATGAATCCTCAGGCTCGGCCTTGAACCCCACGATCGGCATTGGTAAGGGCACCGTTTCGCTGGAAGACCTGCACGAGGCTGAGCTGATTTTCGTCGTCGGGCAGAACCCGGGCACCAACCATCCGCGTATGCTCTCCGCGCTCCGGGAGTGCAGGGAAAATGGCGGAAAGGTCGTGTCCATCAATCCGCTGCCGGAAGCCGGACTAATGAAGTTCAAGGACCCGCAGAGCGTTGAGGGGCTGGTCCAGGGCGGTAGCCAAATTTCCGATGAATTCCTGCAGATCAAGGTAGGCGGGGACCTGGCCCTGTTCCAAGCATTCGGCCATCTGTTGCTGGAAGAGGAAGAACGCGTTCCCGGCTCAGTGGTGGACAAGGCTTTTATCGAGCAGCAGACCGAAGGCTTCGAAGCCTACCGCGACGCCCGCAAGTCCATTGATTGGGACGAAACCGAGAAGGCCACGGGGCTTTCACGGCTGGAAATCGCGAACATTGCCGACCTGCTAGCCAAGTCCAAGGCGACCATCATTTGCTGGGCGCTGGGCCTGACCCAGCAGCCTCACTCGGTGGACACACTGAAGGAAATCATCAACCTGCTTCTGCTGCAGGGCAACTTCGGCAAGCCCGGTGCGGGCGCTTGCCCGGTCCGCGGGCACTCCAACGTACAGGGCGACAGGACCATGGGCATCTGGGAGAAGCCCAAGGAATGGCTTCTCGAAGCTATGGACAAGGAGTTCGGCATCGAGTCGCCGCGCGAACACGGCTTTGACTCCACAGAGGCCTTGCATGCCTTCGAGCTGGGTGACGTGGATGTTTTCGTGTCCTTAGGCGGGAACTTCGCGCTGGCCAACTCGGATACCGAGGCGCTCGAGGCAGGCATGAAGCGGGCCGGGTTGACCGTCCATATTTCCACCAAGCCCAACCGCTCGCACGTTGTCCATGGCAAGACCTCTCTTATCCTCCCCACCTTGGGACGGACCGATACGGATGATAAGCACCCGAAGGGGCCGCAGTTCCTGTCCGTGGAAGACTCGATGTCGGTTGTCCACTCCACCCGTGGACGTCTAACACCTGTCTCGGAGCACCTGTTGGCAGAGCCGGTAATCATAGCCCGCATGGCGCAGGCCGTACTGGGCGACGATCATGTTGTGGATTGGCGAGCCATGGCCGAGGACTACGACGTCATCCGCGACCATATTTCCCGTGTACTGCCGGGCTTTGAAGACTTCAACCAGCGAATCCGCAACAAGAATGGGTTCGTGCTGCCCAATCCGCCGCGGGATTCGCGCTCGTTCGCCACGGACATTGGTCGTGCAAGATTTACCGTGAGCCCGCTGGAATACCTGTCGGCTCCGGAAGGGCACCTGATCCTGCAGACCATGCGCAGCCACGATCAATACAACACCACGTTCTACGGCTTGGATGACAGATACCGTGGCATCTCCAACGGACGCCGTGTCATCCTCGTGCATCCTGACGACCTGAAGGAACTGGGTTTCGAAGACCGCGAGCTGGTGGATGTCATCAGCACCTTCAATGGCACGGAACGCCGAGCGGACAGCTTCCGGCTTGTTTCCTATCCGACGGCACGTGGCTGCGCGGCTGCTTACTTCCCCGAAGCAAACGTCCTGGTTCATCGGGAATTGGTTGCACGTGAATCCAACACTCCCGGATTCAAAGCGATCACCGTCCGGTTCGTCTCGGTGCAGGAAAACGATACGGAGACTCTTGCCGCTGGTCAGACCGAGCAGACGGATAGTAATAGCGAGCTGATGCCGAGCTAACGGCCGCTTCACCATTGGTCAGAATGGTGGTTCTTTTTCAGCTTCGGGTGGTGGTTTTTTGCGTTTGAGCCGCCGGCGGAAGCTCTTGGGCAGGGCGTGCAGGACGTGGTCGGTGAAGGTGGGTGGTCCGGCGCCGGTGTCGCCGGGTTTGGTGGTGTAGGTCTGGTTCCCGGGCGTCGTGGTGGTGAATTCCCCGGGCCTGGTCTGGGTCACCTTCCAGCCTGCGAGGGACTTGAGCCGGTGGTCGGAGCGGCAGCGCGGGCCGAGGTTGGCGTAATCGGTGCGGCCGTGGCCGCCGTTCGCGTGGTAATCGATGGTGTGGTCCAGATCGCAGTCCTTCGCCGGGACAATGCAGCCCGGGCCGGTGCACGTCGTATCGCGGTGGCGCACCGCGCGGGCCAGGTCCGCCGGCGGACGGTACACGGTTTTGCCGTAGGAGAGGATGGTCCCGGTTTCGGGGTGGGTCAGGATCCGGTAGAACGACGCCGCGCCCTCGCAAAGTGTGCGTGCGGCGTCGGCGGGGATCGGCCCGTATCCGTCGAGGGTGGCAGGTTCCTCGTCCAGGCCCATCAGGGTAAATACCGGCACGGTGAGCGCGACTTCGGGCCGGATCCCGGCCGCGGGCCCGGTCTGCATTCCGGCGTGCAGGAGCAGGTCGGTGAACACGTCAGCGCGCAGCTGCCCCAGCGTGCGGGTCTCCGTGGAGCATTGCAGGCCGCGGGCAGCCCGGGTGAGACGGTCGTGGATGGCGTGCGCTTCCTCTGCCGGCAGGTACGCGCCGAGGAACGCCCTCCCGTCGTCCGCCGGTTCCAGCTGCACGGCGCGGCACCGGATCTGCCGTTCACGGCGCATCTTGATGGTTTCCGGGTTCAGCAACTCGCGCTGCTTCCGCGCCGCGGAGCGCAGCTCGCCCGGAGTTTTGTCCGTCGCCTCCACGAGCAGGGCGTCTTCGAACCCGGGTTTCGCGTCGTCGGGCAGGGTGTCGCCCTGCCGGGTGATCACGCCCGCGCGTTCCAGGTCCAGGTCCCCCGCAGTGAGCGCGGCCAGTGTGCCCGGGTAGTGCTCGCACAGATCCTGCGCGGTTTCGTACCGGTCGCGCGCCTGTTTCTCGGTGATCCGGTACAGGCAGGCCAGTTCCTTCACCACGGACTGCTCGGCCAGGTCCTCCAGCTCGGCCCGGCCCGGCGGCGGCGCCCCCGGCTCCCGCGGCGGCAGTTCCTCCACCGCGGTTTGCCCGATCCGGTGGGTAAGACGCACCAGGCCCGCGTCCAGCCACGCCGCCAGCCGCCGGCCCGCGGCCAGCTGCTCCACCGCCGACCGGTAATCCAGTTCCGCGAAGCCCCGCACCCCGGCGGCAGCCACAGCGGCATCACCGGCGGCGGCACCTGCGGCGGGAGTATCGCCGGAATCACCGGCCGTGTTCACAGCGTTCCTGTTGCCGGCGTTGGCGGTGGCCGCGAAGAGTCCGAACCAGTCGGCCGGGCCGCCGGCGCTGATCCGGGCCAGGCGTTCGGCGTAATAGTCCTCATGTCCTTCGGTGAGCAGTTCGGCGGGGACATGGCCGAGTTCCTCCGCGGTGCCCCAGCAGGCCGGGACCGGCCCCGTCAGCGGCGGGCAGTCCCACTCCACTTCACGCTCCCACGGGGCGAAGTCATCAGGCTCCGGGCTGCCGTACAGCGGCGGCTCGTCATCGCAGCGCGGAATGTCCTGCCCGGCCAGCGGGTCCGGACCGCAGGATTCAAGCGTGGGCGGTTCCGGGACCGGGCCCATGGCAGCTGCCCGGATCTCCTCCATATAGGCAGCCATCGTGGCGTGCTTGGGCGGTTTGCCCGCCGCGATGGGGGTGTCAGATGGTCTGTGTAGGGGTTCCGGTCCTCGGTTGATTGGAGAACACTGTGACCATGATTGATTCCAATGAAGAGCTCAGCGCCGAGCTTGCCGCAAAGGTGGCAGCTGCCGGAGGGATCGAGCAGTTGCGTGAGTCAGGGGCCTTCGACGAACTGATGGAGCAGATCGACTCCGGGCAGCTGCAGATTGATGGCAAGAACGGGTTCCTGAACCAGATGATCAAGGCCGTGCTGGAACGGGGGCTGCAGGCGGAACTTTCCGGGCATCTGGGCTACGAAAAAGGCGATCCCGCCGCACGGCTGCTGCCCAACGCCCGCAACGGCTCATATCCGAAGACGCTGGCCAGCCAGGCCGGCGACGTCGGATTGGACATCCCGCGGGACCGCAACGGCTCGTTCACCCCGCAGCTGGTGCCCAAAGGCTCCCGCCGCACCGGCGGGCTGGACGAGATGATCATCAGCCTCTACGCCGGCGGCATGACCATCCGCGACATCCAGTACCACCTGGAGTCCACCATCGGTACCGAGCTCTCGCACGAGACGATCTCCAAAATCACCGACGATGTGCTGGACGAGGTGCTCATTTGGCAGCGGCGCCCGCTTGATCCGATCTATCCGGTCCTTTATCTCGACGCGATCATGGTCAAAATCCGTGACGGTGCGCAGGTGCGCAACAAGGCCGCCCACATCGCCGTGGGTGTCGACATGGACGGCATTAAACACGTGCTGGGCATCTGGGTCGAAGCCACCGAAGGCGCCAAGTTCTGGGCCGGCGTCTGCGCCGAACTGGCCAACCGCGGCGTCAAGGATGTCCTCATCGTCTGCTGCGACGGACTGACCGGCTTCCCCGAAGCCATCGCGGCGACCTGGCCGCTGGCGACCGTCCAAACCTGCGTGGTGCACCTGATCCGCGCCTCACTGCGCTTCATCGGCTACCAGGACCGCAAGAAAGTTGCCGCCGCGCTCAGACCCATCTACACCGCCTCAACCGTCGAGGCCGCCGAAGCTGCGCTGGAGGAATTTGCCGCCTCGCCGCTGGGCACCAAATACCGCGCCACGGTCAATACCTGGCGCAACAGCTGGGAAAAGTTCATCCCGTTCCTGGCATTCCCGCCGCCGCTGCGCCGCGTCATCTACACGACCAACGCCATCGAATCCCTGAACTACCAGCTGCGCAAAATCATCAAGAACCGCGGGCATTTCCCCAACGACAACTCCGCCGTAAAACTGCTCTGGCTCGCGATCTGCAACATCGAAGACAAACGCGCCAGAGAACGGTCCAAGCTCCACGGCAAGGTCCGTGACAACCGCAGCAAATCGGTCCATACCCTCATCGAAGGGTCCTTCACCCAAGGCTGGAGCGAAGCCCTCGGCACTCTCGCCCTGGCCTATCCGGAACGAATAGAACCCCACCTGAACTAAAAGGCAACCGACACCACTTACACAAATATCTTGACAAGCTCGCCGCGATGTATTCGCGCGCCTGCGCCATGCCCTGCTTCCGGCTCTGCGCGCACTGGTCGTCCAAAACCGCCAGGGCCTTCCGCACGGCCTCCTGCCGTGCCCCGGGGGTTGTGGGCCGGCCCGGCATCAAACACCGCACCGGAAGGCCATGACTCACGGACACGCGCCCCGCGTGCCCCTGCCCATGGGCAGGGATCCCGGAACCCGGAGACGACTGCTCTTCCGTTGCCATGACTTCAGTCCATCATCCGGTTATGACAGTTCGGAGGTTCAAAAACACCAAGATCCCGCATCCGCGAAATTTCTTCAAAATTCTTTTCAGCACCGGTTTTCCCCGAGCCCGGCAGGAAGCACATTGAAGCCGACCACACCGGCGCTGACCACACCGTCGCGGACCGCACCGCGGGATTCCCGCCGGCCGCGGGAATCCCGCGAACCGATGACGAAAGCTCTACCGTTGCCATGAGTCCAGTCCACCATCTGCCACCGACAAGCAATCCCGAATTCAGCACCATCCACACCAATTGGCCGAAGCTTTCCTGATCTTTCGGACTCTGCCTTGGAACCGAGCGGCTGCCCGAACGCCGCAGCATTAGCTATGCGCGCAGCGTCGCCGTCGTAAAGGGAATAGGCGCCTGCGATTAGAGGTTGCGGCAGGTATGGAACTCGGCATCTATAGCTTCGGCGACATTCACCCCGACCCGCTGACGGGGGAGCGGACATCGCCGCAAGAACGGATGGCGGATCTGCTGGAGCGGGCCCGGCTGGCTGATGAAGTGGGCCTCCACTATTTCGGGATAGGGGAGCACCACCGCCCGGACTATGCAGTCTCTGCTCCGGTTCCCGTGCTGGCCGCGGCGGCTGCACAGACCAAGAACATCAAAGTTGGCTCTGCTGTCACGGTATTGAGTACGGAGGACCCGGTCCGGGTCTACCAGCAATTTGCCACGCTGGATCTGCTGTCCGGCGGCCGCGCCGAATTGACCGCCGGTCGCGGTTCCTTCATCGAGTCCTACCCACTCTTCGGGGCCGCTTTGGCCGACTATGACGAGCTGTACGAGGAGAAAATCGCCCTGCTGCTCCAGTTGGACGAGCAGGAAGAGGTCACTTGGAACGGAAAGTTCCGGCCCGCACTCGACAACGCCAGAATTCTGCCCAGACCGACGGGCAATCCAGGCGCGGGCCACCTGGATATCTGGATCGCCACCGGCGGCACGCCGGCGTCGACCGTCCGGGCGGCAACGCTGGGCAAGAACGTCATGTATGCGCTGCTCGGTGGCACCGTCCACAGCTTCGCACAGCACGCACAGCTCTACCGCACCGAAGCGGCCAAGGCGGGGCACGACGTCGGCAGTTTGAAAGTGGGCGTGAGCAGCACCGGTCTGGTGGCGCGGGAGCACGCGGCGGATAAGTTCTATCCCCACTGGCTGGACTCGCTCACCCGGATTGCGGCTGAACGAGGGTTCTCCAAGCCCAGTCGTGTCAGCTACAACATGCAGGCGGCGCGGTCGGGCGGTATCTACGTGGGCAACCCGGAGGAGGTAGCAGAGAAGCTGGTGCTGACCCATCAGCACATGCAGCACGATCGGCACATCCTGCAGATGGACCTCTCCTCGGTGCCGCAGAAAACCGTTCTGGAATCCATCGAACTGCTCGGGACCGAGGTGCTGCCGCTGGTGCAACGCGAGCTCTCGTAAAAATAAGACCTAGGCTGTATTAGTACATTCGTTCCCAGTTTCAAAGGAGTCAGCATGTCCATGGAAGGGGCGGCCTGGAGTTCGCTGTACCGGCTCTCCATGTCGGACAAGGCCAAGCACGGGTTCTCCAAGAAGACCGTCAAACGTACCCTGGCGTTCGCAGCGCCCTACAAGGGCAAGCTGATCTTCTTTGTCATCGTGTCCATCATCTCGGCCGCTTTGGCGGTTGCGACGCCGGTGCTCGCCGGCCAGGTAATCGACGCGATCGTAGCGAAGACCAGTGTTGAGACGATTGTCTGGCTGGCCGTCATCATCGCCATCGTCGCCATTGCCGACGCGGCGCTGAGCATGGTCACCCGCTGGGTTTCCTCCGGCCTGGGCGAGGACGTCATTTTGGACTTGCGCACGGCCGTGTTCGATCATGTGCAGAAGATGCCGATTGCGTTCTTCACCCGCACGCGCACGGGAGCGCTGGTCAGCCGGCTGAACAATGACGTGATCGGCGCCCAGCGCGCCTTCGCCGGCACGCTTTCCGGCGTCGTCAGTAATTTTGTGGCCCTGGTGCTGACACTGATTGTCATGCTCAATACGTCCTGGCAGGTGACGTTGCTGGCGCTTGTTATGCTGCCCATTTTCCTGCTGCCGGCCAGGCAGATGGGGTCGCGGTTGGCGGAGATGCGCCGCGAGGCAGCCAACCACAACTCCGCCATGAGCACGCAGATGACGGAGCGTTTTTCCGCCCCCGGCGCCACGTTAGTCAAGCTTTTCGGCCGGCCCGAGGAAGAGTCCCGGGAGTTCAAGGTCCGGGCAGAGCGCGTGCGCAACATCGGTATCAAGTCTGCTGTCCTGCAGTGGACCTTCGTGACCGCGCTGACCCTGGTCTCTGCCCTGGCGCTGGCACTGGTTTACGGTCTGGGCGGGTTCTACGCCATCATCGGCAGGCTCGATCCGGGTGACGTGGTGGTGCTGGCCCTGCTGCTGACCCGGCTGTATGCGCCGTTGACTGCGCTGGCCAATGCGCGCGTGGAGATCGCCAGCGCGCTGGTGAGCTTCGAGCGCGTCTTCGAGGTGCTGGACCTGGATCCGTTGATCAAGGAAAAGCCCGACGCCGGTTCCGTCCCGCCGGGGCCGGTCACCGTTGAGTTCAAGGACGTCCGGTTTGCCTACCCGTCAGCCGACAAGGTTTCGCTGGCCTCGCTGGAAGAGGTTGCCACGCTGGACACCCGCGGCGGCGAGGAAGTGCTGCATGGCATCAACTTCAAGGTTGAGCCCGGGCAGACCCTGGCGCTGGTCGGGTCGTCCGGCGCAGGAAAGTCCACCATCGCCTCCCTGCTGGCCAGGTTGTACGACGTCGACTCCGGCTCCGTGGAACTTTCCGGCGTCGATCTTCGAGACCTGAGCTTCGATGCGATTCGTTCAACCATCGGCCTGGTGACCCAGGACGGACACCTGTTCCATGACACCATCCGGGGGAACCTCGCATTGGCCCGGCCGGAGGCTACGGACGAGGAGATCTGGGACGTGCTGCGCCGGGCCAGGCTCGAGCCGATGGTCCGCTCACTGCCGGACGGGCTGGAGACCATGGTGGGGGAGCGCGGCTACCGGCTGTCCGGCGGTGAACGTCAGCGGATGACCATCGCGCGGTTGCTGATCGCCCATCCGCAGGTGGTCATCCTGGACGAGGCAACCGCTGCCCTGGATTCGACCAACGAAGCCGCGGTGCAGGCTGCCTTGACCGAAGCGCTTGAGGGGCGCACCGCCGTCGTTATTGCACACCGGCTGTCCACCATTCGTTCCGCGGACCAGATCCTGGTGGTCGAGGGCGGCGAAATCGTGGAACGGGGCACGCACCTTGAACTGCTGGCCCGCAGCGGGCGCTATGCCGAGCTGTACCGGACGCAGTTCCGCACAGAAACGACTGAAACGCCTGCCATGCCCTGAGCAGCAAAAGCCCGCGTGCCCTGAGCGGCGCGCGGAATTTTATCAGTGCTATCTGGTCCGTCTTTCGTTACAGTGTCATGGGTTGACCTAAGTCACAGCAGAGTTTTGGGGAGCAGGGCTCATTAATGCAGCGCGGTAGTAATCTCGGCCGTCTTGGCGGCTATAACCAGGCGGTGATCCTGGATGCGATCCGCCGCGCTCCCGAAGGCATCGCCAGAGTTGAACTGGTGGAGCGCACGGGTCTGTCGCCGCAGACCATTTCGAATGTAGTGCGCCGCCTCGTCGACGATGGCCTGGTGCGGGAGGACCGCAAGACTGTCTCCGGGCCGGGTAAACCCCGGACGGTGCTGGAGTTGGAAGTTTCCAGCCGCATTGCCATCGGCATCCACCTGGATCCTGCCGTCATGACCGTGGTCGCCCTGAACCTGCACGGCGAAGTGGCGGCCAGTATGCACCACCGGATGCCGGAGGTAGACGAGCCTGATGGCATCGTGTCCCAGATGGCCGACGCCGTCGAAAGCCTGATTGCAACAGCAGGGCTGGACCGCGACCGGATCCTGGGCGTGGGCCTTGCCGCGCCGGGCCCAATCGACGGGGTTGAGGGCATGATGGTGTCGCCGCCGATGCTGCCTGGTTGGGACCGGGTGCCGCTGCGGGTGCCGCTGGAGGAACAGATCAAGCTGCCGGTGTGGCTGGACAAGGACGTGACGGCGGCCGCAGTCGCCGAGCTCTGGGCGAGCGATAGGGATGCGCCGTCCAGCTTTGCCTTCATCTATCTGGGAACCGGGCTTGGCGCCGGCGTGGTATTGCAGAACGAGGTGCAGCACGGTTCCTCCGGAAACATCGGCGAGATCGGGCACTTCCCGGTGCCGGACGAAGTGCCGCTGTGCGAATGCGGCCGACGGAACTGTGTGGGCATGAGCCTGAACTTCGTGACCCTCATCCGGCAGGGCATCGAAGCCGGGATCTTCCCCAAGAACCACGACGAGCAGGGACTCGACGGGACAACTGCGGCTATTTTCGAGCTGACCAGCATGGCTGGAGCGGGCAATGCCGAAGCCTACGCCATTATGCACCGGGCGGCCCGGAATCTTGCGTTCGTCGTGGCGCAGGTGGCCAACGTGCTCGACGTTCAGCGGATCATCTTTGGTGGGCCGCTCTGGGACGGCCTTGCGGGTGTGGGCCTGCCACTGCTGCGCGAGGAGATTCAAAAGCACTTCGTGGCGAGGGACATCCACCAGCTTGAAGTCGTGGGATCGAACCTCGGCGAGCAGGTGGGCGCCATCGGCGGAGCATGCCTGGTGCTGGACCAAGCCTTCTCGCCGAAGACCCGGGGACTCTTACTGGAGACGTAAAGAAACGTCACAAAGTGTATTTGACGTCACATTCGGGCGAATTTCTCCAGGTTAATCCGATGTTCACCCGCTGGGCTTGATTTAGTCCATCGTATGGACAAACATGGTTGGTGACGGCAGGCGTTCGTATGATCGCGCAAACTCTTGAAATGAACGGTTCAAGAGCGGGCGTGGCCCTGGGGAGGGGCGCGTGCCGTCAACCAAGTAGGACAACAGCGATCGCGAGCAGTTCCGGCGAACGGGAAGAAGCCCGGGACTGCAGCTTCTCTTTGGAGGGTTCTCGCAGTTGAAGTACTTTGGGATGCACCAAATGCGGTAGCCGCCGGCTGCGCATCCGTGGGGGGATGCGCAGACGGCGGCTTTCCTGCTTAACTGCGGCACCAGCGGCGGTGTTGCGAAGAGTGCCCCTGGCCGGAATCGAACCGACGGCCTACCCTTTAGGAGAGGGTCGCTCTATCCAACTGAGCTACAGAGGCGCGAACCTATCCAGCTTACCCTTTTGCCGCCGTCGTTGTTTCATTCTGTTTCCGGCGTGGTCCGCGGAAAACCGCGTAGAGCGCGGCCAGAATGCTCAGGCCGAACAGCACGGATTTCGCTACTGTGAGGAAGCTTGCCAGCGCTGCGTCGCCCACCGGATCGGTGCTCATAATCGAGTCCAGCACCCAGTTCTCGGCCAGATCGGCAATGACATACAGGAGTACGGGTGCCCAGCAAAGCCAGCGGAGCAGTCCGCGTTTGAGCTGCTGGCCGATCAGCAGCAGCCAGGTGAAGCCGAACAGCAACGGGAAGATCGTGTCGGCCGTTTTGTGCCAGTAATTGTATTGGCCGGCGCCGTCCTCGCCGAAGGCGGTGCGCACGTCCTGCACGTACTCGGTGCTGTAGCCGGTGACCAATGTGTCCGGCATGGCCAGACCGCCGCTCAGCTGCTGGAACTGCGGCATGATCAGGATGAACGAGTACCCGAACAGGAACGCCGATGCCACCGCACCGGCGATGACAATCATGTTGGCATTGCCCGCCGCCTTGGTCGGCGTGCGGCTAGTGCTCGGATTGACGACGCCGGATCCTGGGTTTGTGGAGGAAGGGTCGCCAGTGCGGGCGTCGGCTGCTGCGGGACCGTGCTTGCGGAGGCGCTGCGCGCGGGACTTGGACATATCTCCATTATGGCCCCGGGCGGCGAAGCGCCTCGGAGCTAGGCCGTGGGCGAATCCGGCACCGAGTGTCAGCGGTGGCTAATAGACTGATAGGACCATGGATTTTCTGACTGACCCTGCCTACGATGCTCCTGCCCCTGCCTTGCCTGATGCGCAGGAATTGCTGGCTGGGCTGAACCCGCAGCAGGAAGAGGCAGTCAAGCATGCCGGCTCGCCGCTGCTGATCATTGCCGGTGCCGGGTCCGGAAAGACCCGAGTGCTCAGCCACCGGATCGCCCACCTGCTGGCCACTAAGCGTGCCCGCCCGGGAGAGATTCTCGCCATCACCTTTACCAACAAGGCCGCCGCGGAAATGCGTGAGCGGATCGAGTCGCTGGTGGGGGACCGGGCAAAGAACATGTGGATTTCCACGTTCCACTCCTCCTGCGTGCGGATCCTGCGTCGGGAGGCCAAGAACGTTGGGCTCCATTCGAACTTCTCCATCTATGATTCGGCGGACACACTGCGCCTGATCACCCTGGTGGCCAAGGGCCTGGATCTGGATCCGAAACGCTTTCCGCCGAAGTCCATCCAGCACAAGATCTCCGCGCTGAAGAACGAGCTGATCGACGACGAAGCCTACGCCGCGACGGCGAACTACTCCGATCCGTTCGAGCAGGCTGTGGCTGAGGTCTATAAGGGCTACACGCAGCGTATGCGTCAGGCGAATGCCATGGACTTCGATGATCTGATTGCCCAGGTGGTCTTCATCTTTCAGGCCTTCCCGGCGGTAGCCGATTCGTACCGGCGGCGCTTTCGGCACGTCCTGGTAGACGAGTACCAGGACACCAACCACGCCCAGTATGTATTGGTCCGCGAACTCACCGGCGGGACGGGCGAATCGGAGCAGGACTTCCCGCCCGGCGAACTGACCGTGGTGGGGGACTCGGACCAGTCCATCTACGCCTTCCGTGGTGCAGACGTGCGCAACATCGTGGAGTTCGAAAAGGACTATGCCAACGCACGGACCATCTTGCTGGAGCAGAACTACCGCTCCACGCAGATTATTCTGACGGCTGCCAACGCGGTGATCTCCCGCAACCCCAACCGTCCGGCCAAGAGGCTCTGGACCGCGGAAGGGGACGGCGAACGGATCATCGGCTACGTCGGCGAAAACGAGCACGACGAGGCCCGATTCATCGCCAACGAGATCGACCGGCTGCAGGACGCCGAGAACCTGCGCCCGGGGGACGTGGCTATCTTCTACCGGACCAACGCGCAGTCCCGTTCCATTGAAGACCTCCTGATCCGGGTGGGCCTGCCGTACAAAGTGGTGGGCGGAACGCGCTTTTACGAGCGCAAGGAAATCAAGGACGCCCTGGCCTACCTCCGGGTACTGGTGAACCCGGACGATGTGGTCAACTTGCGGCGGATCCTGAACGAGCCCAAACGCGGCATCGGGGACCGGGCCGAGTACGCGGTGGCCGCGCTCGCCGAGCGGGACCGGCTGTCCTTCATGGAAGCCCTGCGCAAGGCCGATGATGCGCCGGGAATGGCCACCCGCTCCGTCAATGCGGTGGCCGGTTTCGTGAAGCTCATCGATGACCTCACCGAAGTGGCCAACGGATCCGGGGCCTCGGCTGCGCTGGAAGCGGTACTGGAACAGACCGGCTACCTGGCGGCGCTGCGGCAGAGCAATGACCCGCAGGACGAGTCCCGGGTGGAAAACCTGGCCGAACTGGTCGCCGTCGTGCGTGAATACGAACGGGACAATCCGGAGGGAACGCTCGGCAGCTTCCTCGAGCAGGTGGCCCTGGTGGCGGACGCGGACCAGATCCCGGATGCGCCGGACGAGGAAAGCGCGCAGCTGGCCAAGGATCAGGGCGTGGTTACGCTGATGACGCTGCACACGGCCAAGGGGCTGGAATTCCCGGTGGTGTTCCTTACCGGCATGGAGCATGGCGTATTCCCGCACCAACGGTCCATGACGGATCCGAAGGAGCTGGCCGAAGAACGGCGGCTGGCTTATGTGGGGCTGACCCGTGCCCGCAAGCGGCTCTATTTGACCCGTTCCGAATCGCGGAGCATGTGGGGCCAGAGCCAGTACAACCCGGCAAGCCAGTTCATCGAGGAAGTCCCGCCGGAACTCATCGACTGGAAGCGCGAGGGCAGCAAGCGCCCGGCGTTCACCTCCTCCGGCAGCTTCGGCTCCAGCCGCTACAGCGGTTCCCACTGGGGTGCCGGTGCCGGCGGCAACCAGGATGTTTCCTCGCTGCCGGGTTCGGCCCGGTCCATGGCGCCTGCCGCCGTGCGGGCGGGCCGCGTCCAGCCGCAGAAGGAAGTCATCGCGCTGACCGTGGGTGACAAGGTCAGCCACACCAGCTTCGGAAACGGGACCGTGCTCTCGCTTGAAGGCGCTGGGGACAAGACTGTGGCGAAGGTCAAGTTCGACATCGGCGAGAAGCGCCTGCTGCTGCGTTATGCACCGCTGACCAAGTCGGACTAGGGATGATGTGCCGCCGGGGAGGGAAGGCTCCCGCGGCACAACCCGGCGGCACGGCGCAGAATGCCAACGCGGCGGCCATCCGTATTTGGTCACGCTGGCATAACAACATAGCGTTTTTCCCATGGATTTGAATGTGGCGGATGTGGATGTTGCCCAGCTGGGCACCTTGGGATTTTGGATGGATAAACCGCTTCGCGTCGCGGTGATTCTGATCGGCGGTTTCCTGCTGAACCTGCTGGTGCGGATTGTCATCCGACGGATGTCGACGAAGATCGCCAACGGCGAGACAGCGAAGCTGGAGAAACTCGACGCCGACGCGATCGGCAAAAACATCAAGGACCCGCGCTACTGGCTGATGCAGGATTCGCCGATCGCGGCCGTGCGCCGGGCCCAGCGGGCACAGACCATTGGCTCGGTGCTGCGCTCCATCGCCACGGTGGTTATTGGGATCATGACGATCCTGATGGTCATGACCGAACTCGGGTTCGACCTCGGACCGCTGCTGGCCAGTGCTGGTATCGCCGGTGTGGCGATCGGTTTCGGTGCCCAGACCCTGGTGAAGGACTACCTCTCCGGGTTGTTCATGGTGGCCGAGGACCAGTACGGCATCGGCGACGTGGTGGACCTGGGCGAAGCCTCGGGAACGGTGGAGTCGGTTGGATTGCGCGTCACTCAAGTGCGTGCGGTGGACGGCACCCTCTGGCACGTGCGCAACGGTGAAATCCTGCGCGTGGGCAACTCATCGCAGGGCTGGGCGCGCGCCGTGCTGGATATCCCGGTTCCCTATGATGCCGACGTCGAAAAGGTCAGCGACCTGATCCTTAACTCGGCCAAGGACCTGCGCGCGGACCCGGACTACCGGCGGCTCATCCTGGACGATCCGGAGATTTGGGGCGTCGAGGCGCTCACAGGCGAATCCGTGGTCATCCGCCTCGCCATCCGGACCAAACCGCTGGAGCAGTGGGGCGTGGCACGCGCCATGCGCGCACGTCTGAAGGGTGATCTGGACCGTGCCGGACTGCGCATTCCGCTGCTGAACCAGACCGTCATCAAGGACGGGAGCCCCGTGCTCGTACCGGCCGGTTCGGAAAGCCACGCCGACGCCTCCGCCGAGGCCCCGGACGAAAGCCGCCAAGGCAAGCAGTAGGCCCGGCCCGCAGGGCCGTGAGCGACGCGTCGCAAAGTACCGCAAAGGGTTACTTTTCTACAAACCATAGAACTGTGCCCTTGATCACGAAAGCGGTACTCTAGGACAGGCGTCGCACGCCAAGGGACTAAAGTTCCCCTTGGAGCGCGAACGGATTTGCACCGAAAAAATGTCCGCCTACGCAGGCACGAAGTGACGCAGATCCGCGCTCCGAGTCAGAAACGACTTCGACGTAGAAGGACACAACCCGTGGACCTGTATGAATACCAGGCGCGCGATCTCTTTGAGGCACATGCTGTACCCGTGCTTGCAGGAATCGTTGCCTACACTCCAGAAGAAGCCAAAGCAGCAGCCGAAAAGATTGGCGGCGTTGTTGTCGTCAAGGCTCAGGTAAAAGTTGGCGGCCGCGGTAAAGCCGGCGGCGTCAAGGTCGCGAAGACTCCGGACGAAGCGTTCGAATACGCCACCAACATCCTCGGCATGGACATCAAGGGCCACACGGTCAACAAGGTCATGATCGCCCAGGGCGCGGACATCGCCGAGGAGTACTACTTCTCCGTCCTGCTGGACCGGGCCAACCGCAACTACCTGGCCATGTGCTCGGTGGAAGGCGGCATGGAGATCGAACAGCTGGCTGTCGAGCGCCCCGACGCTCTGGCCAAGATCGCCGTTGACCCCGCCGTCGGCATCGACCAGGCCAAGGCCGACGAAATCGTCGCCGCCGCCGGCTTCGCCGAGGAACTGCGCGGCAAGGTCGCCGAAACCATCATCAAGCTCTGGGATGTCTTCATCAAGGAAGACGCCACCCTGGTCGAGGTCAACCCGCTGGTCAAGACCGGCGCCGGCGACATCGTCGCCCTGGACGGCAAGGTCTCCATCGACGAGAACGCCGCGTTCCGCCACCCCGAGCACGCCGAGCTCGAGGACAAGGACGCCGCGGATCCGCTCGAGGCAAAGGCCAAGGAACTGGACCTGAACTACGTCAAGCTCGATGGCCAGGTCGGCATCATCGGCAACGGCGCCGGGCTGGTCATGTCCACGCTGGACGTCGTCGCCTACGCCGGCGAAAACCACGGCAACGTCAAGCCGGCCAACTTCCTGGACATCGGCGGCGGCGCTTCGGCCGAGGTCATGGCCAACGGTCTGGACATCATCCTGAACGACGCGCAGGTCAAGAGCGTGTTCGTCAACGTCTTCGGTGGCATCACTGCCTGTGACGCCGTCGCAAACGGTATCGTCAAGGCCCTGGAGATCCTGGGCGAGAAGGCCACCAAGCCGCTGGTTGTCCGTTTGGACGGCAACAGCGTCGAGGAAGGCCGCCGTATCCTCCGGGACGCGAACCACCCGCTGGTCACCCTGGCAGTCGGTATGGACGAAGGCGCCGACAAGGCCGCCGAACTGGCGAACGCCTGAGGATTGAGGAAAAAGAACATGTCTATCTTCATTAACAAGGACTCCAAGGTCATCGTCCAGGGCATCACCGGCGGCGAGGGCTCCAAGCACACCGCCCGCATGCTCCACGCCGGCACCAACGTTGTCGGTGGCGTGAACGCCCGCAAGGCCGGCACCACTGTTCAGCACAAGGACCAGCGCGGCGCCCAGCTCGAACTGCCCGTTTACGGTTCGGTCAAGGAAGCCATTGCCGAGACCGGCGCTGACGTCTCGATCGTCTTCGTTCCGCCGGCCTTCACCAAGGACGCCGTGGTCGAGGCCATCGAAGCCGAAATCGGCCTCGTCGTCGTCATCACCGAAGGCGTTCCGGTCCAGGACTCCGCAGAGTTCTGGGCGCTGGCACAGTCCAAGAAGGATGCCGACGGCAACCAGATCACCCGCATCATCGGCCCGAACTGCCCCGGCATCATCACTCCGGGCGAGTCCCTCGTGGGCATCACCCCGGCGAACATCACCGGCAAGGGCGGCGTCGGCCTGGTTTCCAAGTCCGGCACCCTGACCTACCAGATGATGTACGAACTGCGCGACCTGGGCTTCTCCACCGCCATCGGCATCGGCGGCGACCCGGTCATCGGCACCACGCACATCGACGCCCTGGCTGCGTTCGAGGCTGACCCCGATACCAAGGCCATCGTGATGATCGGCGAGATCGGGGGCGACGCCGAAGAGCGTGCGGCCGAGTTCATCAAGAACAACGTCACCAAGCCGGTTGTCGGCTACGTGGCAGGCTTCACCGCGCCTGAGGGCAAGACCATGGGCCACGCCGGCGCCATCGTTTCCGGTTCCGCCGGTACCGCCCAGGCCAAGAAGGAGGCCCTCGAGGCCGCAGGAGTCAAGGTCGGCAAGACGCCGTCCGAGACCGCCCACCTGCTGCGCGAGGTCTACCCCGAGCATGAGGAACCCTCGAACCTCTAAGGGTTCGTCCGCGAAAGCGGAAAGTTCCAAGCTAACGACGGCGGCGCTGTCACCTTCATCGCGAAGGTGACAGCGCCGCCGTCGTACTTTACGCAGCGTGATTCCGTACGGTCCGGCGGCTGGCTAGGCTGGAAACAGCCGTTCCCGACGCAAGGAGAGCACATGCGCGCCACGATCATCCACGGACCCCGCGATATCCGGGTGGAAGAGCGGCCCTATCCCACGGTGCAGCTTCCCACGGACGTGGTGGTCAAAGTGACCGCCGCTTGTGTTTGCGGCTCCGATCTGTGGCCCTATCGGGGCATCCGCGAGACTGCAGAGCCGCGCGCCATCGGCCACGAATTCGTCGGTGTGGTCGAGAGGGTCGGGGATGCGGTGACGGCCCTGGCCCCGGGTGACTTCGTGGTCGCGCCATGGGTGGCCAGCTGCGGCGAGTGCCCGCAGTGCCGCAACGGCGTCACCGTGGCGTGTGACCATCGGGCCTCCTGGGGCAGCACGGACGAGGATGGGTTCCACGTCGACGGCGGCCAGGGCGAAGCCGTGCGCGTGCCACGGGCCGAGGCAACGCTGGTGAAGGTGCCCGGCGTGGACCGGCCGGATGCGGAACTGACCGCCGACCTGCTGGCGCTCTCCGATGTCATGGGCACGGGGCACCACGCGGCAGTGAGTGCAGCGGTGGGGCCCGGCCGTTCCGTCGTCGTTGTTGGAGATGGGGCGGTGGGGCTGTGCGGCGTGCTGGCAGCGAAACGGCTCGGTGCGGAGCGGATCATCATGATGTCCCGGCATACTGACCGGCAGGCGCTAGCCAAAGAGTTCGGCGCTACCGACATCGTCGAGGAGCGCGGAAAGGCCGGGGCGGAAGCGGTGCGTTCCCTGCTGGGCGGGGTGTCCGCGGATTCGGTGCTCGAATGCGTGGGAACCGAGGAATCGATGGACCAGGCGCTGCGGTCCACGCGCCCCGGCGGCAGCATCGGTTTTGTCGGCGTTCCGGCGGGCGGAGCGGAACTGCCCATCGGCGTGCTGTTTGCCAAGAACATCTCGGTGGCAGGTGGGGCCGCGTCCACCCGGGTCTACCTGCCCGAGCTGCTGGCAGACGTACTTGCCGGCAAGATCAACCCTGGCAAGGTTTTCGACGTCGAAATGCCGCTCGACAACGCGGCCGAGGCGTATAAGGCCATGGATGAACGCCGCGCGATCAAGGTGCTGCTCAAGCCGTAAGGGGAGAGGGGTCCGACTCATTTGCATCGGCATGGGAGAATGGTGTAGATGTCTGTTTTGAATTCTTCCCCCACTGCCACGTCTTCCCGGCCACAGGTGCGTCCTGCCGTAGAAGGTGCCGAACCCGCTGTCACCAGCGACGGCCGTCCGCTGCTGCAGTTCAAATCGCCGCGCGTGAAGCAGCCGCCGACACACCTGGCCGATCTGACCCTCGCCGAGCGGCAGGCCAAGCTCAAGGAAATGGGCCTGCCCGCGTTCCGCGCCAAGCAGCTCTCCACGCACTACTTCCAGCACTTCACCACGGACCCGGAAGCCATGAGCGACCTCCCCAAGGACGGCCGCGAAGAGCTGGTCGCCGAAATGTTCCCGACGCTGCTGACCAAGGTCAAGCAGCTCAAGACGGACAACGGCGACACCATCAAATTCCTGTGGCGGCTGTTCGACGGCTCGCTGGTCGAGTCGGTGCTGATGCGCTACCCGGGCCGGATCACGCTGTGCGTCTCCAGCCAGTGCGGCTGCGGTATGAACTGCCCGTTCTGTGCCACCGGCCAGGCCGGACTGACGCGCAATATGTCAACTGCGGAGATCCTGGACCAGATTGTCCAGGCCAACCGGGTAATCGCCGAAGGCGCGCTGGGCGGCAAGCGCAGGGACGGCGGGCACGACGCCGAGCGTGTCACCAACATCGTTTTCATGGGCATGGGCGAGCCCCTGGCCAACTATAAGCGCGTAATGGCAGCGGTGCACCGCATGGCAGCCGAGGCCCCCGAGGGCCTGGGCATGTCCGCCCGCAACATCACCGTCTCCACCGTGGGTCTGGTGCCGGCGATCAACAAGCTCGCTGCCGAGGACATTCCGGTTACCTTCGCACTGAGCCTGCACGCGCCGGACGACGAACTGCGCGACGAGCTGATTCCGGTAAACAGCCGGTGGAAGGTCGACGAGGCGCTGGATGCGGCCTACAACTACTACGCTGTGACCGGCCGGCGGGTCAGCATCGAGTACGCGCTGATCAAGGACATGAACGACCACGCATGGCGCGCAGATCTGCTGGCCAAGAAGCTGAACAAGCGCGGCCGCGGCTGGGTGCATGTAAACCCGATTCCGCTGAACCCGACGCCCGGTTCCATCTGGACCTCGTCGGAGAAGGCGGTGGAGACCGAGTTCATCAACCGGTTGATCGCCGCCGGCATCCCGACAACGCTGCGCGACACCCGCGGCAAAGAGATCGACGGCGCCTGCGGGCAGCTCGCCGCCGCAGACGACGAAAACGTCGCAGACTAAACGCCGCTAATCGCTGCAAAGCACCAAGCACAAAGCAGCGGCCCCGCTCCTTCCCACTGGAGCGGGGCCGCTGCTGCCAATTGCGGCGCTAGCCTGTCATTGATCCGTCACCCGCTACCCGCGCAGCCGTTCCATCTTCGGATCCACCAGCGGTTCAGCAGCGATGGTCGCAGCGACCTTCCGGCCGAAGTAACCGATCTCCACGGAATCGCCCTCCTCCAGACCGGCCGGCAGCCAGGCGTAGGCGATGGGCCGCCCAACGGTGTAGCCGTAGGCCGCGCTGGTGACGTAACCGGCGGGCTCGCCGTCGACGAACACCGGTTCCTTGCCCAAAACTACGGACGTGCCGTCGTCGACCGTCAGGCACTTCAGTTCCCGGGAGGCCGGCTCGGCCCGGCGGGCTGTCAGGGCTTCGTATCCCACGAAGTCCGTCTTGTCCTTGAAGACCGAGAACCCGAGTCCGGCTTCATACGGGCTGTGCTCGGGAGTGACGTCGGTGCCCCAGAGCCGGTAGCCCTTTTCCAGCCGGAGGCTGTTGAAGGCACCGCGGCCGGCGGCGACGATGCCGTGCTCCTGGCCGGCTTCGAAGAGCAGATCCCATAGCTTCAGTCCGTACTCGGCCGAGGTGTACAGCTCCCAGCCGAGCTCCCCGACATAGGAAAGCCGCATGGCCGTGACGGGGATGCCGCCGATGTGGACCTCCTTGGCCCGGAAATAGCGCAGCGAATCGTTGGTGTAGTCATCCTCGCTGACCTTGCCGATGACCTCGCGGGCCAGCGGCCCCCACAGGCCGATGCAGCAGGTTCCCCCGGTGATATCGGAGACATGGACCCACTGTGCCGGGTCGGCTGCGGACTGCTTGCGGGCCTCGACCCGGAAGTAGTCGAAGTCGATGTTGCCGTTCACTCCGAGCTGGAAGGTCTCCTCGGCGAGCCGTGCGATGGTCACATCGCTGCGGACGCCGCCGTCGTCCGCCAGCAGCAGGCAGTAGGTGACGGCCCCCGGCTTTTTGGCGATGTTGCCGGTGCTCAGCCGCTGCAGCAGCGCCAGGGCACCCGGGCCGGTCACCTCCAGGCGCTTCAGCGGAGTCATGTCATAGAGCGCGACGGCGGTACGCGTCTTCCACGCTTCGGCCGCAGAGATGGGGGAGTGGAACATGTTGGACCAGCTGTCCCGCTCCGGTGCCTGCCATTCTTCCGGCAGCTCCTGCAGCAGCGCGCTGTTGGCCTCGTACCAGTGCGGACGCTCCCAGCCGGCGGACTCGAGGAAGAATGCGCCGAGTTCATGCTGGCGGACGTTGAACGGGCTGACGCGGAGATCGCGCGGAGATTCGCGTGGCTGCAGCGGGTGGAGCACGTCGTAGATCTCCACGAAGTTCTGCTGCGAAGTTTCGCTGACATACTCCTTGCTGACCTGCACCTTCTCGAAGCGTGTCGCCTCGCATTCGTGCAGGGGCGTGCCGGACTGGCCTTCCACCAACAGCTCGGCGACGGCCTTGGCGACGCCGGCCGAGTGAGTCACCCAGACGGCCTCCGCGAGGTAGAAGCCCTCAACCTCGGGCGACTCGCCGATCAGGGGGCCGCCGTCCGGCGTAAAGGAGAAGATCCCGTTGAAGCCGTCCTCAATCTCGGCGCCGCGCAGGGCGGGCAGCAGCTCCTTGCTGTCCTGCCACGACGGCAGGAAATCGGCCTCGGTGAACTCCAACCGCGAGGGCATGCGGTGCTCGGACATCTGGTCTGCCCGTACCTGCGGCAGCTCGTTCAGATCCACCGGCATCGGGCGGTGCGCGTAGGAACCGATGCCGATCCGCTCACCATGCTCGCGGTAATACAGATCCTTGTCCTGATGGCGCAGGATAGGCAGACGGGCGCCGTTGGGCAGCTCGTTGTGGCCCGCGAGCTCCGGCACTGCCGTGGTCTTGACGTACTGGTGTGCCAGCGGCAGCAGCGGCACCGGCATGCCGACCATGGCACCGATTTTGGGGCCCCAGAAACCGGCGCAGGAAACCACGATGTCCGCCGGCACCACACCGTCGGGCGTCTCCACGCCGGTGACTTTGCCGCCAGCCTGCTCGATGCCGGTCACGGGGGTGGAGCCGATGAACTTTACGCCCGCTTCGCTGGCCTTTTCGATCAGCAGCTGCACCGCGCGGGCGGCGGAGGCCAGGCCGTCGGAGGGTACATACAGTCCGCCCAGGACCATATCCCGGTTGATCATCGGGTAGCGCTTCTCGCACTCATCCGGGTCGATCAGCCGGCCCTCAAGACCCCAGGATGTAGCGAAGCCCAGCCGGCGCTTCAGCTCCTGAAGGCGCGCCTCTGTGGTGGCGACCTCAAGCCCGCCGACCTGGTTGAAACAGGAGCGCCCGTCCGCACTGAGCGAGAGCAGCTTTTCCACCGTGTAGCCAGCGAGCTCGGTCATCGTCTTGGACGGGTTGGTCTGGAACACCAGGCCGGGTGCATGCGAGGTGGAACCACCGGCCAGATGCAGCGGTCCCTGTTCGAGGACGGTGACGTTGTTCCAGCCGCGGGTGGCCAGCTCGTCGGCCAGGTTGGCGCCGACAATGCCGGCCCCGATGATGACTACGCGGGGTGTGTGGCTCATAAGTATTCTCCTAGGATCGCGTTTAGCGGAAGACGACGGTGCGGGTGTTGTTGAGCAGGACTCGGTGCTGGCAATGCCACTTCACGGCGCGGGACAAGGCCTGGGCCTCGGCATCGCGGCCCACTGTAACCAGTGACGCAGGATCCAGGCTGTGGTCAACCCGGAACACCTCCTGCTCGATGATCGGGCCCTCGTCCAGGTCGGCGGTGACGTAGTGGGCGGTGGCCCCGACCAGCTTCACGCCGCGGTCGTAGGCCTGGTGGTACGGCTTGGCACCCTTGAACCCGGGCAGGAACGAGTGGTGAATATTGATCGCGCGGCCGCGCAAGGCCTCGCAAAGGTCGTCCGAGAGCACCTGCATGTAGCGTGCCAGCACCACCAGGTCGGCGTTGTGTTCTGCGACGAGCTCCAGCAACCGCCGCTCGGCGTCGGCCTTGGTAGCGGCAGTCACAGGCACGTGCACAAAGGGCAGGCCAGCTGCCTCGGCCATCGGGCGCAAGTCCTCATGATTGGAAACAACGACGGCGATTTCAGCCCCAAGGCTCCCGGCCTGCCACCGGAAGATCAGGTCGTTGAGGCAATGGCCGAATTTCGACACCATGACCAGCAGCCGCTTGGGGCTGCCGTCATGGATTTCGAAGGTCATTCCGAACCTGTCCGCCACATCCACGAACTCCTCAGCCAAGGCTGCCGCCATCGCCGGGCGATCCGCGTCGCTGCCCTTGTCCCCGCCGGATCCAGCTGTTATGCCCGCCGGCGCAAAAGCTGTCCGCAGGAACAGCGTGCCACTTACATGGTCGTCGAATTGCTGGTGCTCCGCGATGTCGAAGCCGCGCTCGGCCAGGAAGCTGGTCACAGCGTGGACAATTCCGGGACGTTCCGGACACGAGAGCGTCAGGACAAACGGGGCCGTGTGTTTCCCAGCGTACGCGTGGACACGGTCAGCCGTAAGGTCATCGTTGAGTAATTCAGTGGTGGCCAAAGCCGTCATAGTCATTTACCTCGCAAGTTCGGTAGAAAAATCAGGAGCCGGAGCTCCGGGATGGGCATTTATCGCTGGAATCGCACTGCTCGTCGCATTCGTGCCTCGTGACGAGGTCGAAATGGACGCCGCCGTGCTGATCTACACCGGAGCGGATGGCGCGTTCCACCACTGACGTTGCCAGCCGCCGCCTCAAGGAGAGCGGGTCCCGGCGCAGGTCCTTGGCCAGCGCGAAGCACATCAGCAGCATGACCAGGACGAAGGGCAGGGCTGCCACAATGGTTATTCGCTGGAGACCGGAGAGGGCTTCAGCGGGCTGATCACCACCAGCCAGCAGCATGACCGCCGCAACTCCGCCAGTCAGCACGCCCCAGAAGATGACGACGCCTCGGGAGGGCTCCTCGGCACCGTTGGAGCTCAGCGAGCCCATGACCAGCGAGGCGGAATCCGCGCCGGTTACGAAGAAGATGCCCACCAGGACCATGGCGAGAACGGCAACCCCGCCCGCGATAATATTCGGCAGCGGAAGGTTCTGGAGCAGATCGAAAAGGGCGCCGTCGAAGGAGATGGAGGGTTCGCCGTCGACCACGTCGACCAGCCCGTCGCCAGTGTCCGGTGTTTCATTAGCCTTCTCCTGAACACTGAACGCAGCACCGCCGAAGATTGCAAACCAGATCACGCTGACGACGCTGGGCACCAGGAGCACCCCGGTGACAAACTGACGAATGGTTCGGCCCCGGCTAATGCGGGCGATGAACATGCCTACAAACGGCGTCCAGGAGACCCACCAGGCCCAGTAGAAGATTGTCCAGCCGGACATCCAGGTACGCAGGGCCTCGTCGCCGACGGCTTCGGTGCGTGAAGCCATTTCAGCTAAGTCACGGGCGTAGTCGCCAACGGCGGCGGGCACCAGATTGAGAATGAAGAGCGTGGGACCAGCTACGAAAACGATCAGCGCGAGGATGACGGCGAGGACCATATTGATATTCGCCAGCCACTGGATGCCGCGTCGGATGCCGGAAATCGCGGAGGCGACGAAGCAGACAGTAAGCACGGCGACGATGGCCACCAGGACTGGGGTGGCTAGGTCGCCAACCCAACCGTTGAAGGCCATGCCGCTGCCGATCTGCAAGGCGCCAAGGCCAAGCGAGGCCGCCGTGCCGAAGAGCGTGGCAAAGATAGCCAGAATGTTGATGAACTTCCCGACCGGCCCCTCCACGGTCTTATGGCCGAACAGCGAGGTGAAGGTGGCGGAGATCAACTGCTTGCGACCCAGACGGTACGTCCCATAGGCCATGGCAACACCGACGACGGCGTACATCGCCCAAGGGTGCAACGTCCAATGGAAGAGGGACGTAGCCATGGCGGTCTGGATAGCTTCAGGTGTTTGACCGTTCACGCTGCCGGGCGGCGGGGCGACGTAGTGGTACATCGGCTCGGCCACCCCGTAGAACATCAGGCCAATGCCCATGCCGGCGGCGAACATCATGGAGATCCATGAGATGGTCCTGAACTCCGGCTTCTCACCGTCCTTACCTAGCGGGATATTGCCGAAGCGGCCCAGCGCGAGCCAAAGCACGTAGACAACGAAGAGCGAGGCGAGCAGGATAAAGAGCCAGCCGGTGTTTTCCATGACCCAGTTGAGCGCGTTCTGGGAAGTGGCTGAGAGGTTGTCGGTGCCGAGGAAGCCCCACGCGACAAAACCTAGAGCGAGGACGCCCGCTACCGCGAAGACCGTCTTGTCCAGACCACGGGGTACCAGGCTCCGGCGGGCAGCGGCGTGCTCTGTTTCCGAATCGCGCAGTTCCTGCAGGATCTGCTGATCCAGTGAAGTTTCTTCTGCAGCCGGCGGTTTGGCTTGCTGGTCATCGCCCAGCGGATCCTTGCGGACGAGTTCGCTGAGCTCATCGTCAGGAGTGCCATCATCAACTGCAAGTTCTTTATTCGTTGTCATGAATTTCCTATGCTCGATGACCTATGCCCCGGCTAAATGTGTCCGTCTACGGTCAGGCCAGGCGGAAGATTCGGAGCGTCGCCTGATTCGCGGACCATAATGGTTCCGTCTACTACCTCGACTTCGTGGACCCGGACCGGCAGCTTCGCTGGCGGGGCGTCCACATTGCCCGTGCGTAAGTTGAATTTGGAGGCGTGCAGCGGGCACTCCACTTCACAGCCCTCGACCCAGCCATCCGCCAGCGATGCGTCCTGATGGGTGCACGTATCATCGATGGCGAAGAGCTCGCCCTCCTCGGTGTGGAAAACAGCGATGGGAGGGGACGTATCCAGGCGGATGGCGTCTCCGGGTGCCAGCTCTTTCAGTGGGCATGCCTTGTGCATGGAGCGAACCTCTTTCATTGCCAGCCGCTCTTTGGCGGCAGTTCCGTCATGAACAACTTCGTTCACGATAGGCAACAGCCTGACTGCTGAAGGTGGTACCTGTCAAGAGTTTTTGTGTCGCAGGCCACATGATTCGCAATAATCTGCAACCCCGCGATTGCGTATTTGTGACTCTTGACACAGGGTCGTTGCGGAAGTCATGCTGTTTCACATAGCGATGCAAGTTGCGTTGAGCGCAATTGAGCAAGCTTCTTAACCAGAAGGTGCAGGAGCGCATCTCTCCAGTGTTGTGAAAGGCCAATCTATGCAGACTCTTGTAGTCGTGGGAGCGTCCCTGGCCGGACTCTCCGCCGCCCGGGCAGCGCGGGCCCAAGGCTTTGCCGGCAGACTCGTCATCATCGGGGACGAAGCGCCCCGTCCTTATGATCGACCGCCGCTGTCCAAGGACTTCCTGGCAGGCAAGATCGGTCTGGAGGACCTGGCGCTGGAGGAAGTTGGCGAGGACCTGAACGCGGAATGGCTGCTGGGAGTCCGTGCCGAGCGCTTCGACGCCCAGTCCTTGACCGTCACGCTCAACGATGGGCGCAGCGTCACCGCAGACAAGGTAATAATTGCCACAGGCGCTTCGGCCCGCGGGTTGGCTGAACTGCAAGGCATGCAGAACGTCTTCACTCTGCGCACGCTTGCCGATGCGCAGGCTCTGCGGCCCCGGCTGGTCTCCGGGCATCGACTGGTAGTCATCGGTGCAGGATTTATCGGAGCGGAAACCGCGTCCACGGCGAAGGCAGCCGGCATGGACGTGACCGTAGTGGAAAGGGCGGTTGCACCGCTGGCAGGCCCGCTCGGAGCCCAAATGGGCGCTGCGGTGGCCGGCCTTCACGAAGCAGCCGGAGTGGAGCTGCTCTGTGGGACCGGTGTTTCCTCCTTCACCATGAGCGGAACCTCGGTGAGCGAAGTAGTCCTGGACAATGGCAGGCGGCTGCCCTCCGACGTCGTACTCGTTGGCATTGGAGCGCAACCCAACGTTGAATGGCTGGAAGGATCGGGCATCGCGCTGGACAATGGCGTCCTGTGCGATGCCATGGGCCGGACCAACCGGCCCGGTGTATCCGCCGTTGGCGACTGTGCCGCGTGGTACGACCTGCAGGCTCAAAGCCACCAGCGCATAGAGCACTGGGCCGGGGCGAACGAACGCCCGGCTCTCGCCGTAGCCGCACTGCTGGACGAAAACGCCGTGCAGCAGCCCGTCAATCCGCCGTACTTCTGGTCAGATCAGTACGGATCCCGAATCCAGTTTGCCGGTCAGGTCCGGGGGCATGACCGGATCGAAATCGAGCACGGCGACGTTGCCGAGCGCTGCTTCCTGGCCGTGTACTACGCCGGCGCCGAACCGGTCGCCGTGCTGGGTGTGGACCAGACCCGGCAGTTCACCAAATGGCGCAAGTTCCTGAACAAAAACGCTCAGCAGTATCTGGTCCCGGCAGGGGAGTTCGTGGCCGCCTCTTGAGCCGGTCAGCACCACTTACTGCCGTAGCCATTCCAAATATCTGATTCCACCTTCCGCTTCTCGCATTTCCAAGGAGTACCCCTATGACCGCCGAAATCATCTCGGAAAGTCTTATCTCGACTCTGCCCGGCAACACCTATGTCGACGAGGACATTTTCCGGACCGAGCAGGAACGCATCTTTGAGCAAATGTGGTTCTGTGCCGTGCGGTCGGAGGACCTGGCGAAGCCCGGCGCTTACAAGACAGTCCAGATTGGCCGCGAGTCCGTCATCGTCACCCGCAACCGGAAAGGCGCCATTCGGGCTTACTACAACATTTGCCGGCACCGCGGGGTCAAGCTGTGCATGGAGGAATCCGGTGAGGCCGGCCGCTCTTTCCAGTGCCCCTACCACGCCTGGACCTACGACTTTGATGGCAAGCTGATCGCGGCCCCGAATCTTACGAAGATGCCGGATATCGACCGGGAAAAGTATGGGCTGGTCCATGTAGCTGTGCGCGAATACCTCGGCTATGTCTGGCTCTGTCTGGCCGATGAGCCGCCGTCGTTCGAGGACGACGTTGTCGGGGCTATCGAGGAACGCCTCGGCGATGTCCAGGCTATCGAGAGCTACGACGTCGCCAACCTGAAACTTGGCCGGCGTATCACCTACGATGTGAAGGCGAATTGGAAGCTAATCATCGAGAACTTCATGGAGTGCTACCACTGCGCTACCATCCATCCAGAGTTGACGGAGGTGCTGCCCGAATTCGCAGATGGACTGGCAGCCCAGTACTTCGTCGGCCACGGCGCGGAGTTCGGCGAAGACGTCAAGGGTTTCACCATCGACGGTTCAGAAGGCGTGGACCGGATTCCGGGAATCGGCGACGATCAGGACCGCCGCTACTATGCCATTACGATCAAACCGACAGTCTTCGTCAACCTGGTGCCGGACCACGTCATCATCCACCGGATGTTCCCGATGGCCGCGGACCACACGATCGTCGAATGCGACTGGCTCTATCTGCCCAGCGTTGTGGAAAGCGGTAGAGATCTCACCTCGTCCGTGGAGCTGTTCCATCGGGTGAACCAGCAGGATTTCGATGCCTGTGAACGATGCCAGCCCGCCATGGGCTCGAAGATCTATGCCAAGGGCGGCGTCCTGGTTCCCAGCGAGCACCACATCGGCGCGTTCCATCACTGGGTGCAGCAGATGATCGACGGCACCGGTACGGTCTCCGGTCCCGTTGCCGACGCCGTACCCGATGCTCCTGAATCACTCGAGGCTGTAACCCATCCGTGAGCTGATATCTTGCCCGGCCTGTTTGAGATCCTCGATCAGGCCGGGCATTTCCTTGGGCTTGAAGCGGAACGAAGGACCGGACATGCTGACGGCGCCGATGACTGTCCCGAGGTGGTCATATACGGGAACGGCGATCGCGCTGAGGCCTATCTCGAATTCTTCGGAGACCACGGCATAGCCTGAGCTGCCCACCTCGAGCAGCTCCTTCTCAAGTTCCTGTTTGGAAGTGATGGTCCGGGCGGTTTGGGCTGGGAGCCCGGTCTCCTTGAGGATCTTTTGCCGTTGTTCCGATGTCAGCGCCGCGAGCAGCACCTTGCCGCTGGAAGTGGCGTGGAGCGGCGTGAGGCTGCCGATCCAGTCATGCGTGGACAGGGTGGAAGGGCCCATCGCCTGATCCACGTTGACGGCGTAATTGGAACGCAGGACGGCCAGATTGACTGTTTCCTTGTGCTGTTCGGCCAAGGCTTCCAGGATCGGCCGTGCTTCGCGGACCAGGCTCAGCCTGCCTGGAATGGAATTGGCTAGCCGGAGAATGCTAAAACCGAGATGATACTTGCCGCGCTCGGAGTTCTGCTGGACCATCCCTCGTTGATCGAGCGATGCCAGAAGCCTGGAAGCAGTGGATTTGTGCACGCCCATTTCTTCGGCAATCTCACTTACTCCGGCAGACCCGGTGCGCGCGAGAATTTCGAGAACCGTGATGGCGCGATCGACGGACTGAACCCCGCGGCCGGCGTCCGGGCTCTCGTCGTCGATAGTGAAGTCAGTTGCAGGCATATCACCATGCTCTCAGACATGGGGAGGATGCAGGCATCAGGCCGCGCGAGCTGGCCTTGTTGCCTCGCGGTTCGAACATGGGACCTCTTTCAATGTGAGGGGATCAGGCGGGGTTTCCGCCGAGCCGGACGGTGACTTTGCGTGCGGCTGCGGTGCAGGCTCCCACCAATGCCTGCAGCTGATCGGTGGACACCCTGTAGCGGGGAGCTGCCAGCATGACACAGGCAACGAGATCGCCGCGGTGGTCGAAGACAGGGGCGGCGACGCCCACCTCGTCCAGCGAGGTCTCCCCGTAGTTGGTGGCATAGCCCTGCGACGAAACCTGCTTGAGCCGTGTCAGATACTCGTCCACGTTCTCCTGCGTAGGGGCGGAGAGGATAATCTGTCCGCTGGTGAGCCGTGTCCCTGCCCGTTCGGTCCCTTCGCCGGCCAGGAAGACCTGAACCGAGGAACTGACCGCGGTGTTGTAGCGGGTACCCAGGGGGGTGGTGTGCTTGACCTGCTGCCGGCTGGGCAGCTGCTCAACGCAGACTGACTCACTACCGTTCCAGACCATAAGTGCACTGGTTTCGCCGGTGAGCTCGGTCAATTCCTGCAGCACAGGGTAAGCCGCCCGGCGCTCATCCAGATCTGCCAATAGCGGACCCGCGACGGCGATCAGCCCCAGACCCAACTTGAACCGTCGCGATGCGGCGTCGCGTTCAACCAGGTCCTCCTGTTCCAAGGTAGCAAGGATGCGCGAGACGGTGCTCTTGTGCAGGCCTACCTGCGCCGCAATCTCCGTGACTCCTTGAAGCGGTTGTTCCGCGGTGAAGCAGCGAAGGACCTCGATGGCGTTGACCAGGACGGAAGCGCCGCGCACATCGGACGTGGCGCCGTCGCTCGCGGGTGCAGTTGAACCGGATGCAGCTGTATCACTCATGGTGGTGTCCATTCTGGCCTATGGAACGGCTAATGCGGCGCAGACGGGTGTCCGTCTGCGCCGCATTCACTCCCATTCCGCCTTGAAAGGTGCCGTATTAGGCGTCGATGATGTTGTTGTCGGGGCCGAAGCCGAATTTGGTGATGTTTTCGACGTTGCCGTTTTCGCCGATGACGAGGATGTCGTGTTCGCGGTAGCCGCCGGCGCCGGGTTCGCCGTCTTGGACGGTGATCATGGGTTCCATGGAGACGACCATGCCGGGTTCGAGGACGGTGTCGATGTCTTCGCGCAGTTCCAGGCCTGCTTCGCGGCCGTAGTAGTGGGAGAGGACGCCGAAGGAGTGGCCGTAGCCGAAGGTGCGGTTCGGGAGCAGGCCGTGGCCGATGTAGATTTCGTTGAGTTCGGCGGCGATGTCCTTGCAGACGGCGCCGGGCTTGATCAGTTCCAGGCCGCGTTTGTGGACTTCGACGTTGACGTTCCACAGTTCCAGGGAGCGTTCGTCGGGCTGGCCGAGGAAGAGGGTGCGTTCCAGGGCGGTGTAGTAGCCGGAGGTCATCGGGAAGCAGTTCAGGGAGAGGATGTCGCCGCGCTGGAGTTTGCGGGTGGTGGCCCAGTTGTGGGCGCCGTCGGTGTTGATGCCGGACTGGAACCAGACCCAGGTGTCGCGGACTTCCTGTTCGGGGAAGGTGCGGGCGATTTCGTGGACCATGGTTTCGGTGCCGATGAGGGCGACTTCGTATTCGGTGATGCCTTCGCGGATGGCGGCTTTGATGGCTTCGCCGCCGAGGTCGCCGATGCGGGCGCCGTGTTTGATGACTTCGATTTCTTCGGCGGATTTGATCATGCGCTGGCGCATGGCGTCCTGGGAGATGTCGTGCAGTTGCGCGTCGGCGAAGGCGGCCTGGATTTTTTCGCGGGTCATCACGGGCAGGGCGTCGTCTTCGACGCCGAGGCGGCGGGCGGTGATGCCGCGCTGGCGCAGGGCTTCCTGCAGGCCGTAGTAGAAGTTGTCGCGGCGCCAGTCGGTGTAGACGATGTTTTCGCCGTAGCTGGTGCGCCAGGGCATGCCGGCGTCGATGTTCGCGGTGATGGTGACGGAGTCGTCGGCGGTGACGACGAGGGCGTAGTTGCGGCCGAAGGTGGTGTAGAGGAAGTCGGAGTAGTACTTGATGCCGTGGTAGCTGGTGAGGATGACGGCGTCGAGTTCCTTCGCGGCCATGATCCGGCGCAGTCCGGTCAGGCGGCGTTCGAACTCGGCGTCGGAGAACGTCAGCTTCTGCTTGGTGCCGTTGTGCAGGACCTTCAGGCGCTCGAGTTCGGCGACGGAATTGGCGGGAGCAGCTGCGATGGTCATTGAATCTCCTAAAGGATGTTGTGTTGTTTTGGATCTGGGTGAGGGAAGCTTTTATTCGTGCCGCAGTGGCTGGTTGCTGGTTTCGCGTGAGAGCGAGACCGCGACCAGGGAGATGATGGCGGCCGCCACGAGGTAGAACGCCGGCGCCAGATCGTTCGCGGTTGCGGCGATCAGCAGTGTCGCCATCATCGGTGCGGTTCCGCCGAAGAGGGCGTTGGAGAGATTGAAACTCACGGCGAAGCCGCTGTAGCGCACGCGGGTCGGGAACATCTCGGCCAGGAAGCTGGGCAGCGTACCGTCATTGAGCGTCAGCATGGCGCCGAGCAGGATCTGGACCAGGACGATGACCAGGAAGTTGCCGGTACCCAGCAGGCTGAACGCGGGAACGGTCAGCAGAATGAACAGCACCGAGGCGGAAATGAGGACCTTCTTGCGGCCGAAGCGGTCCGAGAGCATGCCGGTCAGGAAGATGAAGCCGATATACGTCAGCAGGGCGATCGTCGTTGCGATGTAGGACTCAGTGGCGCCTAGGCCAAGCTCTTCCGAGAGGTAGGTGGGCATGTAGCTGAGGATGACGTAGAAACCGACGGCGTTGAGCAGCACCGCGCCGACGGCCTGTAGCAACTGGCGCCAATGAGTGCGGAACATGTCCTTGACCGGTGCCTTGACGGCATGGTCCTCGGCAGCCAGCGCCCGGAAGGCCGGGGTATCCTCCAGCTTGGTTCGGATGTAGCGGCCGATCAGGCCCATGGGGGCGGCCAGCAGGAACGGCAGTCGCCATCCCCAGTCCTGCATCTGGCTGTCATTGAGCAGACCGGTCAGCAGCGCCGCGAGCAGCGAGCCGAGCAGCAGGCCGGTCGCGGTGCTGGCAGGAACGACGGCAGCATAAAGGCCGCGTCGGTTCGGCGGTGCGTACTCAACGAGGAAGGCGGATGCACCGGCGTACTCTCCCGATGCCGAAAAGCCCTGCACGACCCGGATGATCAGCAGCAGAATGGGGGCCCAGATGCCGATCGTTGCATAGCCGGGGATCAGTGCGATGCAGAACGTGGCCGCGGACATGATCAGGATCGACCAGGACAGCGCGGTGCGCCGGCCGATCCGGTCTCCGATGTGCCCCCAGACAAAGCCGCCCAGAGGCCGGACCAAGAAGGAGATGGCGAAGAGGGCGAAGGTCAGCAGGAGCCCGGTCTGGGGGTCCGACTCAGGGAAGAACACGGCCGTGATGGTGACGGCCAGGTAGCCGTAGACGGCGTAATCGAACCACTCGACAAAGTTGCCGATAAAGCTGGCAGCGATGACTTTGCGGCGGGTGTCCCGGCCGACCTTCGACTCAAGCCGACGTTGGCCGCTGAGGGAGGGAGCGCCGTCGTTCGAAAAGGCCACCGTGGTTGTGTCTTTGGTTCCTGGAACGGGGGCGCCATTGCCGGCCCGAGTTTTGCTCAGTTTCATGGGGGAAAACCATCCAGATTCGAAGAAGTTGCATCTACTGCAACGGTGTTGCGTCAACCATAGATGTGCCCTGCATCACTGTCAATACTTTTGGGCATACGTAAAGCGCGCCCTTCCCAGAGTTTCCGGGGGAGGGCGCGCAACAGCGTTGCTTTTACTGCAATCTATTGAGCTGTTTCAATTAATTCTCGGTGAGTTCGCCGATGTCTTCCGCCCACAACTCCGGCTGGGTTCGCTGGAAATCCTGCATTAGCTGGGTGCACCGCTCATCGTTGAGGACGATGACCTCAACGCCCCGTGACCGCAGAAGGTCCAGTTCACCTGGGAAAGTGGTGGACTCGCCCACGACGACGGTCGGAATCTTGAACTGGATGATGGTTCCGGCGCACATCGCGCAGGGGGCCAGTGTGGTGTAGAGAACGGTGTCGGTATAGGTGTTCTGGCGGCCTGCTGCCCGAATGCAATCAATTTCTCCGTGGGCAGTAGGGTCCCCTTGCTGAAACCGCTGATTGTGTCCCGTGGCGATCAACTGGCCGTTTCGCTCAAGGGCGGCACCGATGGGTATGCCGCCCGTTGACATGCTCTTTCGTGCAGCTTCCACGGCGGCTTCGAAACTGGGTCGTGACAAGGTGGGCATGGTGCTCCGGTTCGTTATTGGTCGAGGATCTGGTGTTGCGTCTTTAGCGCGGAAACGTCTGTACGGCCGGAGCTGAGAGTCAGCTCCGGCCGTACCGGGGGAGGGTGTCAAGTAAAGGCAAGCAATAGGCCGTACTTCCAAGGATTACTCATTGACTTGCTGATGGGAAGGCAGTCAGGATACACCGCCATAGGTGGCGTCCAAGTGGCGGCCTGGCTCCTGTTCCTTGGGTGCAACGACAGGTTCAGGCGTGGAGATGCTGGAGGTGCTGGTGGCGTAGCGGCGGTGGACGCGCGGGCCGAGAATTGCGTACGCCGTGGCGCTCGTCAGCCCGCCGGCGAGCCAGGACAGATCCAGTCCGCCCATTGCGACGGCGATGGGTCCCTGCGTGGCCGGAAGGATGCCGTACATGAACAGCCAGGTGGCGAAGATGCCCGCGAACAGGGCGGTGATGCCGGCCCAGTTCACTACAGGCAGCCGATGGGTGCCGATGGGGTCGAAGAGGCGGGCCGGGTCCTGCGGGTGGCGGCGTTCGATGCCGTAGTAGTGCACCAGCATGATGCCTCCCCATGATGCGACCCAGGCGACGAGGCCGATGAGCCAGGAGTCAAGCACGGCTGCGAAGTTGGTCTGGTAGATGAAGAAGATGACGGCGATCAGGGCGAAGACGCCCACAATCAGGTTCAGGACGCGCCGTTTGATGCGGACATCGAGGGCCTGTGCCGCCACCGAGAACGTGTAGATGTTCAGGATGTTGGTGGCGATGGGGCCGTGCAAAACCATCAGCAGGACGGGGATGGCCAGAGCTCCGTAGTTTTCCACGATGAGCTGCCCGGGGTCGATGCTTCCGCTCTTCGTTGCGAGGCTGGCGCCGAGGACGCCGAGCCATACGACCGGGATGAACTGGCCCAGCACGGAGGCCAGGTACAGGCGCTTCTTGGAGGTCTTAGTGCTCACGAAGCGTGAGTAGTCCGCTGCATAGGTGAACCAGGTGATTCCCCAGCCGATGCCGATAGCGGTCATTACGGCACTCATTGCAGCGATGCGCTCGGTGCCGGTGAGGATTTCTCCCGCCGGGCCCGCATAGCTCCAGTCGATATCCATGCCGAACCAAGCCACAGCGGACATAGCGATGAGGACCAGGATCGTGGGCGGAACGGTCCACCGTTCGAAGGCGGCGATGGCCTTGTAGCCGAAGAATGCGATCAGGACCTGCAGTCCCATGATGACTGCGGCAACACCGATCTTCCAGCCATAATTCTCCTGAGTCGGGTCTACCCAGCCGATGCTCCCGAACAAGGCCATGACCAGGTCGAGGATGATCCAGGTGTTGACCGCGCACCAGCCGATGCCCAGCGTTGCCTGGATTGCTGCCGGAACGTAGTTGCCGCGGCGGCCGAACGCTGCACGTGCGAGGACCATTCCGGTTGCGCCGGTCTTCTGTCCGAGCAGAACGAAGAAGCCGAACAGCACCATGCCGATCAAGTTTCCGAGGACGAGAACTGTTATTGTGTCGGCGAAGCCGAGACCAAGGTTAATTCCGAGTGCTCCGAGAACCCAGTTGATGGGTGCGAGGTTCGCGCCTGCCCAGATCCAGAACTGGCCTGAGACTTTTCTCGTGCGGGAGGACTCGGGAATGCACTGCAGGTCTTGCTCCACATCGTCGTGGGACGAAGAGTCTGCTGCGGGGGAAGAAGGGGTGCCCTGTTGGTTCTGAATCATTGGATTCCTCCGGTGAGTTTTGGGACTGGGTCAATATTATGTGGGCTGAGTCACATGATCTATATTCGATGTGTCGCATAAGCGCTAACTGAAATGGACAGATCGTCAATGAATATCGAGCTCGAAGAGGTACTCGGCCACGAGGCGTTCCGAAGGGCTGGTCCCATTGTCCGTGCTGGCTCCGCATTTGTGCCTGGACGTCAGGTGCGATGGGTTCATTCGAGCGAAGTTATGGATATCGCTCCGCTGCTCAGCGGCGGAGAGCTGCTCCTGACGGGCGGTGTGGAGCTCGCGGCTGCATCCGCGGAACAGCGGCGGCAGTACATCCGCGACCTCGCTGCCCGCAGTATCGCCGCGCTCGGCATCGAATCCGGCGGACCATTGAAGACGATTCCCGCCGATCTTATCCAGACAGCCGAGGCACATGAACTGCCCCTGATCGAACTGAGGAAGGTTGCACCCTTTGTGCAGATCGCCCAGTCCATCAATAGCCTCCTGGTTACCCGATCGGTGGACCTGCTGCGCCAAGCGGATGTTCTGTCCCAAAACTTGGCAGCAGAACTGGCGAACGGCGGCGGGTTGAAGGAGCTCCTGCAACTCCTGGCCAGGCAGATCCCGGCCGATGTGGTGGTCATGGACGGGGCGGGAACGGTCATCGAGGAGGCGGTGGCGCCGACAGCTGACACTAGTCACCCCGAAGTTGAGTTCCCGCCCCTCGAATTCGATATCTCCCAGCGCGGTACGGTGACAGCTTCCTTGCGCCTCCACCCCAAAACGGATGGCGACAGCTCCTGGGCTCAGGTTGTGGGTGAGCGGGCGGCGAGCATCCTTGCGCTGGCGCTGCATGGACGGCACGCACCGGATCTCGTGGACGTCGCGGGCAAGGAGTTGGTGCGATCCATCTTGGGCGGACTCCAGGGCCAGCGGCTGAGGCAGCTTTGCCGAACGGCCGGCATGGATCCCGACGACCAGTTCGTGGTCGTTCTCGGCAGGCCGCTGGGTGCCGGCTGTCGCTGGGCCGGTGTCGAGAGGCTGGTCCGCAAATACCGGACGAAGGGCATTGTTTATGTCCAGCAGCAGGAAATGGTCGCTGTGGCGGCGCTTCCAGCCAAGGGTTCGCGAGCCCGCCGGGCAACGTTATTGTCTGAGCTGAAAGCGGGTATCGTCGACCAACCCCAGGTGCTGGTGGTCGGTCCCGTTTCGGCGGGGATCGCCGATGCCGCGCGGTCCCTTGCGGAGGCGAGGCTGACATTCGATCTGGCCCCCGCGGGGACAGGGCCTGGTTCCGTTATCGACGCCGATGCCTTCGCGATAGAACGCTTGGCGTCTCAAGCATCCGGTGACGAAGCGATCCATCACGTGGTGGATGAACTCCTCGGCGGGCTCATCGCACACGATGACGCCCGACGTTCGCGCTTGCTCGAAACGTTTGACGAATGGTTAGCCTCCGGCTGCAACACGGCGGAGACTGCGCGGACGATGCATCTTGAGCGACAGTCTTTGTACAACAGGTTGGAGAAGATCTTCGAGCTCATCGGCGGGGACCCGCGCGGTACTGACAGGCTTGCCGGGCTTCATTTGGCTGCGCGGTTGGGGCGCTACCTTCGTTCGTACTGAAACGGATAGGTGTGATCTGCAGATACAGGGTTCACGTCGAAACTAGAGAACCTTCCGAATGGTCTCTTCGAAGCTGGTGACGTGCTCCAGTGCCAAGGTGGCGGCTTTGTCGGCGTCGCCGGCAACTATCGCATCCAGTAGTTCCACGTGTTCCGTGATGTGGCCGGCGATCGATGGTACGCGGTCCAGCACCAGGCACCAGATCCGGGTGGCGAGGTTGTCCAGCCGGATGAGGGTTTCTTCCAGATGTTGGTTGCCGGCCGCTTTGTAGATCAGGCGGTGCACGCTCAGGTCGTAGCGCATCAGCGCATGCTTCTCGGGCTTTTGGCCGTCGAGGCGTTCGATGTCGCGGGCAAGATTGTGCAGCTCTTCCTTGACCTCGGGGCCTGCCATCCGTGCGGCGCGTCGGGCTGCGAGCGGTTCCAGGGCCTGCCTGAGTTCGGAAACGTCGGCCAAGGCGGTGATGTCAACGATGGTGGCGAAGGTTCCCCTACGTGGGTAGGAGGTCACCATGTGATCGATTTCCAGCCGCTTAAGCGCCTCGCGGACGGGCGTGCGGCCGATGCCCATCTCAGCGGCCAGCTGCCCGTCATTGATCGGCTCCCCGGGGCGGATATCCAGCATGATCAGTTTGTCCCGGAGTTCACGATAGGCGCGCTCGGCCAGCGAGAGGGACAGGTCGGCGCTATGGGTCGACTCAGCAATGATGCTCACGGGCTTCGCTCCTTGGCTGGGCGGATTGGGCTAAATCTTACTGCTGTTGACAGTGTGTGATCACCATCATACTATTGCAACCAGTTCTGATATATCAGATACACATTAGTTGTTTTTCAAAGGAGAGAACGAATGGTGTCTACCCTGACCACCCCGCTGGCAAGCGCCGACCCAGAGGTCGCCGCAGCCATTGGCCAGGAGTTGGATCGCCAGCAGTCCACGCTGGAAATGATCGCTTCCGAGAACTTCGCCCCGACCGCAGTGATGGAAGCCCAAGGCTCAGTCCTGACCAACAAATACGCCGAGGGTTACCCTGGCCGGCGCTACTACGGCGGCTGCGAGCACGTCGACGTGATCGAGCAGCTGGCCATTGACCGGGTCAAGGAACTCTTCGGCGCCGAGGCCGCCAACGTGCAGCCGCACTCCGGTGCGCAGGCCAACGCGGCCGCTATGTTTGCGTTGCTGAACCCGGGAGACACGATTCTCGGTCTGGATCTGGCCCATGGCGGCCACCTGACCCACGGGATGAAGATCAACTTCTCCGGCAAGCTCTACAACGTTGTTTCCTACGGAGTGTCCGAGGAAGACCACAAGATCGACATGGCCGAAGTCGAGCGCCTCGCCGTCGAGAACAAGCCGAAACTCATCGTGGCCGGCTGGTCCGCTTACTCCCGGCAGCTGGACTTCGCGGAGTTCCGGCGCATCGCCGATCTGGTCGGCGCCTACCTCATGGTTGACATGGCGCATTTCGCCGGGCTGGTCGCCGCCGGACTGCACCCGAACCCGGTGCCCTACGCCGACGTCGTTACTACCACCACCCACAAGACCCTCGGCGGTCCCCGCGGCGGCGTAATCCTGTCCAAGCAGGAGCTGGCCAAGAAGATCAACTCGGCGGTTTTCCCCGGCCAGCAGGGCGGCCCGCTGGAGCACGTGATCGCCGGCAAGGCAGTCGCCTTCAAAATGGCAGCTTCACCGGAGTTCAAGGAACGCCAGCAGCGGACGCTGCAAGGTGCGCGGCTGCTGGCCGACCGCCTGCTGCAGGACGATGTGGCCGCGGCCGGCATCAGCCTGGTCAACGGCGGAACCGATGTCCACCTGGTGCTGGTGGACCTGCGCAACTCGGAGTTGGACGGCCAGCAGGCCGAAGACCGGCTGCACCGCGTTGGCATCACCGTCAACCGCAATGCCGTCCCGTTCGACCCCCGCCCGCCGATGGTTTCCTCCGGCCTGCGGATCGGTACACCGGCGCTGGCAACGCGTGGCTTCGGGGATGCGGAATTCACCGAAGTCGCCGACATCATTGCCACGGCTTTGACCCATGATCTGACCGAGGAACTGACCTCGGAGCTGCAGAGTCGGGTCACCGTCCTGGCCGACAAGTTCCCCCTCTACCCGAACCTGAACGCTGATACCTCGAACGGAGCACAGTAATGGCCGATCTGCTGCCTGAGCACCCGGATTTCCTGTGGCGGAATCCTGAGCCCAAATCGTCGTACGACGCCGTTATCGTCGGCGGCGGCGGGCACGGCCTGGCTACCGCCTACTACCTGGCCAAAAACTTTGGCATGACCAACATCGCCGTGCTGGAGCGCGGCTGGCTGGCCGGCGGGAACATGGCCCGGAACACCACGATCATCCGCTCCAACTACCTGTGGGACGAGAGCGCGGGCATCTACGAGCACTCGCTGAAGCTGTGGGAGCAGCTGCCCGAGGAACTGGAATACGATTTCCTGTTCAGCCAGCGCGGTGTCATGAACCTCGCGCACACCCTGCAGGACGTGCGCGAGAGCATGCGACGGGTCAACGCCAACGTGCTCAATGGCGTGGATGCGGAGTGGATTACCCCGGAGCAGGTCAAGGAACTCTGCCCGATCATCAACACCGGGGACGACATCCGCTACCCGATCATGGGAGCGACCTACCAGCCGCGCGCCGGAATCGCCAAGCATGACCACGTGGCCTGGGCCTTTGCACGCAAGTGCGACGAGATGGGCGTGGACATTATCCAGAACTGCGAGGTCACCGGTTTCATCAAGGACGGCAACCGCGTGGTCGGCGTCGAAACCAACCGCGGCCGGATCAATGCCGGCAAGGTGGCCCTGGCCGGTGCCGGACACAGCTCCGTGCTGGCCGAGCTGGCCGGTTTCGAACTGCCCATCCAGTCCCACCCGCTGCAGGCACTGGTCTCCGAGCTGCACGAACCGGTGCACCCCACGGTGGTCATGTCCAACCACGTGCACGTCTACGTCTCCCAGGCGCACAAGGGCGAACTGGTCATGGGCGCCGGCATCGACAGCTACAACGGCTACGGCCAGCGCGGCGCCTTCCACGTGATCGAGGAGCAGATGGCTGCCGCCGTCGAGCTCTTCCCGATCTTCGGGCGTGCCCACGTGCTGCGTACCTGGGGCGGCATTGTGGACACCACCATGGACGCATCCCCGATCATCTCCAAGACTCCCATCGACCAGTTGTACGTCAACTGCGGCTGGGGCACCGGCGGTTTCAAGGGCACCCCGGGCGCGGGCTTTACCTTCGCCCACACCATTGCAATGGACGAGCCGCATCCGCTCAACGCGCCGTTTGCCCTGGACCGCTTCGAAACCGGGCACCTGATCGACGAACACGGCGCCGCAGCCGTAGCCCACTAGGAAGGAAAACCACGATGCTTCTGATCGAATGCCCCTGGTGCGGGCCGCGCGACGAGACCGAATACCATTACGGCGGCGAGGCCCACGTGGCCTACCCCGAAGACCCCAACCAGCTCAGCGACGAGGAATGGGCCAAGTTCCTCTTTTACCGTGCCAATCCCAAGGGCCTCTTCGCTGAACGCTGGGTGCACAGCACCGGCTGCCGGCGCTGGTTCAACGCGGTACGCGACACCGTCAGCTATGACATCAAGGCCGTGTACAAGCCCGGTGAGAAGAAACCACAGATCGACGCCGGCAACGTAGCCGGTGCCAAGGTCCCGTCAGCTAAAGGAGGAGCGAAGTGACCGCCCCCAGTGCCAACCAGTCCCAGCGGCTCGCCGCTGAAGCCACAGCCGCTGCGCGGATCGACCGCAGCAAGCCCCTGGCCTTTACGCTCGACGGCGAGGCCTTCAGCGGCTTCGCCGGTGACACGCTGGCTTCGGCAATGCTTGCCGCCGGCAAGGTCACGGTAGGAAACTCGCTCTACCTTGACCGTCCCCGCGGCATCCTCTCCGCCGGTGTCGAAGAAGCGAACGCCCTTGTCAAGATCAGCGCCCGTTTCGAGGGCCACGTGGACGAGTCCATGCTGCCGGCAACCGCCGTTGAGCTGACGGACGGTATGGACGCCAAGCTGCTCCAGGGCCTGGGCCAGCTGGACCCGCGCACGGACAAGGCCGTGTACGACCGCAAGTACGTCCACGCCGACGTCCTGGTTGTCGGCGCCGGCCCCGCCGGGCTGGCCGCCGCCCGCGAAGCAGCCAAGAGCGGCGCCCGCGTCATCCTGATGGACGAGCAGCCCGAAGCCGGCGGCTCGCTGCTGTCCGGCCGGGACGAGGTCATCGACGGCCTGCCCGCGCAGGACTGGATCGCCCGTACCACGGCCGAACTGGCCGCCGCCGAGGAGGTTACCTACCTCTCGCGGACCACCGCGTTCGGCAGCTACGACAGCAACTTCGTGGTCGCTGTGCAGCGCCGCACCGACCACTTGACCGGCGAACTTGGCGCCGGCGTCTCCCGCGAACGCATCTGGCATGTCCGTGCGAAGCAGGTGGTGCTCGCCACCGGTGCGCACGAGCGCCCGATCGTTTTCGCGAACAATGACCGTCCCGGCATCATGCTGGCCTCCGCCGTGCGCAGCTACCTGAACCGCTACGCAGTTGCGGCCGGACACAATGTTGTCGTTGCTACCACCAATGACTCCGCCTACAAGCTGGTCGCCGACCTGCAGGCGGCCGGCATCGGGATTGCGGCCGTGGTCGACTCCCGGCCCGAGGTCACCGGCGATGCAGCCGAGGCCCTGGCCTCCGCGGGCATCCGCCTGATCACCGGCAGCGCCGTGGTGGACACCGAAGGCAACAACGACGGCGGAAGGATCAGCGCCGTCGTCGTCAGCGGTCTGGACACCGACGGGCAGCTGACCGGCGAACCGGAAAAGATCGAAACGGATCTGCTCGCAGTCTCCGGCGGCTGGACCCCCGTGGTCCACCTGCACAGCCAGCGTGAGCGCCAGCTGAAGTGGGACGAGGCGCTCGCCGCGTTCGTCCCCGGCCGCGAGGTCAAGGACCAGCAGGTTGCCGGTGCCCTCAACGGCAACCTGGATCTGGCCGGCTGCCTGGAGGAAGGCGCCCAGGCCGGTGCCGAGGCCGCCACCCGGGCCGGCTTCCGCGCCAACGCGCTGGTTCCCGCCGCCGCACCCGAGACCTTTGCCCCTATCCGCCCGCTGTGGCTGGTTCCGGGACTCGAGGGCGAGGCCGCCGGCTGGAAGACCCACTTTGTGGACTTCCAGCGCGACCAGACCGTGGCCGACGTGCTGCGTTCCACCGGTGCCGGTATGCGCAGCGTGGAGCACGTGAAGCGCTACACCTCGATCAGCACCGCCAATGACCAGGGCAAGACTTCCGGCATCAACGCCATCGGCGTTATCGCGGCGGCACTGAACAACACGGACATCGGCAGCATCGGCACTACCGCCTACCGCGCCCCTTACACGCCGGTGGCCTTCACGGCACTGGCCGGACGCCAGCGCGGGGAGCTCTTCGACCCGGCGAGGCTGACCTCGATCCACCCGTGGCATGTGGCCCACGGCGCCTTGTTCGAGGATGTCGGACAGTGGAAGCGACCGTGGTACTTCCCGCTGCCGGGCGAGGATATGGACACCGCCGTGCTGCGCGAATGCGCCGCCGTGCGTGAAAGCGTCGGCTTCATGGACGCAACCACGCTGGGCAAGATCGAGATCCGCGGCAAGGACGCCGGTGAGTTCCTCAACCGGATGTACACCAACGCGTTCAAGAAGCTCAAGCCGGGGTTGGGCCGCTACGGCCTGATGTGCACCCCTGACGGCATGATTTTCGACGACGGCGTGACCCTGCGCCTCGATGAGGACCGCTACTTCATGACCACCACCACCGGCGGCGCCGCCAAGGTGCTGGACTGGCTGGAGGAATGGCTGCAGACCGAATGGCCGGAGCTGGACGTGGTCTGCAACTCCGTCACGGAGCAGTACACCACCGTCGCCGTGGTTGGACCGAAGTCCCGCGCCGTGATCGCGAAGATGGCGCCGGAGCTGGACCTGGACAATGACGCGTTCCCGTTCATGGCGTTCAAGGAAACGACGCTCGCGTCCGGTATTCCTGCGCGCGTCTGCCGGATCTCGTTCTCCGGCGAACTGGCCTTTGAGATCAACGTGTCCTCCTGGTACGGACTCAAGGTCTGGGAAGACGTGGCCGAGGCCGGTGCGGAGTTCAACATCACACCGTACGGCACCGAAACCATGCACGTGCTCCGCGCCGAAAAGGGCTTCATCATCGTCGGCCAGGACACGGACGGCACCGTCACCCCGCAGGACGCGGGGATGGAATGGGTGGTCTCCAAGGCCAAGGACTTCGTGGGCAAGCGTTCCTACTCGCGGGTGGACAACGTGCGCGAGGACCGCAAGCAGTTGGTCGGCGTCCTGCCGGTGGACAAGTCGTTCCGCTTGCCGGAGGGTGCGCAGCTGGTCAACCAGGGCACCCGCATCGCCCCGGCCGAAGCGCCGGTGCCGATGGAGGGCCACGTGACCTCCAGCTACCACAGCGCCGCGCTGGGCCGCAGCTTCGGCCTGGCCATGATCAAGAATGGCCGCAACCGGATCGGTGAGACGCTGCAGGCCCCGCTCGGCGGGCAGCTTGTAGACGTTGTCATCGCAGAACCCGTACTTTACGATCCCGAAGGGAGCCGTCGTGATGGCTGAACAGGTATTGACTGACATTGCAGCGCTGCGCCGCAGCCCGCTGGCACATCTGGAAGACGCAATCCGCGAAGGCGCCGTGTCCGGCGAACGGGGCGTGAGCCTGCGCGAGATCCCGTTCCTGAACATGGTCGGCCTGCGGGCCGAGCCGGGTTCGGCCGGGGCCAAGGCGCTGGAGGCCGCTCTGGGTCTGCCGCTGCCGGCAGGCCACGGACAGGTGGCGGGCACCGTTGACGGAACCGCCCTGTTGTGGCTGGGCCCGGACGAGTTCCTGCTGGTCGGCCCGGAAGGCTCCAACGCCACCGCGGCGCTGATTGAAGCCCTGGGAGCCGAGCCGGGCGCCGTCGTCGATCTTTCGGCGAACCGCACCACGCTGGAACTGTCCGGCCCATCGGCACGCGCCGTGCTGGAGAAGGGCTGCCATGTGGACCTGCACCCGCGGGCCTTCACCCCGGGCACCGCGGTCATGACCCAGCTCGGCCCGGTACCGGTGCTGCTGTGGCAGACGGCGGAGGAAGGCGGAGCGCAGACCTACCGGATCCTGCCGCGCGCCTCCTTCGCGGACTACACCGCGCGCTGGCTGCTGGACGCGATGACGGAGTTCGCCTCACCCGAGGTGCCGTAATGGCGCTCAGCGCACTGGATCTGTTTTCCGTTGGCATCGGCCCCTCCTCATCGCACACGGTGGGGCCGATGCGGGCGGCCAAGCGGTTCACCGACGGCTTGGTCCGGGACGGGCAGCTGAACGCAGTGGCCCGCGTCCGGGCCGAGCTGTTCGGCTCATTGGGCGCCACCGGCTTCGGCCACGGCTCCGACAAGGCCGTGGTGCTGGGCCTGCAGGGGCAGGACCCGGAGACAGTGGACACAGACACAGCCGACACCCAGGTCCGGGACGCCATCGCCGCGCGCAAGCTGGCGTTGGCCGGTGAACACCCGGTGTCCTTCGACTGGGATGCCGATGTGATCCTGCACCGGCGCAAGGCCTTGCCGGCACATCCGAACGGCATGACCTTCTTCGCTTACGACGACGCCGGGGACCTGCTGCGCGAACGCACCTACTACTCAGTGGGCGGCGGCTTTGTGGTGGACGAGGATGCCGCCGGCGCGGACCGGATCGTGGAAGACTCCACGGTCCTGCCGTACCCGTTCACGACCGGTGCCCAGCTGCTGGCGCATTGCCGGACCGAAGGCCTCTCCATTGCCCAGGTCATGCTGGCCAACGAGCTCACCTGGCGCAGCGAAGCCGAGCTGCGCTCGCAGCTGCTGCACATCTGGGCGGTCATGCAGGAGTGCGTCGAAAACGGCTGTACCCGCACGGAGGAGAGGTTGCCCGGGGGACTGAAGGTCCGCCGTCGTGCTCCTGAACTGCGGCGCAAGCTGCGCCAGACCGAGGCGGCGGCCGCCACCAGCGGCGCTCCGCAGGCGGATCCGCTGTGGGCGATGGAATGGGTCAATCTCTACGCGCTGGCGGTCAATGAAGAAAATGCCTCCGGCGGCAGGATTGTTACTGCGCCGACCAACGGGGCGGCCGGCATCATTCCGGCCGTGCTGCACTTCTATACCCGGTTCGTCCCGGGTGCAGATGACGACGGCGTGGTGGAGTTCCTGCTCACGGCGGCGGCAGTGGGTATCCTCTTTAAGGAGAACGCGTCCATCTCCGGTGCAGAAGTCGGTTGCCAGGGCGAAGTAGGCTCGGCCTGCTCCATGGCCGCCGGCGCGCTGTGCGCGGTGCTGGGCGGGACACCGGAACAGGTTGAAAACGCTGCCGAAGTGGGCATCGAGCACAACCTGGGGCTGACCTGTGATCCTGTAGGAGGGCTGGTGCAGATTCCTTGCATCGAGCGCAACGCGATCGCCAGCGTCAAGGCGATCAACGCAGCGCGGCTCTGCCTCCAGGGCGACGGTGAGCACAAGGTCTCCCTGGATCAGGCCATCAAAACGATGCGCGAGACCGGCAAAGATATGAAAATCAAGTACAAGGAGACCTCCCGTGGTGGCTTGGCCGTCAACGTCATTGAGTGCTGAACAACAGCCCGCCCCGGGCGCCGAAGCGGCGTCCGAACTGGTGCTGACCCTGGACTGCCGGGAGGCGCCGGGCATTGTGCACGCCGTCAGCGGCGTGCTGCTGGAACACGGCTGCAACATCGTCGAACTCAAGCAGTTCGACGACAGGCGCCTGGGCCACTTCTTCATGCGGGTCCATGTAGCCTCCTCGACCGGCGAGGCGCTGGACGAGGAAGCCCTGCGCAAGGACTTGGTGCCGGTGGCCGAGCGTTTCGGGATGAGCTGGGAGCTCGACCGGCACGGGGCCAAGCGCCGCGTGATGATCATGGTCTCCAAGTTCGGGCACTGCCTGAACGACCTGCTCTTCCGCGCACGCACGGGGGAGCTGCCGGTAGAGATTGTCGCCGTGGTATCCAACCACCGCGACCACCAGCGGCTGGTGGAGTGGCACGGCATTCCGTTCTTCCACATCCCTGTCACCCCGGACACCAAGCCGGAAGCAGAGGCGAAGCTGCTGGAGCTGGTGGACCGTTTCGAGGTGGACCTGGTGGTGCTGGCCCGGTACATGCAGGTGCTCAGCGACTCGCTCGCCACCCGCATGGCCGGCCGGGTCATCAACATCCACCACTCATTCCTGCCCAGCTTCAAGGGTGCCAAGCCGTACCACCAGGCGTACGAGCGCGGCGTGAAAACCGTGGGCGCCACCGCGCACTACGTCAACAGCGAGCTGGATGAGGGTCCGATCATCGCCCAGCAGCTGGTGGACGTGGACCATACCTTCGGCCCCGAGGACCTGGTTGCGGCCGGGCGTGATACCGAATGCAAGGCGCTTTCCAACGCAGTGAAGTGGCACTGCGAAGGCCGCGTCATCCTGCACGGAAACCGGACCGTAGTGCTGCGCTGACCTAAGGCACCGCTGGCAAACAACGACGGCGGCTCCCACCTTTTCAGGTGAGAGCCGCCGTTGCTGTTTAACCGCTGCCGGCGTGACCCTTTGCACTCCTGAAACTTTGCAGTTGTGTATTTTTGCAGTGACTGCAATAATGGTTCGGTGAGTCAACTACTTTCCCTGCGGGACCGCAAGCGCGCCGAGACGTGGGCGGCACTGCACCTGTCGGCAGCCGGCACAGCCTTGGACAAGGGCCTGGAGTGCGTGACGGTGGACGCCGTGGCCGCTGACGCCGGCGTTTCCCCCCGCACCTTTTTCAACTACTTCGCTTCCAAGGAAGACGCCGTCCTGGGCCTGCAGGAACCGTTCGTCGACGAGTCCATGCTGGCGGACTTCGACGTTGACGGGGACCTGCTGGCAAGCGTGAGCCATTTGATGCACGCCGTCACCCGGACCATCCACGGCAGCGCTGACGAGGACGGCAACCGGTGCCGCGAGGTTATCTGCCGGTATCCGCAGCTGATGCACCGCAGGTTCCAGTACATCGTCAAGGTGGAGCAGCTCGTCACCGATGCCGTGGCCGAAAAGCTCGCCCAGTCGAGCAGATGGGCTGCCGCCCCGGCGGGCTACAACGTAGAGGACGTCGCCAAGATGCTGGTCCTCGTCGCCGGAGCCGGGCTCCGCTTTGCCATCCAAAAAACCATTTCCCACCCCACCCGCGAATCGCAGTCCGAGGCCCTCGATCAGGGCATGGAACTGATGCGCAACATCCTGAAGGAACTTCTGTGAGCAAACCCGCAACTGTCGAAAGCGGCGCGCAGCACGGCAAACTGGCGCTGGTCTTTGTGGCCCTGGTGATGGCCATGCTGCTTGCCGCCCTGAACCAGACCATCCTGGGCACAGCGCTGCCTACCATCGTCGGCGAACTCAACGGCGCCAACCTGATGCTGTGGGTGATTACCGGCTACATCCTGGCCTCCACCATCATGATGCCGATCTACGGCAAGCTCGGCGATCTGATCGGCCGCAAGTCCCTGCTCATCGGGGCGATCCTCGTCTTCCTGGCCGGGTCCATCATCGGCGCGCTGGCCCTCGACATGACTTGGCTCATTGCCGCCCGCATCGTCCAAGGCCTGGGCGGCGGTGGCCTGATGATCCTTTCGCAGGCCATCATCGCCGACGTGGTGCCCGCCCGCGAACGCGGCAAGTACATGGGCTGGATGGGCGGTGTCTTCGCCTTTTCCTCCGTTGTGGGCCCGTTGATCGGCGGCTGGCTGACAGAGGGCCCGGGCTGGCGCTGGACCTTCTGGTTCAACGTGCCGGTTGCTGTGCTGGCCCTGCTGGGCGCGATCTTCTTCCTCAAGACTCCGGCCAAGACCAGCCGGCCCAAACTCGACATCTGGGGCATCCTGCTGATGGCCGCCGCCACCACCGGACTGGTGCTGGTCAGCAGCTGGGGCGGCAGTACCTACGACTGGTCCGATCCGGTCATCATCAGCCTGATCGCCGGCACCGTATTGGCCGCGTTCCTCTTTGTCCTGGTGGAGCGCCGCACCGCGGAACCGATCATCCCCATGGAGCTGTTCCGGGACCTCAACTTCAACCTCACCACCATTTCGGGCCTGCTGGTTTCGGTGGCGATGTTCGGCGCCATCGGCTACATGCCCACCTATCTGCAGATGGCTACCGGGGCCACCGCCACCGAGGCCGGCCTGCTGATGATCCCGATGATGGGCGCACTGCTGGCGGCCTCCGTGGTCTCGGGCTCGCTGGTGTCCAAGACCGGCCGGTACAAGTGGATGCCCATTGCCGGTTCGGCCATCCTCGCGGTCGCACTGGTGCTGATGGGGTTGGTCCACGCCGATACCGCGGTCTGGCATATCTGCCTGAACCTCGGCCTGCTGGGTCTGGGGCTGGGCCTGAACATGCAGATCCTCGTGCTCATTGTGCAGAACTCGTTCCCCGCGCGGCAGGTGGGAACAGCGACGGCGGCCAACAACTTCTTCCGCCAGATCGGCGCCACGCTCGGTTCCGCCGTCGTTGGTAGTCTTTTCGCCTCGCGGCTGGTGGGCTTCCTGACCGAACGGCTGCCGGCTGATGCCGTTGCGGCCACCGGTGGCGGCAACTCGCTGACCCCTGAAATGGTCCATGGCCTGCCCGAGGCCATCCAGACGCAGATCGTCGAGTCCTATAACGAGGCGCTGATGCCGCTGTTCGCCTTCATGGTCCCGCTGGCCCTGGCTGCGGCCGTGTTGTGCCTGTTCATCAAGGAGAAGCCGTTGGCCACCTCGCTGGAGCCGGACGTGATGCCGGAGGCGCTCGCAGAGGGCAACGTGCTGATCACAGCCGACGACGACGGCGAGGCCGCCCGGCAGGCCGAGCCCAGCCGACGCTGAACCACGGCCCAACCGCGGCCACGGGTCCGGCAGACTGTCCGGATGGCAGTCCGAGGCACGGGTCCGGTGGCTAAGCTTGCTCCATGGGCGCATCACCTGCACTGCATAAAGAGCCGCGTGTCCTCGAAATCGAGACACTCGAGCAGTTCGACCGGCTCGTAGCGGAGGGTGCGAAGACGCTGCGGGCCGGGGACGGACAATCCTTGAGCGGCTGGCACTTCCAGTCGGTGGACCTGCGGGAGCGGACCGGCGTGCTGCGGGACCTGGATCCCTCCGGTGCGATCTTCCTTGGCTGCGACTTCGAGCCCAGGATGGAGGAGTGGCTGCGTGCCCGCGGCGCGCTGCTGTTCCCCGTCCTTCCCGGTATCCCGTTCGATCCTTACCGTGCCGCGGTGTATACGCCCGCCGAGCTGTTTGATGGCTTGGCCGCCGCGGAGTACGAGGCAACGCCGGACGCAACTATTTACGCCTGGTCCACGCAGCCTGCTGCCCGGGTGAACCTCGATGCCACCCTCGCGGCCAGCCTGCATGACCACGCCGTCGGCGACGCCATGGATGCGTTGTTCGACGGCCCGGGCTTTAACGGCCGGAAAGTGGTCGGCGTGATGGGCGGGCACGCTGCCCAGCGGGGGAGTAAGACGTACGACGACGCCGCCCGCCTGGGCAGGCAACTCGCGAATGCGGGGTGTGCAGTGGCGACCGGCGGCGGCCCGGGCGCGATGGAGGCCGCCAATCTCGGGGCCTACCTGTCATCGGCGAAGGACAGCGCTTTCGCCCAGGCGCTGGCCTCGCTTGCCGAAGTGCCTTCCTTCCGCCCTTCAGTAACGGCCTGGGCCAGGGCAGCAGCCCGGGTCCTCGAACAGCACCGCGGCGGCGTCGTTAATCTTGGCATTCCAACCTGGCATTACGGTCACGAACCCCCTAATCTCTTCGCCACGCACATCGCCAAGTACTTCGCCAATGCCATCCGCGAGGCTGTGCTGCTGGAGCGGTGCAACGGCGGCATCGTCTTCCTTCCCGGCGCCGGCGGAACGGTGCAGGAGATCTTCCAGGACGCGTGCGAAAACTATTATGCGACGCCGGAAAAGCTCTCACCGATGATCCTGGTCGGCGCTTCGTACTGGACCGAGCAGCTTCCGGTGTGGCCGCTGCTGCAGTCGCTGGCCCGCGGACGGGCGATGGAGGAGGCCATCCACCTGGTCGATTCGGTAGAGGCAGCGGTGGAGCTCACGCTGCCGTAGCCCTCAGCTTGTCCAGTCCCGCCAGCAGCGGCGCCACAGTGTCAGGCGACCCCGGTGCCGAACAACAGGCCCAGGAGATAGGTTGCCAGTGCTGCGCCGAATCCGATGCCCAACTGCCGCATCGCCCGTTTGAACGGCGAAGCTCCGGAGAGCAGGCCGACGATTCCTCCGGTCACGAGCAGCGCCAGGCCAACCAGGACCAGCGAAACCAATATGGCCGGCAGGCCCTGCAAGCCGAAGATGTACGGCAGGATCGGAACCAGCGCGCCGCTGGAGAAGAACAGGAAGCTGGAAATGGCTGCGTTCCAGCCGGTCCCGATCTCCTGGTACTCGACCTCCTCCACTCCGGGGTGCAGGGACAGGCTGGGATCGCAGTCGCAGGCCAGATAGCCCATCCGTTCCGCTGCCCGGTGCTCGGCCGCTTCAAGGGTCATGCCGCGTGCCCGGTAAACCAGAACCAGTTCATTGGATTTCAGATCCAGGTCCGGAGCCGCCGTCAGGGTGATCTGGGTGGGTTTTGTTGCACTGAGCAGTTCGCGCTGGGAACGAACCGAAACGTACTCGCCGGCGCCCATGGACAGCGCCCCGGCCAGCAGGCCGGCGATGCCGCTGAACAGGATGAAGCCGCTGGAGACACCGGTGGCGCCGATGCCCATGATCAGGGCGAGGTTGGAGACCAGCCCGTCATTGGCGCCGAAGACAGCGGCGCGGAAGTTGCCGGACAGCCGGGCCCGGCCGCGGGTTGCCAGGCCTCGGATCACCTCTTCGTGGATCAGTTCGTCGGCGGCCATCGCATTCGTGGCGGCCGGTTCGGAGCTGTAGGGGGAGCGGCCCTCGGCCCGCTGCGCCAGCGCCATGACAAAAACCGAGCCGAACCAACGCGCCATGGTGCGCAGCAGACTGCGCCGGAAGGATGGGCGTGCAGGCCTGTCCGCGTGTTCTCCGAGCAGATCGCGCCAGTGCTGTTCGTGCCGGCCCTCGGCTTCGGCCAGTTCCAGCAGGATGGCACGTTCTTCGCCGTCGCGGCGGCGGGCCAGGTCCCGGTAGATGGCCGCTTCGGCACGTTCGTCGGCAAGATACCGGCGCCAGAGTTTGATATTCCGGCTCGACGGCGGGGCTTGGCTGGATTGGGTGGGTCCTTCGCGGGAAGGGCTCATGGTGGCGATGCTCCTGATCATGGACCGGAGACGGGATGGCTCCGGTCAGTTATGCGGCAAACTGACCGAAGGTCTCGCTCGCCCGAAGCCTGCCGGTTTGATGCAGGATCAGGTGGACTGCCGGGCCAATCGTGCTGGCCAGTATGTCGACAGGCCTCCACGCCGTTCCATGACGGGCATTCCGATAAACCGGAAATCCCGGACAGGCGGTGGAGCTACTCCCCTTCGCAGCCTCCATCATACCGTGGCGGGGCCCGAAGTTCCCGGAGACAGGGGGTTAGCCGGCACACACAGGCGTTCATGAAGGACAGCGCGGGGAAGTGTCATGGGGGAGCATCGATGCCGGGAAGAACACCGGCCGCCGTTAGGATGGAGCCGTGGCTACCTCGGCATCTCCTACCCCGGATCCCGCACCCGGGCGCAACAAGTTCTCCACCCGACTGCTGCGCGGCGGCACCGAACCGGACCCGCGTTTCACCCTGGCCAACGAGCGTACCTTCCTGGCCTGGATCCGCACCTCGCTGGCACTGCTGGCCGGCGGCATCGCCGTCGAGGCGTTCACCACTGAACTGTTTGTCACCGAGATCCGCAAGACCGTGGCCATCCTTCTGCTGGTCCTGGCCATGGTGATTGGTGCCGGCGCCTTCTTCCGGTGGCTGAATGTGGAGCGGGCCATGCGGCACAAGACTCCGCTGCCCTTGCCGCTGATCGCGCCCATCCTGGCCGTCGGCGGGGCAGTTGTCGCGGCGATCCTGGTGGTCTTCGTTGTCCTGCGGCCCCTCTGACCATGGCACTGCGCCGCGGTCCCGCACCCGAACATAACGACGCCGGACTCCAGCCCGAGCGCACGTCGCTCGCCTGGGGCCGGACTACTATGGCCATGGTGGTTGCCGCCGCGATTTTCCTGCGTTGGATGCCGCATCACGGCTGGTTTGCCGGGATCCTGGTAGCCGTCACGCTGGTGACGGCCCTGGCCATCAACCTGACACAGAAACTCCGGTACCACCGCGCCGTCCGCGGCATTGCCAGCGAAACGGTCCATGCCGACGTCGTTGGTGTCCTTTTTACGTCCGCCAGCGTCTTTGTCCTGGGTGCGCTGGGCATTTACACGGTGTTGTTCCTGCCCGTGGGCGGTTAGCCGGCGGGCAGGAACAACAGACTCGGCAGGAACAGCGGGTCAGCGGCTGTGGGCCTCTTCCGGGCCTTCCACCGGGACCTCGTCCGAGACGGCGCCTGCGACCCGCAGATCCCAGGCCTCGCGCACGGCCGGGTCGGTCGGCCTGGTTGCCAGGGACACCACTATGTAGGCGACCAGCGAGGCGATCAAGCCATAATAGATCGGCTCATTGGCGTAAATGCCGTCGTACTGGTTTTCCGCGTTGACCTCGAGGATGATCATGGTGGTCAAGGTGACTACGCTGCCGACTGCCATGGACGCCGCGGCGCCGAGACCGGTTCCGCGCTTCCACACCAGGCCGCCGAGGATGGCAATGAGCAATCCGCCGACCAGGATGTCGTAGGCGATGGTCAGCGCGGCGACCACGTCCTGCACCAGGATGGCCAGCACGATCGCCAGGACGCCCAGACCGAGGACATACCAGCGGCTGCCCTGCACATCGTGCTCAGGGTTTTCGCCGTGCTCGTGGTGGGCCGGCTTGCCGAACCAGGAACGGACAAAGGGCACCACATCTGCCTTCGCCACGGTGGCGGCGGCAATCAGGGTGCCGGAAGCAGTGGACATCATTGCGGCCACGGCGGCGGCGAGCACAATGCCGCCGATGCCGATGGGCAGCAGGTTCATCGCGACATCCGCATAGACGTCGTCCTGGTTCTCCAGACCTGGAATGACAACGGCGGCTGCCATGCCGATCAGGGCGCCGGCAGCACCGTAAAAGATGCAGTAAATGCCGGCCGTCGCGCCGCCCCAGCGGGCGACCCCCGGAGTCCGCGCGGTGAAAACGCGCTGCCAGATGTCCTGCCCGATCAGCAGGCCCAGAGTGTAGACAACGAAGTAAGTGATGATGGTCTGCGTGCCGATGCCGCCGATGTCGAAGAAGGACGCGTCAACGCGCTCGCGGATCCCGTCCAGTCCGCCGGCAGCGTTCCAGGTGAACGGCAGCATGAGTAGGAAGACGCCGATGGTCTTGATGACGAACTGCGCCATGTCCGCCAGCGTGATGGACCACATGCCGCCGATGGTGGAATAGATCAGCACAATGGCGCCGCCTACGGTGATGGCCAGCCAACGTTCCCAGCCGAAGAGCACCACCAGGATGGTCGCGTAGGCACCCGTCGACGTGGCGCACAGCATCAGGGTGTACGCCAACATGACGATGCCGGAGACCTTGGTAGCGCTGACGCCGTACCGCAGGGTCAGCATCTGGGCCACCGTGTAGATTTTCAGTTTCTGCAAGGTTGGCGCGAAAAGCAGGCTCAGCAGCAGCACGCCCGTGCCGATGGCCACCACCAGCCACATGCCGGACAGCCCGAACTTGTAGCCGAGGCCAACGCCGCCGACGGTGGAGGCACCGCCAAGAACGACGGCGGCCATGGTGCCTGTGTAGAGCAGCCCGCCGAGTCGGCGGCCGGCCACGAGATAATCGCTATTGTTCTTGGTGCGGGACTTGCCCCACCAGCCGAACAGCAGCATTGCGGCCAAGTAGGCGACCACAATAATGACGTTGATGAATTGTCCATCCATGGGAAGAAGCTCCTGGAAGCAGGAAAGGAAGAAATTGCCTGTAAGGCAACAAGTGTTGAGTGCTAGGCTAATTGTGATGTGCCCGACACGTCAAGATATTTCGAAGATCCAGGGGAGTAGTCCTCTCCGCCCGCGAGAAAGAGTTGCTCAGTGAAAGCACTGCCTGTTGAGCCCAGCAATGCCCCGGTAGCGATCGGATCGCGGATCCGCGCGGCGCGGCAGGAGCAGCGCATGACTATCGAGCAGGTTGCGGACTCAACCGGATTGACCAAGGGCTTCCTGAGCCGGGTCGAACGGGACCTCACGTCGCCGTCGGTAGCTTCACTGGTGACGCTGTGCCAGGTGCTGGGCATTTCCATCGGCGACTTGTTCCTGATGCCGGAAACGCATTTGTCCCGGGCGGGGGAGGGGCCGCGGATCAGCCTCGGCGGTCAGGGCATTAGGGAAGAGCTGCTGACCGCGCGCCATGAGCGCCGCCTCCAGATCATCCGGGCGGTCATTGAGCCCCGCGGGCGGGGCGAATCCGAGCTGTACTCGGTGGACTGCGAAGTGGACGTCCTGCATGTGATTGCCGGCCGCATCACGCTGATCTTCACGTCCGAACGCTACGAACTCAATGCGGGCGACACTATCTCCTTCTCCGGCCGCGAGCCGCACAGCTGGATTAACGAGACGGATGAGCAGGCAATCGTGACCTGGACCCTGGTCCCGGCTGCCGCGCGCTAATTCTTCCGGCGCAGGTCTACGGCTACTCCTGCTGCAAGTCGATGACCACCTTCACGTCGTCGTCGCGTTGTTCGAAGGCCTGGGCGAAGTCTTCGAGCCGGGTCCGGCGGGTGATCAGGCGTCCGAGCCAGGCCTGGTCGGCCTTGGCCAGCGCTTCCGCGGCTTGGAGGTAGTGGCGGCGGTTGGCGTTGACAGTGCCGAATACGACGTCGTTCTCCAGCACCGCGGTGCGGTTGAGTCGGCCCAAGTCGACAGGTGTCCGTTGTCCGGTTCCGGACACACCGGTAAGGCAGGTGATGGCGTTGTTTGCGCCGCAGCTGATGGTGTCGAGCACTACGGAGGGAACCCCGGTGCATTCGAGGAGTACGTCGGCTTCCACGCCCGATTCGGGGAGCGGGTCCGAGTGGAACGCTGCGCCGAGGTCCTTCACCAGACCCGGTTTCGGCCCTTCATCGGCCAGATCGTAGACGTGGACTTCCAGCCCGCGCTGCACTCCCAGCAGCGCGGCCAGAAGGCCCATGGGTCCCGCGCCGGTTACCGCGACGACCTTGGGATCGAAATAGGCACGTGCGCCGATGCGCTCGATCTGCTCCCAGGCCTTCGCCACAATGGTGGTTGGTTCCAGCAGCACGCCGACTTCGGACAAGGCGGCGTCGAGCTTCACCATCGCGTCCGGCTCGGCCCGCCAATGCTTCCGAGCGAACCCGTCCAGTGACTTAATGCCGTGCTCGGTGTATTGCCCGTTGAGGCACATGTCCCACTCGCCGACGGCGCAGGCGGCGCAAGGTTCCGGATCGGGGCGCCTGACAATGCCCACCACGAGATCGCCCGGCGCCAGGCCGGACCCCGGCGGCGCCTCGCGGACCCGGCCCAGGTTCTCGTGCCCCAGCACCAGATGCTCCTTGCCGTCCGGCGCCGAGCCGTATTCGGCCGCGATGATCTCCCGGTCCGTGCCGCAGAGGCCGACGGACAGCGCATCGACAAGGACCGCGCCCTCCCCGGAGTCCGGCTCCGCCACATCCCGTAGTGCAAGGGAATCTTTGACCCCGGGGGTAACCGTCAGTGCCTGCAATCCTGCCTCCCATGCCGTGCTGCAACCTCAGCTTCGTGTCAGGCTATACACGCCCCTTCCCGTTGGCCAGAGATCGGCCAACCTTGACTGAGACGCCGACCACAATTAGCCTATTTCAAAACACTTGATGCTTATTGGGCAACTTTTTCTCAGGAGAGACCACATGGAAGAACTCCGCGTCGAGGCCAACGGCAAACTCGGCCCCATCGATTCATCACGGATTCCGCGCTTTGCCGGCGCCGCCACCTACGCGCGCCTCCCGCGGCTGGACCAGGTCGCCCGGGCCGATGTCGCCGTCGTCGGTATTCCCTTTGATTCCGGGGTTTCCTACCGCCCGGGTGCACGCTTCGGCGCCAACCACGTCCGCGAAGCCTCGCGGCTGCTGCGCCCGTACAATCCGGCCTGGGACGTGAGCCCGTTTGAGAGCCTGCAGGCCGCCGACGCCGGGGATATGGCAGTCAACCCGTTCAACATCAACGAGGCGATCGAGACTATCCAGCAGAACGCGCTGGATCTGACCGAAAGCGGCACCAAGCTCATCACGCTCGGCGGTGACCACACCATCGCCCTGCCGTTGCTGCGCGCCGCCGCCGAACGTGCCGGCCAGCCGGTGGCCATGCTGCACTTCGATGCGCACCTGGACACCTGGGATACCTACTTCGGCGCCGAGTATACCCATGGCACCCCGTTCCGCCGCGCGGTGGAAGAGGGCATCCTGGACACCGAAGCCATCTCGCACGTGGGCACCCGCGGCCCGCTCTACGGCAAGAAGGACCTGGACGATGACCACCGCTTCGGCTTCGGCATCGTGACCAGTTCCGACGTCTACTACCAGGGCGTCCGCGAAGTGGTGGCCAAGCTGCGCGACCGGATCGGCGACCGCCCGCTCTACATCTCGGTCGATATCGACGTATTGGATCCGGCGCACGCACCCGGCACCGGGACGCCCGAGGCCGGCGGCATGACCAGCCGCGAACTACTGGAGATCATCCGCGGCTTCCGTGGCATGAACCTCATCGGTGCCGACGTGGTGGAAGTGTCGCCGGCGTACGACCATGCCGAAATCACCGGTGTCGCCGCCAGCCACGTGGCCTACGATCTGTTGACGCTGATGGCCGCAAACGCCTCGGACAGCCAGAACAACGACGGCGGTGCTTCCGTTGGCCGCGGTGCTTCCGTTGGCCGCGGGGGAGCGGACCAGCGCGGCAGCGAGGCGCAGGCCGGGACGCCGCCGCACGGGGATCCGCTGGCCGCCAACGCGCTGCGCGGCGGGGAAGGGTCCTGACATGGCGCTGCCCAGTACTGGCGGTGCGAGCACGAGCGGAACAATCGTCGCGGCCCGCAACGGCGGGGACCTCGTCGTGGAAACCCTGAGCGCCTTGGGCGCCACCACCGTATTCGGCATTCCCGGCCAGCACGCGCTCGGGCTCTTCGACGCCCTGAGCCGGTCCAATCTGCACTTTGTTTCTTCCCGGGTGGAGAACAACTCGGCCTTCGCCGCGGACGGCTTCTCCCGCGCCACCGGCGACGTCGGCGTCCTCTTCCTCTCCACGGGACCGGGTGCGCTGACCTCGCTGGCCGGGCTGCAGGAAGCCTACGCCACCGGGGTGCCGATGGTGGTGGTAGCCAGCCAGATTCCGCTCGAAGGGCTCGGAGCCCGGCGCAAGGGCATGCTGCACCAGCTCGATGACCAGAAGGCCTCCGCCGCCAATGTCACCAAGAGCCAACGGCTGATCCAGCACGCCTCCGGCATTCCGTCGGCCATCCAGGACGCCTGGACCGAGGCCATTTCCTCGCCGCAGGGGCCGGTCTGGGTGGAAGTGCCGCAGAATGTCCTGCTCGACCCGATCATGGTCCCGCCCGTCGAGGATGCGCTCGCCGAAGCCTTCGACAATCCGCCGCGGACCGAGCTCGTGAAGGAAGCGGTGAAGTGGCTTGCTGCTGCCGAACGCCCCGCCATCATCGCCGGCGGCGGGGTGCGCCGGGGCAGGGCCGAGCCGTGGCTGCGCTCCATCGCGGAAAAGCTGCGTGCCCCCGTGGTCTGTTCGCCGGGCGGCAACGGCGCATTCCCCTGGCGGCACGAACTGTCGCTGCAGTCCTGGGTGGAGGACCGCTATGTCACCGATGTGCTGGAAGACGCCGACGTGCTGGTGGTGGTCGGTTCTTCGCTGGGCGAGGTGACCAGCAACTACTTCACCTTTGAACCGCGCGGTCGGATCATCCAGATCGATGCCGAGCCCCGGGTACTCGAATCCAACCGGCCGGCTTTGGGGATCCGGGCCGACGCGGGCCAGGCCCTGCAGGCGCTGGATGAAGCGCTGATCGCCTCGGCCCTGCCGCAGCCGGAGCCCGCGTTCTCGCCGGACTGGCACGGCAAGTCTCCGGAACAACTGGTGAAGGAAACCCTGGCCAATGTGCAGGCCCGCCTTGATGCCCAGGACCTGGCCAAGGAGCGGCAGTTCATGGCCGACATCCGCGAGGCGGTTCCGGACGACATGCAGACCTTCTGGGACATGACAATTTCCGCATACTGGGCATGGAGCTGCTGGGATTCGCGTGAGGGCCAGTTCCACTCGGCGCAGGGCGCGGGCGGCCTGGGCTTCGGCTTCCCGGGAGCCATCGGCGGCTCGGTCGGGCTGGCCAGCAAGGGGCTGCCGGCACGCGTGCTGGCCGTTTCGGGCGACGGCTCCGCAATGTATTCCATCAGCGAGCTGGCCACCGCCAAGCAGCACAATCTCCCGGTTACCTGGCTGATTGTCGACGACGGCGGTTACGGCATCCTGCGCGAATACATGGAGGACACCTTCGGGCAGGCTACCGCCACCGAGCTCGCGCGGCCGGACTTCGTGAAGTTGGCCGAAGCCTTCGGGGTCCCGGCACGCCGGGTGGAGCCCGGGAACGTCCGCCAGGCCCTCGAGGAGAGCTTCGCGGCGGACGGTCCCAACGTCGTCGTTGTTGAGACGTTGCTCAAGATGTTCGCCCCGACGCACCTGGCAACGTGAGAGAGGCGGGAGAGAACTCCCCATCGAGGACTTCCCGCGGTTCGGTTAGACTCGCCGAAGGGGGCAGCGGTCGATGCTGCTTCCGTATCACCCGCACCTAGCCCAGGGGAATCCGTGTCTAACCAGTCTCCCGAAAATCCGTCCAACCAGCCACAGGAAGGCGCAGGCCAGCCTGCCTCGAACTACCCGTCGAACCAGCCTTACGGCCAGGCACCGCAGCAGAATTCACCATATGGCCAGTACCCGGACCAGGGCGGCTACGGCTACCAGGCCCCGGTGCAGGAGAAGAAGGGCCTGGCCATTACGGCACTGGTGCTGGGCATCGTGGCCCTTGTGCTCGGGGTGGTTCCCGGTATTGGCTTCCTCAGCTTCATCCTTGGTCCGCTGGCGATCATTTTCGGCATTATCGCGCTGATCAAGAAGCAGAAGAAGGGAATGTCCATCACGGGCATTGTCCTGGGCGCGCTCGGCGTGATCGCAGCCATCGTCATCACCGCGATCATCGCCACGATTTTTAGCAACGCGGTCGGTGACCACACCGTGCAGTACAAGGTGACTTCGGAAGGTCCTGCCACGGTCCAGTACTTCGATGGAGCGACCGTGGGCCAGGAAGAGATTCCGGGAGACTGGGAAACCGAAATCGAATTCACCGGTCTTCCTTTCGGCCAGCTCAGCGTGACGGGAGATTCCGGTACGGTGACCTGTGAAATCATCATGGACGGCCAGAGCGTTGCCTCCAACTCGGGCACAGGCCAGGTTGACTGCATTTCCGGCGATTCAGGCCAGTAGTTTAGTTGGCGGCGGCTCCATCGAGCCGTTCGGTTGAAAGCAGCCCCTCCCGCGTGGGGGGACTGCTTTTTTCTGCTCAGCGAGAGGTTCGGGCAACCGACTGAGGCGCGGCATTCTTATTCGGCCGGCAGCGGCTCGCCGGGATGATCCTGCGCCCACAGGCTGCTCATTTCCTCAATGGCCTGCTGCATGATGTGCAGCATGGCCGCATGGGCCTCATCCGGCTTGCGGCGCTGGACCGCGCTGGCGACGTCGGCATGCAGTTGCAGGGCCTCGTCGCTGGGATGGTGCGGCATGAGCCCGTACTGCGTCCGGCCGGCGAGCACCTCCGCGACCAGTGAATCGAGCTTGGCGAACATCTCGTTGCCCGAACTCTGCAGCACCAACCGGTGGAACTCGATGTCCAAGGCCAAGAACTCTTCGGAGTTGCCGGCCTGTCCCGCGGCCCACATTTTGGCAGCCAGTCCCACCAGGTCCGAGGCGCCCGATAAGGGGGCGCGTTGCGCGGCGAGCCGCGCGGCCTGGGGTTCGACGGCGCTGCGCAATTCGGTAAGCGAGCGCAACTGCTTCAGCCGTCCATTGGTGGCCAGGCGCCAACGGATAACCAGCGGGTCGTAGAGGTTCCAGGCCGTGGCGGGCTGGATGGTCACGCCCACCCGCCGGCGTGACTCGACCAGGCCCATGGAACCGAGGATGCTCAGTGCCTCCCGGATTACCGATCGGGAGACGTGGTAGCGCTCTTCCAACGCGTCGCTGCGCAGGACCTCGCCCGGGTGCAGGCTTCCCCCGCAGATTGCCATGCCGAGCTGTTCCAGTACGCGCCCCTGCAAGCCGGGCGCGCCCCCTGTCGGCGTGGGCGCCGACGAGGTCGGCACGGGCGCGGAGGCCGCGGCCGGCCCTGCCGACGCGTCCGCCGTCGCTGTGCGCTTGCTCATTTTGCCGCGTGCCTCCCGCCACTGATCTTTCAATTCCACTACGCCTCTTGAATAAGTATGATCTAACTCACTATTGTTCAAGTAATCGGCAGATGTAAAGAGGCATTTGCTCCGGGTCCGTCAAAGTCGATCAGGGCCCCATCCAGAAACGGAGTCAGCGTGAAACGACACAATGTAATGCGCGCTACGGCGGTGGCAGCCCTGCTCTCCCTCGGGCTCACAGCTTGCGGCAGCGGCGGCGGAGGCAGCGAAGAAGCCTCCAGCACGCTGCGGGTAACCCTGGCCAACCACGTGTGGACGGACATCATCAAGGAGGCCATCCCGGAATTCGAAGAGGAGACCGGCCTCACCGTTGAGCTCACCCAGTTGGGCGAAGACCAGCTCTCGGACCAGTACAACGTGAAGCTCAATGCGGGTACGGACGAGATCGACGTGATGATGTACCGGCCGCTGCAGGAGGGCAAGCTTTTCGCGCAGAACGGCTACCTGGCGGATCTGACCGAGCGGGTCGAGGGCAACGCGGAATGGGACTGGTCGGACTTCCAGTCCGGTCCCGTCCAGGCCACCACGTTCGAGGACAAAGTGGTGGGCGTGCCGTTGATCACCGAGCGCGAGGTGCTCTACTACCGCAAGGATCTGCTGGAAAAGGCCGGCCTTGAGGTGCCCAAGACCCTGGAGGAGCTGGAAGCCGCGGCCAAGCAGATCAAGGAAGAAAATCCGGACACTGCGGGCTTCGTCGCGCGCACCGGCCGGTCTGCGGCGGTCACGCAGTTCTCCTCCTACCTGTACTCCTTCGGCGGGGACTTCATCGACGATTCCGGCAAGTCAGCCATCGGCACTCCCGAGGCCAAGGAAGCCTACGACTATTACGGCCGGATGATCCGCGAGTACGGCCCGGAGAACGTCAGCACGGACATGAGCTGGCCCGAGGCCATGGCCATCTTCACGCAGGGCGGCGCCGCGTTCTATACCGAGGCGGACAGCCTCTACAAGAACGCCACGGATCCCGCGGACTCGAAGGTGGCGGAGACGGTCGGCTTCGCGCCGATGCCCGAAGGCCCGGCAGGCTCCAAGCCGTACAACGTTCCCTCCTGGGGTCTGGCGATCAACGAAGCCTCGGCCAACCAGGACAATGCGTGGAAGTTCATCGAGTGGGCCACCAGCAAGGAAAAGACGCTCGAGGTCCAGAAGGCCGGCGTGCCCGGACCGCGCTCGTCCGTTTGGGAGGACCCGGAAGGCATCTCCACCTACCCGAAGGACCTCGCGGAGGCTATTGCGGTCAGCGCCGAGAACGGGGTCGGCTATGACCGTCCGCTCGTGGTCTCGGTAGCCGAGGCCCGCGAAATTGTCGGCGATCCGATCGTTGCCGCCATCACCGGTGCGGATGCGGCCGAGGCCGCGGAAACCGCCAACACGTCCTTCGAGGCCTTCCTCGAAGACGAAAAGTAGCCGGATCAAAGGCTGACGGAGAACGACGGCGGTGAAGCGCCGCCGTCGTTCTCCCACCACTCCAACCCAGGGTGAGAGATGACTGCACTATCCACTGACACCACGCAGCGCGGGCCCGCCGGCAAGGGACCGAAAAAGACCGGCTGGCAGGCCTACTCGGACTGGGCCAACGACCACCGCAAATGGCTTTTCGCCGCCCCGGCGATGGCCTTCGTGGGCATCCTGATCGTCTTCCCGCTGGCCTGGACCCTCTACCTGAGCCTGACGGATGCCTCCGGCTCCGTCCGTGCCGAATCCGACTTCATCGGGCTCGAGAACTACGCGGAAGTCCTGACCGATACCCAGCGGTTCTGGCCCGCCGTCGGACGCACTTTCTACTTCACCATCGGTGCCCTGGCCATCCAGATGGTGCTGGGCATGTGCATTGCGCTGCTGCTCTGGCGGCCATTCAAGGGCGAAAAGTTTGTCCGCGTGGTGATCCTGCTACCGCTGGTGGCGACCCCCGTGGCGGTCGGCATGATGTGGCGGCTGATCCTGGATCCGAACATCGGGTTCGCCAACCAGTTGCTGGGGTTCTTCGGCCTGCCGGGTCAGCCTTGGCTCTCCAGCCCGGAGACGGCGCTGACCACGCTGTTGTTTGTGGACGTGTGGCAGTGGACGCCCATGGTGGTGCTGATCCTGCTGGCCGGGCTGACGTCCTTGTCCGATGAACCGGACGAAGCTGCGCGGATCGACGGCGCCACCGCTTGGCAGCGCTTCTGGTACGTGACGCTGCCGCTGATGATGCCCACGGTGATCGTGGCCGTCCTGCTGCGCGGCATCGACGCGCTGAAGACCTTCGACATCCTCTACGCAACGAAGGGCAAAGGCGGCGGTTCTTTCAACGAAGTGGAAACGCTGAACATCTACGCCTACGGCCTCAGCTTCGACTACATGGATTACGGTGTGGCCTCGGCCGTGCTGATCCTGTTCTTCATGATCATCGTCGCCTGCATGTGGCTCGTGACCTTCCGCCGGAAGGGGAACAAGTAATGAACGCCCTGACTGATACCCAACGCAACGCCACCACGGCAGCCGATGGTTCCGGCAACGGAACCGGCGCCGCGAAGCCGGCCGCCCGCCGTCGTAAGCCGATCCGTACCCGCGCCTACAAGTGGTTCCGGGTCGTGGCGCTGGTGGCGATCGTGCTGACGTTCCTGGCACCGCTGGTGTGGATGTTGCTGGCCTCGTTGAAGACCAATGTGGATATCTACGACGCGTCCAAGGCGGTCATCTTCCCCCCGACATGGGAAAACTACGACAACGTCCTGGGCCGGAACAACTACTTCACCTTCATCTTCAACAGCTTTTGGGTGGCTTTCGTCTCCACCGGACTGTCCCTGATCATCGGGATTCCGGCGGCCTACTCGATGAGCCGGTTCGCGATGCGCCGCTCCGCGCTGGTGGTGCTGATGGCGCGCATCATCCCGGGTGTCTCGCTGCTGGTGCCCTGGTACTACGTGTTCTCGAACCTGCGGATGGTCGGCGGGTACGAGGTGCTGATCCTCTCGCACATGTTCGTGGCCCTGCCGCTGATCGTCTACATCATGATGAGCTACTTCGACTCGATGCCGCTGGAGCTGGAGGAGGCGGCGCAGGTGGATGGGCTGACCCCGATCGGCGCGTTCACCCGGATCACGCTGCCGCTGTCCGTGGCCGGCATCGCCACCGCCGGCATCCTGTCCTTCATCTTCTCGTGGAACAACTTCATGTTCGCCCTGGTGCTGTCCGGGGCCAACACCAAGACCCTGCCGGTAGCCATCTTCAACTTCGTTTCCTACGCCTCCATCGACTGGGGCGGCCTGATGGCCGCGGCCACGGTGGTCACGATTCCGATCATGATCATCGCCCTGTTCACGCAGAAGTACATCGTCTCCGGCCTGACCGCCGGCGCGACCAAGGGATAGGCCAGGGATGGGAGCGCGACCAATGCGCATTGTCAAAGTTGAGACTTTCCTGGTGCCGCCGCGATGGCTCTTTGTCCGGATCGAGACGGACGCGGGCATTGTGGGCTGGGGCGAGGCCACCTGCGAAGGCCACTCGGAGACCGTGCGGACCGCCGTCGCCCAGTTCGCGGAGGTGCTGCTGCAGTCGGATCCGCTGCGGATCGAAGACCACTGGCAGGTGATGACCAAGGCGGGCTTCTACCGCGGCGGCCCCATTCTGGCCAGCGCCGTCTCCGGGATCGACCAGGCGCTGTGGGACATTGCCGGCAAGCACCTTGACGTGCCGGTGCACCAGCTGCTGGGCGGACACGTGCGGGACCGCATCCGCGTCTACGGCTGGGTGGGCGGCGATGACCCCAACGAGGTCAAGGACCACATCCTCGAGCAGCTCGACGCCGGGCTAACCGCGGTCAAAATGAATGCCTCGGGCAAAATGGGCAGGCTGGGCACCGTGGCGGAGATCGACGGCGTTGTCGCGCGCGTGGCGGCGGCCCGGGAAGTCCTGGGGGAGCACCGGGACGTGGCGGTGGATTTCCACGGCCGTTTCACCCTGGCCAACACCCGCCGGGTGGCGCCGCTGCTGGAGCCGCTGCGCCCGTTTTTCCTGGAAGAACCCGTGGTGCCGGAAAACTCCCATCTGATCGGCGAGCTGGCCCGCTCCACCTCCATCCCGGTCTCCACGGGGGAGCGGTTGTACTCCCGGCAGGAATTCCTGCCCGTGCTGCAGGCCGGCATTGCCGTCGCCCAGCCGGACCTCAGCCACGCCGGGGGCATCTCGGAAGTGCGCCGGATTGCCTCCCTGGCCGAGGTCTTCGATGTCCAACTGGCCCCGCACTGCCCGCTGGGTCCTTTGGCGCTGGCCGCCTGCCTGCAGGTCGGCTTCGCCACGCCCAATTTCCTGATCCAGGAGCAGAGCATCGGCATCCACTACAACCAAGGCGCCGAGGTGCTGGACTACGTGCTGGACAAGGCGCCGCTGAAGTTCGTGGACGGACATATTGAACGGCTGACCGGACCCGGCCTCGGCATCGAGATTGACGAAAACGCGGTGCGGGTGGCCGACAAGCTGGAACACCATTGGCGTTCACCGCTTTGGCGCCACGCCGACGGCTCCCACGCGGAATGGTGATGATGATGCAACCGAACCCTTTAAAACCGGACGATCTGGTCGCCGGACTCCGTGAGGCCCGGCTGCTGGCCGTCATCCGCGGGAACGACGCCGACGCCTCCATTGCCGCGGCGCTCGCTTTGGCGGAGGAGGGGGTCAAGTACCTTGAAATCGCCATCACGACGCCGGACGCCCAGCGGGTGATCGAAACCGTGTGCGAGCATGCGGGTCCGGAGGTGGTGGTAGGCGCCGGAACTGTCCTGACCGTTGACGACGTCGCGGCGGTCCTGGGCGCCGGGGCGCAGTTCATTCTGACCCCGTCGCTGGCACCTTCCGTCGCCGAAGCGGCCGAACGCGGCGTCCCGGTCATCGCCGGTGCCTTCACACCGAGCGAGTGCTATCGAGGCATGGAACTCGGCGCGTCCGCCATCAAGCTCTTCCCCGCCTCGGCCGGCGGACCGGACTACCTCAAGGCGGTGCGCGATCCGTTCCCGGACATCCCGTTCATCGCCATAGGCGGTGTGGGACAAGCCGAAGCCACCGAGTACTGGCGGCGCGGCGCGCTCGCCGTCGGAGTCGGTGGCCCGCTGGTGGGCGATGCCGCCTCCGGCGGGAACCTGGCGGAATTGCGCAGCCGGGCGCGCGCGTACCTGCAGCTGGCCGCGGACTCCCGGGGCTGATAGTGGAACCGGCAGACGTCCTGACCTTCGGCGAGTCCATGGGCTCGTTCCGCCACGCCGGCCTGCTGCGCATGGGCGGCAGCGCACAGCTGTGCCTGGCCGGCGCGGAGTCCAATGTTGCCATCGGCCTGTCCAGGTTGGGGCACACCACGCGCTGGGCCGGGCGCCTGGGGCAGGACGAGATCGGCGCCTTCGCGCTGCGGCAGCTGCGGGCCGAAGGCGTGCTCACGGATGCGGTCAGCCATGATGAGCACCGGCCCACTGGACTGATGCTGCTAGAGCAGCGAACCGCGGAGCTGGCCCGCGTGCAGTATTACCGGGCGGGCTCTGCCGGTTCCGCCTTGACGGTCGACCTGATCCGTCCGGCCGTGGCAGCCGGCGCCCGGATCCTCCACCTGACCGGCATCACGCCTGCGCTGTCCGACTCCGCCGCCGAGACGGTGCTGTGGGCGGCACGTGCAGCGCGCGATGCCGGAATCCTGGTCTCCTTCGACGTCAACTTCCGCGCCAAACTCTGGACGGTGGAGCAGGCGGCCCAAACGCTGCCCGCCATCGCCGCGTGCGCCGACGTCGTTATCGCCTCCGAGGACGAGCTCGCGCTCGCAGTCCCCGAAGCCAACGACGGCGAGGCCGCGGCTGCCGCTGCATTGGCTGTCCAGGGCGTGGGCCAAGTCATCATCAAACGCGGGGCCGACGGCGCCACGGGCTGGAGCGATGGGCAGCCGCATCATGTGGCGGCCCATCAGGTCGTGGTACGGGACACCGTGGGTGCCGGTGATGCCTTCACCGCCGGCTACCTGTCGGGTCTGTTGGACGGGCTCGATGTGCCGGCGCGGCTGGAACGCGGCGCCACTCTGGGTGCGTTCGCCGTCGGTTATCCGGGGGACTGGGAGGCGCTGCCCACGCGCGCGGAACTGCGGCTGCGGGAACAGCAGAGCGGTACCACGGTGAGGTAGGAGGCTGCCGGACTTGGCCGGCGCGAGTACGGCCTCTAGCCCAGGAAGCCGACGAGCCGTTCTTCCAGACTGCCCAGATCGCTCGACTTCTTGAACTCGCACTCCCACACCGTCAGCACGTCCCAGCCTGCCTCGTGTAATTCCTGACGTTGCGCCGCGTCCCGGGCCGCGGTCCGCGACCGCTTTGCCTGCCAGAACTCGGTATTGGACTTGGGTTCGTGCTGGCCTACCTTGCAGCTGTGCGCATGCCAGAAGCAGCCATTGATGAAAATGACCTTGCGGCGCCCCGCAAAGACCAGGTCCGGCCGGCCGGGAAGCTTGGCTCCAGCGGCCGAGCCGTGCAGCCGATACCGGTAACCTCTGGCATGCAGCAGTCGGCGGACAATGAGTTCCGGTTTGGTGTTTTTGCCGCGGATCCGGGACATGTTGGCGCTGCGCTGCTCGGGGGTGAGCGAATCGGCCATACACCCATTTTAAGCTGCGGAACAATGGCGGCCCAATGCGGCCCCCAACCCCTATGCAGATAGTTATTGGACGATAGAATCGAATCACTGTCGCCGGCACCCGCGGTCTTCGGCGAGATCCGACAGAAGAAGGAACGCTATGGCCAACCACAGTCCCACCAACCCCGACGCCGTGCGCTCGCTGCTCGAGGACTTCTCCCTGGAGATGACGGGCAAGGATGTGCCCGCGCTGGAAGAAGCGGCGGGTGTCATCCCTTTGGGCACCCGGATTTCAGTGACATTCCTGGGCAACGAGGACCTGCCCATGCGGGTCGCCGCGGCGGCTGCCGTCAAGCGGTTGGGGTTCGTCCCGGTCCCCCACATCTCCGCTCGCAGGTTGGCCTCGCAGGCCGAGCTGGAACGATTCCTCGATGCGTTGGCAACGGAGGCGGCCCCCGAGGATGTGTTTGTGGTCGGCGGTGACCCCGCCCAGCCCGAAGGACCCTATGAGGACTCCCTTGCCCTCATCCGGACGGGGCTGCTGGGCAAGTACGGTTTCAAGCATGTGAGCATCAGCGGCTACCCGGAAGGGCACCCCGACATCAGCGACGACGTGCTGTGGCAGGCGCTCACGGACAAGTACACTGCGCTGCAGGAACTCGGTCTGGAATGCTCGATCATCACGCAGTTCGGTTTCGACGCCGATCCGGTCTTCGCCTGGCTGTCGGAACTTCGGCGGCGGGGTGTCCTGGCCCCGGTGGAGATCGGTGTGCCCGGACCTGCCGGCGTCAAGCGACTGCTCAACTATGCGCGCCGTTTTGGTGTAGCTTCCTCCGCAGGGATTGTGCACAAGTACGGGTTTTCACTGACGAACCTGCTCGGTACTGCCGGCCCGGACAAGATCATTAAGGAAGTCGCGCAGCGCCACAACGAGGCCGAGCACGGCCGGATTCTGTTGCACTTCTACACCTTCGGCGGTCTGAAGAGCACGGCGGAGTGGGTCCGCGAGTTCCGCGCCGGCGGATGAACGCAACGGGTGGCGGGCACCTGGCCCGCCACCCGCCGTCGTTCTTCGGAGTGTTTACCGGCGCGGCCAGGATGATGTTCCTGGCCCCGCCGGTTCCGGTTAACTCTGCTGGCCGGAGCGCCAACCGCCCTGGTAGTCCTTCCGGACCGTCTCTGAGTACGGGACCGGGCTGACCACGGCGCGCACGTCGAGCTGCTGGTGCGGCTCCACCGTGGTCTTGCGGGTACCGCCGTCCGGCTCGCCCCAGATGACCCTCAACTCCGTTCCCTCGGGCACGGATGGATCCACGGTGGCCAGCGAGAGTGCACGCCTCTCGTTGGCGCTGTAGCCGGTGAACATGGACAGGCCCACATTGGTGCCGTCCGCATCGATCACGGCGTCGTAGTTCGAGGAGCCGTAGTTGGCCAGCGGCAGGTCGAAGTACTTGTACGGCGTACCCTCCGTGTCGAACAGGGACGCGAAGATCTTCGCCATGTCCTCCGGGTTCCACGCCAGCGTGACCTTCTTGCGCTGGGCGACCGGATCGATCTTCTCCAGCGCCTCGCGGCCGATGAAGTCATGGTCGAACTTCACGAACGAGCCGTAACCCAGCTCCCACGGCGTCAGGTAGTAGTCCTCGATCTTGTCCGCGACGAAGCTGCCGGCCACCGCGTTGGTCGCCTCGTAGCTGTCCGCGCCCAGCCATTCGCGGTACGGCCGCAGTTCTTCACCGGTGTAGATCGCCGGCAGCGGGGACGGAATCCAGCCCGACTCCAAGGTGTTGGACGGGTAGGCGCGCGAGCCCACGGCCAGCATGCCGAACTCCTGGCCGATCTGCAGGATCGTGTCGCGGGCCTTGTCATAGGTTTCGTAGGGTCCCCACAGCTCCAGTCCGGGAGCGCCGGCCATACCGTGGCGCAGCGTGCGGACCTGTGCGCCGGCCACGTTCATGTGGTCCATGTTGAAGAACTTCAGCTGCTCCACCGGGCCGCCGTTGATTTTTTCGATGATCTGCCAGGCGTTGGGCCCCTGGATCTGGAAGCGCCAGTACTTGCGCTTGACCGGCTGGCCCATCGGGCGCGACGGCGAACGGCGGTCAACGACGATCTCGGCATCGTAGCCGCCGGTCTCGCCGTGGTAGAGCAGCCAGTTGGCCGCCGGGGCACGGCCCACGTAGATGTACTCGTCCTCGGCCTCGTGGAAGAGAATGCCATCACCGATCACATGTCCGGCCGGCGTGGTCGGCACATACTGCTTGGCCTTGTTGACCGGGAAGTTGGCCACGCTGTTGATGGCTGTGTCGGAAATCAGCTTCAAGGCGTCGGGACCCTTGATGAACAGATTGTCCATGTGGTGGGACTGGTCATAGAGCACTGCCGTCTCGCGCCAAGCCCGCTGTTCGCTGCGCCAATTGGTGAACTCCGGGGCGACCACCGGGTAGATGTAGGCGCCGAGCTGGGAATTGCGCAGCAGCTCGACGGTGTTGCCGGAGGCATCCAGGACTTCCTGCAGGTTCTTCGCATTCATCGTTGCTGTTCCTCTCCTCGATCAGTTCTTGACGTAGCCGTTCGGGTTCAGGACGTATTTGGTGGCGGCGCCGGCGTCGAATTCGGCGTAGCCCTTGGGGGCGTCTTCGAGCGGGATGGCCTTGGCGTTGACGGCCTTGGCGATCTTGACCTTGTCGTGCAGGATTGCCATCATCAGCTGCCGGTTGTACTTCATGACCGGGCACTGGCCGGTGGTGAAGGACAGCGATTTGGCCCAGCCGGTGCCGAGGCTGATGGAGAGCGAGCCGTGCTGCGCGGCTTCGTCCGCGGCGCCGGGGTCGCCGGTGACGTAGAGTCCGGGGATGCCCAGGGCTCCGCCGGCGGCGGTGATGTCCATCAGCGAGTTCAGCACGGTGGCCGGGGCTTCGTGCGAGGCGTCCTTGCCGTGGCCGCGGGCTTCGAAACCGACGGCGTCGATGCCGCAGTCCACTTCGGGCACGCCCAGGAGCTGTTCGATCTGGTCCTTCGGGTCGCCCTGGGAGACGTCGACGGTTTCGCAGCCGAAGCTGCGTGCCTGCGCGAGCCGTTGTTCGTTGAGGTCCCCGACAATGACGACGGCGGCGCCGAGCAGTTGCGCGCCGGCTGCGGCGGCCAGGCCGACCGGGCCCGCGCCGGCGACATACACGGTGGAGCCGACTTCGACGCCCGCGGTGACGGCGCCGTGGAAGCCGGTGGGCAGGATGTCCGAGAGCATGGTCAGGTCCATGATCTTCTCGAGGGCCTGGTCGCGGTCCGGGAACTTCAGCAGGTTCCAGTCCGCGTAGGGCACCATGACGTATTCGGCCTGGCCGCCGACCCAGCCGCCCATGTCGACGTAGCCGTAGGCGCTGCCGGGGCGGTCCGGGTTGACGTTGAGGCAGATGCCGGTCTTGCGTTCCTTGCAGTTGCGGCAGCGGCCGCAGGAAATGTTGAAGGGAACCGAGACGATGTCGCCGGTCTTGATGAATTCGACGTCGGGACCGGTGTCGATGACTTCGCCGGTGATTTCGTGTCCGAGTACCAGGTCGGTCGGGGCGGTGGTGCGGCCGCGGACCATGTGCTGGTCCGAGCCGCAGATGTTGGTGGTGACTGTTCGCAGAATGACGCCGTGGGGGACCTTGCGGCCAATGTTGGCCGGGTTGATCCCCGGGGCGTCCTTGAGTTCGAAGGTGGGGTAGTCGGTGTCGATGACCTCGACCTTCCCAGGTCCTTTGTAGGCAACGGCTCTGTTTCCTGACACGGGCATGACTCCTTATTCTGGACCGCACGGTGATAGCCATCACGCTAGCGGACTTCACCCACTATGGCTATAGGTACTTAGGGTGCGGTTGTCAGAGGGCGCCTGCGCCTGCCTCCGCAACGGTCTGATCCTGCTCGCCGCTGCCGCCGCTGACGCCGATCGCGCCGACTACCTGGCCGTCTCGGCTGAGCGGCACGCCGCCGGCGAAAATCATGATCCGGCCGTGGTTGCTGGCATGGATGCCGTAAAACTGGTTGCCCGGCTGCGAGTTGTCGCCCAGATCCTTGGTCTGGATGTCGAAGGCACGGGAGGTGAAGGCTTTGTTGATGGAGATGTCGATGCTGCCCAGCCAGGCGCCGTCCATCCGCACATGGGAGATGAGGTTGCCGCCGGCGTCGACCACGGCGATGTTCATCGGCTGTCCAATTTCTTCTGCGCGGGCTTCGGCAGCTGCGATGATGCTGCGGGCATCTGCAAGGGTAAGGGTGTTCATTTTTGTCTCCTAGCGCTGGTTCCGCCGGCATGGGACGGCTCGACTCGGTACTGGCGCGGCTCAGCACCAGTGTAAGGATGCGGCGGGTACGCCCCACGCTAGTCCTCTTGACAGGTGGTGACTAGGGACAAAAAACGGGGCCGCGCAGCTCATGCCGCGCAGCCCCGTTGGGTCTGGCCGTGGATCCGCCGAGGCGGATGTTGTGGCTAGAAGTACTTGGCCGGGTCTACTTCCTTGCCGTCGACGACGACCTCGAAGTGCAGGTGGCAACCGGTGGAATTGCCACTTGTGCCCAGATCGGCGATGGAATCGCCGGCGGACACCTGCTGGCCCTTGTTGATGCCGATGCTCTGCAGGTGATTGTAGGTGGTCTTCATGCCGTCGCCGTGCTCAATGACAATACGGTTGCCGTAGCCGACGGCGCTGGAGGAGGCCTCTACGACCTTGCCTGCTGCAGCAGCCTTGACATCGGTACCGCAAGCGAGGGCGTAATCGGAGCCGTTGTGGAACTCGCCGGCTGCCCCGGTGACAGGGTTGATCCGGTAGCCGAAGCCCGAGGACTCATTCAGATCGGCGACTGGGGCGGCCAGTCCGCTGGCGGTGGTCTTCTTCGCAGCATCGGCCTTTTCAGCCGACGCAGCCTTGACTTCGGTCTTCGGCTCAGCCTTCTGCTTGGGGGCAGCCTTGCTGGTTACCTCGATGCGCTCGAACTTCATCTCGCTGTCCTGGGCCGCCGTCACCGGGGCCGAAGAGGTGCTGGCGGCGCTGACGGTACTCAGGTCCTCGTTACCGGAGACCGCTTGGGCGGTGGGGACGGCGGCCAAGGCAATGATGCCGGTGGCAGCCAAGGCCAGGCCGGCCTTCTGGGAAGTGCTGGAAAAGCGGCGCTTCGAGGCGCGACGGCGGCCTTCGCTGTCTTGGTTCCGCACGGCGGTCAGCAGGGAAGTATCTTCGGCGCGACGGCGTCCGCGCACAGGCTTGTTCGTGTGCAAAGGGGAGGTCCTCTCATTTGCGCCTGCGAAGTTAGCTGTCGGATTCGAGAGAGAGTTCACTCGGTTCGGTCAGCGGCAAACAATGTGCCTTCGATATTGCTGACAGAACTTCACCCCAAGGCGCCCCAAGCGCCGTGTGTGGTTCCTCCGCCCCTGTCTGGGAAGAATTGAACGGACTGATCCGCTGACAGGGCTAGGCGTACGGATCAGGCTCTTACCACTGGTTGCGTAAGAATGCCTTTCAAAAGTATCGTGTCGGCGTGTCTTGTTACAAATTCGTTATGCGTGTTTGTGGACACATAAAGCAGTGTGGGTGTAAAAGATGGGTCGATAACACGACTCTCGACGCGTCCAATTGAAGGCCGTTTCCATGATGCTGTGGCGCCGTTTCGGCCGCCAGCGTCGTGGTTACAGGCTTGCGCGCACGGATTTCGCCGCACGGTCAAACCGAGGTGCGGGCTACCGGTTCCTGGAAGGGTCGTTATTCGTAATCTACGCCGCGCGGTGGTCCCGCGCCCAGGCGTTATAGCCGCCCGCAACATCGGCGACGTCGGTATAGCCGAGCGCCTTCAACGCGCTCGCGGCAACGCTGGAGCGCCAGCCGCTGGCGCAGTGCACAACGATGCGCTTGTCTGCCGGGAGTTCGTCGTGGCGCTGCGGCAGTTCGGCCAGCGGAATGTGCTGGGTTCCGGGAATGGCGCCTTCCTCCCGCTCCCCGGCATTGCGGACATCGAGCACGACGGTTTCCGGATCGGCCAGAGTGCTGTCCAATTCATCCGCGGGGACCCGGTCCGTGCTGCCGGCCAGCTGAGGCTTCGCCACGAGCAGGTCGGGAAGATTCGGGACGAAGCCGACCACTCTGTCACAACCAATTCGGGCAAGACCTAGTTGGACTTCGGCTTCCTTGCCCGGTTCGGCTACAACGACGATGACATCCCGGTGGTCGAAGAACATGCCTGCTGTTTCCTCAAAGCGCCCGTTGATGCCGACGTTGATGGAACCTGCCACATGGCCTGCGGCGAACGGGGCCGGCGGCCGCGCATCAAGAATCCGTGCCCCTGAAGATAGTGCCCGTTCCAGTGCATCCGTCGGCAGGGCTGCGGGGTGCAGCCTGCCGGCCATCACGGGATGCCGGCTGCGGTTCAGCCTCGCATCGGTGGCAAAGTAGGTCGGGACGGACGGTTGGCCGCTGGTGATCAGGGTCACGAATTCGTCCTCGCTCATCGGCTGGACGGAAGGGTTCGCGGCCTGCTGCTGACCGATCGTCGATTCGCGCTCGGCCGAGAGGTTTTTGCCGCATGCGCTTCCTGCGGTGTGCGCAGGCAGCAGGCGCACGCTGCCATCAAGCTTCATCAGGTCATCGTGCACAGAGTGATAGAGCGCGCGGGCAAGTTCCACGGGATCAGCGCCGACAGAAGCGGCAAGGTCGGGCCGGCCCACATCGCCAATGAAGAGGGTGTCTCCGGTCAGGGCCGCAAGCGGAGTTTTGTCCGCTGCGCGCTCGCGGACCAGCACAGTGATGGACTCCCAGGTGTGGCCGGGGGTTTCATGGATCTCCAGTTCGACCTCACCTAGCGAAATCTTTTCCCCGTGGTGCAGTTTGCGGAAGTCGTAGGCGGCTTCCGCCCGGGCGCCGAGCCCGATCCACGCTCCGGTGGCGGCGGCCAGTTCGAGGTGTCCGGCCACAAAGTCGGCATGGAAGTGCGTGTCGATCACGCCCACAATGGTGAGGTTGTTCCGGGAAGCGTCGTCCAGATACTGGTCGATGTCCCGTTGTGGATCCACGGCAACAGCATTTCCGGTGCTCTCGTCCCCGATCAAGTAGGAGCTCAATGACAGTGAACTGAGGTGGTATTGATTCAGGATCACCGGTCCTCCTGGCGGGAGAAGGCCCTTGCCGGGGGTCTTATCGGATGATGGTTATCCCAGTGTGGCACCGTTTCTGTGCGCGCAACAGAAGCATTTCCGCCGGCAGGAATAATCCGACCGCGCTCTCAGTTGTGGAGATAGATGCAATCGCATGAACAATGAAGACATGAAGGAGAAACCGGTGTCAGAGCGCAAAATCGTGGTGTTGTCCGCAGGGCTGGGCGTACCGTCTTCCAGCCGGCTGTTGGCGGACCAGCTGGCAAAATCCACCGCTGACCGGTTCCGGCAAGAAGGGGCCGACGCTTCGGTGAAGACCTACGAACTGCGTGAGTATGCTGTAGATATCGCCAACAACATGGTGGCAGGCTATGCCGCGCCCAGACTCCAGGAGCTCATCGATGCTGTCACCGCGGCAGATGCGTTGATCGCCGTCACGCCGGTCTTCAGCGCCTCCTACAGCGGCCTCTTCAAGTCCTTCTTCGATGTCATCGACAAGGATGCGCTGGCCGGCAAGCCGGTACTCGTTGGCGCGACCGGGGGTACCGCGCGCCATTCACTCGCCCTGGACTACGCCATCCGCCCGCTCTTCAGTTACCTGCGGGCACGCACGACCCAGACCGTGGTGTTCGCTGCACCCGAAGACTGGGGTGGCGCGGACGAGGCTGGCGGCGGCATAGGGCGCCGGGCAGGCCGTGCAGCAGCGGAGCTTGTGGCGCTGGTCCAGGATGTGCCCGCCGAAGAGCAAGGCCGCGGCGGCATCGAGTCAATGAGTTTCGAAGAAATCCTAGCCAACGTCGGTCGCTGACCTCGGCCTGTCTGTCAGTAGCGCTCCGGTTGGTCGCCCAGATTGAAGTGACGGCCGCTGAGCTGCACTGGCTTGAGCTCAATGTAGAAATCCTTGAGCGTTGGAATCCAGGACTTGAGCCCGAGCTTTTCTGCAGCCTCGATGTCATCGCCGGACTGCAATATCCGTGCAGTTCCTTTGATTACGACGATCCATGCCTCATCGCTGGTGATCCCGTCCGTTTCAAATAGGACGTTCTCGTTAATGGTGGCTTCAGCCAGCTTGGTGCCTGGTGCGCTTCGCATCAGCAGCTTGCCCTCGTGAGCGGGGTAGTTGATGGGGAAGATGTCCGTCTCTCCGGCGGCGGTCAGGACAATGCGACCGTGTTGGCTCTTTTCCAGTAGTTTCCAGGACTGCTCGTCGGTGAGTTCTAGGACCGGTTCATCGTGTTGGAACATCATGCATCCATTCTTCTACGCTGTGTAGAGAAAAAGGAATGAGTTAGGTGTGTCTTAAAATTGTGGACGCGGTGGAGCGTGCGATGCGGCGGACACCCCATGGTTCGTCTGTTAGTGGGTGAACGACTCGCAAGCCCTGTGGTACGGCGCCGGCATGAGCCGCGTCGACCGCTGCCTGGCCGCCCAGGGCTCAGTCCGGCAGGCACAGTCCAATGAAAGCGCCCAGCTCTTCAAGTCCCTCCGGCTTACTCGGGAGATAACTGGTCAGCTCCCGGGAACGGACGATGACCGCCCGCCACTGCCCGCGGGAAACAGCTACGTTGGTCCGATTGCGGTTGAGGACGAACTCCATTCCGCGCGGCGCTTCTGACGGTGCCGATACTGCCGTCGACACGATCACGACCGGAGCCTCCTGGCCCTGGAACTTGTCCACGGTTCCCACCCTGACAGCGCCCAGTCCGGCTGACTGAAGCTGGTGCCGGATCAGCTGTACCTGGGCGTTATAGGGCGCCACCACCAGAATGTCCGCCGGCGCCAGCGGCCGGGTTGTGCCGCCGTCCGTCCAGTGCAGACCGAGGTGGCGCTGCACCTGCCGGAGAACTTCAGCGGCTTCCTCGGCCGACGAGGTCGAATTTCCCTGATGCTCCAGCAGGACACATTCCACTCCCGCTGGCACGCCCTGAAGTTGGCGTCCGTCCGCAGCCGGTGCGCTGTGCAGGCGGCCCTCATAGGCGAGCCGCGAGACTGCGGTACACAAAGCCGGGTGCATCCGCCACGTCAGCGCGAGGAAATATCCCAGCTCCGGCGGCAGCGTGGCGTGCCCGGCCGACAGCCAGCCCAGAGCGGACGTATCCACCGGTTCCGGATGGGTGGCCTGGGTAACCTGCGGCAACTGCTGCGGATCTCCCAGCAGGAGCAGGCGCCGGGTGGCGCGGGAGACGGCCAGGGTATTGGCCAGCGAAAACTGTCCGGCTTCGTCGATAACCAGCAGATCCAGTGACCTTGGCGGAACTTTGCTGCCGGTCATCGTCCAGGCTGTGCCGCCGACCAGCGCCCCACCCGGTTCCGTGAGCAGCCGTTCCACCTCGGCATCCGTGCGGTTCCGCCATGGGACGTTTTCCCCATTGAGCTTCTTGGCCACCCGCTCCAGCGGGACGCTACCCTTCTCCACCGCGGCCTTCATCATGTTTTCCACGACAGCATGGGACTGTCCGACCACGCCAACCTTCCAGCCCTGCGCCACCAGTCGGCCGATAACATGGGCGCCAATATGCGTTTTGCCGGAGCCGGGCGGACCTTGGACAGCCAGATAGGAACGGTCCAATGCCTGGACAGCGGTGGTGATCGCGTCGATGTAGCCGTCCGGCTCCTGTTCGACGACCGGCAGCGACGCCAGGTTGTGCAGTCGAGGCGGAACACGGCGGAGCAGATCGAGTGCCGGATGCGGCGGCAGCTGCGGCAATCCGCTGCTTACGAATCCGGCAAGGTCAGCCAGTGCCTGCTTCAGCGACGTGGTGGCCGGCGGCTGGTTCGGCGACAGCGCCATCGGCAGCTGGTCATACGGATCCGCCTTGGAAGGCAGCCGCTCCTGGACCAGCAGGACATCCTTGTCGCCGGCCGCATCCAACTCGATGACCTGCGTTTCGAAGCAGTAGCTGCGCTGGTCGACGCCGGTGTCCCTGGCCTGCACGAAGTCCGGAAACGGCCGGTCGTAGAGCCGGCACAGCGAGGTGCCTTCCTTGATGGTCGAGCCGGGGGCCAACGATCCGGTCAGCCGGAGCACGCGGACGGGATTCCGCTTTCCCGGCGGTACGGCCCACTCCTCAACAACCTCTGCGTCCTGCACGATGAACACGTCCCTCGTGTCTGCCCAGTCCGGTACCGGCGCGTTCAGCCGGTCGAAGTGGCTCCACCAGAACTGCTTGTCCTCGCGCCGGTGGTAACCGACCGCCGCGGCAACCATGGCGATGGCCTGGTCATCGTCGGACAACGGCTCGCCTGTATGTGCGGCCTTGTCCGCGGCGGCGGCCACGTGGTCCAGCAGCCGTTGTTCGTCCTGGGAGGGCTCCTCCGGAGCCTCAGGTGCTTTCCCGCCTTCGACTGACGCAGCGCCATCGGCGGTCGAGCCGGGCTGGATGCCCCGTTCGGCCGCCAGCTTGAGCAGCCAGTTGCGCAGCTCAAGGGTGGAGACGCAGTCGTATTCGTTGTAGTCGCTGATTCCGGCGAGAATCTTCGCCGCCTCGTCGGCCCGGCCGGCATCGCGTGCCGCGCAGTAGTGGGCATAAGCCACCACCGAGGCCCCGGCGTCCGTCACGTCACCGCTGCGCAGGTTGTCGCCCATATATAGCGGCTCGAGCTTCTTGATGCTGTAGGAGTTCTCCGAGATCCGCAGACTGTTGCGCACCGTGTCGTAGAGGTCAACCAGCACGCCTTCGCGCAGCAGCCCATCCACGGCGTCCTCGCCCACAACATGCTGCAGCGACAGCCGGCGCAGGGCCGCCTTTTCATAGTTGGCATAGTGATAAATGTGCAGGTCCGGATACCGTTCGCGCCGCCGCGCGACGTAGTCCAGGAAGTTAACCAGGGCTTGGCCTTCCTCCGCGCGGCTGTGCGCCCAGAAGGGCAGAAACGGCGGCTTGTCCCGCGGGGAGACAGGGTTCTCCACCACGCCGAAAAGGTACTCGAGGCCCCACGTACCGGTGGCATCCTGCCATAGCGGATCCCCCTCGAAGTCGAAGAAGATGTCACCCTCACTGGGGCGGGGGAGCGCTGCCAGCGCGTTTTGCTCCAGCACGCGGTAGGCGACCTTATGGGGTTCGCCGTCTTTGTCCGTGAACTCGACCGATCCGTCCGGCTCTTGAGCGCCGGTCTGCATACGCGCCTGGTCCCGCAGCCTGGCCAACGTTCCGCCGGAACCTTCGCCCGCCGGCAGCGGCATGGAGGCGAAGTCATCGATGGTGCGGATCCCGTCTGCCATCAGCTGGCGCCGGCGCGCGGTGCTCATGTGCGAAACCAGCAGCAGGTCCCGGTGCAGTTTGACCTGCTCGGCGCAGTAATTGCAGCGGCCGCAGGCGGTGTAGCGTTCGTCATTCCAGGCCGCGGGATCCGGCTGCGCGCGATGCTGGCCGGTAATGGCCAGGAACCGGGCCCGGCGCTCCTTGAAGGCGGGGAGGATGTCCGTGAGACTGTGGTTGCTGTGCACGCCGTTACCGAGCACCAGCGTGACCGTGGGGGAGGGCATGATTCCAGCCTTGGCGAGTTGGTCGCCGTAGGCGGCAAGCTGCAGCAGGGCGGTCACCTTGGCATGGCGGGCCAGCTTGGTGTCATACACCGCGTAACGCAACGTCCCGCCGTCGTTCTCCTTAACGAGGAAATCCGAGCGCCCATGGAAGCTGCCGTCAAAAAAGGATGCCTGGAACACGACATCTGCCCCGGTCTCCAAGGCGGCAATGGATTCGGCATGCTTGGCGGTGAGTTCCGGGCGGGTGTATCCAGTGGTTTCGGCAATCTCCACAACGCCGGCCCCGAAGCGGTCCTTGAATTCCTGCAGAACCCGGTGCTCATGGACATCGCCGAGCACCGCCGTGCGCTCCAGCATCTCGTCCGGAGCGAAGGCGGCTTTGGGCATGCGGCCCAGCTTCTCGTCCAGCTTCCGCAGCAACTGGTACTCACAGCCGGCAGCCACCACCAGGTCGCTGGCGGTGAAGACCAGTTGCGGTTCCGCGCCGGCTGATTCTGATTCAAGCAGGAACACAAGGCCTCCCGGGCTGACGGTGCCGCCGGCGCCGGAATCCCTGAGGGGAATTCCGGCGTCCGCGGTGTTGATAGACGTAATTAACTTCTACCAGCCCGGTCTGACAATTTATGACGATGCTGCGGCGGTTACCTGTCCGCTGGGTCCATTTCCATCCGCACAAGTGAAAAGAAGCGGTTGCCCGCGCCGCTGCGGGTGCTGGGAATGAGCAGTTTCGCGTACTTCTCGCACCACTGTGCGGTGCCGTCGGAGTCCAGAGCGGCCTTTTGTACAGCGTCGATGTCCTCTGAGTAGAACATCTTCTGTACGCCCTGCTGGCAGAACTGCACCAGGCTGAGCTCGGCTTCAATGTGGATCCGGACATCCACCCATTCGTCAAAGATACTTTCGTCCGGAAGGCCCGCGGCCTGGTCGGTGTGATTGCGGTGGTGTTCTGTTGAGTATGTATTCATCATTTCGTTCTCTCGATAGTTCTTGCCCGCACGGGTCCCCCTTAGAACCTCGTCGTTCTGCGAATATGCAGGCCGCTTCGTCATCCGAACCACCCGCGAACATGGGGTTGGTGCGTGACCGGTCGGAGCCTTTGCAACACCGCCGGCTAGCCGACTGTGTTGCCCGTCACATCTCGTGAAGCACTCCTACTATATGGTCACGGACGCAGATAGCCAAACGATTGCCCACAGGTAAATATTCGGATAGGGCTAAATGTCGCTCCGAGTCGCTGGTTCTCGTCCTGTTACACAGCATGAACAACAGTGCGTGACGCGACGCCAAACCCGTGGCATACTCTCAACAGCTTCAGGAACTGCGGTCGCTAAGCTCCGACTTGGCCGCATACCAACCCCACGCTCTATGGGTGGTTCGGATGACGAAGCGGCCTGCATTCGCCGTTGGCAGATGGTGCGGGCAAGAGCACGCGAAAGGACCGGTGCCCGGCACCGTTTTTCATGATCAGTATTTCCCCTGTGCGCCAGGATCTGCGCGTAATGAGCCTCAATGACTACGAGCAGGTAGCAGCCGCCCGGGAGGATTTTGTCGATTTCCTCCTCCGCACCGGCCGCGCTGCCGCCGCCCGGTCTGCCGCCGCCAGCGCGATCAACACGGGCTCGTGAGGGAGCAAGCCGGTCTGCTGCTCGATACGGACGTGGTGACGGAGGTGCGTAGCGCCGAGCCGCACGCCGCCGTCGTCGATTTCCTGCAGCAGCGACGACACCTGCGCATCTTCATCTCCGCGCTGACCGTTGGGGAACTGCGTGCCGCGCATGCCCAGCAGGAAACCGCGTCAAACAACGACGACGGCCGCTGGCTTGCGGAGCTGACTAAGCGTTTTGAAGGCTTCATCCTGCCGGTGGACCTGAAGGTCGCGACGGTCTGGGGGCCGATGTCCAGCCGCCCGGATGTTCCGGCGGTGGAGTCGCTCATCGCGGCTACGGCGATCCGGTACTGCCTGACCGTCGTCTCCCGTAACGTCGCCGGCTACAGCAAACTTGCCGTGCCGGCCATCGACCCGTGGCAAGTGGGCCGGTACGCCGTGGCGCAGACCACGGCTCCGGACCATAAGCCCGGGTAGCGCGTGCCAGGGGAACCGTGGAAGCGGGCGGAAATGGATAGGCTTTCCTTATGTTCCGGTACACCTTGCGGCAGATCCAGTACTACGTGGCAGTCGCTGAATCCGGCTCCATCAGCGGCGCCGCACAAGCCTGCCATGTGTCGCAGGCAGGAATGTCGCTGGCCATTAACGAACTGGAAAAGGCCGTCGGGACCCAGCTCATCGTCCGGCGGAAGGCGAAAGGTATTACCCTGACCACTGCCGGGCGGGGCTTCCTTAAGGACGCGCAGGTACTTCTGCGCGAAGCCGAGGAGATCCAGGCCCGGATCGAGGAGCGGCATGGGGAGCTGGCCGGACCGCTGGCGATCGGCTGCTACACCACGCTGTCGGCGTTCTGGGTACCGTTGATGACGGCGGGTTTCGCGGCGCCGAATCCCAAGCTGGAGCTCACGATCACCGAAGGCGCGGCCGATGAGCTGCAGCTGCAGATGCTCGAGGGTAGGCTCGATGCCGTATTGACGCACACGCGGCATGTCACCGGCGGCGCGGAAATGCGCGTGATCAAGGAGGGCCGGCCCTACATCCTGCTGGGCGCGGAGCACCGGTTGGCCGGCCGCGGGAAGATCGCCCTGCCGGAGCTCGCCGAGGACGACATGGTACTGCTGGACATCCCCTCGGTGCGTGACAACCAGCTGCCGAACCTGCGCGACGCCGGGCTGGATCCGAAAATCGCCTGGCGGTCGACCAGCTTTGAAGCGGTGCGCGGGATGGTGGCCCGCGGACTGGGCTATACGGTCCTGGTCCAGCGGCCTCCGCTCGATGTCAGCTACGAAGGCTTGCCGCTGGTCTGCGTTCCCATCGATGGGCACATCGGCCACAGCGACATCTGTTTCGCCTACCCGGGGCGCCAACGGTTAAGCCGGCGCTTGACCGCGCTGATGGATTATTGTGCCCAGAGCGTCGAGGCCGGCAACGGGGCGGCAGGGCGGCAGGACTGACGCGCGGCTGAACCGAAACAGTGCTTAAACCAAGCGGTGCCGGCTCCCGCAGGAACCGGCACCGTCGTCGTACTACTATTTCATTTCACCGCTGAGGTCCATGTTCTTGCCTTCCTTGGTGGCGAGCACGCAGACGGCCGCCACGACGAAGGACAGGAGCCAGACCAAGCCGACCAGCCACAGCTCCCCGCCGGCGATGAGGACCAGGCCGGAGGCGATCATCGGTGTGAAGCCAGCGCCCAGGGTGGAGGAAGACTGGTACGTCAGCGAGGCGCCCGTGTAACGCATGCGGGTCGGGAAGAGCTCGGCCACGAAGGCGCCGAACGGTCCGAAGATGACACCTTGGATGATGCCGTTGGCCAGGAACAGGCCGATGGCGAAGCCCCACAAAGTGTCGGTCTGCAGCAGCCACAGGATCGGGTAGGCCAGGACCGCTCCGGCGATCATACCGGCCAGCATGACCGGCTTGCGGCCGTACTTATCGCTCAGGCGGGACGCGAACCAGATGGCCACGATGGTCAGGGTGGCGCCGACGGCCTTGATGTTGAGGACCGAGGTAGTGTCCACGCCGGCCTCGATGATGTAGGAGACGGCCCACACCGTCATCAGGCCCTGCACCGTGTAGGAGCTCATGCCGGCCAGCACACCCAGCACCAGGTTCTTCGGGTACTTGGTGACGACCTCTACAAACGGGATCTTCTTCTTTTCGGCGGTGGCTTCGAGTTCCAGGAACAGCGGCGTTTCGGCAACCTTGAGCCGGATGACCAGGCCCACGGCGATCAGCACGAGGCTCAGCAGGAACGGGATCCGCCAGCCCCAGCTCATGAATGCTTCCTCGGGCAGGGTGGAGAAGGCCGAAACGGTCAGCGTTGCCAGCACCGCACCGGCGGGGCCGCCCATATTGGCGAAGCTGGCGGCGAAACCGCGGCGCTTTGCCGGCGCGTGCTCGAGGGCAACCAGCATGGCTCCGCCCCATTCACCGCCGACGGCGAGTCCCTGGACAAGCCGCAGTACTACCAGCAGGATGGGCGCCGCCATGCCGATCTGCGCCGTGGTGGGCAGCAGGCCGATGAGCGTGGTGCCCGCACCCATCAGGGTCATCGACACGATCAGTACGGTCTTGCGGCCGATCCGGTCGCCGAAGTGGCCGAAGATCGCTCCGCCCAGCGGACGGGCAACGTAGCCCACAGCGAGGGTGCCGAAGGACATGAAGAGCCCGACGGCGGGGGAGACGTTCGCGAAGAACACCTGGTTGAAGACGATGGACGCTGCCATCGCGTACAGAATAAAGTCGTAGAACTCGATGGCGCTGCCGATGAAGCTGGAGGCCAGGATGCGGCGCATCTGCTTCGTATTCAGGCTCTCCGAGATGGAGGATGCCTGGGGCTGCGGGGGAGTCACGGTATTAGCACTCATTGGACAGTAGCCATTTCTTCCAGAATACGGTCAGTGGAGTCAGTACCGAAGGGAATAACGTCCAGATCGTTCGGGACGTAGAAGCGGCCGTCGAAGTCGGCGCCCGCGCTTTCCCACACGGACACGGGAGTGGTGCCTGGTACTAAATGATGCAGGGCCAAGGCTTTTGCCCCTGCGCGGTTGGCCAGTGCGACTGCTTCAGCGGCACTGGTGTGCGATTTCTTGTGGTGGTCGATGGATGCCTGGCCGGTGGAATTCGCGGCCGAGCCATAGGCGCGCTGCACCCAGTCAAAATCGATGGCCTCGTGGAGCAGCAGATCAGTGTCCGCTGCGAGGCGGACCACGTTCTCGCACGGTGCGGTGTCGCCGGAGATGGTGACGGAGCCGTGCGCGGTGTCGAACCGGAAGGCGAAGGCGGGCGCGATCGGCGGATGCTTCACCAGCGTGGCCGTCACCGTGACGTTTTCGTCCCGGTAGATCTCGAAACCCTCCATGGCGGGTGTCGGATTTTCGTTCGGGTGGTAACCACTCGACGTCGGGATTTGGATGTCCTCCGGCACAAAGTAGTCGAAGGGGGAAGGCCGCAGTGCGTCCAGAATGCGGTCGTTCAGGTCCGTGGCGTAGGCGGCCATCAGATGGGTGAACATTGCCTTGGTGCCGGGCGTCGGGTTCTCCGGGAAGACCGGCGGAGGTGCGACGGCGGCACGGGCGGAAACCGGGGGAAGCTCGCCGCGGTCGCCGGGGCCCATGATCTTGATCTGGTGCTGGTTGTCCTTCAGCGTGAACATGCCGAAAATGGCCAGGCTGCCCAGATCGATCGTGTGGTCCGAATGCAGGTGGGTGATAAAGATCCCGCGCAGCGAGTTGACCGAAAGCCCGGCGAGCATGAGCTGGCGTCCCACGCCGTGCCCGGCGTCCACCAGGTAAGTGCTGTCGCCAACAACGATGGCGGTGGCGATCCCCGAGCGCTTCCCGGCATTCTCGCCGGTCCACCAGCGTGGACCGCCGGCAGTGCCCAGGGTGACGACGCGTGGCGTCAGATCGGTACCGGTCATGTTGCAAAACTCCTTGTGTGTGTCGCCTATCACTTCCTATCGATAATCCGGTATCCGCAATGACCTGTAAAACTGTTTAAACCGGAGATCTAAAATAGTTTTGCTTATGTGATTGCCGAGGTAGCCGAAAGCGACGAGGCCGGCTAGGCCATGGTGATGAGGCCGACGGCCACTCCGGCGCTGACCAGCCCGACCAGCTGGCGGGCGGTCAGCCGCTCCCTGAGTACGGTGATGCCCAGGACCACTGGAAGCACCGGATAGAGGGAAGACAGCACCACCGCGATGCTCATCAACTGCAACCGGGCCGCGAGCATGTAAAGCGTCAGGGCCAGCGCGGCCATGCCTCCAGTCAGTGCGGCAGCCAGGACAATCCGCGCCCCGATACCGCGCAGCTTGGCGGCCGACGGCTGGGCGAGGGGAAGGATGGCCAAGGCAGCGGCGACGCGACCGGCAACAATCGGCCACAGTCCTGCTTCTGCCCCGGCCTGCGCCAGGGCGATGTACTGCACGGCGATGCCAATGCTGGAGAACAGGGCGTCGAGCGTGCCGGCCGCTCGTGGACCTTGTGGACCGTTCTTGATGACCGAGATCAGCCACAGTGCCGGGATGGCCAAAGCGATGCCCAGCCAGGCTGGAACGGTGGGGCGGTCACCCAGGACCGTGACGCCAATGAGGACGGGAAGGGCGGTGCCGCCGACTGCTACGAAAGGAACGACGACGCTCATGCTGCCGCGGCTGAGGCCGCGGTAGAGGAACATCATGCCCATGCCCGTCCCGATGCCGGACACCGCACCCCAGGTCAGGTCCGCCAGCTCGACGGACGGTGCCGGGAAGAATAGAGCGGCAGCCAGGCTGAGCAGCAGGGCGCCCAGCTGGCCGATCAGGGCGATCGTTGTTGGATCAGCCCGTCTCGACAACAAACCGCCCACAAAGTCCGCGACGCCGTAAAAGAACGCCGAACCAAGGGCGAACAGAATTGCCACGGCTCAGGCTGTCCATGCCGAATACTGCATGCCTCATGCAACCATCAGCAGCTGCCCGTGGCAACGGTTCCAGGGGGCATCGACTGATCAGCGGGAGCATGATTGTGTGGGCATATGACCAAGGGCATGGGACGGAGAGTGCGGATTGGCGCGCCGATTGCCGCGGTGCTGCTCATCGTTGCCGGTGTCGCGTTGATGCTCGTAGTTGCCGGAACCGAATCGTTCGGCTGGTTCGCCTATGCGCCGCTGGCTGAGGAGACCCTGACCGGCGGCGGCAGCCTGTTGTTGCTGACCGGCTTGGACCAGTTGGGCCTGGCCCTGGCAGGTCTGGGCCTGCTGCTACTGACCTTCTGGTCCGGCTACCAAACCGGACGGCGCCGTCGTTCTTGAAAAGTCGGTGAAAATGGGGCGGGTTCCTATCCTCTACCGCGGATCATCCTTTATTCCTACACTGCAGTATGGGCATAGACGTTGAGCAGCTGTACCGGGATCTGCATGCACACCCCGAGCTTTCCTTCCAGGAACACCGGACCGCCGGGATCGTGGCTGAGCACCTTCGTGCCCTAGGGTTCACCGTGCACCCCGGCATCGGCGTCACCGGTGTTGCCGGCATCATTACCAACGGTCCGGGTGGAACCGTGCTGCTGCGGGCGGACATGGATGGCCTGCCCGTAGCAGAGGCAACAGGACTGGACTACGCCAGCACTGCCCGTGGCGTCGATCAGGACGGCAAGGATGTACCGGTCATGCATGCCTGCGGCCACGACGTCCACGTCGCCTGTCTCCTCGGGGCCTTGGAAAGGCTCGTGGACGAGCGCGCAAACTGGCAAGGAACGGTCATCGCGGTTTTCCAACCGGCGGAAGAGTCGGGCGGTGGGGCCCAAGCTATGGTCGACGCCGGCCTCTTCGATCTTGTTCCCCGACCGGATGTAGTTCTCGGCCAGCACGTAGCACCATTTCCCGCGGGTTGGATCGGCATCAGGCCGGGCGTCGCCATGGCATCGGCGGATTCGATCAACATCACGATGTTCGGAGCCGGCGGCCACGGTTCCAGGCCGGAAACAACCGTCGACCCGGTGGTCATGGCGGCTGCGACAACCATGCGGCTCCAAGGGATTGTTTCGCGGGAGCTGGCGGCCGGCGATTCGGCGGTTCTGACTGTTGGACAGTTCCACGCCGGAACCAAGAACAACATCATCCCCGCGGAAGCCACCCTGGGAATCAGCCTGCGCACCTTCGATGAACCGGTCCGGACGAAGATGGTGAATGCCATTGAGCGGATCGTACGAGGTGAAGCATCGGTATCGGGTGCCGTCAAGGACCCGCTGATCAGCTACGACGAGCACTTTCCACTGACCCGCAACGACGAACAGGCAACCCGTCGAACGACGGGGGCACTGGGCAACGTTTTCGGCCAACAGATCATTGATCCCGGCCCGATCTCCGGGAGCGAAGACGTCGGAGTGCTCGCCACTGCTGCCGGAGCGCCGCTTGTTTTCTGGTTTCTCGGTGGTGCCGACCCGTCACTGGCCGAGGCCTTGGCATCTACCGGCAGGCTGCCCGAGGACATTCCGTCGAATCACTCGCCGCATTTCGCTCCGCTCATCCGGCCGACCCTCGGCCTCGGGATTGATGCGCTGGTCGCTGCGGCACGCGAATGGCTGATAATGGGCAGGTGAAATCTACTGCCTCATCCATCGACGACAGCTCAGCACTTTGCCCTTGCCAGAGCGGGCAGGAGTATGCCGAATGCTGCGGCCGGTTCCATCGAGGTGACGCTGCGGCGGGCACCGCGGAGGAACTTATGCGGTCCCGCTATTCAGCTTTCGCGGTCGGCGCCGAGGACTACCTTCTGCAAACCTGGTACAGCGAGACCCGGCCCACCGCGGTGGAACTGGATCCGAAACAGAAGTGGACGGGACTACAGATCCTCGGTACTCGAAAGGGCGGCCCGCAGGACAAAATGGGCACGGTCGAATTTACGGCCCGTTTCCGGCAGGACGGCGCTGACCACGAGCATCACGAGGTCAGTACGTTTGTGCGCGACGACGGCGGCAGCTGGGTGTACCGCGAGGCATTGTCGCTCGAGTAGGCGGAGCTCTTAGCTCTCGAGCAACCCGCGGATGTCGTCGGCGGTGAGTTTAGATGAGAACATGGCGTCGTCGTCCATCACGGACGAGAAGAGCTTGGACTTGCCTTCCTTCAGGGCCATGACCTTCTCCTCGATGGTGTTTTTGGCGACCATTCGGTAGACCATCACATTCTTGGTCTGCCCGATCCGGTGCGTCCGGTCCACCGCCTGCGCCTCGCTGGCGGGGTTCCACCAGGGATCCAGCAGGAAGCAGTAGTCCGCTTCCGTCAGGTTCAGGCCGAAACCGCCGGCCTTGAGGCTGATCAGGAAGACTGGCGCATGCCCTTCCTTGAAGCGGTTGATCACCTCGGCCCGGCGGCGGGTGGAGCCGTCCAAGTAGGTGTATTCGACGCCCTCGACATCGAGGCGTTCGGCTGCTTTCTTGAGGAAGCTGGTGAACTGGCTGAAAATCAGTGCCCGGTGGCCTTCCGCCAGCACGTCCTCGAGTTGCTCGAAGAGGACATCCAGTTTGCTTGACGGCACGGCGGCGTAGTCATCGTGGATCAGCGAAGCATCCAGGCTGAGCATGCGCAGCAGCGTCAGCGACTGGAAGATGGTGAACCGGTTCTTGTCCATGTTGTCCACCAGGCGCATGATCTTTTGCCGCTCGCGCTGCAGGTGGGTGTCGTAAATCTTCCGGTGCTTGGCGCTGAGCTCAACCTCGAGGACCTGTTCCTGCTTCGGCGGCAGGTCCGAGGCGACCGCCTCCTTGGTGCGCCGCATCATCAGCGGCCGGATCCGCCGTCGTAATCTGGCCAGCAGTTCGGTGCTGCCGCTGCGTTCGATGGGCCGCTGGTACGTGTCCGCAAATTTCAGCGCCGAGGGGAACAGTCCCGGGGCCGTAATCGCGAAGATCGACCACAGCTCCATCAGATTGTTTTCCATGGGTGTACCGGTGATGGCCAGCTTGAACGGTGTCTGCAGGTGGCGGGCAGCTTGGTGAGCCTTGGTGGTGCGGTTCTTCACGAACTGTGCCTCGTCGAGGATCAACCCGGCCCACTTCTGCTCCTGGTAGTCCTCCGCGTTCAGTCGGAAAATTGTGTAGGAAGTGATAACGACGTCGGCCTCTGCCACCGTTTCGGACAGCGGGAGGCGGGTTCGCGCCTGGGTATCGGTGATCGAGGTGACGCGCAGGCCGGGAGCGAACCGGCGGGCTTCGGTCACCCAGTTGGGTACCACGGAGGTGGGGGCGACGACGAGGAAGGGGCCGACGTCGTTTGTTGCGGTTTCCTTAGCGTGAAGCATCAGCGCCAAAGCCTGCAGCGTCTTGCCCAGGCCCATGTCGTCGGCGAGCACTCCGCCGAGGCGATACCGCCACAGGAAGGCCAGCCAGTTAAACCCCTCGGCCTGGTAGGGACGCAGTTCCGCGTGCAGCCCGGCCGGCAGGGGCGTGGGCTCCACCTTGTCCAGCTTCAGCAGCCCGCTGACCGACTGCTGCCAGGCCTGCGCCTGCTCCGTGTCCTCGGCGAGCTCCTCGAACTCGGCCCACAGCCCGGCCTGGTACCGGCTGATCTGCAGTTCGCCGCTGCCCCGGTCCTGCAAGGCCATAGCCTCATCCACCAGTTCGCGCAGCTTGTCGAACACGGGCTGTTCCAGTGACAGGTAGGTTTTGTCCACCAGCAGGAGCTTCTTCTGCCCCTTGGACAGTGCCTTGAAGATGTCGCCGAAGGGGATCTTGCGGCCGGCCACCGTGACCATGACACCCAGATCGAACCAGTCGGTCTGCTCGGTTTCCACGGTACTGATGGTCAGTTCCGGCGTCTCGGTGAGCTCGCGATAGTCAGGCTGCTCGCCGATGACGTCCACGCGCACGCCGTCGATCTTTTCCAGCCTGGGAATCGTCTCCTGCGTGAAATCCACGGCGCCCATGTCCTTAACCGTGGTTTCGGCCGGAATGTGCTCAACGTGCAGGACTTTGCGGACGGCAGCCTTCAACTCGGCTTCGGCTTCCGCGTCCCGGTAGCCGGTTTCCTGCGGTTCTGCTTCGAGCGGCTTGCGGGCCGCCGACTCTTTCCGGCCGTATTCGAAGGCCCATTCCAGCTTCAGGCTGTTCGCTTTGCCGTAGGTCGCCGTAAGGACAAGCGTAGGCGGCAGGATTTCGGGCAGCTCCACGGAGGCGTCGCTGCTGGTGACGCTAATGGTGCGCTGCAGCCGGGGATAGACCTGTTCGAGGAACTGCGGGACATCCTGCTCAGGAACGGCGACGGCGGCAGGCCGCTGCAGCAGCTGCTGCTCGCCGGCAGTCAACTGCTTTCGAGTGGGAGCCAGCGTGATTTGGCGTAGCACGTTGTCGTAGCTGTACGCTCCGTGGTTGCCGATGGCACCGGCCATTTCCAGCGGCTGCGGCGTCCCGTCGATGTAGAGCGAGGGCTCCAGGGTCAGGCCCGACTCAGGCGCCCGGGCGTCCAGACGGAGCTCGGCGTGCCGGCCGATGATGACCGCGGTGTCCGCCTTGGCGCCGAGCATGGCAATGCCAAGGCGCTTGGCCTCGTCAAGTAATTGCCACAGCAGCGGGCTGCTGAACTCATCCAGGTACAGCCAGTCATTGTCTTCGCCGAAATGCAGCTGGCCGCTGGCGCGGTGGAGCGGCACGAATTGCGAAAACCAGCGGTGCTGCTCGGGATCCAGACTCATTCCGAAGGTCTTGAAACTGATGGAATTCCAGCGCAGATTGTTCCTGACCCAGCGGTCCTTGTCGTTCCGGACCACCGGGCGTACGCCGAGCTGGATCCGGTTGGTAGGCACGCGGCCGCTATGGCTCACACCCGATCCGGGCCGCCATTGCTGGTGCGCCTGCAAGGTCTGGTCCCGCACTTCGAACTGCAGCCCCAGCGGCATCAGGCGGCTGCGTGTCTTGCGGCCGATGCTGCTGGCAGCGCGCTTCGGGGTGGACTGCGGTCCCGTTGCCAGCAACGAGTCCAGCGCCTGCTGCCACTGCGGAATCGCCGGAGAAGCCGATGCACCGTAACCGGCAAATGGAGTGGATTCAGCGGACAGCTTGAATTCCTCGCTCGCGCGCAGATTCATCAGGTTGCCGTACAGCAGGGTCGCCGCCACGTGTTTGCAGTCGTAACCCACCGGGCAGCTGCAGGAATTATCGAGCAGGCTGTAACCGCCGTCGTGCTTCTTCTTGAGCTGGACCCGGCAGCGGTACGGAACCGCAGCGGTGCCGTTGACTCTGCTCTGCAGCACGCCGGTGTCCGGATCCCAGGTCAGATCCTCCACGGTGTTGCCCGAGGAGTAAGCCTTGCCGCGGGCGAAGGCGGCACCGCCGACATGGCGGATGATCTCGCCGGCATCCACCTGCGGAAAAGAAAGTTGGGGCACGTCTTCCATCTTGTCACGCACGGCCGACAGGCTGTGGCCCGGTTCGCGCTGGGCTCACAGCCGCAGCAGCACCTCACCTACTTGCTGGTGCCACTGTCCGGTTCGAGTTCCGTTCCCGCGGCAACCAGCCGGTCCGCCGGGACCTGGTTTCCGGCGCCGAGAACGGTGATGCCGCCGTCGTCGCCGATCTTTGAATTGCGGCCGACGACGACGCTATCGTCGGCGATGACCCGGACCAGCCGGGCATCCGGTCCCACCCGGACGTTGTGCAGGAGGACGGAATCCGCAACGACGGCGCCTTCTTCCACGACGGTACCGGGGCCGATGACGCTGCGCTGCACAGTCCCGTGAACCGTAGCTCCCGCCGCGATCAGGCTGTCCTCGATCCGCGCGCCGGCGGCAATGTACGCGGGCATCAGCTGCGGGCTGGCGGTCAGGACGGGCCACCCCGGATCATGCAGGTTGAATCCGCCGCCGTCGAGCAGTTCCATGTGCGCTTCCCAGTAGCTGGGCACCGTACCGAGGTCACGCCAGTACCCGTCCAGCCGGTGCTCGGCCACTGCAGCCTTTTCCACCAGATACGGGACTAGGCTGTCCCCGTAGTCCTTTAGCCCGGCCTCCGAGTCGGCGAGCAGATCCATGGTGTCGAGCAGGACCTCGGCGTCGTAGAGGAAGACCTCCGCGGCCACCAGCTTGCCCTGCGGTTCCTCCGGCTTGTAGTCGAATCCGGTGACCCGGCCGCCGTCAGCCTGGACCACGCCGTAACGGGAGGTATCGCCGTCGATCTCTGTGGTGACCATGGTCATTGCGGCTTCGGCCTGAAGGTGCGTATCGACCACGTCACGGAAATCCAGCCGGTACAGATGGTCGGCGCTGAGGACCAGGACCAGATCTGGATTGAAATCGCGGATCAGCTTGGCCTGCCGGTAGAGCGCATCCGCGTTGCCTTCGGCGAAACCCTCACCGTCCGCGCCCTGGTACGGCGGCAGGATTTGCAGGCCGCCGTGGGTGCGGTCAAGATCCCAGGGCCGGCCGTTGGCGATGTGGTCGTTCAGCGAATAGGGCAGGTACTGCTCCACAATCCAGACGTCCGAAATATGGCTGTGCTTCAGGTTGGACAGCGGGATGTCGATCAAGCGGTAGTGGCTGCCGAACGGGACCGAGGGTTTGGACCGCTGGTCCGTCAGCACGCCCAAACGGCCGCCCGCTCCGCCGGCGAGAATGATTGCCAGGATACTCGGTCGTTTCATCTTCCAAGCCTACTGACTGCCGCGCTTCGCCGTGCGAACGACGGCGGAGCCTTACCTTTGGCGACAAGCACTGTTAGCGTGGAAAACACCGGCCGCAGGCACTGTAACGCAGCCTGGGAACGCCGCCCGAGGATGAGAAGGAGAAGGTCAATGAGCACTGACGCCAGCAATCCGCAAGAGGATCGGACGACCGAGCCGGAGGGGACCATCCCCAACACACAGGACGGCGTGGGCATGGGCGCCGGGGGAGAGGCCAGCACCTTCGAACCGGAAGAAACCCCGGAGGCCGCTCCCGAGGACACCGGGCATTCGGACAGCGGTTCTGACCGTAGCAGCGGCTCGGGCAGCAGCAGCTCTTCCGAGAGCGGCACCGATGACCTGAACGACGGGCGGCCCGCCCCGGTGGCGCACGAGGAACGTTCGCCGGACCTCGGCGTGCCCGAGCAGGCCTCCGCCGAGGACGCATCAGCCGATCCGGAATCCGTCGAAGTCCCCGCGGCCGGCGAACCCACGGGACCGGCGGCGGAAAAGGACCGGGAGGAACCGGACGACCGCGGTCTGACCACGGACACCTCTTCCAGCGAGTAACGGCAGGCAGCAGCCGTCCTTCCGGATGGGGCGCCGGAGGGACGGCTGCTGCGTGCTTGCGTTCTTTACGGCCGGGAGCGGGCCAGCGGGTTAACCAGCGTTCCCTGCAACTGCAGGCTGCCGGATGGATCAGCCAGATCCAGCATCTGCTGGTTGTTGCGCAGCTGCAGCCGGTTCAGGCAGGAAAGCGTGAACTGCGGCGCGAAAAGATCGTGCCGGGCGAAGGCATCCGCCAGCTCGGGATGCTCCTCCTGGTATTCATTCACGACGGCGGCGACGGTGCGCCAGAACTGAAGCTGGTCCAGTTCGCCGTGCTCGTGCAGGACCGCGGCGAGGAAACGGAAGAAGCAATCGAAGACGTCGGTGAAAATGGAGAGCACTTTGTCCTGCTCCGGCACCTCGACCCGAATGCGCGCAGCCTCGGCCGGTACGTGAACCGAGTCGCCCAGCAGCACGATCTCTTCGCCAATGTCCTTCATGATGGCGCGCACCGGTACGCCGTCCTGCAGCACCAGGATCAGGTTTTCGCCATGCGGCATGAAGACCAGTTCGTAGCGGTAGAAGCAGTGCAGGACGGGGACCAGGTACGCCCGCAGGTAGCGCGTCAGCCAGGCTGCCGCCGACAGGCCCGAGCGGCGTATCAAGGCGGCGGCCATCGGCTGGCCGTCCGCATCCACGTGCAGCAGCGATGCCATGGTGGCCAACTGTTCTCCCGGTGCCAGCGAAGGCATCGGGCTTTCCCGCCACAGGGCCGAAAGCATTTTGCGGTGTCCGGAACCGGCGGGCGAGCCGGCCTCGAAATAGCGGTTGCGGTAGCCGATGGCAGCGGTTTCGCGCAGAATGCTGAAGCCTTGGTCCTGCAGAGTTCCGTCGGACTCGACAAGGCGGTAGACCCAGTCGTTGATGGCCGGCGTGCTCTCCATATAGTCGGGTGAGAGCCCGCGCATGAAGCCCATGTTCAGGACCGACAGCGCCGTTTTGACGTAGCACTTGGTGCCGGTAGTCCGGTTGAAGAACGTACGGATTGACTGCTGCGCCTGGTACAGATCCTCGCCGGGCCCCAGGTAGACGATGTGCTGCCGGGCGATCTCGGCGGCGAAGGTGACCGTCAGCTTGTTCTCCCACTGCCAGGGATGGACCGGCATCAACAGGTAGTCCTCCGGCAGCAGGCCACGCGAGGTCAGCTCGGCGTCGTAGACGGCCAGGGCGGCCGCACCGAGCTCGGCCTCCATGTGCTCCCGGTAGCCCAGTCCGTTGATCGCGTGGAACGCCGCGTGGTTTTGGTGCACCGCAATCCACACCAGGCGGACGCTGCTGCCGGTCTCCGGCGCGTACGCGAGATAGTCCTGCAGGCCGAAACCGAGCCGGCCGTTGTTCGCGACGAAACAGGGGTGCCCCTCGGACATGGACCGCTCGATGGTCTGGAAGTCGGCGGCGGGATCTGCCCCGCGCGTGACGCCCTGAGCCAGCGCCGTGGAAGCCGGGGCGGCCGGACGAGTGGCCGGATCCTCCGCAGTATCCGCGAGGGGATCCGCGGCCTGCCCGGAATTCTTGTAGGCGTGTCCGGAGAGCGTGCTGCTGATCTCCTCCAGATAGACCGGGAGCATGGCCTCGTTGATGCCGAGGGTCCGGCGGAACTCCGTGATGAAGTCGAGGGCATCGAGGGGCCGCTCCGCTCCATCGATCACGCGGTGGATGCTGGCAGCGGGGATCAGCCAGTGGTCCAGCTCCAGCAGTTCGGCGGCGAAGAGATACTGCACCCGCCCGTCGTCGGAGACCAGCCGGTAGGCGCCGCCGCCGCGGGGTTCGGGCGTGAAGATCCGCTCATGCGAGAACTCGGCCAGGGCTTTCCGGACCAGATGGCGGTTCGCCGCCGCCCAGCGTGCGGGCGTCAGATGGACAGGTTCGCCAGCTGTGGTCTCGGGTGTGGTGACGTTCCGCCAGGCACCGGGGTGGAAGGCGGCGTCGTGGGCTGGGACGTCGTGGGTTGGCAGGGGAGCGTGGCGGGAATCGGCTGCGGTAGTCATGATCGGACTCCTTCGATGGCTTGGCTGAATTGTTCGTGGCTGCAGAAACTGAGCAGGGCGTCCTTGTCCGGCAGGGTGAGGACCCGGTCCGGCCGGAAACCCATGCGGGCGTTGAGCGCGAGGATCTTGGCATTTCGCACGTCCGGCTCGACCACCACCCGTTCGGTCCCGGGCCGCTCGAAGAGGAACTCCATAACGCTGCGGAAGACGGCTGCGGTGTAGCCGGTGCGCGGAACTTCCGGCGGCCCGACCAGCAGATGCATCCCGACGTCGCCCGGCAGCACGTTGTAGCGGCCCGCCAAGGGCGAGTGCAGCGGTTCGTAGCATTCGAGCAGGAAGACGGGGACACCGCCGTCGTACCCTAGCCACGCCTCGTGGTGCGGGTCGGCGGCAATCCTGGAGTGCTCGTTGGCGACGTCGCTGACCGTGGCATCCAGCATGTCCCAGAAGCGTGCGTATTCCTGCGTGACCCAGCTGTGGAGGAGGGGTGCGTGCAGGACGGGATCAACGGGCTCAAAGGTGAAGTTCACAGTGCCACCTCGGCCGCTACCGGTGCGGCCGCAGGCTGAACGCCGGACGCCTCGGCCGGGGGAACGCCGAACTCCTGGAACGCGATGCGCCGCTCCACCGGGTAGTACTCCCAGCCGAGCATCTCGCGGATGATGCAGGAATTGCGGTACGCGGCCATGCCCAGGTCCGGTGTTACGAACCCGTGCGTATGCAGTTCCGCGTTCTGCACGAAAATTTCGCCGGACCCGACGCCGATGCCGTAGCCGCGGTCCACATCGAACCTGCCCTGCCCATCCCGCCGGATCCGGTGGGTGATGCCGGCCAGGAAATCCGGCTCCCGGTACGTGTAGCCAGTGCCAAGAACGACGGCGGCGCTATCCACTGTGAATCTTCGTCCCTGTTCGACGTGGTGCAGTTCCAGCGTGTGGAGTCCGGTTGCCGGGTTGTACTCCGCAGCTTCCAACGAGGCATTGGTCAGCAGTCGGGTGCGCACGGGACCCGTCAGGCTCTTGGTATAGAGCAAGTCGTAGATGTCGTTGACCAGGGCGCCGTCGATGCCTTTGTACAGATTGTGCTGGTTGGCATTCAGACCCTGCCGGGTCTCCGGCGGCAGGGCGTGGAAGTAGTCGACGTAGTCCGGCGATGTCATTTCCAGGGTCAGCTTGCTGTACTCGAGCGGGAAGAACCGGCCTGAGCGCGTAACCCAGTTCACCTCGTAGCCACAGGTATCGATGTCCTGCAGGAGGTCGTAATACAGTTCCGCGGCGCTCTGGCCACTGCCGACAATGGTGATGCTGGCGCTGTCCTGCAGTTCGCGTTTCCGCTCCACATACTGCGAGTTGTGCAGCGCGGTTCCGCCGGAGGCAAGGATGTCACGGCAGGACTCCGGGACAAAGGGCTCCGTCCCGGTTCCCAGCACCAGCCGGTGGGCGCGGCTGACGGTTTCATCGCCACTGCGGGCGTTGCGGGAGCGAACTTCGTAAACGCCGTCGTCATAGCCGACGTTTACCACGCGCTCGCCGAACCGGACGTTGGGCAGCTTGGCCGCCACCCATTGGCAGTACTGGTTGAATTCCGCGCGGAGGGGATAGAAGTTTTCTCGGATGTAGAACGGATACAGCCGTCCGCTGTCCTTCAGATAGTTCAGGAAGGAGTACGACGACGTGGGGTCGGCGAGAGTGACCAGATCGGCCAGGAACGGCACCTGCAGATGGGCGTCCTGGAGCAGCATGCCGGGATGCCAATCGAAGCCGGGGCGGGCATCCAGAAATACGCCGTCGAGCTCGGGAATCGGTTCGGTGAGTGCGGCCAGGCCCAGGTTGAAGGGCCCGACGCCGACGGCTATGAAGTCGTGGATTTTGGTGTTCATGCACGCTCTCCCGCCAGGTAGCCGGCTCCGATGCTCCGGACCAGGGCGAGGATCTCCTGCAGGTCTTCCAGCGTGGTCTCCGCGTTGAGCAGGGTGAACTTCAGGTAGTGCCGGCCATCAACCTTGGTCCCGGCGATGACAGCCTTGCCCGAAGCGAAGATGGCCTGGCGGATGTGGAGGTTGAGGGCGTCTGCCGTTTCTCCGTCGAGACCGCGGGTGCCGTCCACGCTGTCCAAGCCGTCCGGAGCCTGCGGCAGGTAGCGGAAGACCAGGGTGCTCAGCTGCGCCGGGGCAGCGAGCTCGAAGTCCGGGTCGCGTGCCAGCAGTTCGCCGGCCTGCCGGGCCAGATCGATCGACTCATCCAGCAGGGCGCCGATACCGTCCGGCCCCATGATCCGCAGGGTCAACCAGAGCTTGAGGGCATCGAAGCGGCGGGTGGTCTGGATGCTCTTGTCCACCTGGTTGAGGGAAACGCTGCCTGCCGTGCTCTGCGGGTTCAGATAATCCGCGTAGTAGGCCACGTGCCCCAGCATGGCGCCGTCGCGTACCAGTACTGCGCTGGAGCTGACGGGCTGGAAGAACGTCTTGTGGTAATCCACCGTGACCGAGTCTGCTGCGCCGATCCCGTCCAACAAGTGCCGGTGCCGCAGGGAGGTGATGAGCCCGCCGCCATAGGCCGCGTCGACGTGGAGCCATGCGCCGAACTCCTCCGCCAGCGTTGACAGGGCGGCGAGCGGATCGATGCTGCCAAAGTCGGTGGTGCCTGCCGTTGCGACGATGGCCAGCGGGAACTCGCCCCGGGCCCGGCTGCCCGCAAGTGCCTCGCGCAGGGCAGCCGGGTCCATCCGCTGGTGAGCGTCGCACGGAACCTGAATGACGCCGTCGTACCCTAGACCCAGGAGCGAGGCGGACTTTTCGATACTGAAATGGCTGGCCCCGGAGGCGAAAATCCGCAGCCTGTCCAGCAGGCCGGGCAGGCGCTCGGCGGCAAGGGCCTGATCCTGCCGAAGCCGGCTGACGGCATGGTTGCGGGCGATCAGCAGGGCCTGCAGGTTGGACTGCGTGCCGCCGCTGGTGAACACACCGTCCGCCGCCGGCCCCAGACCCAACCGGCCGGCAGTCCAATCGATCAACCGGCGTTCCATCAGTGTGGCGCCGGCGCTCTGGTCCCAGGTGTCCAGCGAGGAATTCACCGCCGAGAGGACGGCCTCACCCACGAGCGCGGGGATGACCACCGGGCAGTTCAAGTGGGCCGCGTACTGGCTGTCATGGAAGTAGACGGCGTCGCGGAGGTAGAGGGTTTCGAGCTCCTCCAGCGCAGCGGCAGTGTCCGCCAACGGGGCTTCCAGGTCAACGGCGTCCACCACAGGAGCCAGCTGTGCCGGGGCGATTCCGGTGAAGGGCCTGTCGACGCGGGAGACCTTGGTGGCGACGAGATTGACCGCCTGCAGGACATCGGCCACATAGCGCGGGGAATTGCGGGCGTTGAAGAGCTGGTTACTGGCACCGAGAGCCAGTTCAATCCGCGAGCCGAAATCGGCCCGCTCTTCCGTTTGGGGCAGCAAAGTCATCAGCAGACTCCCTGAGGTAGCCGGGGAAAGGAACAAAGGTAACCCTTACTTAGGCTGCCCTTTGCGTCAAACTTTTGTGCCCTAATTGGTCGGCAGTGAGGAAATCTTGCGACTTAAACGTGGAATCTCCGCCCGGTCCCTTCCGCCGAGGCCACGGCTGGTGGAGAATCCGCGCACGCAAAGTTACGCAGCCGTGGGGCGGGCCGATCCGCTTGCCGACAAAATGGCCCCGTCCATCGCGCCGGCCATCGTGCCGGCCACGTATTACTGAATGTCCGGTCGGAAGCTGTGAAACAATACACGGGTCCCCGTGATGGCCGGCATACCGCCAGAGCCCGGGACCAATCTCCCCAAGGATAGGAAAATGGCTGATGTCAGCTGACAGCAACACGCCAACCGGAGCGGTGAACCACGCCGACCGGATTGACGACGACGGCGGCAAGCCCGCCAAATGGAAAATTGTTGGCCCCGGACTCGTCGTTGCGGCGACTGGTGTCGGTGCCGCGGACATGGTGGCCACCCTGGTGGCAGGCTCCCAGTTCGGTTACCAGCTCTTCTGGGCCGTTATCGTCGGTGTCATCCTGAAGATTGTCCTGGTTGAAGGTGCAGGCCGTTACACCCTGGCCACCGGCAAGACCATCTTCGAAGGCTGGCGCTCGCTGGGCCGCTGGACCACCTGGTACTTCGGGCCGTACATCATCATTTGGGGCTTCGTCTACGGCGCCACCGCGATGTCCTCGGCCGCCCTGCCGCTGGCTGCCTTGTTCCCGGTGTTCCCGCTCTGGGTCTGGGCGATCCTGATGGGCCTGGCCGGTTTCGCGATGGTCTGGTTCGGCAAGTACGCCACCTTCGAAAAGATCACCGCTGCCCTGGTCGGCATCATGTTCGTGACCGTTGTGGGGCTGGCAGTCATCGCGGTTCCCAACATCCCCGAAATGCTCACGGGCCTGATCCCGTCGATCCCGGCTGAAGGCGGACTCCTGTCCACCCTGGCCCTCGCCGGCGGCGTCGGCGGCACCATCACGCTGGCGGCCTATGGCTACTGGCTGCGTGAAAAGGGCTGGTACACGCCCAAGTGGATGCGCGTCATGCGGATCGACAACTCGGTTGCGTACATCATGACCGGCATCTTCGTCCTGGCCATGCTGATTGTCGGTGCAGAGGTTGTCCGCTCCGCCGGCGTCTCCATCAGCGGTGGCGACGAAGGCCTGCTGGAACTGGCCGGCGTCCTCAACGAGCGCTATGGCGACGTCGTCGGCACCGGCTTCCTGGTCGGTTTCTGGGCCGCATCGTTCTCGTCGATCATCGGCGTGTGGAACGGTGTCTCCCTGATGTTCGCCGATTTCTGGGGACATATGCGCAAGAAGGAATCCGGCCACCCGGATACCCGAGTGGGCGGCAAGTACTTCAAGTTCTACGTGCTCTGGCTGACCTTCCCGCCGATGCTGCTGTTCATCCTGGGCAAGCCGATCGGCCTGATCCTGGCTTACGGTGTACTCGGTTCGCTGTTCATGCCGTTCCTGGCCCTGACCCTGCTGGGCCTGCTCAACGGCAAGCGCGTGCCGAAGGAATGGTCGAACAAGCTGCATACCAACATCGCCCTGGGCATCTGTGCTCTGCTGTTCGGGATCCTCGGTGTCCAGCAGCTGGTCAAGGCCATCGCCCCGATTTTCGGCGGCTGACCCCGCGGGTAAATGCATACCCAGCTAGAAGAACTTTGCCCTGCCGCTACTCCAACGTGCGGCAGGGCAAAGTTCTTTTAAGGGGCCGGCTGGTCGTGGGTGACGATCGAGGCGAGGAACTCGTCCGCTTCGGTCAGTCCGCGGGCGGCCTGCTCAAGAATGGCTCGCGCCTCGGTCTCCAGTGTGCGGCCGTGGCAAGCGGCCAGCACACGGAGGCCTTCAATGGTGCGCGCGTTCAGGTTGGGAATGCTCAGTGTCTCCATGACGCCACCTTCCGTGTGACATCAATGCTAGACCCGGCCTTCCGTGCTGTCACCGGACCGGATGGTGTTACCGGAGCGGGTCGAAGGGGCGGATCTCATCCGGAACGTGTCCGGTGACGATCTGCTCGGCCAACAGTTTGCCGGTTGCCGGACCTAGGACAATGCCCCACATACCGTGGCCGCCGGCCACGTAGACCCCGGGGGAGCGGGTGGCGCCGACCACCGGCAGTCCGTCCGGTGTGACCGGCCGTGCGCCAACCCAGATGTCCTCGAGGTTCTCCAGGTCCATGTTGGTAAACAGCGGGCGCACCGAGGCAAGGATGGCGTCGATGCGTCCGGTCTGCAGTGGCTCGTCCGGACCGCGGAACTCCATCGTGCCGGCGATGCGAAGCCGGCCCTGGTAAGGCGTGCACGCCACGCGGCGGGCCGGGAAGTAGATGGGGAACTCGGCAGGATCGTCGGTGGCCACGCTGAACGAGTAGCCGCGGCCGGCCTGGATCTGTGTCTTCACCCCAAGCGGCTTGGCCAGCTTCGGCAGCCAGGCCCCGGTAGCGAGCACCACGACGTCGGCGTTCACCGGTTCCTGTCCGTAGCTGTCGACAGAGATTCCCTGCGGGCCGTGGCGCAGGGAGTGCACCTCGCCGCCGGTCACGATCCTGGCGCCGCGGGCCTGCACTGCGTCGGCCAGTGCCTGCACAAACGGCCCCGGTTCGATGAAGCGCTGGTCTTCCATTTCATAAACCGTGGACACTCCGGCGGACAGCTGGGGCACCTTCACCTGCGGATTGTCCAGGCGCTTGAGGGGCACGCGCTGGCCGGCCTTCTCCACCTGCTGGATCTCGTGGATGAAAGGGCCGCTTTCCCTTTCCCGCTCGAAGCCGATGACAAAGGGGCCCTTCCGCGTCCACGCGTCCACGCCGTTCGACGTCAGTTCGTCGAAGGAGTCCAGAGCCATGCGGTCGATCGGCGTCAGCGCGGCCATCGCTTTTTCCCAGGCCTTCGCAGTGGCGTGCAGGCCGAAGCGTGCCAGGAACGCCCAGAGCTTCGGATCCAGCCGGGCGGGGATGTGCAGCGGCGCGGTCGAATCGAGAAGCGCCTTGGGTGCGTAGGACCACAGAGTCGGATCGGACAGCGGCATGGCCATGCCGGGTGTCAGCCACCCGGCGTTGCCCCATGAAGCGCCGGCAGCTACGCCGGAGCGATCCAGGACCGTCACCTCGAGCCCGCGTTCCTGCAGATGCCAAGCCGTAGCCAGGCCAACCATTCCAGCACCGACAACGACGGCGGTGCGCGGCGACTGTGCGCGTGAGTACACTTTGCTCTCCCTCAAACTATGACTCGTGCCACATGGCATTGCCTCCAGTGTGAACAATCTAAAAACAAGTCGCAATTGATTCGACAATGATTCTGCGCGAAGCTGGATTTATGCCGAGTGATTCAACAAAAGCCGGAAGTTATACCCGCCGGCCGAATAACGTTCGACACCCTGTTTTGGACGAAACGGACCGCATCGTCGTGCAGCTGTTGCAGGCCGATGCGCGCACACCCAACAATGCGATTGCCGCTGCCGCCGGCATCGCACCATCCACCTGCCACGGCCGGATCCGCTCACTCCAGGAGCGCGGGATCATCCGCGGCTTCCATGCGGATGTCGACCCCGCTGCCGTGGGACGGGGTCTGCAGGCGTTGATCTCCATCCGCCTGCAGGCGGATGCGCGGTCCAACCTGACCAGGTTCGAAAAGTACCTGGCCGGCTTGTCCGCCGTCGAAAGCATCTTTTTTGTCACCGGGGACCGGGACTTCATGATCCATGTCGCGGTGGCCGACTCCGAGGCGCTGCGGGATCTTGTGGCCAACAACCTGAGCCTCCGGCCGGAAGTGGCCGGGACCAACACCACGGTGATTTTCGAATACGTCCGTCCGCCCGGCAGTTCGCTCGCACCCTGACCCAGCCTGCCGTTGCCGCCGTCTGCTCGATATGCGATCTGCGCCTGCAGGGCGCGACGATGCCCGTTCTGTTGACATGTCAATGAACCTGCCTCTAAGATAGTTGAAGAATCAACCAACAGACAGAAGGTAATCATGTCCTGGTTCAAGAACCTCTTCCGCTCGTCCAATGGCCGTCGCTCTGCCGAAACCCCCGTTGAGCAGACTCCCGCCGCTGTAACAGTGGAGGCTGCCGCGCCGGCGCCGGTAGTCGAGGCTGCCCCTGTCGCGAGTGCTGCGGGCCTTCCCAAGATCGCTATCGTCACCGGAAGCACTCGCCCGGGCCGGGTGAACGGCTCCGTGGCCGAGTGGGTCCTGGCCCAGACCGCCGGCCGCACCGACGCCGAATTCGAACTTGTTGACATCGCCGATTTCAATCTGCCGCTGCTGGACGAGCCGGCCCCGGCCATGTACCAGAGCTACCAGAACGAGCACACCAAGGCCTGGTCCGCGAAGATCGCAGGGTTTGACGGTTTCATCTTTGTTGCCAACGAATACAACCACACGGTCGGGCCGGCGCTGACCAACGCCCTGTCCTTCCTGAATGTGGAATTCAACAACAAGGCCGCCGGCATCGTCTCCTACGGTTCCATGGGCGGTGTCCGCTCCGCCGAGCACCTGCGCAACGTTCTCGCCGAACTGCAGATTGCCGTCGTCCGCAACCAGGTGATGTTCTCGCTCTTCACGGACTTCGAGAACTTCGCCGACTTCAAGCCGACCGAACAGAACGCCGGCACACTGGCTCCTATGGTTGACCAGCTGGTCCCGTGGGCCAAGGGCTTCACCACCATCCGCACCGAACTGCTGGCCGTCAGCGCCTGATCAGGCAAGGTCCAGCAGAAATAGTTCCGCCCTGCAGTGCTTGTGAAGCACGGCAGGGCGGAACTATTTAAAGTACGACGGCGGGACCAGACTCGGGTGGTTCCCCGTCAGGGCCGTGCGGCGAGGATTTCAGAGACAGACAGGGTGAAGGCCGGCACCGCCGCTAGAACGGCCATCGCGATAACAACACGCCCTGCGAGGGTGACCCAAGGCTGGCGCCAGCGAGCCTCCCAGTTTGGGGCGGCCCACCGGATAACTGTCCCCGCCAGCGCGGCCTGGATGATGGCGCCGATCACGATTGCTGCTGCGGCCGGGGCCGCCAGCAAGAGCAACAGCAGCGAGCCGAGCAGCGGCGCGTAGGCCCACAGGTCGCGAGTGCGGTGCAGCAAGGGGACGGCACGGCTGAGCCGGGCCGCTACGGCGGCCACGAGCATGCCATGCAGCACTGCGAGCAGTCCGAAGGCCAGGACGGACAGCCATCCCGGCCCGAGAATCTGGAAGTCGCGGTTATCTGCGCGGAGGGGTTCAACGGCGGACAGCCCCACCAGCAGCCCAGATCCGAAGATCGCGCCGCCCAGCCGGCCTGAAGGCAGCCAGCGCTGCAAGACCGAATAAAGCAGGGCAGCCGACAAACCGGCAAACAGCCCGGCAAAGACGATGAAGCCGAGCGTGATTTCGCCGATCGTTTCATTGGCCTCGGTCAGGCGTCCTTGTTCCTCCGGTGACATGACGGCGAGCAGGCGCATAACCAAACGGCCTCCGGCTCCCGCGAGCAGGATCCCAGCAGCGATACCTGCAGACAAGGACAGATTCGCCCACCAGAGCGTCCGGCGGAGGACCTCCCAGAGGAGGGGGCCGCCGCTGGTCGGGGCAGGAGGAGTGAGGGCATGGCCGCCCCATATTCCGATGTTCGCAGCCCGGAAAGCGCCAGAAGGCCGCAGCCAACCATGACTAACATGCGGCTAGTATCCGGCCGCCGGATGGCCGTCGTCCAGAGTTACTCCAGGCTAGGTTTTCCTCAACCCCGGCGGTGTAGCCTGATGCTCCGGCCTCTGTCGGCAAACGGCTGCTGCGCGGGACCGGCCGCGACGCGGCAGCCAGTCCCGCCCGCGGGCTACAGGTGGATCTTTACGTCTGCATTTGCACGCAGGTCCTTGATCAATGCCTGCGCTGCTTCGCCCTGCTTCTGGCTCTTCAGCTGCTCTTCGAGAGCCGGCTTGGCTTCCTCAAAAGGCGGAATCTCGGCGCCCTGGCCGCCCTGCTGCTTCATTTGCTCCTGCTGGGCCTTGGCCTGGTCATAGGCCTTCTTCAGCTCTTCTTCCGTGGGCTTGGTGTCCCCGGACTCTTCGGCAACGAGCGCTTCCACTCTTACCTGCTTCTCGATTTCGGACATGACTGTTTTCTCGTCCATGCCCTGGTCCTTCATGGCAGCAAGGAATTCGTCCTTGCTCTTGAGCTGGCTCGATTTCACCAGCTCGTCCAAGGTGGAATCCACTTTTTTCTTGGGTGCCTCAAGGCCGCGGTTGTCTGCTTCCTGCGTGAGCAGGATCGAGCTGATCATGCCTTCGACCGTCTGGTCTTTGAGCTTGTCCTGGTCAAGCTTCTGCCCGCTCATTTGCGACTGCATGGCCATTTGCTGGAACTGGCCTTCATAGGCGGCGACAAAGTCCTTCTTGGCGATCTTTTCGCCGTTGACTTCCGCCACGACATCAGGAACGCCCTCGGTGTCCGGCTTGGGCATTTCCTGCGCCTCCGGATTCGCGCCTTCGGAGGCCGCGCCGCTCGGGGCTGGTGCTTCCTGCTGGGTGCTCGCGCTGTTCCCGCCTTCTCCGGCCGGGGCACTGCATGCGGTAACGGCGGAAATTGAGCCCGCCACGGCCAGGGCCAAAAGCCACTTTTTGCTGCTCATAAAGTCCTTTCCAATCAAGTTAACCACCGACGCTAACAGGCGCAGGCAAATCCACCTCCCAGCCGGCGTTCAGGAATGGCCGGAATTGCTGGCATGAGTGAGCCAGAAGATTGCTACCGCCCGGACTGGTGATTACTGCTCAGCGCCCGTGCCGCATACCCTTATTTTTCGGCCCGGACGCTGTTAATGTTGAGGTACCGGCAGCCGTCGGTCATGGCCCGCCGGAATGGATCCAGCCGGAGCCAGCCGCGCGGCACCAGGAGGTAGTCATGGCATCAACAGAAGAGATCAAGCAAAAAACGGGGGACCGGGAGCACGCTCTCGGCGTAACGGAGCCGGCCCAACCGTCCAAAGACAGTGAGCAGCCCCTCAGCGAGGAGCCCCTCGACGAGGGCCAGCCCACCGGACATTTGGAGGCCACCCCTGAGACGGACTGAATCGAATAGAAGCTGCACATAAATGTGCCCCGTACGTTTCCCGTACAGGGCATATTTATTCTGAAAACTGATCAGGTCTTCATCCGTGTATCGCCCCGGTGCCGGACCATGTACGTAACTCCGAGTCCTGCCAGGACCACGCCGACAATGAAGTGCAGCCAGTTGGTGGCCATATTGAAGGACAGGAAATTGGCCACGGATTCGAGATTGATAATGAGGCCATAGATCCACATGGCCAGATACAAGGCGCCTGCCCCAAGCAGGAAGTCCTTGGCCCCGGCGGCCGTACGGCTCATGGCCCACCCCGCGGCACCGACCACGATGTAGACGATGTTCAGCAGCATGGAGATCTGGAATGCATTGAAGAGCATGGCCTCGGAACCAGCGGCAAATGCCAGCTGGTCATAAGCCATAGTGATGCCGGGAATGAATCCCAGGATGCCGAGAACGATTAGAACAATGCCCGAGCCCATCGCAGCATTGCGCACATTTCCACGTGAGACATGTGCATGATGCGCAGACGGTGAAGCGGTGGTCATTTCTCCTCCCAAAACTGTGAGTAACAATTTTCCGGGTGGTTGCCCGGCTGTTGGTAGGGCGTATCTGACGGAGTACCAGCACTTAAATTCTACTGCTGCAGGGGTGCCAAGCATATGGAAAAGTTGCCGCCGGCAATAACGACGGCGGCTGTTCGGCCGCGGTTCCCCCGGTCACCGGCGGTAGCCGATTGCCTTGATAACGGTGGCTAACCTCTAGGGCATAAGTAGGCTGAGTATTACCAGTGCCGCGGCATCGGGGCCCGGCGCCAACCGCATGAAAGAGCACGCTCATGGACACCTGCGATACCTGCGGCAATTCGTACGACAAGACCTTCACGATCACCAAGGGCGGCAAGACCGGCACTTATGACAGTTTCGAATGCGCCATCCACGCTCTGGCCCCTACCTGCGAGCACTGCGGATGCCGCATTCTGGGCCACGGCGTCGAGGCTGAAGAGAGGATGTACTGCTGTGCACACTGTGCCAGGGAATCCGGATACCAGGACGTGGCGGACCGTGCCTGAGGTCAACGCCGACGGCTGCTAGCGGGGCCGGTCCGCTGAGGGCTGGTCCACTGGTTCAAACCGGCCCCACTAATTCGATCCCGCTGAGGACACCGCAGTCATGGTGGTCACGGTGGTGGCAGCCGTGATCGCGGCGGAGATAGCGTCCTTCACCGCCTTGGACGCCCAGTCGCCGTCGGTAATTTCCTGCACCCGTTCCTTGGCGACCGGGCCGAAACACTTCTCCAGAATCTTCGTGGCATCCGCCAGCGCGATCACGCTGGCGCTGAAGCCGTCGGGCCGGAGACCGGACAGGACGTTGCCAATCCGTTCGCGCAGCCGCTGCTCCGGGACTGGATCGACCTCCGGGTACCTGACAGTAGGAAAGAGCCCTAGGATCCTGCCTTCTACGCGGGCCACAACGCGCCGGTCGGCGAGCAGGTCGCCGACCAACTTCTTGGGGGAGCGGCTGGCGAACTTCGTCACCCAGTGTTCGGTCCTATACGGCCTGCGTGCGTCGGTGATGAGCTGGAGGAAACGCCCGTAACCGCTGGAACTGGCGACCTCATACCCGGGCGCAGGAACGACCTTCCGGCCCTCGATGGTGATGGCGCCGGTGAGGGCCAGCTCGCTGAGAATCGCTCCGCCCAAACCATAGCTAAGCGTTGATCCGTCCAGCATCGCCTTGCCGTCTCCGTCCCGCAGACAGAGCAGCAGAAAAGCTTCGGGCACACTCAGAGGTGAAGATGCAGCCGATTCCGGTGGCATGACGACAGCTTAGCGGCTGGGTTGCCCGAGCGGGCGGAATATGCGCAGATGCCGACCCGGGACAGGGAATCTTTCCGTGGGGCGGGACCAGCATGGCAAACTGTGCGTATGTCATCCAGCGTAGAGAACCAGGACATCCAGCAGAAGGCCGCCCATATCGGGATGCGCCTTGAGGACAAGTGGCAAAACTGGCGTGAGCGCAAGGCCCGTGGGCGCGGCGATAATGTCGCAGTCCTGCCGTTCACCGGCTACGGGACCAATGGCTGGGTCCGTGTACTCGGACGCGTAGTGATGGCCAAGGAAGGCGCGTTCGAGAACGGGAAGGTTGCCTCGCAGATTCTGGCGGATGGCATCCGCGGCTGGCGCAACTTCATCAGTCCGCCCGTCGCCAACGCCAGGGTCGTCATCGGGATCAACGGCGTGGAGCATGAAGTCACGGCAGACCGCGGCGGCGTTGTCGATTCGCATGTGCCGGCGGACCTGCCGGAAGGCTGGACCACCGTGACGCTCAGCTGCGAGGGCTCGATCCCGGTGGAGGCGGCGGTCTACATCGTGCCCGCCGACATCAAGTTCGGCATCCTGTCGGACATCGACGATACGGTGATGGTAACCGCGCTGCCGCGGCCGTTCCTGGCAGCGTGGAACACCTTCGTCCTGGACGAGCACGCCCGTAATGCCACGCCGGGCATGGCTGTCATGCTCGAACGCGTCACCCGCGAGCATCCGGGGAGCCCGGTGCTGTACCTTTCCACCGGCGCCTGGAATGTAGCCCAGACCCTCACGCGATTCCTCTCGCGGAACCTGTATCCCGACGGCGCCCTATTGCTCACCGACTGGGGACCAACCCGCGAGCGGTGGTTCCGCAGCGGGATGGAGCACAAGACCAGCCAGCTGATGCGGCTGGCCCGCGAATTCCCCGACGTGAAGTGGCTGCTCATTGGCGACGACGGCCAGCATGACGAAGCCATCTACGCAGGCTTCGCCCAGCGCTATCCGGAGCATGTTGCGGCCATTGCCATCCGCCAGCTGTCCGTCAGCGAAGCTGTGCTGGCCGGTGGACGTTCCCAGGCCAAACCGGCCAACGCCACACCGGGCATTGATTGGATCTACGCTCCGGACGGCGCCGGGATTGCCGCCCAACTGCACGAGCTCGGGATCATCAACGGCTCCTGAGAATGCAACAGCGGAGCCGGAATCGATCCGGCTCCGCTGGCGGTACTGCCAAGTTGCGCGCTAGGCGCTGGCTGCAGTTTTGACGCGCTTCGGCGTCGGTGTTGGTGTTTCTTCCACGTCTTCCGGACGCAGGACGTCGTCAATGATGGCGCCGGCACCGGCTTCGTCCGTGTTCTCGGACAGCGCGAGTTCGGACACCAGGATCCGGCGGGCCTGTTCCAGCTGGCGCTTCTCACCGGCAGGGGCGACGCCGGACTGCAAGCGGCGGGTCAGATCACGAACAACTTCGCTGACCTTGTAAACGTCCCCGTTAGTGATCTTTTCCTGATTGGCCTTAAAGCGGCGGGACCAGATTTCCTTCTCGGTGGAGACCGGGGTGCGCAGGATGCCGATGACCTTCTGTACGCCCTTCTTGCCGATCGGCTGGCGTACGCCGAGGTCCTTGGCCTTGGCCGCGGGTACCTCGATCATCAGACCGTCGTGGTGGACGCGGAACTGCAGGTACTTGGTGTCGGACTCGTTAAAGGAGCGGTTGGTAACGCCTGTCACGGTCACTGCACCGTGCGGCGGGTAGACAAGACTGTCGCCTACGTTAAGCTTCATGAGAATAATGCCCTTTCATGCCATTATGGCAGATACTGCCACATTGGCAGGGGGTGGGCAAATGTGGGATATCCTAGAACCCGGCCGGCGCCACGGGAAGTCCGGGATGGCACCGGAAAGGACGAAAGAGGCGGATGAGGGTCAAAAGCGCAGAAACACGGGCGACGGCGGACCATCCGGTTGCTGTTTCGCCTGGTTTGAGGGAGCGCCGGCGGCTGCAAACGCGGGCGGAAATCACCGATGCGGCACTGCGGCTGTTCGCGGTGGGCGGAGTTGCCAGTACCACCGTGGACGATATTGCCGCGGCTGCCGGAGTCTCGGCGCGGACCTTCTTCCGCTATTTCTCCACCAAGGAAGAAGCTGCTTTGCCCGTCCACCAAGACTTTAATGAGGCCATTGCCGCAGGTCTGCCCTCTGTGAATCCGCAGGGCGATGTTCGCAGCGAAGTGGACCGGCTCTACGCCCTGACCGTGCTGCCCTACACAGACAATGATTCACCGTCTGCCCAGCGAATGCTGCAGGTCAGCCAGCTGATCCGCAAGGAACCGTCGCTGCGTTCGGCGCAGGTCCGGCAGACGGTGGAACGAACCGAGGACCTGCTGGCTGCCTTGGGCGCAAAGTTCGGTCCCGAGCGGGCTGACCAGATGGAACTGCGCCTGGCCATCGACATTTCCGGGGCCGTGGCCCGCGCCGCGCTGGATACCTGGGTGGGCCTGCTGGAGGCGGGGGAAGAGGCGGACCTGGCGGAGATCTACCGGCAGGCACGCGCTTTCGCACGTTAGCGGCAGGACTGGCGGCAAAGCTGGCAGAATGACGAACATGCGAGCTGCCGAGAAAGCCCTCGACCTGCACATCACTATTGCCGGAACGGAACCTGAGATCTGGCGCGACGTGCGTGTGCCCGCCGCCATCACGCTCACTGACCTGCACAAGGTCATCCAGCGGGCGTTCGGCTGGGACAACCGGCACCTGCACATGTTCGAAAGCTCCAATGCCGCGGGCCAGGAGCGCCGGTTCGCCAGCAACGAGGAAACGATCATGGAGCTGGAAACCGAGCCTGCAGCGGTCTTCACTCTTGAAGACGTGTTCACTTCCAGGGGCACCACGCTGGTTTACGAGTACGACTTCGGCGACACTTGGCAGCACGAGATCAGCATCAGCGGCCATGCAGTGGCGCCCGCCGGCCAGCTCTCCTGCCTCGCCGGCGCCAACCGCGGTCCGGTCGAAGATTCCGGCGGAACCGGTGGCTACCGGGAGCTGTGCGGGATCTTGCTGGATCCAAGCCACGAACGGCATGACGACCTGGCCACGTGGTACTCCTGGGTTACCAATAAGCCTGCCGCGGAGTTCGATCCGCAGGAATTCGACCTGGAGAAATGCAACCGGAGCCTCGCCCGGTTAAGTCCCCAACTCGGGGACGCGACGCCCACGCCTGAGGAAATGGCAACCGTCGTACTTCCTGCAAAGTGGTTGCTGCAACGCGTCGGTGCGGACGGGCTCGAGCTGACCAAGGACGACTACCTCAAGCCCGCCGTCGTCGCCGACGCGATGACCACCCTCGGCTGGGAAAAGCGTTGGTACGGCAAGTTCAACCGGGAATCGCAGACGCTGCCGGTGTTCGAACTGCGATCAACGCTGCAGGACTGGGGACTGCTGCGGAAGTTCAAGGGGAAGCTCGTACGGACTCCGGCGGGGCGCAAGACGTACGACGACGACGTGCGGCTCTGGGGCTATCTCGCCGATCGCTTCGCTCATCCGCGAGACTCTGGAGAGGCAGAAGTCCGGCGGCGTCTCGTGGACTGGCTGCTGGAAGACCGAGTACCCCCGCACAACATGCTTGGGCAGGCCGTCGCGGACAGCCTGATGTCCGCAGGCTTCCGGGCAGCGGACGGCGCTGGCATCACCGATGCGCAGGGGATGTACCTCTTCATCGAAGCGCGGCGAACGCTGGCGACCCTCGGCGTCTTCGAAGAGGAGGATTTTCTCGACAGTCCACCTTTGGCCAGCGAAGCCGGCCTGAAATTCTTGTTGGAAGTCCAGCGGCGGCAGAATGAACAGCATGAAGACTGACACCAAAAAGGGCGGGAAGCGGCTGAGCTGCAACGTTCCCATGCGCTGGGGCGATATGGATGCCTACGGGCACATTAACAATGTGGAGATCCTGCGCATCCTCGAGGAGGCGCGCATTCACGCTTTCGGCCCGCCGGCCGGGACTGGCGGACCGGGGCTTGAGGTGGACCTGCCGGTATTTTCCGACCTGCCCGACGGCGCCCAGGCGCTGGTGGTCGAGCACCGGGTCAAGTATGTGCGGCCGTTGAACTACCGGAACATTCCGGCACATGTAGAGGTCTGGGTCAGTGCGTTAAAGGCGGCAAGTCTGACCATCGCCTATGTCATTAGTGATCCGGTGACGGAGGACGAGTGCGTCCGGGCCGAGACGACGCTGGCGTTCTTCAACGAGGCAGACCAGCGGTTACTGCGTGTTACGCCGGAGCAAAAGTCCCGTCTGCAGCCGTTCTTGGGCGAGGCAAACTTCCACTGAGCAGGGGCTATGTCCGTGTCGGGCGAGTCCGTGTACACTAGGTCACAGTTGTAGTGTTGCGCATGTACTTGGAACGGCGAACCCAAAGGGCTAGCCGTTTTTTCTGTAGAAGCGGACAATGGACACCGCGACTGGGGCTTCCCGAAGGTCGGGAACAGTCTCAAACAGAAGGATGCATAAAAATGGCAACAGGTACCGTCAAGTGGTTCAACGCTGAAAAGGGCTTCGGATTCATCCAGCCTGACGACGGCAGCGCAGATGTTTTCGCGCACTTTTCTGCGATCAATTCGGGTGGCTACCGGTCCCTCGAAGAGAACCAGAAGGTTAGCTTCGAAACCGAGCAGGGCCCCAAGGGACCCCAGGCAGTAAACATCACGGTCCTCTAAATAGGGACCTGAGGCTTTCGGCCAGGAAACAGGGCGGGATTTCCGTCCTGTTTCTGTTTAAGCAGATGGATCCCTCGCCGCGTCCCAGCCGTCCGCGTGCTTCCGCCGTCATCAGGAACCGGCCGGAGCGTTGGACAGGCGCCTCGGTGCCGAGCAGACTGTCGGTATGGCGTCCGGTACAGCTTTGCGAATCTTCACGGTCGGCCACGGTACCAGCGGCCGCGATGAACTGGCCGGGCTGCTGGCCGGGGCAGGCGTCGAAGCGCTCGTTGACGTGCGGCGCTTTCCGGGCAGCCGCAAGCATCCGGACATGGGCAAGGATGCTCTGGCCAAATGGCTTCCCGACGCCGGTATCGCATACCGCTGGGAAGAGCAGCTGGGCGGCAGGCGAAGAATTCCTGCCGGCGAGCCTGAGCCGGACAGTTGGTGGAAGGTAGCCGCTTTCCGCGCCTATGCCGCCTACACGCGGACCCCTGAATTCGATGCAGGCCTGGAGCGGTTGCTGGATTACGCGCGCTCGCAGGTGACAACGGTGATGTGCAGCGAAACTGTCTGGTGGCGTTGCCACCGCCGCATTATTTCCGATGTGCTGGTTCTCCGCCACGGTGTGGACGTGCTGCATTTGATGCCCGGCGGCAAGCTGGTACCGCACAAAGTGGCAGAGGGAGCCTGGCTAAACGGCAGCATTGTCCGTTGGGATGGACCAGCAGACTAAGCGCCGTTCGACTGCTCTCAGGAACGAACGCGAACGCGCCCGCGGCCTTGGCCTGAATGGCGGCAGGTTACGCTGCCACTCCAGCCAAAACTGCGGACGCGTCCGGAGGTGCTGAGTCTAGGTTCTTGAGCCTAGGTGCTGGTTACGCGAGGACGCTCAGCTTGGAGTCCTTACGGCCGAAGAGGGCATGATCCACCGAAACGCGTCCGGGGCCCACCAGTGCAAGAGTCAGGGCGGCGGTGCCGAGCAGGAGCACCAGTTCGTAGCCGCCGTCCATAGCGAACACACCGGCCGGGGCGTGAACAAGGAACAGGGCGCCGAGCATGTTTACGAGCAGCAGGATAGCGACCGGGCGGGTCAGCAGGCCCAGGATCAGGGCGATGCCGCCGGCCAGTTCAAGGGTGGCGACAACCGGAGCTGCGACCTCTGCGGCGGGAACACCCATCTGGCCGAAGGAGGCCTGCGTTCCGGCGATCGTCCATTCGTTGAACTTCTGCCAGCCGTGGGCGGTAAAGAGGAAGCCGAGGACAACGCGCAGGACAGTGCGGGCGGTGGTAGTCAAAGCGAATTTGTTCATGATGTTTTCACCGTTTCTTATGGTCAAAGTATCGGCCGTCGGGAACGAGCGATAAGCATCAATTGATTGACGCTTCAATAAAAGAATGACAGCAAAACACTTGAAGTGTCAAGTTAGCTGTCCGCAATCCGGGTCGCCGGGCTCCAGTGCCGTCGTCGCAAATTATGCTGACGTGCCCCGGCGTTCCCGAATGTCGTCCAGCTTGCCCTGCTACAGTCCGGTTCGGATGCAGTTCGAGAACCAAGGATGAGATGACCAGCACAGCACAAGACGTTCAGGGTTTCGCCGTCGAATGGTGGGGCAGGATTGCCGCGGGTTTCCGGCAAGGCCCCTCGCTGGATGCGCCGGCGGTAGAGCTGTTGCTCATTCTGTTGGCGGCCTTGATGCTCTCCGTGCCGCGTCCAATGTGGCGGTACTTCGGGTTGTTCGTAACCGTGGTCCACGAGCTGGGACATGCGTTCGCGGCGCTGACTACGGGGCGGATTGTCAGGGGTATCCACCTGCGCTTTGACCATTCCGGTGCGATGATCAGCCGCGGCTCGGGGAGGGCCGCAGCGGCGTGGACGGGCTTCTGGGGTTATCCGGTTCCCGCCGTCGTCGGGGCCGCGCTGGTGTGGGCTGCTTTCAACGGCTGGTCCTCGCTTGCACTGTCTGTGAGCGCGGTTCTGCTGCTGGTAACGCTGCTGTTCATCCGCAATGTCCAGGGTGCAGTCATCGCCGTCGGAATGGCGCTCGTCTCCGAGCTGATGGTGTTTTTCGCGCCGCCCGCGTTCCTCGGGCATGCGACTTTGGCCATCGGGATTGCGCTGCTGGTCGGGGCGGTTCGGGATTGGCTGAACGTCGTGAGCGTCCATACGCGCCGACGCCAGCTCCTGGGCAACTCCGATGCCTACATCCTGTCACGGCGCACAGGCCTTCCCTCCGGTGTGTGGCTGGCCGGTTTCGCCTTGGTGATTGCCGTTTCCTGCGCCGTGGCGGCCGGGACAGCCTGGTCCGCCGTCGGTCAGTGGGCTTTCCCTGTCTGATGACTGTGGCCGGTCAATGGCCGTCCGGCCGCCCCGGCGGACAGCTGCTGCACCAGCCGCGAAAGTTCAGGGTCATCGGCGCACACTTCAGGGGCATTTTCGCGCGTCACTGATTCCGGCTCCAACATGAGAGTTCATACAAAAAGGGCGGCCGCCCTGTGGCGGCCGCCCGACTGGTCAGCGAGGCTGTGCCGGATTGGATGGATCTCCCTGCGACGGGGGATTGACGGGCGGCCCGGACGTGGCTGGCGATACGGGAGACCCTGTCTGATGCCGGCTCACTTCAGGCAGGTCCTGCGCCACGGAACCACTGGGTTCTGCGCCGTTCCGCAATGCCTCGATCCGTTGTTCGAGGACCTGGGTGACCGGCAGGCGATTGCCATGCTCGCGCTCGTAGGCCAGTAAAGTGCTTACTCCCTGCTCATCCAGCGCCGTAATTCTAGTGGGCAACGTGCCGAGGGGGATGTGATCATAGTCGGGCAAGGGGAGTTCGTCATGCTTGGGGGAGTCGTTCATACTTCCTCCTGAGTCGTGGACACCGGAATGAATCGTTCCCCGCCGCCGCTGGTCCGCGAATCAGGACCGTGGCGGAGGTTCCTATAACCTAACAGCGTGCCGGGCCGAAAGTAAGGGTATAAGCTACCTTGGTCCCGGCGGTTCAGGGGAGCTGCCGGAGGCCCCGAACGGCACTTAAAAACCTAGGAATTATTTACGCGTTCAGTTCGTTGTGCAGGCGATGTTGAAATTTTCGCCCGAACAGCTAAAATGGGCGCTCACATATAGGTCAAAACACCAATACCATCAGGAGCACTAAACCCGCATGGCAACCGATTACGACGCACCCCGCAACAAGGACGACGACCAGAGCAACGAGTCTCTGGAAGCGCTGCAGGCACAGCGCTCCGGTGGTGCAAAGACCGCGCTCATTGACGTTGAGGACTCGGATACTGCCGAGGGTATTGATCTACCCGGCGCCGATCTTTCCGGCGAAGAGCTTGTTGTCCAGGTCGTTCCGGCACGTGAAGACGAATTCACCTGCTCGTCCTGCTTCCTGGTCCGCCACCGCAGCCAAGTAGCGCGCGAAAAGAGCGGCGAACTGTACTGCCGCGATTGCGAAGGCTAAACAGCTTCGGAGCCAATCACCCCAAACCCCGTGCTTATGAGCGCGGGGTTTGTTGGTGAAAGGACACTTTCCAACCGTCCTCGCGCCGGACATACAAGGTGCTGACAAGGGCCGAATATTCCGGCTGGCCGTCGCGATGCGCGGTAACGCCGTAGGTTATGACACCTGTTTCCGCAGTGGGCCACAAAACCTGGGGGACTTCGAGCCGGAAGTCCGACCACGGTGCCCCGCTCATGGCCTCGATGGTCAGTGTCCGGTCTGTCAGGCGTGTCCCGCCGGGCAGAAGCATCACCACCTCCGCGTCCAGTACCGTCTTGTAAAACTCGGCAGCGGTCCGGCCTCCGGACGACAGGGCTATCCAGCCGCGTTCTTCGAGTTCGATCAGTTCGTCGCTGGCGTCCATGGCTCCCCCTAGGTCCGGTAGTGCCAGCACACACCAGCGCGACGCGCTAGTCAACCACTTTGATGACCCCCATCGCGCCGCGCTCGGCATCCACGAAAGCATATTGACGAACGCATATCCGCCGCCTCCGCGAAGTCAATATCTTGGCACGACGAGCAACCTTGATTTCCCATGCCGATGGTTGTCCACCCCCGATTCTCCTTATTGTGCGCTTCGTCACGCGGACGGTAGAATCGAATGTATGTTCGAGTCAATCGTTCCAGCTGAAATGGGGCCGGTGACGCCGGTTCCCGGCGATCCGGGTGCGGTGCTGGTCCGCGGCTGGGCCGCCGGGCTCCCGGACCTGGACCAGGAGGTTTCCGAGGGGGTGCGGATTGACCGGATCACCGCGATGGAGGAACTCAAGGCCGCCCTGGCTGCCGCGCAGGCCCGGGAGACGGAGGCGTTTGTTGCCTCCCGCCGGGAGGCCCGGGCCGCGGCCGGGATCTCCGCGGAGAAGCGGGGGCGGGGGCTGGCGAAGGAGGTCGGCCTGGCCCGGAAGGACTCCCCGAACCGGGGCGGTAAGCATCTGGGCATGGCGACCACGTTGGTCAGGGAAATGCCGTACACCTATCAGGCGTTGGCCCAGGGCCGGCTGAATGAGTGGCGGGCGAGCATCCTGGTCCGCGAGACCGCCTGCCTGGCGGTGGAGGACCGCGCCACAGTGGACCGGGAACTGTGTGCTGATCCGACGACGCTGCAAGGGTGCGGGGATAAACGGATCGGGGCGCTGGCGAAGCAGGCCGCGCTGCGGCTGGACCCGCACGCGGTGGTCCGCCGGGCCGCGAAAGCCGAAACCGGACGCCATGTTTCCTGCCGTCCGGCGCCGGACACCATGGCCTACGTGAGCGCCCTGCTCCGGTGGTGCAGGGCGTGGCCGTTACCGCCGCCCTGGTCAAGGCGGCCGACCGGTTGAAGGCGCAGGGCGATGAACGCGGCCGGGGCCAGCTGATGGCCGACATCCTCGTCGAACGCGTCACCGGCCAGCCCGCCCGGAGCCCGGCGAAAATCGAGGTCCAGTTGGTCATGACCGACCGCACCCTGTTCCAAGGCGACTCCGAGCCGGCCCACCTGGCCGGGTACGGCATCGTCCCCGCCCAATGGGCCCGCGACCTGCTCCGCACCGAGAACACCGACCACGAGAACGACACCGGCAACGGTGCTGACGGCGTCGGCGCGGACACCATCTGCGCCGGGAACGGCGGCACAGATCACCCCGCGGCCAGCAGTCCGCTAACGGGACCCGAGGAAGACAAGATCGTTGCCGGCCCCGCGGATGCCGGCAACGGGAACGGTGCTACCGGTTCCGTACCGCCAAAAACGGACGAACGAATACCGCCGACAGGACCTCCTGGCTCCAGACGTGGCCCCGGCGATGCGGCCGAGGTGGAAGTGTGGGTGCGCCGGCTGTACACGGCGCCCGGTACCGGGCAGCTGCTCGGGATGGATTCGCGGGCACGGTTGATGCCGGCCGGAATGCAGCGGGTGATCCAGGCCCGGGACCAGCTCTGCCGCACCCCCTGGTGCGACGCGCCGATCCGCCACCACGACCACGTCGTGCCCTGGCGCGACGCCGGGGACACCAGCGAGGTCAATGGGCAAGGCCTATGGGCTGCTTAGCGAATTTCGGACAGCGGAATTAGCGGTTTCCTATGCTGCCAGGGCTGGCTGCTGGTAACTGTAGTGGACGTTGTTGGGGTACCGGTAATCGAGTGCGGAATGCCTCCTGCGGGAGTTGTAAAAGCCCTCGATATAGCGGATGACGTCCCTGCGGGCCTGAGTCTTCGTCGCGTAGACCGTGCGGTAAACACGCTCGTTTTTCAGAGCGGAAAAGAAGGATTCGGCCATCGCGTTATCCCAGCAAACCCCGGTCCGGCCCATCGAGGACCGCATGCCCAGTCCCGCGACCAGGGCCCGGAACGAGGCGGAGGTGTATTGGCTGCCGCGGTCCGAATGCCAGATCGCGCCGGGCTCGATCACGCTCGTCTCGGCGGCGTTGCGCAAGGCAGTCTCGACCAGTTCCGCACGAATGTGGTCGGCGATGGCCCAGCCCACGACTTTCTTGGAGTAGCAGTCGATGACGGTGGCCAGATAGACGAAGCCCTGCCAGGTGTGGATATAGGTGATGTCGCCGACGAACTTGGTCCCGGGCCGGTCCGCGCTGAAGTCCCGCTTCATCAGATCCGGGATCTTTGCCGCAGCGTCGGCATCGGCCTCGGTCGTGGTCCTGAACGGGCGCGGCTGGCACGGGATGAGGTTCTCATCGCGCATGATCTGGCGCACCAGCTCCGGCGAACACCCGGTGCCCTCGTCGGCCAGATCGGCGTGGATCCGCCGGTAGCCGTAGGTGCCGTCGGATCGTGTGAAGAAGTGCCGCACGCGGGCGGTGAGCGCCTGCCGGCGGGCCGCGGTGGCCGAGAGCGGGCGGGAGAGCCAGTTATAGAAACCGGACGCGGAGACGCCAAGCCACCGGCACATCTTCACCACCGGACTGGTGCCGGCAGGGTCGTTGCGCTGGGAGTCGATGAATTCATACTTCGCCACTACCGTGGCTCCCGTGCAAAGTATGCTGCGGCTTTTTTTAGGAACGCGGCCTCGGCTTTCAGCTCGCGGTTTTCGCGCTCGAGTTCCTTGAGCCTTGCTCGTTCGGAGACGCTCAGGGCCTCGTCCTCATCGGGCACGTTTCCGGCGTTACGGTATTTCTTCAGCCAGGTCCGCAGAGTCTCGGCCCCGACGCCGTTCTCCTCGGCAACGGATTTGATTGTCTTGGAGGTTGTGATGACCTCCTGGCACAGATCGTCCTTGAATTCCTGGGTGAACCGTCGTTGTGATGCAGACATTCTGCACGTTCCTCATTTCAGTAGTCCCTCTAATTTTATGAGGGTCCACTGTCCGAAATCTCTAGGCTCCCCACTATGCGAAGCATGCAACCTCGCGAAAGAAGCCGACGGCTGGCACACCCAAACTGTCCCCGGCCCACGGCACACCGTGGAAACCACCACCCCCACCGGGCACACCTACCAATCCACCGCACCAGCACTGCCCGGCACACCACCGGCACCGGCAACAGAGCAGCCGGACGAGCTGCCCGAGCCGCTGTCAATCTTCGAACAGGCGCTCGGCCGCATCGACTTCCTCTACCGCCCCGCCGCATAACAGGCAAGCAGGCAGTTAGTCGTTTGCGCTCCTCAGGTGGATGGCTGCTTCCGGCGTCGCCACCCTGAAACTGAAGGACTGTTCAAGGTAGAGGTAGACGTTATCGGCGTCGTGATGGTCGTAGCCAACGGAGAGGTCCTGCCCGGACTCGAACAAAAAGTCGCCGCCCCGCAGACTCATCACCACTGCGCCGCGAACCCCGGGTGCCCACACAATGGGTCCTTCAAGGATCCGGCGAAGATGCTCGGACAGAAGGTAACCGCCGCGTTCGGCTGTCTCTACCACGGCTGTGTAGTGGCCCGGCCCGAGAGCCAGACCGAAGGGTCCACCGATGCCCGCCTTCAGCAGCACCGCGACAGCCTTTGCAATGCGCTTCGGATAGTCGTTGAAATCTTCCACGCGGGGAACCGGCGGGTGCGGGCTGGCCTCGGTAATCCCCTCGATGCCCGCCTGCTCCCAACCGTGGAAGACCGCTACGTTTTCCGCACTGGCTATTTTATGGGCAGCCTCGTGCAGGTTGCTCAGATCCACGTCCACTGCGCCGCGGTCATTGTCCAGCAGCTCGGAGCGGGAGACGTTGAATTCCGCGCGCATTTCGACCAACGGCAGGACGCGCCGTCGGCGGGCAGCAATGCCATTATCATCGGTGCCGGGCAGGGGCTCTGTCCGGCCTACGTTGGTGGCCGAATAGTCCCAGCCGAGCGGCCCGAAGAAATCGACAAGCTTCCTTGCACCGAGGGCAACGGTCAACCGCTGCTTGGCCTCGGTATCGAGCAGCCGCCAGCCGCCGTCTGTAATCGGGGCGTGCTCGCGCAGGAGGTGGTTCATCGTCATGGTCGTGACTCCTTCAGGCTGCCGATTCCCAAGGACGGATCCGAAGCCGCCGTCGCCGGCTGCGCCGCGCTGGCTCCGCTACCTTCAGTGGCGGCTTTTTCGGCGGCTTCGCCATTCGTGACAATATCGCCACCTTGGAAGAGGATTCCGCGGGCAATCTCCCGCCACACGGGCTTGGCTCGGAAGAGATGCTCAAGCTCCATGCTGAAGTGCTTGTATTCCTCGGTCAGAGAGTTATTCATGATGTTCCGGGCGGCGGCGTCAGGCTCCACGGAAATCCGCTGCTCATACCAGCCGATGGCCTCGGCTTCCTCGGTGAGATTGGCGCACATCCGGGCAAAGGTGCGTGTCTCGGCAGAGAGTTCTTCCGGCGGCTCATGGTATTGGTCAAAGCCCATCAGCAATCCTTCGACGAGTGTCTGCGGAATCCTTGCTTACTTGCCAGCCTATCTGCGCGGCCCGGCCATGACTACCCCGGATTGCCCGGAGTTTAGCCTTCCCACCCCAAGTTCCGCGCCATCCGCTGCAGCACGTCAATGGTGGCCGAATACTCCTGATCGGAAATGCCTTCGGTGACCTGTTTGCGGTTCCGGTCCACCACATCCCCCAGCAGCGCCAGGCTGTTGCGTCCCAGCTCGGTCAGCGAGTATTTGCCGTCGTCGTCGTTAATCCAATTGCTTTCCAACAGTTCGTCCAAATGCTCGGTGGAGGACTCTTCGGCGGTCTGGCTGAAGAAGGGCTTGAGCGATTCATTCAGCTCCGCCGCCGTGGCGGGGGCCTCGGCCAGCAGGTTCATGATCTGCCATTGCCGGCGGGTCACGCCGTGCTCCTCCACTGTCGCGTCGAACTGCTCGTTGATCAGTCCGTCAACCAGTCTGAGCCAGAATCCAATGGGTCGATTAGCAGCCATGTCCCCACCATACAAAGCCACGTCAAGACCCAAAAGAGTACGACGGCGGTGCCCCCGCCGTCGTAAGCCTTGCTGGGGTGCTGGTCGGCTTATAGCGTGAAGGCGTACCCATCGAGGAGGACCGCATGAGCAATGAGCCGCAGGAGACGCTGGACAAGGAAAACCCGCGGGAGCCAGCCGTGGATGTGTCCACCGAAACCCAGGAATACCCCGGGTTCACCGAGGAGATGGAGCCGCGGCCCGACCATGGCGAAGACAGCTACAAGGGAAACGACCGGTTGAAGGGCAAGAAGGCGCTGATCACCGGCGGCGACTCGGGCATTGGTCGTGCGGTTGCCCTCGCGTTCGCGCGGGAGGGCGCCGACGTCGCTATTTCCTATCTCCGCGAAGAGGAGGAAGACGGCCAGAACTGCCTCGACCTGATCCTGGCTGAAGGGCGCACCGCACTGGGTGTCCCGGGCGACGTGCGCGATGAGGACTATGCGAAGTCCGCCGTGGCCGAGACGATCGACGAGCTGGGCGGCCTGGACATCCTGGTCAACAACGCCGGCTACCACCTCGGCCAGCCCAATGGCATCGAGGATATTACGCCGGACCAGTTGCGCCGGACTTTTGAAACCAATGTCTACGGCACGTTCTGGATGATCCAGGCTGCGCTGCCGCATTTGAAGCCCGGCTCGGTCATTATCAACACCACCTCCATCCAGGGGCACCATCCCTCCACAAGCCTGATGGACTACGCGGCCACGAAAGCAGCCCTCAACAACCTGACTTTCAGCCTGGCCGAACTGCTGGGGGAGAAGGGGATCCGGGTCAATGCCGTTGCGCCCGGTCCTATCTGGACACCGCTGCAGCCGGCGACGACAACCCCGAAGAAGCTGGCGTCCTTTGGCTACAGCACGCCCTTGGGGCGGGCAGGTCAGCCTGCCGAAGTGGCCGGTGCCTTTGTCTTCCTCGCCTCCAACGATGCCCGCTACGTCTCCGGCGAGATCATCGGCGTGACTGGGGGCATGCATCTGGCCTAGGGACAGAGGCACGACGTCGGTGGGCCGGGAACGCGGCCCGGCCCGCTATCGGCTCTCGGCCGGGGAGCAGTGGTGAGCAGGGCTTCAGGAGCCCTGTACAGTGGAGGAAGTTGTTGTGTTGCGCATTTTGTATTCTGAGCGGCGAACCTATCTGGGCCAGCCGTTTTTTCTGTAGAAGCGGGAAAAGAACGCCGCGACTGAAACTTCCCGACAGTCGGGATGAGTTTCAAGCAGAAGGATGAACAAAAATGGCTACAGGTACCGTGAAATGGTTCAACGCTGAAAAGGGCTTCGGCTTCATCGAGCCCGACGACGGCAGCGCCGATGTTTTCGCCCACTTCTCCGCTATCAACTCCGGTGGCTACCGTTCTCTCGACGAGAACCAGAAGGTCACCTTTGAGACGGAGCAGGGCCCCAAGGGTCCCCAGGCTGTCAACATCCAGGTTGCATAATTTTGTGATTTGAGGTCTTGGGACCGGAAGCAGGGCGGGAAGAATTTCCCGCCCTGCTTCTTTTAACCACCGGCTGAACCCGTTGCCGTCTTCCCGTCCCCGTGTACAAAACTGGACCGGAGCCATAGCCTAGCTGTAAGTCTGCCCATCGCTGTCGAAGGGAATCTAGGCCATGACTTCTGTAAATACTTTCGGTGCACAAGGCACGTTGAACGCCGCCGGGACCGACTATGAGATCTTCCGGCTCAATGCCGTGGACGGCGCCGACCGGTTGCCGTTCAGCCTCAAAGTCCTGCTGGAGAACCTGCTCCGGACCGAGGATGGCGCCAACATCACCGCGGACCACGTCCGGGCACTGGCCCAGTGGAATCCGGAAGCGGAACCGAGCACGGAGATCCAGTTCACCCCTGCGCGTGTCATCATGCAGGACTTCACCGGCGTCCCCTGTGTGGTCGACCTGGCGACGATGCGCGAGGCGCTGGAAGAACTCGGCGGCGACCCCAAGAAAGTCAATCCGCTGGCGCCGGCCGAACTGGTCATCGACCACTCGGTCCAGATCGACGTGTTCGGCAACTCCAGTGCCTTAGAGCGCAACATCGAGATTGAGTACGAGCGCAACGGCGAGCGGTACCAGTTCCTGCGCTGGGGCCAGACGGCCTTCGATGATTTCAAGGTAGTGCCGCCGGGTATGGGCATTGTCCACCAGGTCAACCTGGAGTACCTTGCCCGCACGGTGATGACGCGCGAGGTGGAGACCGGAAACGGCACCGTGCTGCGCGCCTACCCGGATACTTGTGTGGGCACGGACTCGCACACCACCATGGTCAACGGGCTCGGCGTGCTCGGCTGGGGCGTAGGCGGCATCGAGGCCGAGGCGGCTATGCTGGGCCAGCCCGTGTCCATGTTGATTCCGCGGGTTGTCGGCTTCAAGCTGACCGGTGAGATCCCAGCCGGAGCTACCGCCACGGACGTTGTCCTCACCATCACCGAGATCCTCCGCGACCACGGCGTCGTCGGGAAGTTCGTGGAGTTCTACGGCGAAGGCGTGGCCGCAGTCCCGCTGGCAAACCGCGCCACCATCGGCAACATGAGTCCGGAATTCGGTTCGACGGCTGCCATCTTCCCGATCGACGACGTCACGCTGGAGTACCTGCGGTTGACCGGGCGCTCCGACGATGAGGTGGCCTTGGTGGAGGCCTACACCAAGGAACAAGGGCTGTGGCATGATCCGGCCAACGAAGTGAAGTATTCGGAGTACCTGGAACTGGACCTGTCCACCGTGGTGCCCTCCATCGCCGGCCCCAAGCGCCCGCAGGACCGGGTCGAACTCACCAACTCGAAGGTCCAGTTCCACCGGGACCTGGAAAACTACGTGCACGAGAGTGTGGAAGCTGAAGGCCCCAATGTGGACGAGGCCGTGGAGGAGTCCTTCCCTGCGTCGGACCCGCCCACCTATACCGATGCCGGCAGCAAGATCAAGAACCCGTCGCACCTGACGTTCAAGCGCACCGATCCGGACTCCGGCCGCGCCACGCATCCGGTCGAGGTGACCATGTCGGACGGCAGGAACTTCATGCTGGACCATGGCGCGGTCACCATCGCGTCCATCACCTCCTGCACCAACACGTCGAATCCGTCCGTCATGCTTGCCGCCGCGGTGCTGGCACGGAATGCTGTGCAGAAGGGGCTGGCCTCCAAGCCTTGGGTCAAAACCTCGGTGGCGCCGGGCTCCAAGGTGGTCACCGACTACTACGAGAAATCCGGGCTTACCCCGTACCTGGAGAAGCTGGGCTTTTATCTGGTGGGCTACGGCTGCACCACCTGCATCGGCAACTCAGGCCCGCTGGAAGAGGAGATCTCGCAGACCATCGCGGACAATGATCTGGCCGTTTCCGCTGTCCTCTCCGGAAACCGCAACTTTGAAGGCCGGATCAATCCGGACGTGAAGATGAACTACCTTGCCTCGCCGCCGCTGGTGGTCGCCTATGCCTTGGCCGGAACCATGGATTTCGACTTTGAGGACGATCCGCTCGGCCAGGACGAAGCCGGCAACGATGTGTTCCTCAAGGACGTCTGGCCGGATCCTCTGGAGGTCCAGCGCATCATCGATTCCTCCATTGACGAGGACATGTTCACCTCCAGCTACAGCACGATTTTCGACGGCGACGAGCGCTGGCGCTCGCTGCCCACGCCGGAGGGCGCCACCTTCGCCTGGGACGAGCAGTCCACCTATGTGCGCAAGCCACCGTATTTCGACGGCATGCAGGCCGAGCCCCGGCCGGTAGAAGATGTCTCCGGTGCACGTGTCCTGCTCAAACTCGGCGATTCCGTCACCACCGACCACATTTCTCCCGCGGGATCTTTCAAATCGGACACTCCTGCGGGCAAGTACCTGCTTGAGCACGGCGTAGAGCGCAAGGACTTCAACTCCTACGGTTCCCGCCGCGGCAACCACGAGGTGATGATCCGCGGTACCTTCGCAAACATCCGCATCAAGAACCAACTGCTGGACGGCGTCGAAGGCGGCTTCACCCGGGACTTCAGCCAGGATGGCGCGCCGCAGGCCTCCGTTTACGATGCCTCGATGAATTACCAGGCAGCCGGCACGCCGCTGGTAGTCCTGGCCGGCAAGGAATACGGTTCCGGTTCCTCACGCGACTGGGCGGCCAAGGGCACCGCGCTGCTGGGTGTGAAGGCCGTCATCGCAGAGAGCTTCGAGCGCATCCACCGTTCGAACCTGATTGGCATGGGCGTACTCCCGCTGCAGTTCCCTCAGGGGGAGACCGCGGAGTCGCTGGGCCTGACGGGCACTGAGACGTTTGCCATCGAGGGTGTCACGGAGCTCAACAATGGGTCGACGCCGAGGACCGTCCGGGTGACCGCCACTGCCGAGGACGGGACGATCAGAGAGTTCGACGCCGACCTGCGCATCGATACTCCGGGTGAGGCCGACTACTATCGGCACGGCGGCATCCTGCAGTACGTACTGCGGCAACTGGCGGGGTGAGCTTGCGGTGGACGGAGACAACATGGACCACGGGACTGCGGATGTCTCCGTCCACGAGTACCTTCAGGACCTCGTGCTGGACAGCGAAGATGTAGGGCAGTTCCTCAACGAATTTGCGCGTTTCGCCGCCAAGAGCCTGTCCGGATCGGAATCAGAGATCCTCTGTGGTGTTACGCTCCTGCGGCGGAAATCGGCCGCGACGGTAGCCAGCAGCAGTGAACACGCCAAGAACATGGATGAAATCCAGTACCAGTTCGGCGACGGGCCTTGCCTGCGCGCCGCCAGGGAAAAGGAAACCATCTACGTAGCCGATATTAAATCGGACGACCGTTGGCATGACTATGCAGACGCAGTGCTACAGCACGGAATCCGTTCGGTACTCGCGGTCCCCATACCCCTGGACGGGGAGGCAAATGCCGGGCTCAATCTGTATTCGCACGTAGTCGACAATTTCGACGAAGAGGCGATCAAGGCAGCGGAGACATTTGCCGGACAGGCTTCGAAAGGGCTGTCATTGTCCATACGCCTCACCCAGCAGGCCGAAACTGCCGCCCATCTAAAGGCTGCGATGGAGTCCCGTACGACGATAGACCTCGCGGTTGGCATCATTATGGGGCAGAACCGCTGCAGCCAGGACCGGGCCTTCGAGATCCTGCGTTCTGCCTCGAGCAGCCGGAACGTCAAACTTCGCGACATAGCCGCCGGCATAGTCGCGTCAACTGGTCAAAGCGATCCCGCCACACACTTCGACCCGTAAGTTCTGGTCCAGTGAAGACCTTGGCATACATCGTTCTGTGGCGTGGCCGGCGGTGCCCTGGAAATCCGTGCCCTGAATGTTATGGTCGTATCCCCACAAAAATACTAAGTTGCCTTAGCATTAGGGGAGAGCGTAGCTCGGCGTGAATCAATCATTGCGGTCAAGCAGGACCGCAACAGGACAGATTGGAACGACGCAATGACCGCATCATCAGGCCGCGTTGAAGCCCGCGGCAACGAGAAAAGCAATGTGCAGAAGGCTGCCATGGCCGTCGGGGCCGTATTCCTGTTGGTCGGCATTCTGGGGTTCATCCCCGGCATCACGACCAATTACGACCAGATGTCCTTCGCCGGCCATGAATCGGAGTCGATGCTTCTGGGCATATTCCAGGTCTCCATCCTCCATAACATCGTCCACCTGCTCTTCGGCATCGCCGGCATAGCCATGGCGAAGAGTATTTCGGGCGCCCGCAACTACCTGATCTGGGGCGGGGCCATCTACCTGGTCCTGTGGCTGTACGGCTTGATCATCGGGCACGAAACCGCCGCCAATTTCATCCCGGTGAACACCGCGGTTACGTGGCTGCACTTCGTCCTGGGCGTTGCGATGATAGCCCTCGGCGTTCTGCTCACCCGCAACCGCTCAACCGTCCGGCACACCTAGTCCCATCGAAGAACAAGCGGAGCCGCTCGGAAGTGATGGCAGTGCTGACGGTGCTGCCATCACTTCTTGCTGGCCGGCGAAAGGTGCATCATGAAGAGATCCCGGCTGGCGGTGGCCCATGGCCTGTTCAACATGGCGGCAGGTCTCTGGCCGTTGCTGCACTACCGCAGTTTCGAGGCGGTGTCAGGGCCTAAAACTGACGCCTGGCTGGTCAAATGCGTGGGCGGCTTGGCAGCTGGCGCTGGCTATGCCCAACTGCGCGGCCGGACGTCACCGGAAGGACTGGCCGCCGCCCGGCGAATCGGGGTGGGAACGGCGGGGACTTTCGCTGCGGTCGATCTGATCTACGGTGGCACAGGGCGCATCAGCCCCGTGTATCTGCTTGATGCCGTTGTGGAAGCAATATGGCTGAAGGCCTGGGCGAAGGATCTGATGGTCCAACGCTACGACTGCCCCGCCAGACCGATCGACCAACGACGGCGGATCGGCCCGGCTTCCGTTCTCGATGTTTCGTCCTAGGACAGGCGGCTGCAGCTAGCCGGGGAACTGCACGTAGGGCGCGTCCCCGTCGCCGTCGTTGTCTGAATCGCCGAAGGCCTTCTTTTCCAGTTCTTCCGCCTTCTCTGGATCCCCGCCGTGCGCGCGGTCCTCGTCCTGCTCAAGCCGGCGGGCTCCGCCTTCGGTATCGTCCTGGTTGCCAATAATCCCGTCCGATGCGTTGTCGGGGGCCGCGGTATTCGGGTTTTCTTCAGACATGTTCTGCCTTCTTTCCTTCGGCTGAGTGGTCTGCGGTTGGGCCTGCACTCCCAGCCTAGGCAGGCCCAACAAGGCTGCCAAGGGCTATTCCGGGACCGGCCGGAATGAGTTTTGTTACGCGGCTTCGACGCATGGGGTTGCCCGTTGCTCCGCGGGGCGAATTTTCGTACTCTTATTCCGGCCAAAAGCTTGGTCATCGGCCTCTAATGAGAGAGAAGCCAATGAAGTACCACACGCAACGATGCGTACGTCTCGACTTTGCAGAAGTCGGAGACGGCCATGACGCTTTCTGACTACGAGCGTCAGCAGCTGTTCCTGCTTGAGCAGCAGCTCAGGGCGGATGATCCGGCCCTGGCACTAACCCTGTCCCTCGCTCCGGCTCCGGCCGTTCCCCATCGCACCCTTGTAGCCGGTTGGCTACTGGTGCTTTGCGGAGCGACTGCGGTGCTGTGGGGAGCTTACGCCAGTTTCGTCGGAGCGGCCGTTGTCGGCCTGCTGTTCGTCGCGGCCGGTTTGTACTGGGCAGAGACTCCCGGCAGCAGGAAACTTAGAAGAATGTAACTTCCTTCGGGTCCGTGGAGCCTGTCACGGCGCGGCGGGAATCGGCGTACCGGCCTAGGACCTGATCAGCCGCCGTTATCGTCGGTATCGGGGCCCTCGGCGGCGTCTTGCGAGTGCGGATGGGAGACGTACGGAATCTGCTCCAGCTCTCCTTCCACCGCGTCCTCGCTGTGCCGGCGGTCGTTCTCCTGCGGAAATGCTGGTGTTTTCATGGCTGCTGTCCTCCAGCGGGCGCGCCCGTCCCACGTAGGCGGGCTGATGCTTCCACGGTACTCCCGGGCCGGGGCCAGTTCCACCCCTGCCGGTCCTATCCCGTAGCCGCTAAGGCCCAGTTGGGAGCGCCCACGGCAGCACGCCCGATCGGATTTCGGCTCACGGCGGGCCTGCTCTGGCCCGCCGGCGGCTGCCCGCCCCGCGGTGACTTGCGGTCAGGAACAGGCGGTGGATTGTGATGACGGTGGCAAGCCAGGCGATGCCGAGCGTCCAGGCGACCAGGACATCCGTAAACCAATGGTGGCCCAGGAAAACCCGGCTCAGCCCCATGGCGAGGGCGAAAAGTGCGGCGCCCGCGATAGTCAGCGTTCGGGCGCGCTTCGATTGCTGCGCCAGGACCAGCAGGTAAGCGACGATGCCGGCAATGACGATCGAGTTGAGCGAGTGGCCGCTGGGAAAGGACGGCGAATGTTCGAAGGGCGGCACCGCAGAGGAAAGCGGCGGCCGGGTGCGCCCGATGAGTTTCTTGCCGGCAATGGTCATCAACAGGGAACCGCTGGCCGCCGCGACCATGAGAACCAGGGGCGTCCAGGATCTTCGCTGAAGCGTCAGCGCGAGAAGTGCCAGGGCCGCTAGAACCGTCATGCCGATCCCGCCGCCGAGATTCGTGAAGGCCGTCATCGCCGCGTCGGCTTCCGGCGACCGCAGCTTCAGAGCAGTGTCCAATAGTGGTTGGTCCAGCACGGCGACGCCGTCGGATTCGGCAACGGCCTCGTACACTTCGGCCGAAAGAGCAGTCAGCGCAGCGGCAATAATGGCACCGGCCGCAAGCGTGATAACGAGCGCGGTATGCGGACCGAGCAGACGGCTGGCCCATTCCATCGCGCGGGCGAAAAACCGTCCTACCGGTGTCTTCCACCGCGTGAGATCCTTACTGCCGACAAAACGGTCCTCTGCAAGCTCCCGCGGCTTGTCCTGCTCGGATGTCATGCCGCCGGCCCTGTACTGGAACTGCGTACGACGGCGGCAGGAACCTTGCGTGCGCCGGTGCGGTACCACTGGTGCCACAGCAGGATAATGAGCGCCAGTTCAACCGTGCCGCCGGCGTAGTACATGAGTTGCCCTCCGGTTTCTGCCTCGCCTATCGGGACTCTGGCTGGCGGCATGGCGTACAGGCTCTTGGCCAAGACGTTGTGAGCAGCGATGGCCGCGACCAGCACAGCGCATCGGTAGCCGTGGTTCGGACGATGCGGAGCCGGATCCCGTCCGACCATTGCTGCGGTGAAAAGGTAGCCGGCAGCCAGCACATGGCCCATGACCAGCCAATGGATAAGGGCGGAGTCCTGCATGCCCTGGTAAAGGTCCGTCCGGTACATCACCCACATGCCACCCACATTCAGCACCGCAGCAACGGATGGATCGGATAGAACCCGTGCAGGCTTGCTCTTGAGCAGCGCAGACAGCCGCCGGGCCGGAAGCACCTCCAGTGTGCGCAACGCCAAGGTGATCGGCCGGGACATAACAAGGAATAACGGCGCCACCATACCGGCCAGCAGATGGGCGCCGACGTTTGCGGCGAAATCCTGATGGCTGAGCGACGCGAAGGGGCCTGCAAAGGTTGAAACGGCGGTGATCGCGCCGAGAATGAAGCAGGCCGAGCGGCGCTTCGGCCACCCTCCGGCTATCCGTGGAGAAGCGGCCGAGAAGAGATACGCGGCGACTGCTACCAGCGCCGGCAGGAAGAGCGCCGCTTCGAGCAGGAAGCCGCCGTGCTCATGCATCGTTCTCCAGGCTGTCCCGGGCGGACCGGCCGCGGAACAACAGAACCGCGCCAGCCACCATCAGCAGGACTGCGGTTATATTCCAGCCGATGTCGTAGGGCAATAGGTCCACGTCGTAGCGGATCTGATGCAGGCCCAGCAATTTGTGCTGGACCAGGCCGTCGTACAGTTGGAAGGCTCCAGCCCCGATGAGCCCTGCACCCGCCCACAGCCGGCGGCGCAGCTCGTGTCGCCGTCGTAAATCAGCGAACAGGAACAATCCGGCGATCGTGGCGAACCAGCTGAAGGCATGGAACAGGCCGTCCGAAACGAGCCCGGCCGCCGTGGTGCTGCCGTCGTAGAAATGATGCCAATGCAGGAGTTGGTGGAAAACCACTTCGTCCAGAAAGGCGATGACGCCCAACCCGAAGAGCAACCCGGAAACGACGTTCCTCCGGGCTGCAGGAGTCCGCATGCTCAGTCCTGCTGGTTCCGTTTCAGCGGATCTTGCTCCTCGGTTGATTCGGTGAGTGCGTCCTCTGGTTTGCGATCGGCTGCCGGGTCGCCACTGCCGACGTAGCCTGCGGGAACTGCACCCCCGGCCTGGGTCTGCTGCTCTTCGCGGATGTTGCCGGGGCGGTCTCGATCGTTCATGCCGGTTCCTCGAGGGTGAAGCCGCATTCGCAGCGGTACGTCGTGACCTGATGTGCATCGGCCAACGCGGGGCGCGCTGCGGCGCCTGAAGGTTCCGCCCCGACCAGCAGGGGTTCGGTGACGGAGAGGCGATCGGCATCGACCACCTGCATGGGCCTGCGACAGTGCACCCTGTTTCTCATGGTGTGAAGCAGCGATGCGTCCGCGGGAAGAAACTGTGCGAGTGAAGGTGCGTTCAAGGTCGAAGGTACTGCGTTCGGTCTGTCAATCATGCTTTCGTTCGTGCCTTCCAAATATGGGTAACCACTAAAGCCAAGCATGCTTATTATGGCGATGGCAAGCTCGGATGGGCCCCTGTGGATATGCTATGCCGACGCTTGACTACGCTGAAGGCTTATTTCCGCCGACTCCGGGATTGCCGTTGTTGTCGCCCCCGATGAGCCGCTTCCTGGCTTCATGGCGGGCGCGCTGGATCTTGTCAGTGTGCTTGCCCTTGGTGGCTTTGTCCGCGGCATCAGCGGCCCGCTCAACCAGTTTGGCTCCGGTCTGCTTTGTCTTGGGATTCTGCAGCACCTGCCTGACCTTCGGGTTGCGTGCTAGCTCCTGGGCGATCTTGCCAAACTTGCTGAATCCTGCCATGGGATATGCCTGCTTTCGTTGCCTGTTCGCCACGCAGTCCTTAAATGGCGCGCGGTCCTCCAGCCCCACATCTTAGACAAAGAGTCTGGGGAGTTTCTGGTAACGGGAAAATGCCTGCTAATTGACAATGCAGACGGGACCTCTGAATTCTGGGCGTGCGTGCTCGTCCGCTTTGACCATTCGGCCGTGGATTTTCGACCCTGCTCGCACCATCCGGGATCAAGCCGCCCGTACCGGCCAGCGACTAAATCGCCTTAACCATCGTCCGTCTCCGGGCGTGATTCGGACCCGGATCCGGCTTCTGGGTCCGAGTCTGTCTCTGGTTCGGGAGGCAAGGCACCGCCTTCGCCCTTCCACCGGTGCAGCTGTTTCTCCGGTACCTCGCCCGTGTCGATTTTTCTAGTCCTGTCCGAACTGCTTTCCGGCGACTTGTCCATGCCCAGACTGTAGGCCGTCCTCGATGAGGGGGCAAGTTGCGCTAGCGGCGGCCGCTGCGGCGGAACTCGGATCGGGCGGGGCGCAGAAAATTGATCTGGGTTAACAGGAGTGGATGAGGCCTGCAGGGCCGTGAGGCTGGGGAATGCCAAGACTGAAGGTGCGCGCAGCGGACTGGAATCAGTGACAGCCGAGGTCGAATGTTGCGGCCGGGAGACAGGCTACTCCGACAGCCCTGTCAGTTAACTGGCGGCGGTTGTCGGACGGGCTGCGCGAAGCCGGATTCATAGGCTACGATCACGGCCTGGGTCCGGTCACGCACGTTGAGTTTGGACAGGATCGCGCTGATATGCGTCTTGACCGTCTCCACACCAAGGTGCATCAACAGGGCGATCTCCTGATTGTTGTGCCCCTGGGCCAGCTGGCGCAGGACCGCCGCTTCGCGCCTGCTCAGGCCGGCCTCGGCGATGAGATCCCGTCCCCGGCTGCCATATTGGGCTACAAGCTCGCGCAACTTCGCTGGATACATAATGGATTCCCCGTGTGCCACCGCGCGTACCGCCTGAATCAGTTCGGCAGGCTTGGCCCGCTTCAGCAGGAAGCCGTCAGCCCCCGCTTTGAGCGCCTCAAAGACGTAGTCATCGCTTTCGAAGGTGGTGAGGATCAGGATCCGCGGAACGTTATGTTCCTGAGGGTTGGCCAGCATCGCCCTAGTGGCCTGTATCCCGTCCATCCGCGGCATCCTGACGTCCATCATGACAAGATCGGGTTCCAGCCGGCGCACTTCGGTCCAGGCCTCTGCACCGTCGCCTGCCTCGCCGACGACGGCGAAATCGTCTTCGAGTGACAGGATGGCTGACAGGCCGGAACGGATCAATGGCTCGTCATCGACGAGAAGAATGCGGATCGGTGCGTTCACCTGGGCCCCTGAATCGACTGCGCCTTATCGCGCTGCTCGCCTTCCGGTTGCCCGGAGTCCAACGGGAAGCTGGCAACCAGGGACCAGATATTCTTGGTCAGCGACGTTTGTGCGCTGCCGCCGGCGAGCCGGGCACGTTCTGTAATACCGGCCAGACCACGTCCCCCGCCGCGAAGCTGCGGGACGCCGGAGACGGGGTTGCTCAGGTCCAGGTGCAGCATCTGCGTCTCCGCGCTGATCGTGAGGGTGCATTGCTGCGGGCTGGCATATTTGAGCACGTTGGTCAGGCCTTCCTGCAGGATCTTGAATGCGGCGGTGGAGACCGCGGGAGGAAGGCGGTCCAACCGGCGCGGGTCGAAGTTCCGCTCTATCTCCAGCCCCTGCCTGGCGAGCACGTCCAAATAGCCGGACAACTCTGCCAGCGTACCGGCCCCGCCGTCCAGTGAATGGGCGCTGGCGTCCGGGTCACGCAGGATGCCGATGACGTGGTCCAGCTCAGCCAATGCGGCCCGGCCCGTGTCTGCCACGGCCTGCATCGCCCGTACTGCTGCGTCCGGATCCCGGGTCAGCAGCGATTGCGCTGCGGTCGCCTGCAGGGTGGTGACCGTCAAGGCATGGCCCACCGAATCGTGCAGTTCACGGGCCAGCTCATTCCGCCGGGCAGCGGCGCGTTCAGCCTCTTCTTCCAGGGCCAGGCGTTCCGCGGAGGACGGGCCCAGCATGACGCCGGCCCAATGCCGCAGTGCCATGCCCGTCAGGATGGTGAAGATAACGACCCCGGCGCCCAGCGCCAGGGACCAAAGCACCGCCGTCGTACGGTCGGCGAAGGGGGAGAGGACCGCGGATAGCTGGTCAGCAACCAGGGTTTGTCCGGTCAGCGGCGTGACGGACAGCGTCACCATGACAGGAATGGCGAACACCGCCGCCACCAAGGTCAGTCCGCCGGCCATCAAATGCACCAGATACCAGGCTGCTCCGCGCCACCGCCGGCCGTGCACTGTGCTATCGATGGGCTCTGGCAGCTCGACGTCCAGCAATTCGCGCACCGCGGTGCGTTCCAACGCATGCGTGACGGACAGCAACGCCGGAACTGCAAGCAGCAGAAACAGGAGGATAAAGGCGACGACGGCGGACAGCGGGCCGGCCTTGGGCGAGTCGGCTAGTTGCGTGCCCCAGATGAAAACCGCGATGTAGGGAACGGCGAGCAGGGCGCCGATCATCATGAACACAAAGTGCCTGAAGACCTGCCCTGCCCGTTTGGCCGGTGTCCGGCCGGAGTCCGCCATAGGCCCATTCTTGCCTAACATCGATCCGCGGTCAGCCATCCAGTCCGCACCGGCCACAGGTTCCGCGGCGTTTGAGGTAATAGGCGAGTGTCGCCGCACCCAGCAGCGGGCCCCAGAAGATCCACAGTGCCGCCGGGGCGATGGTTCCCCAATTGGTCCAGTCGAAGGGGATGCCGCCGGTGGCGCCACTGAACCCAAGCCGGATCAGCTCCGCCCCAGCCGGTACAGTGACGACGGCGACGAATGACGCCGGAAGCACGGCCAGCAGGATCGGAATTCGGCGCCCGCCCAGCAGCGGAACCCGGCGCGGGACGGCCGAACCCCAGTGCTGGATCAGGCCCAGGGTTAGGAGTGTGCCAGCGAAAGCCATGGACGCCAGGCCGAGGCCGGCATAGACCATGCCGTTCTCCTGCATCCGGTGCAGGAAGTCGGAGCTGATGCCCAGCGGAATTCCTGCCGCCCAGGCGAACCTGATGATGGCATAAACGGCCGGGATGGCTGCTGCTGCAATGGTCACGGGTGTGCCCCACCTACCCGCCGATGCAGCGGAAAGCCAGCCGCCGCCGTCGTGCTTGCGGCCGCATTTGACGCAGGCACCGTAATATTTCCGAACGGCCGTTGCGGCGGTAAACAGCCACAGCCCCACGCCGCCGACGGCCGCCAGTTGATGCAGGAGAATGGGCCAGCCCTGCTCGGGCATCGAGGCCAGGACGCCGGGATTCATGATGGCGTTGAAGGCCAGATAGGGCAAATAGCCGAGCAGCGTGAGGATCCGGCTGTCCACCATGACCAGCAGGACCAGCGCGGTGTAGATGACGGCAAAGGCCGTGGCGGAGATGGCCAGTGCCCGGCCAGGTCTGCGGACCGCGTGGACCGCGAGGGCGATGAAGCCGCCGATAGCGGCTAAAGCCGGGAGGGTGTAGTTGAGGAGATCGCCCACCGCCCCGTTCAACGGCGCCACGGCTGCGGGGATCTGCGGATCCTGCAGCGGCAGCCGGTCGCCGTTGAGCAACAAGAGGGCTGCGATTCCCGCATAGAGGAAAGCCGCGGCCGCTGTCGCCAGTGGCATCCGGGTCATGACGCCGCCGCCGGCGTCGGTTTTGAGGGGGCGGGAAGGTGCTGAATGAGTAGTCATGACTTCAGTCTTCCCGCGGCGGGCCGGCGGAAGATCCCCCGGCGGAGCGGACTTGCTCCCCCAAACGGGTGAACTGCCGGGAGCGAAGTCAGGTGGTTTCGCCGGCCGTTGCCGGCTCAGCCGGCTGGCCGAAGGCATGGACCAGCCACGCTCCGAGGTGGTCCCGCCACACCAGAGTGACTACGGCGGCCCCGTCGACCGGATGGCCGCTGCCTGGTGTCCTTCCTGCCGCCCCTGCCGGAAAGATCCCGACGTAAGCCACTGCCGGATTTCCCGCAGCGGGCTCGGCCACCGGGGCAGTGTCCCAGTCCGGGACATGCTGCAGCTCCCGGGCAGCGGCGCCGAAATCGCCCCAGTACTCCCCGGAGCCGGGCGCCACCAGGCTTTCGAGCGTGTTCCGGAAATGGGCGGGATCCATCAACGCCTCGCAAAACAGCCGCGCGACTTCCGCTGCGTCCTGCAGATTTCCCGACGGTTCCGCCGGTCCGGCGCCGGCCTCTGAGGCGCGGGTGCGGTGGATCCAACGGCTCTGCGGCGGCTGATCTTTGTTCATGCTTTCAGCCTAGGACCCGGCTCCGACCGGATAGCGTTCATTTTGCATCGCATTGCCGACCTCGCCAAAAAGGAGGCGCTGAGCGGTGGCGGGCGCAAGCGGGCTACATCACCAGCGCGCGGATGCGTCCGTTATGCAACCGGATGGCGGCGCGTCTGGTTTACGGCGGGATGACGCCCGTGCCGGGCGGGCGCATGGGGACGGTGCGGCAGCAGGTGCAAGTACTCGGGATGTTCATACATCGTCTTCTTGACCAGTGCGTCCATGGGACGCACCATCAGTTGCCGGCGGTGGACACTGTCCAGAGCGCTGATGATCAGGGCGGTGTCCAGGTGTTGGTTTCTGAAGCCCCGGTCGATGGTGGTTTTGAGGAACCAGATTTCTGCACCCTTGATGCGGTAGGTCAGGGTCCCTGCGACGGTTCCGTCCGAAAAAATGATGAACTGGGAGTGCGTGGGGTCATCGCGAACGGCAGGCATCAGAGTCTCCTCTTGCTTCCGATGGTGCGCAAGGCGCGCGCCAGTTACTGCAGGAGACGCAAAGACCCCGTTGAAGGTTCAGTTGTACAGGAAATAATTTACGACGGCGACTGCTTCCCTTCGGGCCCGAAGATGAACTCCTCGGCGTGGGCCACGGCTTTCTTGAAGGAATCATTGCGGAGGGCCAGTTGCCCGACGTCGTCCTGGGTTTCTGTTTCGATGTACTGCGTGAAACCGGGCCGCAGGACCCAGATGCCGCCGGCAGGCGGCAGATAGAAAACGGCGAAGGACCGGTGCTTGCGGTCATCCTCCCAGATAGGGACGACGGCGACGGCGGCGCCGGTGTCCACATTAATCCACTGGGCACGGGGACGCGGCTGGTCCTCGTCGAACACACTGGGATTCAGGAACGGGGCTGTGCCCTCGCCCCAGCGTTCCTCGAAGCGCTCATGGAAGATGGGAAACAGGGTTGAATCGTAGCGCCGCCAGTTCGACACTTTGCAGTCCTTTCTCGTGATTATCGGGTCGCGCTAGCCCAGGAACCATCGCCGGACCAGCAGATCAAACACGTCCCGCGGAGGGCGGAGAGGTGAGACCGGAGGGAACAGCCAGACCGTATCTTTCGGGGACGCCGTCCAGCCCAGGACCACCGGATCCTGGTCCTGCACAGTTACCGCCACATGGCGTCCGCGGGACCTCGGCGGCGTATCCGGAAGCGTGGGCGCGCGGTGCTTTCCGCGATTGTCGTAGGCCTCCCGGCGGCGAGCGTCGCCCAGCACTCCATAAGCGTCCAGGATGCGGGCCATACTGCGGGCTGCCGCTCTGGCTGCTTCGGGATCTGCTGAGAGCTGGAGGTCGGGGTGATGCCGGCGCAGCAGCAGACGATAGGCACGGCGGATCTCTTCCTGGTCTGCGTCGCGGTCCACTCCCAGAACCGCGTAAAGATCCTGGTCTTCCATCTCCTTCTCCTCTGCAGGACTGCCGTCCGCACGGAACGAGGGTGCTCAAGGCGATCAGCGCAGGAAGGGTTGCCCTGCAGCCAGGCAGGGCAACCGCACATCCTGCTTGGGGTGTCAGCCTCCTTGCGTACCTCCGTATTCCTTGGAATTAGGCGTTGATCTGCTGCTGTGTGTCGCTGCTCTGGATTTCGATCTTGCGGGGCTTGGCCTGCTCACGGATCGGGATCCGGAGAGCCAGCACGCCGGCGTCGTAATTGGCTGTGACCTTATCCATGTCCAAGGTGTCGCCAAGGATGAGTTGCCGGCTGAAGGTGCCGATAGGCCGCTCCGCGGCTACTACTTCCTTGTCGTCATCCAGCCGGGACTTGCGCTCGGCGGCAACGGTGAGAACGTTGCGCTCGACATCCAGCTCAATGGTCGAGGGATCCACGCCGGGCAGGTCGAGTTCCACAATGAACTCGTCGCCTTCGCGCCACGCGTCCATCGGCATGGCGGCCGGACGGGTCTGTGTTCCGAAGACCTGCTGGGTCAGCCGGTCGAGCTCCCGGAACGGATCAGTTCGCATCAACATGGTTGCCTCCTTCAGTTCTTCTCCCTTAGGTTCGGCAGATTATCTATGTCCACCGACACAGATATTATGACTCTGCGCTACAATATTTGCAAGAAGTACGGAGGAAGAAGTTGAGCAACGACGACGAGCAGCAGCTGCGGGCGGAGCAAGGCGTCTACGGCATCTCGGTCGCCGCGGACCTGGTTGGCGTGGGCCAGCAGACTCTGCGGCTCTACGAACGCAAAGGGCTGGTGGAACCGGAGCGCACCGAGGGCGGCACCCGCCGCTACAGCGTGAACGACGTGGAGCGGATGCGCCGGATCGGGGAGCTGGTGGACGACGGGCTGAACCTGGCCGGGGTCGACAAAGTCCTGCGGCTCGAGGAAATCAACGCCGCGCTGCAGCAGGAACTGGACGTCGCGAAGGAGCGGGACCGGCGCCAGAAGCGGTCCACGAACCCGCGCTAGCCATCTGTGGCGCCAGTCCGGCTGTCAGCGGAGGCTGTCGGTAGCGATAGCCGGCTCGGGGAAATCGACAGCGACGTCCACCTCATGCCCGAGCGACTCCAGATACACCAGGTGGCTGGCGGTTTCAGCCAACGCGAGCCGCAGCGAGAACCCGTTTAAGGATGCCCAGCCGCGGGACCACGTCAGTTCGCGCGCGACCTCCCAGACCGAGGCAGGACCCTGCTCCTGCAGAACCAGCCGGACCTCGTCCGAACGGGCCTGATTGTGGCGTGCAAGTTGGGCCACCCGGCGGGACAAACCGGTGAAGCGGTACTCGTGCGCCGGGCAGACTTCGACGTCGTCGCCCAGATCAATGGCGGCGAGCGAGTCGAAGTAATCGGCCAGGGGGTTTGGCAGGCCCTCGTGTTCGAGGGAGATGTGCGGGGAAATCCGCAGCAGGACGTGGTCGCCGCTGAAGACCAGCCCGTTGTCCTGATCGACCAGGCAGAGGTGGCCCGGGGTGTGACCCGGGGTGGAGACGGCGCGGATGTTCAGCCCGGCAACCGGAAGCATTTCGCCGGAGGCCAGCGGGAGATCAGGCGCCAGCAGCCGGGGGCGGTCGGCGCGGCGGGAAAACGTCAGTTCCTCCAGACGGTCCTGCGGCACGCCCCAGTGGCTGAGCCGGAACATGTCCGCCTCACGGACGTCCTCCACATCGCGCGACGGATCCGGAATCCATTCGTTCCCGCCCATGGCCAGCCAGGCGCCCGAAGCATCCTTCAGCCGGGCCGTCATGCCGTGGTGGTCCGGATGGTAATGGGTGACTACGATGCCGGCTAGGTCTCGGGGTGCGATACCCGCCTGCTCCATCCCCGACACCAGATGCTGCCAGCCCCCGTCACTGTCCCAGCCCGGATCAATCAACACGGACGCTCCGGTGCCGAGCAGCAGGTAGCTGATCGTGTACCGCAGCGGATTCTCCGGAAACGGTACCGGAATGGACCAGACATTGCGGCGCAGCTGTTCCACCGGCGGGAAGTCCTTGGCATGCCACGCCCGGTACTGCTCGTGGCCGGTGACAGTGATGACGGGTTCTTCTGGCATCCGACCAGTCTAGGTCAGCGCAGCACGATCGCCGTGGCCGTTGCCGGCGAGGCCCCCGTTGCCACGAAGCCGGAAACATTCGCGTCCGGATGCTTGATGATGTCGGTAATGGAGCCGAGGTGCCGGGACAGGTCGACCTTGTCCTCCGGCGCTGCCAGCAGCAGCTGGAAGCCGAATTCCTGCAGCGCGTTGATGCCGGCGCCGGCATACTCGGAGTTCGCCTGGATGAAGGCTTCGTCGATCATCACCGTGCCGTAGGTGCTGTAACCCTGGCTGGCAATGCCCAGCTGGTAGGCCAAGGCGGCGCCCATGATGAACGATGTGAAGCGTTGGCCTTCGCCGCCGGAGAGCGTGCCCGGTTCCAGTCCGGTCTCGATCTCCCCGTTGGGCCGGTGCTCGTTGCAGCTGATGGTGACATGCTGGCGCACATCCAGCACGGTGTCCCGCCAGTGCTGTTTCGCCGGATCGTTCAGCGCGTCCACCAGACGCTCCAACGCCTTGTAGCTGGCGGCCATCTGCTCCGGGGTCTGCTTGATATAGGCGTTGCCCAGCGCATTTTTCAGATCGGTGCGGAAGGTGCGGGCTTCCTCCGGAACGCTGGTCCGGACTTCGAGCTTGAGGTGGCTGCCGTTGTCGAAGGGGACGTCGTCCAGGATCTGGTTCAGCGGCAGGATCCGCTCCTCGATGGCACGGCGTTCCTCCTCCAGCATCTGCAGCAGATCCGAAAAGCGCTCGTAGGAGCGGTTGTTGAAGTACTCGCGGAACTCCTCTTCGCGCTGCGGCAGGCCCTCGGAAATGATGTCGTGGTACAGCTGTTCATACTGCGCGGCGCTTTCGACGCCGGTGCCAAAGGAAGCGCTCAGATGCTCGCCCCAGTCGCGCGCAAAGAACTTGAACGTATCCGTCAGCGCCGTCTCCGTCTTATGGAGCTCATCGCTAAGGGTGGCAGCGGCGTCCTTGAGTTCCAGGGCGAGCCGGTGGAAGGCGGTTTCCAGCTCCTCCAGCCCCGTGGGTTCGCCCAGTGGTTCCAGGTAGCGGCCGATGGCCTCGGCGGCCCAGTCCGCCGGCGGGTTTTCTTCGGCCCGGCGGGCGGTGTTGTCCCTGGCGGATTCGGCATTGCGGAACTGCTTGTCCAGTTCCTGCAGGTCGTGACGCAGCACGGCCAGCCGGCCCACGCTGGCCTCGAGCTCGGACTTGGCGGCCTTGAGCTCGGCATGGATTTCCGCGAGGGTCGCGCTACTGTCCACCGCTTCCCGCAGGCGGTCCTGCAGGCCCTCCAGCACCTCACGCTGGGAGCTGCTGTCGACGTCGGACCATGGACGGGTGTCGGCGGCGACGCGATGCAGCGCGTCCAGCCGGCCGGCGAGCACGTCCTTGGCCTTGCTCCGCTGGTCCGCCAGTTCGGTGGCGTCCGTATGCTCCTGCAGAATTCGCTCGGCCTGTGCTTCGAGCAGGGCGATCTTGTCCGTGTTGTTAAAGCCGAGCAGGTAGTCGCCCGGATTGACTTTCCGGGTGTCCCGTTCAAAGGTGTTCTTGTTCAGCTTGAGGGTGCCCGCGAGGCTGATCGCCTTGTCCTCGTGGTGCAGTTCGGCATCGGAGTCCACGCAGGTGAAGGCGTAGTCGCTGGTGATTTTCTGCCTCAGCCAGTCGCCGGCCTCGGAGTTCTTGAACTCGAGCTTGCCAACCAGATCGCGGTCTCCGGCGGTGCCGGGCCGCGGGGGAGTGGCGATATTGATCCAGCGCAGCTTCCCGTGGCTGTCCAGCGCATCGATCGCCTTGGTCACCGTCCGGATATCCTCGCCACGGATCAACAGCGTGGTGGCCAGCGAACGCAGCGCCTTTTCGGCGGCCGGCCGCCACGGCAGGTGCTCCGGGGCGATGTCCACCAGCTCGCCCGCGAACGGCATGTCCTCGGGTGCGATGCCGGTTTCGGCGCTGATTTGCCGCCGGGCGGCTGCGCTGGCGCCGTCGATATTGTTGCCCCGCCGGGCATAGGAAGCGATTTCGGCGCGGAGCTTCTTCTCCCGGTCCTTGGCGTTGATGCTTGCGGCCACGGCCTCGTATTCGAGCGTCTTGGCGGCAGCTGCTTCGGCGGTGAGCTCCTCGACGGCGGCGGCGGACTGCAGGCGGGCAGATGCCAGACCTTCGGCGGACCACTCCAGCTGCAGCCCGGCGTCGTCAATGTCTTGCTGGACCTGAGTCCGGATGCGCTCGCGCTGCTGCAGTTCCACCGAGGCAGCGCGGATGTCCCGCTCAAGGGCTTCGATCGCACGGCCGCCATGGCTGGCATGTTGTTCGTCCAGCCGCTGAACCTGCGCCTCCAGGCTCTCCTTCGCTGAGGCTTCCGCCTGGATACCCAGGGTCTTCGCCTCGCGCTGACCGGCGAGTCTGGCCGTCTCGGTTTCGAGGAGCCCGGCCGCCAGCTGCTGGCGCACCCGGGGCAGCTGCACCTGGGCAAGTTCCCGGTTCCGCTCCAGCTGTTCGCGCAGTTCCCGGTAGCGCAGGTGCTGCGCCGGTACCTTCGCCAGGGCATCGCGCTGGCCGGTGGCTTCTTCCAGCTGGCGGTAGATCCCGCGCAGGTGGCTGAAGTCCTCGATGGCTCCCGCGGCCGCCTTGAGCGTGGACGGGATGTCCAACACTTCGTAGCGGAAGAACTTATTCACACCCTTGTCCAGGCCCTTGCCGTTCTGCAGCGTGCGCAGCAAACTGAAGGCCTTGTCATTATCGATCCCCAGCCTGCGCCGGAACCGCTCGGCGAAGGCCTTGTGCACGTCGAACGCCTCGCAGCCGGGCAATGCCGCGTGAAGGGAGGTGGGGGAGAACCGCCGGCCGCCGTGGTTTTCCAGTGCCTCGGTGTCCAGTGGCTTGTTGTGGATGACGTAGTGCTTGCCCACCTGGCCTTCCAGCCCGTTGGCCGGCAGGTCGAAGAGCGCGGAGATGGTGACCTGGCGGCCGAGGCCGTCATCGAAGACCAGCGCGATGGCGGACCAGGTGGCGCTGGGCCGCTGGTAGGTGGTGCCCGCAGCGGTTTTGGCTTTCCGCCCGCGCATGTAGCTGAAGGTGGTGCGGCGGTCCTTGCGGTTGCTGGCCTCGTTGGCGGACTCATTCAGCCGGGGCGCGGCGTAGAAGATGTGCTGGATGCCGTCGAAGAGCGTGGACTTGCCCACGCCGGGATGACCGGTGAGCAGCGTGCCGGCGCGGTCCACGTACATGGTGTGACGGCCGTGGAACGTGCCCCAGTTGATCACCTGGATTTTGCTCAGCCGGTACTGGCCGGGATTGATCTCCTCGCCGAGCGGGAGCGTCTGGGCAATGCTCACAGTTCCTCCTCGTTGCCTGCGGCGCCGTTGGCGGTGGTGCTCTCAGGATCCAGTACCTCAGGATCCAGCTGTTCCGGGTCGAGCAGGTCTGGGTCCAGCAGTTCCTGGGGGTCGCTGCGGGACAACGCCTCGATGTAGGCCGGGATCTGGTCGATGCTGTCGAACGGCAGCGCCATGGCCAACGCGTTGCTGACCCGGTACACGCCGGCCAGCTCGGTGGGCAGCAGCAGCTTCAACGCCAGCAGGCGGGAGATGGAGGCATCGGTCAGCTCTTCCAGCCGCTTGTCGTCCACCGTGCCCGGCTGCCGGTGTTCTTCGAGGATTTCCCGGGCGGCGGCGCGCGAAATGGTGGCGTCGGTGCCGGAGCCGGCGTGCCGGTCCAGCAGCAGCCGCAGCCGCAGGGCAAGCAGTGTCTCCTCGCGCCGCAGCGGCTTTCGGGGCTGGATGGCCGAGGTGTGCGGAGCGTCCACTTCGGCCGGGGTGAGCATGGCGATCTTTCGGTCCGGATCCACAGTGAGGACCAGGAAGATCTCGCACAGGTAGTCGGCGATGACCTGCCGGTTGTCCAGCACGGTGGTCCACAGCCGGGGATCGGCAACGCCGTCGATGTACGGTCCGCGCAGCAACCGCACAATCGTCTGGCGCAGCTGCAGCGGAAAGGTGCCGGTGTCGCCGTCGAACAGTTGCCGCTCCGCGCGGTACCCGCTTACGGCGATGTCAGCCTCGGTCTCGGTCATTTACTCTCATCCTTTAAACCTGTTGAATCTTTGTGGAACGTGACGAGCGGGAGGTAGGCGGTGCGCTCGACGCCGTCGATCTGTTTGTAGGTGAGGACCTCGAACCGGTCGCCGATGTCCTGGTCCGTCTGGCGGGCCGTGAGCACCAGGCCACGAATGGAGTTGATGTGGCGGTGCTCGGGCGGCAGCAGTCCGAACGCCGCGCCCAGCGTGGCCTTGCCGTCCTTTGCCGCAGCGGTAGCTGCGGTGATCGCCTGGCGGATGGCACCGGCGTCGGCCTTGGGCGTATTGGGCGTGCGGTGGATGTCGGCGTCGCTGAGCGCCGGCGGCTCCGCGAGCCGGGGCGGTGGGACATGGTCCTCGGGGTTGAAGACCCCGATGCCGGCCAGTGTTTCGAACTCCGGCAGGTACAGGTTCACGGGAACCGCCGGCGTCCTGGTTTTCAGGTCCGGCGAGTGGGCCACGGCCAGCTCGGCCGAGCGGATGGCCTTGCGCAGCAGCATCGACTCGCGGAACTCGTCGCTCTGGACGTAGGTGTGCAGGCTTTCGGAGAGGCGGCCGTAGATGGCGTGGACTTCGGAGGCCTGGCGGCGCAGCTCCCGCACCAGGTTGGCCAGGGTGTTGCGTTCGTCGGAGCTCAGATCGGACACGAAATCGCGTTCGAGCACTTCCCGGACAGCCTGGCGGAAGCGGGCCTGCTGCTGCGGGTTGTTCAGGAACTCCGTGAAGCCGCGGAAGGTCTCGCCCTCGGCGGTGCTGCGCAGCTGGCGGTCGCCCTCGAGGACTTGGCCGACGGCGACGCCCTTGGCCACGCTGGACTCCATGATCTCCTGCCGGATGGTGTGCAGCATGGCCTCCACGCCGTCGCGCATCCGCTTGAAGTCCGCCGGCAGGCTTGAGGCCAGATCGAGGATGCTCCGGGCCGCGGCAACGGAGGTTTCATGCGGGAGGACCGCGGGTTCCTGGCCGGTCTCCAGCGCCTGGATCTGTGCCTGCCGTTCGGCGATTTCCGCGTCGAGCTGCCGGATCCTCGCCGCCGGATCCGGGTCGGACTCGTGGGCGAGCGATTCAATGCTGTTCAGCAGGGCGCTCAGCCGGGAGCTGTTGAGGTTGGTCCGCTCCTGCGTGAAGCCGTCGATGAAGTTCAGCACCCGCTGGGTCTGCGCGGTGGGCTCGTAGACAAACTGGCCGTCCACCATCGGCCGTGCAAGGAACTGGTTGCGCACCCAGGAATCGGCATAATTGGCCGCCTGCCACTGCTCGTTCAGATTCAGGTTCTCGTGCCGGAGTTCCTTCAGGAAGGCAGCCAGTGCGGCGTGGAATTCCTCGAGCGCAATCCGCGGCCGGTTCGGCGTGAACTCGGCGCGGAAGAAGGCGATGGTCCACGGTGCCGCGGAGAGCAGCTTCCAGGCAGGGCTGAGCCTGAAGTCCTTCTGGGTGTGCCAGTTGGAGACAGCTTGTTCAGTGGAGCGCATCAAGAACTTTCCGCCAGTGGCTGGCTGCGAAGGGGGACCCATTGATCTTAAGGGATGCAGCTCGGGGTGGCAGAATTGCGCCATGGCCAAGTTGATCTACTCCGGCATCACCTCCTTGGACGGCTATATTGCGGACGCGGAGGGCAACTTCGACTGGAGCATGCCGGACGAGGAAGTCCATGCCTTTGTAAACGACCTGACGCGCCCGATCGGCACCTACCTTTTCGGGCGCCGCATGTATGAGGTGATGGTGGTGTGGGAGGAGTTGGCGGATGATCCGGAACTGCCGGCCGTGGAGCAGGACTTTGCCCGGATCTGGCAGAACGCGGACAAGACTGTTTACTCCACCACCCTGGAAACGGTACCGTCGGCGAGGACCCGGATTGAGCGCAGCTTCGACCCTGAGGAGATCCGGCGGATGAAGGCATCGGCCGAACGGGATCTGGTAGTCGCCGGTGCCGAACTTGCCGCGCACGCGCTGCGGGCCGGGCTGGTCGACGAGTGCCACCTGTTGGTCTCGCCGGTGATGGTGGGCGGCGGCAAACGGTTCCTGCCCGACGGTGTCCGGATGCAGTTCGAACTGCTGGAGGAACGCCGTTTCGGTAATGGTGTAGTGTTCCTGCGCTACCGCACGGCGGGCGGGGCGGTCACCGGGAGCTGACGGACTCGAACTCCCGGATGGCCAGCGGCACGAACGCACTTGCTCTTTCTACGGTATACCGTTTGGCGGAGCCTCCGGGCAGACCTCTCAAGTGCCGTCAGCCAACGCGCCGGCGGAATCCGTCGGTTCCGTTGCTGCATGGTTCGCTACCTGGTTGTCCGCGGGCTTGCGGACGAAGAAGGCTGCTGCCACGGCAAAGACCGAGATGATCGCGCCGGCCAGGAACGCGGCTCGCACGCCGCCGGCCACCGCCACGGTGGCCGCCGAACCGTCCGCGGCCAGGGCGGCGGACTGGATGGACATCACGGTCACGAACAGGGCCGTCCCGACGGCGCCGGCCACCTGCTGGACCGTGCCGATGATGGCGCTGCCGTGCGAGTAGAGTTCCGGCTTGACCGCGCCGAGGCCGGCGGTGAAGAGCGGGGTGAAGAGCAGGGCCAGGCCGATGCTTAGGACGATGTGCGCGGCCAGCAGCGTAAAGGGGGAGGTGTTCTCGGTCAGCGTGGACAGGAACCACAGCACCGCGCTGACCAGCATTGTTCCCGGTACCAGCAGGACGGTCGGCCCGAACCTGTCATAGAGCCGGCCGACAAACGGCGCCAGCAGACCCATGAGCAGCCCGCCGGGCAGCAGCATCAGGCCGATCTGGAACGGTTCGAGCTCAAGCACCTGCTGCATATAGATCGGGAGCAGGATGATGGTGCCGAACAGGGCGGCCATGCTGATGATCATCAGGCCTACGGTGACAGCGAAGGTGCTGGAGCGGAAGGTGCGCAGGTCAAGCAGCGCGCGGTCCCGCCGTTGGAGCCGCAGCTGGCGCAGGATGAAGGCGGACAGGGCCACGAGCCCGACGCCGAAGGAGGTCCACATCGGCATTGCGGAAACAGCCTCGCCGGCCTCGCCGGAGCCGTGGCCGACCAGGCTCAGGCCATAGATCAGGCCGCCGAAGCCGAACGCGGAAAGCACCACGGAGAACAGATCCAGCGGCACGGGCCTCGGTTCGGTGACGTTGTCCACCCGCCGGTTGCCGATGATCAGCATGGTGACGGCGATCGGCAGCACCAGCCAGAACATCCAGCGCCAGGACAAGGCGTTGAGGATAATGCCGGAGATGGTCGGGCCGATGGCCGGTGCCACGGAGATGACAATGGAGACGTTGCCCATGGTCTTGCCGCGCTCGGCCGCAGGCACCAGGGTCATCAGGGTGGTCATCAGGAGCGGCATCATGATGGCGGTGCCGGAGGCCTGGACAATCCGGCCGAGCAGCAGCAGCTCGAACCCGGGCGCTATCGCGGCGATCAGTGTGCCGGCGGAGAACAGCGACATGGCCGTGGTGAAGACCGGCCGGGTGTTGAAGCGCTGCAGCAGGAAGCCGGTGATCGGAATGACCACCGCCATGGTCAGCATGAACGCCGTGGTCAGCCACTGGGCGGCACGCGCGGTGATGCCGAGGTCGTCCATCAGTTCGGTCAGCGCGACGCTCATGATCGTCTCGTTGAGGATGACCACAAATGAGGCAGCCAGCAGCAACCGGATTACCCGGTTGTTCCGCCGCCTGTGGTCGGAGCCGTCGATTCCCGGTCCGTGTGATGGCGCGGCGCCGGAATTTACGACGGCGGGTTCGGCCGGGGACTGTTGACTCACGGAAGGTATCCTCAATGGTTTTTGGGGGAAGCGGTGCCTGCGCCAGGCGACGATAGCAAGACTAACCAGCATAGTGGAAGCAGTATTCCCGCCGGCTCCCCAAAGGGGGTGCGCACCACATAAGATGCCCCACTTAACGCGGTATGCACCGCCGGAAAATCCGACGGTGCATACCTATATGGTGCATACCTATATATAGGAGCATGCCCATATATAGTGTGCCGCTGTGCGGCCGCAGGGCTTACTTGGTGAAGTAGCCGTCTACGGGCATCCAGCTGGTGGGGTGCACCTTGGTGCCCTCGCCCGGGTTCAGGGCGCTGATCATCTGGCCGCCGCCGAGGTAGATGCCGATGTGGCTTCCACCGTTCTGGAGAACCAGGTCGCCCGGCTTCGGGTTGCTGGTCGGGGTCAGAGCCGCGGCCTGAGCCGTGGTGACGCGGGGCAGATCGATGCCGTGCTGGGCGTAGACCCACTGCACGAAGCCGGAGCAGTCCCAGCCGCTGGTCGAGGTGCCGCCCCAGACGTACGGGGTGCCGACCATGGACTTGGCGGTGGCGACGATGCCCGAGGTGCTGGCCGTGCTGACGGAAGCCGGCTCGATGTTGGCGCTTGCAGCGGCAACCGTGAAGCCTTCTTCCTGCGGCGCGGCCTGGGTAGCCGGTGCCTCGGCCGGTGCCGGAGCAGCGTGGGCTGCCGGGTCATGTGCGGCGCCGGAGAGCTGGATGACGTCGCCCGGGTAGATGACCGATTCCCAGCCGAGGCCGTTGGCAGCGAAGACGTCGTTCAGCTCAATGCCGTGCTGCGCGGCAATGTTGCCGAGGGTGTCGCCGGCCTTGACGGTGTGGGTTGCAGCGTCCGCCGCGGGCGCCGGAGCTGCGGCCGGAGCGGCAACAGTCTCGGCCTGGGCCGATGCGGCGAAGTCGCTGGAGGATACGTCGGATGCTGCGTTGGCAGGCAGGCCGGCGCCGAGCATCAGGCCACCGGCAGCGGTGACAACTGCGGCACTGCGGCCAACGGTACCGGCGTGGGACGAAACGGCCTTCGAAACTCCGCTGAACGGGTTGCTGTGGACCGCGGCGGCACGATGGCGTGCGTGATTGTTCTTGAACAAGGTTGTAGCCTCTCCCAATGCCTGCGAGGTAAGCTGTCGGGTTCGGATGGGAGTCACCCGGCCGCGTTCCACCTCGGAAAATCGCTCCGTGGTGAACTGCGGCTTAACCCCAAGGGCTCTGGAGGAGCCCGGTAAACGTGGGTCCCCCGCCTCTGCCATCTGTCTAGCGAACGGACTCGGAACGGTGGCAGAGTTAGGCAAAGCCATTCCGAGGGGGCCGGCCCAGGAAGCGCCGACGTGATTGCCACCCTACATAACGGATTGATAACTCCGCAAAACGGACACGCCGGAAGTGGCAGGTTTCGGAGTGGTTTAGTGCTAGCGGACGGCCAGTGAACTGGGTTCGGGCGGTGGCATCGGTACGTAGTAACCTTGCCGCATGATCCGTCGAAGCTTTGCCCTCGTGTTTGTAATGTTTTCCCTACTCATCACGGGGTGCAGCCAAGTTGAACAGGCCGCCACCGATGCGGCCAATGACGCCGTTTCGGGTGCCCAGGACGCGGCCAGCAAAGCCGCCTCCGATGCTGTGTCAGGAATCACATCGGCTGCCGTCGACGAAGTGCTCCAGCAGGTCTGCAAACCTGTGGCGGACGGCACAATCAGCGCAGGGGAGAAGCAACTGCTTTCCGGCCTCGTCGGTGCCGCTGAACAGGCCGGCGTGCCAGCCGAAATTACGACGCCGATGGGTGACATTGCGCAGGCCGGAGACCAGGTGCCGGCCGAGTCTGTGAACGCACTGCAGGACGCCTGCGCCAACGCGACCAGCTAGCGCTAGCGCAGCCGGAACCAATCCCCGGCGCCGGCCTGGAACCGGGCCGGGTGAAGGGCGGCAGCGTCCTGCGGGATGGCGCCGAGGAATGGCGCGTCCAGATTCTGCAAGTACCGCAGGTTGTCTTCTTCCACCGCGTTAGGTTTCCTCGGCCAGGAGCCGATGACCAGTCCGGCGGCCGTGAGATTGCGGGCCTTGATGGCCTCGAGCGTGAGCAGGGTGTGGTTCAGCGTGCCCAGTCCGCTGCGGCAGACAACGACGACGCCGGAGTTCCCCACGCGGGCCGCGAGGTCTGCGAGGGTCCTGCCCTCGCCGTCGAGCTCCACGAGGAGTCCGCCTGCGCCTTCCACCAGGACATGGTCCGATACCGCAGCGAGCTGCTCAATGTGCCGGACGTGGTCCGCGAGGGGCGGCAGTGCGGCGTCTTGCCGCGCGGCAGCTGCCACCGGGGCCATCGGCTCGAGCAGCCGGATGCCCTCGGACACCGTGGCCCCGCCGGAGAGCCGGTGCACCTCGTCCGCGTCGCCCGGCTCGCCGTCACCCACGCCGGTCTGCGCCGGCTTGTAGACCGAAACGGTGCCCGGTAAGGCAGTGGCGAGCGCCGCCGTCGTTATCGTCTTGCCGACCCCGGTGTCGGTGCCGGTGACGAAGATGACCGGCGGCAGGCCGGCGAGACCGGTCGGACTGGCCGGGGCGGGAACCTCGGTCATTTTTCCTCCTGTTCCACCGTGACGGTGAGCGGCGTTTGGAAGGACAACAGGCGCAGCCAGTCCGGTTCCGGCCCGGTGAGCCGTACCTCCGGCAGGGCCCGGGCCGTTTCCTGAAGCACCAGCACGGTTTCCAGTTCGGCTAGTTTGGCGCCCAGACAGCGGTGCAGGCCATGCCCGAACGCCAGCGAATAAGCAGTTCCGCCGGTGTCCGGGGGATGGTTGCCGCTGAGCTCGAGCAGGATTTCCGCGCCGGCGGGGAGCTCGGTGCCGCCCAATCGCGTGTTGCGGGAAACGGCCCGCCGCCAGGTATGCACGGAGGATTCGGTGGCCAGTACCTGCCGCACGAAGGGTGCGGCGCCTGAGCCGGCCCCGAGCTGTTGCCAGCGTCCCGGTTCCTGCAAGGCGCGGTAGAAGGACGTCCCGATCAGCTGCGCGGTGGTTTCCTGCCCCGCGATGACCAGGAAATAGCCCAGCGAGCAGATTTCCGACGGCGTGAGCCCGGCGGCATCGAGCATGCCGAAGAGCGACGCGGTGCCGCGGCTGGCGGCCACTTCGCCGCGCAACCAGCCGTAGAATTCCGCGGCGCTCTCCGCCAGGATCGGCTGGCGGTCTTCGGCCGGCCAGCCCCAGAACAGTTCCAGCGAGTCCCGGCTCCAACGCTTGAGGATGTCCAGATCGGGGCAGCGGACGCCGGTCAGCTCCGCCATAATGACCGGCGGGATGTGCTTGGCCACCGCGTCGGCCAGATCTACCGGTCCGTGGTGCAGCAGCTCGGTGGTGGCAACGGTGCGTACCCGGGTCAGCTCCCGCACCTGCGGTCCGATGGCGGCGACTTTCGCGGGGGTGAAAAAACCCGCCACCAGCTTCCGCACATGGCGGTGCTTGGCGCCGGTGGCCGACGCCAGCACCGGCGGCAGGGCACAGCGGGCGCGGCTGAGGATGCGCAGGGCGGCCGGGGCCAGGGGCACCACGGAGGTCAGCGCGTTCGTCGGCAGGAAATCCTCGGTCCGGCGCATGACTTCCCGCACCTCTGCCGGATCCGAAACCACGTGGAAGCTCATCGCGCTGCCACCTTTCCTGGTGCCATTGCGGCCACCATGCCGGCGACCAGCCCGGCGGCCTGCCGAACCTGTTCCTGTGCCAGATCGGCACGGGCCGTCAGCCGCAGCCGCGAGTTGCCGTCCGGCACGCTCGGCGGCCGGAAGCATCCGACCAGAACCCCGGCATCCTCGAGCCGGACGGCGAGTTGCACGGTGTCTTCCGACCGCCCCACGGGAACGGACTGCACGGCGCCGGCCGCCTGCTCGATTCCGCATACCTGCGCAATGACGGCCGCATTGCCGAGCACGGCCTGCGCCAGCGACGGGTCGGCCGCGATGATCCGGCAGGCTTCGGCCGCGGCAGCGGCTGCGGCCGGGGCCAGTCCGGTATCGAAAATGAAGCTGCGGGCAGTGTTGACCAGGTGCGCGCGCAGCGCGGGCGGACCGAGTACCGCACCCCCTTGTGCGCCCAAGGCTTTGGAAAGTGTTGCCGTGAGCACCACGTGCTCCGCGCCGGCCAAACCTGCAGCGTGGACGGCGCCCCGTCCACCGCCGGCGACGCCGATTCCGTGGGCCTCGTCCACAACGAGCAGGGCATCGTGTTTGGCGCAGATGTGCGCGGTTTCCGTCAGGTCGCTGGCGTCGCCGAGCACCGAGTAGACCGATTCAACAACGACGGCGGCGCGCGGCTGGCTTCGGCCTGCCAGCAACCGGTCCAGCGCGGCGAGATCGCCATGGGCAAACACCTCTATGGGTGAGCGGGAGAGCCGGGCGCCGTCGATCAGCGAGGCATGGCAGTGTTCATCCCGGACGATCAGCGTGCCGGGGCCGCCGAGGGCGGTGAGGATGCCGAGGTTCGCTGCGTAGCCGCTGGAGAACGCAAGGGCAGCGGGTTGGCCGGTCAGCCCGCAGAGTTCTTCTTCGAGCTCCGCGTGCACCGGCTGCGTGCCGGTGACCACCCGGGACGCTCGGGCTCCCGTGCCGTAGCGCCCGATAGCGTCGATGGCGGCGGTCTTGAGCCGGAGATCAGTGGACAGGCCCAGATAATCGTTGGAGGCCAGATCCAGCAGCGTGTCCCGCGCGGCTGCGTCACTGGTGGCCGAGTTTCGGCCGGTTATGGTTCGGGCGGTTGTGTTCCGCACCGTGCCGCGCCGCGTGCGTACATCGGCCTTGTCCGTGAGCCACTGTTGCATGGTGCCCATCAGCCGTGCATCCCGGCGATGGCGGCGGTGATCCCGGCACCGATGGCTGAGATATCCTGCGCCGAGGAGATATAGGGCGGCATGGTGTAGATCAGGTCCCGGAACGGCCGCACCCACACACCGTGCTCCAGAGCGGCGCGGGTGAGGGCTGGAATGTCCACCGGCCCGTCCAACTGGACCACCCCGACGGCGCCAAGCACACGGACATCGCGGACGGAGGCCAAGCCGGCAGCAGGTGCCAGTGCGGCGGACAGTCCTTGCTGGACCTGCTGCACCTGCTTCCGCCAGTCTGCGGATTCGAGCAGTTCCAAGGATGCCGTCGCCACCGCACAGGCCAGCGGGTTGGCCATGAAAGTGGGCCCGTGCAGCAGCGCGCGGAACTCCGAGGCCGTGATGGCGGCAGCCACCTCGCGGGAGCAGAGCAGTGCGGCGAGGGTCAGGTAGCCGCCGGTCAGCGCCTTGCCCACGCACATCACGTCCGGCGCAACGCCGGCCCACGCGGACGCGAAAAGCCGGCCCGTGCGGCCGAAGCCGGTGGCGATCTCGTCGAAAATCAGCAGCAGTCCATGCTCGTCCGCCACCCGGCGCAGGGCCTGCAGGCATTCAGGGGCGTAGCTGTACATGCCACCGGCGCCCTGCAGCACCGGCTCCACAATGATGCCGGCCAGCTCGCCCGCATGCCGCGCCGCCGCCTCTTCCAGCTCCGCGATCCAACCTGACACCTCGGACGCGTCGGCGACCAGTCCGCCGTCGTTGTTCAGGCGCGCCGCCGGCGGACGCGGCAGGAAGCGCTGCTGCGCGACCAGGCCGGGGAACGCAGTGTGCATGCCGTCCACCGGATCGCACACGCTCATCGCCGCGAACGTGTCGCCGTGGTAGCCGCCGCGCAGGGCCAGGAACTGCTGGCGGCCGGGCCGGCCCACGGCTGCCTGGTACTGCACTGCCAGCTTGAGGGCTACCTCCACCGAGACGGAGCCGGAGTCAGCGAAAAACACATGCTCCAGCGGCTCCGGCGCCAACTCCACCAACTGCTCGGCGAGCCGGACAGCCGGCTCGTGGGTGAGGCCGCCGAACATGACATGGCTGAACTGCTCCGTCTGCCGGCGGACCGCCTCGTCCAGCACCGGGTGCCGGTAGCCATGGATGGCAGACCACCAGGAGCTCATCGCGTCCACAGCCTCGAAGCGCTTGCCGTCCGCGGCCTGAAGCCGGAGCCGGACTCCTGACGCACCGGTGACGGCGTAGGGATCCGGCCCGTCCAGCGGGGCATACGGATGCCAGACCAGACCGCGGTCGCGGGCGATGAGCGACGGCGCAGCGGTGCGTGTTCCGGCGTGGGTTTCCGCCGGGCCCGCAGTCGAAGCCGCTGCGGCGGCGAGGGCAGTTTCAGACATTGGGGGCGAGTTCCGTACCGGCGCCGCGGCGGCGGATGGTGACCTGGCCTGCGGAAGCCGGGACACCGCCGTCGTTGTTTGCCTGCATCTTGCCGAAGTCAGCGGACCCAGCGGACCCAGCAGACGCAGCAGGCGCAGCGGGCTCAGCGGGCGCGGCGGAAGAATCCGGGCCGGCACCCAGGACCACGAAGCCGTTGTCGGCGATCATGTCCAGATCCGCCTTGGCCTCCTGGCCCTCGCTGGTGAGGTAGTCGCCCAAAAAGAGCGAGTTGGCCACCTGCAGGGCCAGCGGCTGCAGCGAACGAAGGTGCATTTCGCGGCCGCCGGCCATGCGCAGTTCGGTGGCGGGGCAGGCGAAGCGGATCATCGCAAGGATGCGCAGGCAGTGGGCCGGGGTCAGTAACCAGGTGCCTTCCAGCGGCGTGCCCTCGAACGGCATCAGGAAGTTGACCGGGATGGAGTCGCTATCCAGCTCGCGCAGCGCGAAGACCGCATCGATCAGCTCGTTGTCGGTCTCGCCCATGCCTACGATCAGGCCCGAGCAGGGGGAGAGCCCGGCGTCCTTGGCGTGCTCAACAGTGCGCACGCGGTCGGCGTATTCGTGCGTGGTGCAGATGTCAGCGTAGTTGGACTCGCTGGTGTTGAGGTTGTGGTTGTAGGCGTCCACGCCGGCGTTCTTGAGCTTGGCGGCCTGGCCGTCCTTGAGGATGCCGAGGCAGGCGCAGACCTCCACCTGCGGGTGCTCGTCCTTGAGCCCCTCCACCATGGAAGCCACGCGGTCGACATCCCGGTCGGTGGGTCCCTTGCCGCTGGCCACGAGGCAGACGCGCGAGGCGCCGGCGCGGATGCCGGTGGCGGCCTGCTGCACGGCTTCCTCGGGCTTGAGCCAGGTGTACTTGAGGATTTGTGCGGCGGAACCGAGGCGCTGGGAGCAGTAGGTGCAGTCCTCGGGACACAGTCCCGATTTGAGGTTCACCAGATAGTTGACTTTGACGGTGTTGGCGAAGTGCGCGCGGCGCAGCCGGCCCGCGGCGGCCACGACGTCGAGGAGCTGCTCATCGGTGGAGTGCAGGACGGCGAGGGCTTCCTCGAGGGTCAGGGTGGCGCCGGCCAGTTGCCGGTCGGCCAGGTCTTGGAAGTAATTGAACACCGTTCAAGTTTGTTGAGGCGCGGGGGTTCTGTCAATAAAGATTGAACGGTGTTCAAGATTGTGACGTGCCGGCCAGCGGCGGCGTCCACGACCCGCTGATCCCTTTAGGCTTGCCCGTCCCTCAAACCGACTGGCAGGGTCTCAGCGCTGGGTTTCGGCGTAGAACCATCCGATGTGCTCGCGAAGCAGCTGGGAAGCCCGCTTGCCCTCGCCTGCGGACACCGCTGCCAAGATGCCGTGGTGCTGGCCGCGGAGTACGTCGGCGACCGGTTCCCACGCCTCGTCGCTGCGGATCGACTCCGCAACGTAGTCACTGATGGACAGGCGCAGTGACTCCATCATCGCCTCGATGACTGCATTGCCGGCGAGCGAGGAAAGCAGGACATGGAAGCGGGCATCGAGCGAATGGAAGTCCGCACGGGCGAGCTTCGGGTCGTCCATCAACTCCAGCAGTTCTGCGGCCTCGTCGAGCTTGGCCCGGGTTGCCTCGTTCTCCGGATCAATGGTGGCTGCCTCGGCGGCTCCGGTTTCGAGCAGGATACGCGTCTGCACGATCTCGCCGACAGTCAACTGGCGGGTTGCCACATGCAACCGCAGTGCGGCGGCCAGCCCGGAGGCGGGCTGGGACACGATAACCGCGCCTGCATTGGGACCGGAGCCGGTGGAAGTACGTACCACTCCGAGCACGTCCAGAATGCGGATGGCATCGCGTACGGATGCCCGGGACAGCCCGTGCCTTTCCGCCAGTGTCCGTTCGCCGGGTAGCTGATCGCCGAGTTTGAGTGCCCCGGAGCGCAGCTCCGCCTCGATACTTTGGAGCACCGCCTCGTAGGCGCGCGGTGCGGGTTTAGCCATCTTGCTGGTCACTGCTTCATCTTCGCATGCACAGGCGGCCGGGGACGCTTGGGCAAAGCACCCGCCGAGGTGCGAAACCGGGAGCGACGCGCGCCGGCCAACGGCCGTTACGGCATGATGGAACAGGACTATGTTTGACTTCGGCGCACGGATCAGGAGGAATGGATGAGCCTCACCCGACGGCAGATTGTGGATACTGCCATGGATATCCTGCGCAACTACGGCCTGGGCGACCTGTCCATGCGGCGGCTTGCCCGTGATCTGGGTGTCCAGCCCGGGGCGCTCTATTGGCACGTGAAAAACAAGCAGGACCTGCTGGGCGTGCTGGCCGAACAGATTTTGGCGGAGGTCGACGCAGATACGGGTGACACCGCATCCGCGGACGGGGATCCTGTTCGCCGGCTGGCCGCGGACATCCGCGCGGCGCTGCTGGCCGTTCGGGACGGTGCCGACGTGGTGTCGCTGGCGCATGCGCTGAACCCGGAGGCACTTCCGGCGATCGCCACCCTGCGCACGCTTCTGCAAGATGCCGGCCTGACCGACCAGCAGACGCGTTGGGGCGCACGCACGCTGACCCATTTCATTCTTGGCGCCGTGGCCGAGGAGCAGACGCACGCCGATCTGGCCGCGGCCGGCTTGTTGCCCGAAAACGTGCGCCAGGACAACGACGACGAGGCCTTCCTTTTCGGCGTGGACGCGGTCCTTGCGGGGCTGCGGGCCCGCTAGGAGCAGTCAGTCCCTGATGCGGACGGCGGTTTCGCGCAGGTACTGGTCCACCCGGATGTAGGCATCGCGGGTCAGCGCCTTCCATAGCTCCAGGGCCAGCCGCGGGTCGTCCTCTTCGAGCGCGACGATTTCGTCGGCGCTGAGTACCATCAGCTTCACCGGTCCCACGGCCTTGACCGTGGTTTCCTGCCGGTTCTCGCTGCCCAGGGCCAGTTCGCCGAAGGTCATGCCTGCAGAGAGGGTACTGAGTTTGACCCTCGTTCCGTTCGGTCCCGGCACGGACGTGGTGATCTTGCCCGAGACAATGAAGAACACACCGCCGAACCGCTGCCCCACGCGGCGGATCACGTCGCCGGCGTCGTACGTTTTGGGTTCCATCCGCTGCTCGAGCGCCGCAGCATCGTCCTCAGTGAGGGAACTGAGGGCGGGGCTGTCCGACGGCCGCACCGCATCCGGGAGCTCAAGGTCGCCGCCGTACCGGGCGATCAGCTCGTTTTCGGACCACTCCACCGCGGCGCTGCGGGTGGTGAAGGTCGGGACTTCGCCATCGACCTCCATGAACGCCGCTGCCAAGGTGCCTTCGCCGTCGATCAGCACCAGCTGGCGCCCGGCCGCAGTGAGCTGTTCGCGGACGTCGGCGAGCATGCGCAGCGCCACCGCGGCCACCTCGTCCACGCGGCGCAGGTCCAAAATGACGTGTTCGACGTCGTCGCTCAAGGCACTGAGTTCGCGCACCACCGATTCGGAGCCGGCAAAGAGCAGGTCACCGTTCAGCTCGATGACCATGGCCCGGTGGCCGTGCTCGCGCAGTACGTCCGCGGCCTCGTCGGTGCGGCGGATGCCGGAGGGGGAGTCCGTGATGTCGTAGCCGGCGCGGATGGCGGACTTGCCGGTGCGGCCGGCCCGGACGAAGTGCAGTTCCATGTCGTCCGAGAGCCGCTGGCAGGTTTCGATCCCGCGCACGCTGGTGCCGTGCGCGTCCAGCGGCGGCGAGTACACCGCCAGCCCCACCTGGCCCGGCAGCACGGCCAGGATGCCGCCGGCCACGCCGGACTTGGCCGGCATGCCCACCGAGCTCATCCATGCTCCGGCGTCGTCGTACATCCCGCAGGTAGTCATGACCGACAGCACGCGCTCCACTTCGCCGATCTCCAGCAGGTCCTCGCCGGTCAGCGGGTTGGTGCCGCTGTTCGCCAGCGTGGCCGCCATGATGGACAAATCACGGCAGTTCACCAGCACCGAGCACTGCCGGAAGTAGTCCTCCACCACCGGGTCCGGATCGGACTCGATGATGTTGAACGAGCGCAGCAGGTAGGCCAGCGCCTTGTTCCGGTGCCCGTGCGCCAGCTCCGATTTGTACACGCGCTCGCTGACGGCAAGGTCGCGCCCGGCGAAATCGGAGAACATGTTCAGGATCCGGCGGGAACGCGAGTACGGTCCGGCGCTTTTAACTAACGACGTCGCCGCCAGCGCCCCGGCGTTGATCATCGCGTTGGAGGGCCGGCCGCTGCCCTCGGCCAGGGAAATCTCGTTGTAGGCATCGCCGGAGGGTTCGACGTCGATTTTCTCGTCCACCGCTGCCATGCCGCGGTCCGATAACGCCAGCCCGTACGTGAACGGTTTGGAGATGGACTGGATGGTGAACTCTTCGCGCGTATCGCCGACCTCATAGACGTAGCCGTCCACCGTGGCCAGGCAGATGCCGAAGTTGTCCGGATCCACGTCCGCCAGCGCCGGAATGTAGCTGGCGGGTTCGCCGTCCTTAATGCGCGCGATCTCCTCGTGGATGTGCGTCAGGTAGCGCTGGATAGGGGAGTCCATACCGCCAGCCTATGTTCCCGGCCGCTATTCCCCGACATTGCCGGCCCGCAATCCAGGTTGGGCTAGGTGCCCCGGTCGCCGAGCCTCTTCAGCTGCCCTGGTTCCGGTGCCCGGTACTCAGGAGGGGCTGCCGCATGCTGCGGCAGCCCCTCACATGGTGTCGGTAGCGGCCGGTCAGGTGCCCGGCACGCTAGTTCAGACGGTGACTCCTCTATTCAACTGGTTGCTCCGCCGCGGCTGCCTGAACCTGCGCACTTTCACTCTTTCGCAACCGCTTCACGAAGTTGACCACCATGATGATGATGACAAAGGCGAAGGGGAAGGCGCCGATGATCGTGCCGGTTTGAACGGTATCGATCACGGAGGTGCCGCCCAAGGTCAGCAGCGCCACGGTGATGGCCACGATGCTCGCCACCAGTACCACCCGGAAGAGCTTGCTCGGCGTCCGCCCCGAGGACACGAACTCCGCCAGGGCATGCACGCCAGAATCCAGGGAGGTGATGTAGTACGTTGCCACGAGGATGGTCGCCACGACCAGCAGGATGGTGCCGACAGCGGGGATGTACTCGAGCATCACGAACAGCCCCTGCGAGGTGTCCTGGGCAACCGCATCCGCGATGGACCCGTTATTCGCGTTGTCGTAGTACAGCGCGGCGCCGCCGATGATGCCGATCCAGATCATCACAATCAGGGACGGAACAACTGTGACGCCCAGGATGAATTCCCCGATGGTCCGGCCCCGCGAAATGCGGGCGATGAAGGCCCCCACGAACGGGGAGAACGCGATGACCCAGCACCAGATAAAGACCGTCCACCAACCGTTCCAACTGTCCTGCCAAGAACCGATGCCTTCCGCTGCGACGCCGGAATCCGTCCAGAGGCTCATAGCCAGGAAATTCTGGAAAAAGGCGCCGAACGTCTGCGACAAGGTGGAGGCCAGGTAGATGATCGGACCGAACGCGAACACAGCGACCAGGAGCACGATGCTTAGCACGGAGTTGATCTCGCTGATCCGCTTCATACCCTTGCTGATGCCGAAGAAAACCGACCCTGCCGTGAGGACCCCCAGTGCCACGATGATCGCAATCCACAGCGGGGCGCTGGCGTGGATACCGGTGATGGCGCTGATGCCGGACGTGAACTGCAGCGTGGCAAAACCAAACGAGGTAGAGAGGCCGAGGACGGTGGCGAGGATCGCCAGCAACTCGATAACCATGCCGGCGCCGCGGCGGGACTTGCGCGGAAAGATATCGACGACGGCGTCGCGGAACGTGAGCTTCTTGCCCAGGTTATGGTGCGAGTAGGCCAGACAAATAGCCACGATGCCGTACATCGCCCAGGCCGTCAGGCCCCAGTGGAAGTAGGACCAGGCCATCGCCCCGTCCACCGGGCTGGCCGAGCCCGCCGGGAACAGCGGATTCTCGTCCTTGAGCATGATGGGTTCGGCTACGGACCAGAAAATCAGTCCAATGCCCTGGCCGCAGGCGAAGAGCATGGAATACCAGGCAAACTTGCCATACTGGGGCTTGGCATCCGGTCCGCCAAGGCGGATGCGGCGGAATCTGCCGAAGGCGAGCCAAGCGCAGACGCCCAGCGCCAGCGCGGAGAAGGCGACGAAGAACCACGTGAAGTATTCGGTGACAAAGGTCCGTGCTGCACCGATGGCAGCGGCAGTTCCATCCGGGACGGCCACGGCGAACGTGAGAATCGAAACCACCAGGACGATGGCGGCGGCCTTGATGACAACGTCGTCGACGCGCCGCTTCTTCTCTTCCTGCGGCTCCGGCGGGTTCAGCTCAGTGCGGTATTCCACCGGCGCTGCCGGCCTCGTCTCATTTTTGCTCAACGTCATTGTCGATCACATCCTGGAATTCTGCATCAAGGGCGGTCGCCATGGCGACAGTTGCCCGCTTGAGCAGGATTTCGCCCTTCACGGCAGTGGCTTGGGCGGCGGATGACAGGCATCCTGACGCCGGCGTCAGTTCGGGACGCACCGGCAGGACATCGTAGTTCGGCAGTACCGCCGGCGGTGCATCTTCGACCTGTTCCATCTCCACCTTCTCCGGGTACAGGTGGAGCATGAGGGACGTTTCGAGGACGCCGCCGTGCTCCAAGTCCCAGCCGGTGAAACCATCGGGGTACAGTTCCGCAATGGTCGCCTCGTCGACGAAGTCCCAGTAGGAAAGCAGCATGACCTTCAGATCGTCGATCCCGGCACGCTGCAGCTCCGTGACGGCAAGGTCAACGCCTTCATACAAGAACTGGTAGTTCTCGAAATGGCCGTTAATGAAAGCGATTTTCCGGACGCCGTGCCGGGCGAATTCCAGGGTCAGGGTCCGGGCAATGGAAATGACGGTGGACGCATCCAGGCTGGTGGTGCCGGGAATGTGGTTTCCGCCGCCCGAACGCTGCTGGGACTTGTAGCCATACGTAATGGGGGCTGCGACCAGTCCGCCAACGGCTTCGGCTACACCGCCTGCCATGGCCCGGGAGAGCAGGACATCCACGTTGAGCGGCATGTGCGGTCCATGCTGTTCGATGGAGCCGACAGGGACGAGGACGGCCGCCTTGCCGTCCGAAATCTTTTCGCGGTAGGTGAAGGAGTCCAGCTCCTCCATGTAGACACTGTTGCGCATCGTCTCTCCGATTCGTTGGATGCTGACAGGATGCCCGCCCCCTAAACGTGGCTGCCCGCGTGGAATACACGCGGGCAGCCACGTTTACGGGGCGAGGATCTGGGTGCGAAGAGGCGGTGCCGGTCCGGGACCGGCACCGCCCGTGGCAGCTTAGGCGTCGATGATGTTGTTGTCGGGGCCGAAGCCGAATTTGGTGATGTTTTCGACGTTGCCGTTTTCGCCGATGACGAGGATGTCGTGTTCGCGGTAGCCGCCGGCGCCGGGTTCGCCGTCTTGGACGGTGATCATGGGTTCCATGGAGACGACCATGCCGGGTTCGAGGACGGTGTCGATGTCTTCGCGCAGTTCCAGGCCTGCTTCGCGGCCGTAGTAGTGGGAGAGGACGCCGAAGGAGTGGCCGTAGCCGAAGGTGCGGTTCGGGAGCAGGCCGTGGCCGATGTAGATTTCGTTGAGTTCGGCGGCGATGTCCTTGCAGACGGCGCCGGGCTTGATTAGTTCCAGGCCGCGTTTGTGGACTTCGACGTTGACGTTCCACAGTTCCAGGGAGCGTTCGTCGGGCTGGCCGAGGAAGAGGGTGCGTTCCAGGGCGGTGTAGTAGCCGGAGGTCATCGGGAAGCAGTTCAGGGAGAGGATGTCGCCGCGCTGGAGTTTGCGGGTGGTGGCCCAGTTGTGGGCGCCGTCGGTGTTGATGCCGGACTGGAACCAGACCCAGGTGTCGCGGACTTCCTGTTCGGGGAAGGTGCGGGCGATTTCGTGGACCATGGTTTCGGTGCCGATGAGGGCGACTTCGTATTCGGTGATGCCTTCGCGGATGGCGGCTTTGATGGCTTCGCCGCCGAGGTCGCCAATGCGGGCGCCGTGTTTGATGACTTCGATTTCTTCGGCGGATTTGATCATGCGCTGGCGCATGGCGTCCTGGGAGATGTCGAGCAGTTGCGCGTCGGCGAAGGCGGCCTGGATCTTTTCGCGGGTCATCACGGGCAGGGCGTCGTCTTCGACGCCGAGGCGGCGGGCGGTGATGCCGCGCTGGCGCAGGGCTTCCTGCAGGCCGTAGTAGAAGTTGTCGCGGCGCCAGTCGGTGTAGACGATGTTTTCGCCGTAGCTGGTGCGCCAGGGCATGCCGGCGTCGATGTTCGCGGTGATGGTGACGGAGTCGTCGGCGGTGACGACGAGGGCGTAGTTGCGGCCGAAGGTGGTGTAGAGGAAGTCGGAGTAGTACTTGATGCCGTGGTAGCTGGTGAGGATGACGGCGTCGAGTTCCTTCGCGGCCATGATCCGGCGCAGTCCGGTCAGGCGGCGTTCGAACTCGGCGTCGGAGAACGTCAGCTTCTGCTTGGTGCCGTTGTGCAGGACCTTCAGGCGCTCGAGTTCGGCGACGGAATTGGCGGGAGCAGCTGCGATGGTCATTGAATCTCCTAAAGAATTACGAATTGCGGTACCTAAGCGACTGACAGACAGATGCAGTCGAAAGGTGATTGTGGGAGGCAGCCACGAAACTGCGATGTGTTTCCGCTGCCCTTACGGACTAGATTATGTGCCCTGCATCACAAAAAGTATGGGTAGAACGTCAAGGGGTTGCCGTAAACCGGTGGACAGTCTGTAAAGGACTTTGTCCCCGCCCTCGAATTAGCTCCCGGCAACCGCCGGCTTGGCCCGGGTGGTGAACAGTACGCCCGCAATCACCACGACCGCGCCGAGGATCTGCATCGCCGTGATCGTCTCGCCGAGGAGGAAATAGGCGCCCAGCATCGTGCCCACCGGCAGGAAGTTCAGGTACACGGAGGCCTGCGAAGCACCCAGGATTGCCACAGCACGGTTGTAGAGGATCAGCGCCACCACTGAGGGAAAGACGCCCAGGTAGACCAGCCCCCACCAATGCCCGCTGCTGTCCAGTTCCGGCACGCCTAGGATCAGCCACTCACCCACCACAAACGGGAGCAGCATCAGCACGGACAGCCCGGTCATGACCAGTACCGAGCCGTAGGACGGGAACAGGTGCAGGTACTTCCGCACGCCGATCGAGTACAAAGACCAACTGGCCACGGCGCCGACCATCAGCGCGTCGCCGGCATTCCAACCCAGATCGCCGAGCTGGAAGACCTGCCCTTCCAGTACCACCCAGACCGACCCGAAGAGCGAAAGCGCCACCCCGAAAAGCTGGATCCACCGCAGTTTCTCCCGCAGCAGCCAGGCACTGAGCGCCACCGTCACCGCCGGGATGGCCGCCTCCAGCACCGAAACGTTGGTAGCCGAGGTGAACTGCAACGCGGCATACAGGAACGTGGTGAAGGCAGCCACTCCGGTGACCGTCATGAACAGCAGCGGCTTGAAATGCTGCCGGAACAGCGGGGCGGCCTGCCGCGCGCCGCGGTACCCGAACGGCAGCAGGACCACGAACGCAATGGCAACCCGCAGGAACGCGATGGTGAAGGGCGGCAGGTCGGCCAGCGCCTTGCCCACAAGAATGTTTCCCGAATAAAAAACCACCACGAGGATGCACATCAGGTAGGCGCGCATCACGTGTCCTCTATGATCAGCAGCAAGGGGCAACCTCAGCATCGCCCGTTGCCGCCGTCCGCGCCAAATCGTTCCAGCCGAAAGGGGCATGACCAGTGGCATCAGTACTGCTGACCGGCGGAACCGGAGCCCTCGGCCGGGCCGTCGAACCTGCCTTGCTCGAGCACGGCCACACGGTCCGGATCCTCAGCCGCCACGAACAGCCGGCCGGACGCGAGCCGGGCACCTGGGCACGCGGCGACCTGCACACCGGGGACGGCATCGACGCGGCCGTCGACGGCGTCGAGACGATCATCCACTGTGCAACTTCCAACGGCCGCGGCGACATCGTCGGTACCGAAAACCTCATCGCAGCGGCCCGCAAGGCAAGCAACCCGCACCTAATCTATGTCTCGATCGTCGGCGTGGACAGCATTCCGATGTTCTACTACCGGGCCAAATTCGAAGCCGAGCAGCGTGTCGAAACCTCCGCTCTGCCGTGGACCATCCTGCGCGCCACCCAGTTCCACAAACTCGTCTTCGCCCTGTTCGCCGCCCAACGCCGGCTGCCGCTGGTCTTCGCCCCGGACCTCCTCTTCCAGCCCATTGACGTCCGCGATGTCGCAGTGCACCTGGCGGAACTGGCAGCCGCCGGTCCAGCCGCCAGGGTTCCGGACATCGGCGGCCCCGAAATACTCTCTGCCGAAGAAATCGCCCGCCTGACCCTCGAATCCCTCGGCGTACGACGGCGGGTGGTTCCGTTGCGTTTCCCCGGCAGGATGTTTGCTGCGCTCAAATCGGGCAACAACCTCGTTCCCGGCAATCGTGCTGGAAAGCGGACCTTCGCCGAGTTCGCCGCCGAGCAGGTGACTGCCGGTCCGTAATCCGAAAAGCCCGCCGCGGACGTTGCCCCCCATAGTTCAGATTGTGCCGGCCCAGACCTTTTAGGACTGATCAACCCGAAGGAGAATGATGATCGCAGCCATCCTGCACGCTGCCATGCCACCCGGACAGCCCGGCGGGACAGGGGCAACGCGCTATGCCGAGTCAAAGCCCCTGGTCATTGAAGAACTGGAGCGGCCCGACCCCCGCGCTGGCGAGCTGGGCGTGTCCATTACGTATTCGAGCCTCTGCCATTCGGACCTTTCCGTCGTCGATGGTTCGCGCGTCCGTCCACTGCCGATGGCGCTGGGTCACGAGGCGGTGGGGCGGGTAGTTACCGTGGGCGAGGGCGTCAACGACGTCAAAGAGGGAGACCACGTGGTGCTGGTTTTTGTCCCCAGCTGCGGCAGTTGCCGTGCCTGTGCCACCGGCCGGCCCGCCCTCTGCCACCGTGCCGCCGAAACCAACGGCTCCGGCGACCTGCTGCACGGCGAAGCCTTGCTGAAGACCGCTGAGGGGAAGCGGATCAACCACCATCTGGGCGTTTCCGCCTTCGCCGATTACGCCGTAGTTGCCCGCGAATCCGTCGTCGTAATCAACGATGATGTACCGGACACGGTGGCGGCGATGTTTGGCTGCGCAGTGCTGACGGGCATGGGCGCAGTGCTCAATACGGCTGCGGTCCAGGCCGGGCAGTCTGTTGCGGTGTTCGGCCTCGGCGCCGTGGGACTCTCGGCGGTCATGGCGGCATCCTTGGCCGGGGCCAGCGACATCATTGCCATTGATCCGAATCCGGGCAAACACCAGCTGGCACTGGACTGCGGGGCCACGGCCGTGGGAACGCCGGACGACGCTGCAGCGCTGATCGCCGTAGCGACCGGCGACGGCGTCGACGTCGTGGTGGAAGCGGTAGGATCCGCCAAGGTCATCGCCTCCTGCCTGGAGCACGTCACCCGCGGCGGCGCCGTGGTCTCCGTCGGCCTGCCCCACCCCTCGGCAGAACTGACGGTCCCGGCCCTGCAGTTCGCCGGGGCGGGCAAGCGGCTGCTGGGCTCCTACATGGGCGACGCGGTGCCGGAGCGCGACATTCCGCTGTACCTGGAACACTGGCGGGCGGGAAAGCTGCCCGTGGAGCTGCTTTACACAGACACCAAACCGTTGCGCGAGATCAACGAAGGGTTGGACGCGCTGGCCTCGGGGCAGGTGGTCCGCCGCCTCTTCCAGGCATGACCGCTGCCTAGAAACCCCTCGCCACCGCGGCGGCCGCCCGGAGCCAGGCGCGCTGGGTCGCCGGCTGCAGGGCGTTGAACCGGATGGGCCCGTTGACCAGCGCCGGGTCGTACGGAATGCGGACTACCTCGCGGACGAATTCGCGGAAACCGGTTTCGATCCGGTCCGCCTCGATCTTCGCGCGCTTGCGGGCCTCGCCGGTCATGCCGCGGCCGGCGTCAGTCGATTCGGACACAATAACGACGGCGTTGCGCGCCAGCTCCGCTTCATGGTCACCGCGTGCCGCGAGGGTCTGCAGGGTCAGGCGCGCAGCCTCGGCGCGGTCCTCCATCGCGGTCACCGGCACCACGAGCTGGTTGGTGTGGTCGATCATCCGGCGCCAGTTGGCGGAGCGGGAAGTGTTCCCCGAGTCCATCACGATCAGCCGGTAGTATTTGCAGGCCACCCGGTGCGCGATGTCCACTTCCTCCGCGGTCACCTCGTGGTCGCCTTCTTCATTCTCGTCCGAACGCAGCACGTCGAACTTGTCCGCCGCCTGGTGATGGACGTAGTGGGCAAGATCGGCAGCGTTGGATTCGGGGGAGAGCAGCTTGCTGGACGAGTCCACCAGATCCAGCACGCTCGAGGCATGCGGGCCCTGCTCGGTGCGCCAGCCCAGCGTGCCCTGGGACTCGTTGTTGTCCCACGCCAGCACCGGCCCGCCGCCGTAGCGGGCCAGAATGGCGCTGAGCATGACCACGGTGGGGGTCTTGTTGGCCCCGCCCTTGCGATTGACGACGGCTACGGTCCGCGGCCCCGGCCAATGCTGGCTGACGAGCTGCACGTCGGCACGCTCGGCCAGCTCTTCCTTGGACGGTTCCACCCGCAGGCCCATTTTCGCCAGCACGCCCCGCCAGCCCTTGGTGGCCGGCTCCTTGGCCGAACCCGTGACCAGGAAAGACGTCTCCCGAAGATCCCGCCGGCGCCGGGCTTGCACGCCCTCCTGCGGCTGGGGCTCCTGCTCGCTGCCCGTGGCGCGCGGCTCCTGGATGCCGCCCGCAACCCTGGGCGCGGCGGCCGCACCATCCGCCGGTTTCACCCAATTTGGCGGGGGAGCGGCCTGCAGATAGCCCGCCTCCCGGGAGGACACCGGTTCGCCGTCGTTCTGCTGCCTGCGCAACCGCCGGCTGGGCGGCTGGAATTCGTCCGCGCCGGTTGTGTCCGGATCAGAACGTTCTCCGGCATCGTTGGTCCGATTGGGCGCATCAGCTGCCGGAAAGTCCGGAACTTGCCTGGTCATAGCCGTCCTATCATCCGGGGAGGTGAAATGATTTACTACTGATCATCTCCGGCCAGCTTCAGATGAACAAATGAAAACGGCACGAATGAAGCATCTGTGGATAGTTCTGCCCATGCGGGCCCGGCGGGTTTGCGGCGCTTACTGCCCGTTGTCGCCGAGTTCGTAGCGGTACGTGCGGGCGCGCATGCCATCCCGGGTGGGATGCTCGTCCACCGCGCTCCAGTTGAGGCGCTCATAGAAGGGCGCCGCATTGCCTTCGCCGAGCAGCGTGACCAACTCCGCCCGCGCGGCGCCTGCTGTCCGCGCATCTTCCAGGAACCGGCTGATCAGTTCCTGGCCGGCACCGGTGCCCCGGGCTGCGGGGTCAACGGCAATCGCAGTAACGACGGCGATCTGCCCGCCGGACGTAGCGTTGGCCGTAGTGCCGGCCGTTGCGCGGGACGCGGCGTGGGACTCAGCGCCGGCTGCAGCGCCGGCGGCCGGGCCGGCGCCGGGGGTGCGATGCAACTTCGGGGTGAGGATGCGCTTGAGGTAGGCCCGCCCGCGGGTACGGACGAAATGGGCGCCGAGCCGGGGCCGCTGGGCCAAAGCCAGCAACCCTGCCAAGGCAAGACGGACGCGGTGGCGGCGAACGACGTCGTCAATATGGCGGAACTGATCGGTGGAGCCCACGAGGAAGCCGACGGCCTGCGTGCCCTGGGCATCAACGCGCTCGGCAACCAGTGCGACGCCAAAGGGCGAGTCCAGGAAGCTCGCATGCCAGCGGCGGACAAAGCGCTCGCCCATCTGCGGGAACAGCCCATCGGGCACGTAACGGCACTGCCAGGCCGCCATGGTGGTGAGGTCGGTCGGCGTGGCCGGGCGCACGGTTACGCTCGGAACGTCTGGGGCAGGCAAATTAACTCCTGGGACGGGGAGGTGGCCAGCACCGAACGCGGTTGTATCAATTGTCGACTGCAGACGGTCCACTCCTCTTTCTTTGATGACGTCTCATCTAATGTCTGTGCACAGTGTAAACGACCAACCTTTCCGCAAACTGACAGGCTGGGCCAGACCGCCCGCGGACCCTGGGCCCACACGCCCCTCCCCAAGCGGCCCGCCCGCTCCTAGACTTAACGCTTGGGGCGTGGACCGCCCGCGCCTTTCAGTAATCGGGTTCATTTACCAGAATGCAGGTGAGCGCAATGACCGGACGTGTAGTGCATTTCGAGATTCCCGCGGAAGACGAAGAACGGGCAAGGAACTTTTACAACGCGGCCTTCGGCTGGAACATCCAGCCTATGCCGGAAATGAATTACAACATGGTCATGACCACGCCGACGGATGACCAGGGCATGCCGAGCGAACCGGGCGCGATCAACGGCGGTATGTTCCGGCGCGAAGGTGAGTTGAAGACACCTATTATTACGCTCGACGTCGAGGACATCGATGCTGCGCTGGAGAAGGTGGGCAGCCTGGGCGGGTCCACGGTGGAAGCCAAAATGGCCGTCGGCGACATGGGGTTCGCGGCCTACTTCCGGGACAGCGAGGGGAATCTGATGGGGCTGTGGCAAACAGCCGCGCCCTCCGGCGGATAGCACGGCTAAGCAGGTGGGACGCGGGTAAACGCGGGTGGAACGCGCCGGGCTTAAGGGGCAATCCGGCGGTTGCCCTTGCGGGAACTGCCACGAATGGCAGAATCGCACTCATGAAGCTCCACCTGCCGCTCGCATGGCCCGCAGCGCCGCCATCGCACGCCGGCGTGGTGCTCCGCCCGTTCCGCGACTCCGACGCACACCTCGCCGCCGAGCTCACACAGGATCCATACATTCGGCTGATCAGCACCATTCCGGCCAGGCCCACCGCGGAAGAAGCGATGGAGTGGATCCTGCACCAGAACGGGCGCTTCACCGAGGGGATGGGCTACTCCTTCGCCATTGCCGACGCCGCGACGGACCGGGCGCTCGGCCAGATCGGCATGTGGCTGAAAGCGGTAGAAACAGGAAGAGCGACAGCGGGTTACCTGGTTGCGCCGTCGGCACGCGGACGAGGCGTGGGCGCTGCGGCACTGACCGCGCTCACCGCCTTCGCCTGGACTCTGCCAGTCCTGCACCGCGTGGAGCTGTACATCGAACCGTGGAACACCGGTTCCATCCGCACGGCCGAAGCCGCCGGCTACCAGCGCGAAGGACTGCTGCGCAGCCACCAGAGCATCGGCGGTGAGCGTCGGGACATGCTGCTCTACGCCGCCATCCGGTCCTAGGGCTCCGGCCTAAGGAACCCCCGACCTAGCCAGGTCCGGCGGCCGTAGTGTCCAGGGCCGGGTGCTACCTCCGCCTCAAGCAGGGTCGCTGACCGGTTCGGACCGCGGATATCCCGCTTCCTGCGGGCGTGCCTCGTGGTGGGCGCGCCCGTGGGAGCGCCGGTCCTCTTTCATCTCGGCCTCGAACAAGTGCCGCTTACCCTCGGCGAGCTCATGGCGCGCGTCCTGCTCCACTGACTTGAACGCGGCGTAGTAGTTGTCGTCGTAGTCTTCGACGATCTGGAACGTCCACCGTCCAGCGATCACATTCCGTCCCACAACGTCCTGCTCGACCCGGTCGGCCAGCTCTCCGTGCCCGGCCTTGCGCAGGAGCTCCGCGGCTTCGCCCAGGGCGAGGTCGGCCTTGCCGGTCAGGCGGTGGAAGCCATACAGATAGCCGCGGGCGTGTTCAACGACCTCCAACGCCTCGGACAGCTTGCCCAGCGCTTCAACCGTTGCGTCATTCGTGCCCTCGGGGCGGCGGTGGGAATGGTCAGGACCTTCATGCGGAATGCTCGTCATGGGGAAATTATTACCATTGAATCCGCAAAGTGCGACGCCGGCGGCCAACTTGGCACCGACGTCGCACTTGGTTTTTTGGTTGAGTTGTAGGGACTACGGCAGCTGCGGGTCGACGCCGTAGTGCTCGGCCAGATCGGTGATCACGGCGTGCGCGCCCTGGATGCTGACGGAGGCGACGAAGGTTTCGTCGTCGACGTGGATAACGTCGCCCTTCAGGCGCTCCCACAGCGGGTTGGACTCGAAGGCCTTCTGCTGCTCGCGCGACGCGTCGCCCTCGGCACCCGACGGCGTCCAGGCGCTGACCATAACCAGGCCGGCGTCGGCCTTGAGGATCTGTTCTTCGGAGAGCGGGACGAAGATGGACTCGGTGGTGTCCGGCGCACCTTCCGGTCGGGGGATGTTCATGTCGGCCATGATCTCGCCGATGAACGAATCGGTGGAGTACAGGCGAGCGGTGTCCTCGCCGGCGAAACGCAGCAGGGAGTAGGTGGCTTCGGGATCCTTCGCGAGGATTGCTTCGCCCACCTTCTTCGCGCGCTCTTCATAACCGGCCACGAGTTCTTCGGCCTTGTCCTTCTTGCCCAGCGCCTCGCCGAGGAACACCACGTTTTCCTTCCAGGTGGGCCCGGTGCTGACGGAGAAGATGGTCGGCGCGATCTTGGAAAGCTGGTCGTAGAGCGACTCGTGGCGGACCTGCGCGGAGACGATCACGTCCGGCTCCAGCTCAAGGATTTTCTCCAGGTTCGGCTCGGCGAGGGTGCCGACGTTGACCGCGTCTGCAGTGGCTTCGTCCACGTCGCCAAGGTAGTCGGCGAACGGATCGCCCGGATCCTGCCGGTACTGGACGTAGCCGACCAGATCTGCCTCCAGCAGCAGCGCGGCATCGATGTAGCTCGGGTCCAGCGCGACGACGCGCTTCGGCTCGGATTCGATGGTGGTTGAACCCATGGCATGTTCCATGGTCAGCGGGTAGCCGGAGCCGCCCGCGGGAGCGGAGGCGGCGGCGTCTTCGGTGGCGGCAGGTGCGCCGCAGGCAGCGGTGCCCAGGAGCGAGACGCCGGCCACCAGGGCCAGCAATTTGGTCAGAACGGGTGTTTTCATGCGAGTCTCTTTCACGGTTGAACGGCCAAAGCCGCGTAACTTAGGTAAGGCTAAGCTTTTCCCCGCCGTAGACTGTAGCAGTCGAAAAGACCGACGCTCCAAACCTCCCGTAATAGAAGGCGCTCTTGAAAACTGTGGATGCACCGGCCACGGGCACAGACTCCATTCCGGCTGCCGGGCTGCGCGAAACCGCGCTGCGGCTGCCCATGCGCAGCGGAAAGGTGCGGCTGCGCTGGTTGGCCGCCGCCGTCGTCGTACTTTTCGCCGCCGTGGTGGCCAGTGTCTGCATCGGCAGCCAGCCCTCGACGCTGGCGCAGGCGTGGCATGCGGTGGTGACGCCGACGGGCACCAACATGGATGTGACCATTCTGCAGTTGCGCTGGCCCCGGACGTTGACCGGTATTGCGGCCGGCATCTGCCTCGGTGTGGCCGGGACGCTTTCGCAGGGGCATACCCGCAATGCCGTGGCGGATCCGGGTCTGCTGGGCATCAACCAAGGGGCTGCGCTGGCGATCGTGGCGGCGACAGCCATCGCCGGGACAATGCTTCCGCTGACCCAGGCCGTGCTGGCGTTCGGCGGCGCGCTGCTGGCCAGCGTGTTCGTGTTCCTGATCGGCACCGCCGCCCGGCATGGCTCCACGCCGATCACGCTGGTGCTGGCCGGCGCCGCCGTCACAGCCCTGTGCACGGGCCTGGTGACCGGGATCGTGCTGCTGAACGAGGCGGCCCTTGACACCCTGCGCTTCTGGCAGGTGGGTTCCATCGCCGGGCGCAACGACATCCTGCCGGCCATCTGGCCCTTCCTGCTGGCGGGCCTGGTACTGGCGGCGATGAACATTCCGGCGCTGAACGCGCTGGCGCTCGGCGAAGACACCGCCCGGTCCCTGGGCATCTCGGTGCTGTGGGCGCGCTGCGCCGGCATCGCCGCGATCACGCTGCTGGCCGGATCCGCCGTGACCATGGCCGGCCCGATTGCGTTCGCCGGACTGTTGGTTCCGCATATCGCCCGGGCGATGGTGGGGGCCGACTACCGCTGGCTGCTGCCGGCTTCCGCAGTAGCCGGCGCCGCGCTGCTGCTGCTGGCCGACACCGCCGGACGGGTCATCGCGCGTCCGGGCGAACTCTCCGTGGGCGTGGTGCTGGCCGTCATCGGCGCCCCATTCTTTGTCTTCCTGGCCCGCCGCCGCAAGCTGGTGACCGTATGAGCACCGTGACCCGCAACGGCGGCAGCCCGGTCCGTTCGCTCCGCGTGCTGCGCGCCGGTCCGGTCTCGATCCGGATCAGCCCGCGCGGGCTCTCCGTGGGCGGTGTGCTGATCCTGGTGCTGGTGGCGGCCATGGCCATCCACGTAGCCAACGGCGGTACCCCGCTCGCCCTGCTGGACGTGCTGCGCGCGCTGCTCGGCGACACATCCAATTCCAAGGTCCATCTGGCCGTGACCGAGTTCCGCGCACCACGGATGGTTGCCGCCGTCGTCGCCGGCGCCTGCCTCGCCGCTGCCGGAGCCATCACGCAGACCGTGGCCAGGAACCCGCTGGCCAGTCCGGACGTCCTGGGAGTTACCGCCGGGGCCTCGCTCGGCGCCGTCACCGTGCTGGTGGTCGCCGGCGGCGGGAATGCCGGACTCAGCGGGCTGGCCGCCACGATGGGCATGCCGCTGGCTGCCTTCGGCGCGGGCGTGCTCAGCGGCGTCGCGGTCTACCTGCTGGCCTACCGCGGCGGGATCGACAGCTACCGGCTGGTCCTAGTGGGGCTGGGCATCAACGGTTTTGCCGTCAGCCTGACCACCTGGCTGCTCACCCTCGGCGACGTCAGCAGCGCGGCCCAGGCGCTGACCTGGATGACGGGTTCGCTCAACGGCAAGGACTGGGCCTTGGTGCAGCGGATGGGGGCCATCGCCGTGGTGCTGGTGCTTGCTGCCGTCCTCTGCGGGCGGTGGCTGCTGCTGACCAGCCTTGGCGAGGATACCGCCGTCGGACTTGGTACCCGGGTGGGCGCGGTGCGGCTGACGGCCCTGACCATCGCCGTGCTGCTGGCCTCCGTGGGCACCGTGGTCGCCGGGCCGCTGGTGTTCGTGGCGCTTGCCAGCCCGCAGATCGCGCGCATCCTGACCGGTTCGGTGGTGCCCCCGGTGGCCGTTTCCGCGTTGGTGGGGGCCGTGTTTGTGCTGCTGGCAGATACCGTCTCCGCCAACGCCCTGAGCGTGGCGCTGCCCGTGGGCGTTGCCACCGCCGTCGTCGGCGCCCCCTATTTGATTTACCTGATTCTGCGCTACCAACGGAGGCTCACATGAGCGCGTCCAGCACCGGCGGGCGGCTGCGCGCCGACGCCCTGACCCTTGGCTACGACGGCCCTGACATTGTCCGCGAACTATCGCTGACCGTGCCCGATGCCGCCGTTACCGCCGTGATCGGCCCCAACGGCTGCGGGAAGTCCACCCTGCTGCGCGGGCTCGGCCGGCTGCTTGCGCCCCGGTCCGGAGCGGTGACGCTCGACGGCAAACCCCTGGCGAAACTGTCCACCCGCCATGTCGCCACCCAGTTGAGCGTGCTGCCGCAGACGCCGGCCGCGCCGTCCGGACTGACCGTGGCGGACCTGGTTTCGCGCGGGCGGCACCCGCGGCAGAAGTGGTACCAGCAGTTCTCCGTATCGGACGAGGCGGTGGTGCTCGACGCGCTGGCGGCCACGGACAGCCTGGAGCTGGCGGACAAGCCGCTGGAGGATCTATCCGGCGGCCAGCGCCAGCGGGCGTGGATCTCGATGACGCTGGCCCAGGAGACCGACATCCTGCTGCTGGACGAACCCACCACCTACCTCGATCTGGCGCACCAGGTGGAGGTCCTGGAGCTGGTCCGCCGGCTCAACCGGGACCGCGGCCGCACCGTGGTGATGGTGCTGCACGACATTTCGCTCGCCGCACGCTACAGCGACCACATGGTGGCCATGAAGGACGGCCGGATTGTCGCGCAGGGGACCCCGGCTGAAGTGGTCACGCCGGAACGGCTGCTCGAGATCTTCGGGCTGGCCGCCCAGGTGGTGCAGGAGCCGACTGCCGGGCGGCCGCACGTCATCCCGCTGGGGGCGGGCGTCTAGAGCGGCCTAGTTCGCCAGGTACGGGTAATCGGTGTAGCCGGGGGCGCCGTCGGTGTAGAAGGTCTTCGAGTCCGGATCGTTCAGCGGGAGGTTTTCCTGCCAGCGCCGGACAAGATCCGGATTCGCGATGGCCGGGCGGCCCACCACAACGCCGTCGGCCAGTCCGTCGTCGAGGATGGCGAGTGCTTCTTCGCGGGTGGTAATGACGCCGAAGCCGTTGTTGAGCAACACCGGACCGCCGAAGCGCGCGCGCAGTTCCTGGACCAGTGCACCGCCCGGCTCTTTGTGCAGGATGCTGAGGTAGGCCAGGCCCAGCGGTGCAAGGCCGTCCATCAGCGCGGCATAGGTTGCCCGGGTCTCTTCGGTATCCAGCTCCAGGGCGCCCTGGACATTGTGTTCGGGGGAGATACGGATCCCAACCCGGTCCGCGCCGATCTCGGCGGCAACGGCTGCGGCAACCTCGATGACGAACCGTGCGCGGTTCTCCGGCGATCCGCCGTACTGGTCGGTGCGCTGGTTTGAGCTCGGGGCGAGGAACTCGTGCAGCAGGTAGCCGTTGGCAGAGTGCAGTTCCACCCCGTCCAGATCCGCTTCCACGGCGTTCCGCGACGCCAGCACGAACTCGTCGATGATGCCCGGCAGCTCATCGGTGTCCAGGGCTCGGGGCACGGGGAACGGCTTTTTGCCGTCATAGGTGTGGGTCTCGCCGTCGATGGCAATGGCGCTGGGCGCAACAACTTCGTGGCCGCCGGTGGTTGCCTCGTGCGTGACGCGGCCGGCGTGCATGACCTGGGCGACGATCCGTCCGCCGTCGTTATGGACCGCGTCCGCGACAGCCCGCCAGCCGTCGATCTGTTCCGGCGTGACCAGACCCGGCTGGCGCTGGAAGCCCTGTCCGGCGTAGCTGGGGTAGGTGCCTTCGGTGACGATCAGGCCCAGCGAAGCGCGCTGCCGGTAGTGCTCGACAACCAGCGGTCCCGGAACGCCGTCCACGCCGGAGCGCATCCGGGTCAGCGGCGCCATAATGAGGCGGTTGGAGAGGTCAAGGGCGCCGACGGACAGCGGGGTAAACAGGCTCACAAAAGTCCTTCTTCTCAGTATTACTTCCGCAGGAGGCAACCAAACGGGCCGAAAAGTTATTCCGCCCCGGCCGCCTAATCCTCGTAGAAGGTCTTCGCCGGCCCTTGCTCCAGCGAGTTTACGATTCCCGCCGCGACCTCGCGCAGCTTGATGTTCCGCGTGCTGGACGCGGTCTTCAGGATCTCGACGGCGGATTCCTGGCTGCACCGGTTCTGCGCCATAATGATGCCCACGGCGACGTCGATGTCTGTCCGGGAGACCAGCGCTGCCTTCAGATTGTCGGCGGTTTCGGCGAGGTGGGCGAGGCGGACCGCCAGCATCAGGCCGAGCGAGGTCTGCCGCACGAACTGCTCGACCAGCTCAATGGACTTCGCATCGAAGCGTCCGGGCCGGTGGGAGTAGAGGTTCAGGGCGGCCTTGGTGTCTTCCTGAAGGTGGAACGGTACGGCAAGGATGGACCGCACACCATGCTGGAGTACCGCCGTCGCATATTGCGGCCACCGCTCTTCCGTCTGCAGATCGGAAACGAGGACATTGACCTGGTCGCGCGAGGCGGTCATGCAGGGACCGTCGCCGAAGGCGTACTGGATCTCGTCCATGGCCTGCGCGTCTTCACTGCTGCTGGCCACGGTGGCGGACCTCTTGTGCCTGAGCAGGGTAATGCCTGTGAGGACCTCGTCGCCCGGGGTGGAGAGGCTGGAGGAAGACAAGCGTGCCAGCCCGTCCAGGAATTCCCCGACGTCGGTGCTGTTGAGAACCAGCTCCTGGAGATGCTGGCTCAAATGGGTATCCGTTTTAGCGGTGGACTCAGTGCTCAAGAACGTTGGCGCCGTTTCACTCATGCACTGCGCGGGCGTCCAGCCCGTCGAAGAGCAATCCAAAAACGGCCCGCTGCTGAACCGTACCGAAAAAGTATAGGCCAACGGCAACACTTCCGGCAGCATACTGCCCCGTGGCGGGAGTAATGCCGGACACATGCGCTTAGCCGACGTCGCTGCCGAGGATGGACCAGGCGAAGGGGCCCAGCTCCAGTCCGTCACCGCCCACCTGAACGTCGCCGCCGCTGGCCAGAACGGCGCGGCTGCCCGCAGGCGCATCGACACTCACCGGACTGTCGGCGAGGTTGAGCGCAACGGTAATGCAGCTCCCGTCGGCTGCCGCTTCATACACAAGGTGTTCGTTGGCCAGGGCCAGAACCCGGGTCCGCGCCCGGTGCAGCCAGGGATGCCGGCGCCGGACGCCGATCAGCTCCTGGTGCAGCCGGCAAATGTCCGCGCCCAGGCTGCTGAGCTCCGCCGGACTGTCCGGAAAGGGCGGCCGGACGGCGTCGTCCCCGCCGGCACGGTCCTCCTTCACCCCGCGGAACGCCTGCTCATCGCCGGCATAGATGGAAGGCGTGCCTCCCAGTGTCAGGAAAATAACGACGGCGTGGGGCAGCAGCATGGTGTTGTCCAGCCGGCTGGCCAGCCGGGTGACGTCATGGTTGCCCACGAAGGTCAGCGGCGCGAAGGACTCGAGGAAGCCGTTGTGCCGCTCCAGCGCGGCGGACAGTTCGTAGAGGTTGACATCGTTGAGCGAGCTCCAGACGGCCTTCCACAGCTCGTACTGGGTCACCGAGTCAAGCCTTCCTTCCGCCACTGCGGCGGCGTAGTCCCCGTGGATGAACTCGCCGACGAAGTACGCGTCCGGATAGTCGGCGCGGACCGCGTCCAGCACCGGTGCCCAGAACGACGGCGGAACCGCGTACGCCGCATCCAGCCGCCAGCCATCCGCGCCGCGGGCCAGCCAGTACTTCATCACCTCGACGACGAAATCGCGCACCTGCGGTTCCGTGTGGTTCAGGGCTACCAAGTGGTGGTGCCCCTCGAAGTCCTCGTAGGCCGGTCCGGCGCCCCGGCTCCATGGCCCCTCGGGCCAGGAAAGCTTGAACCAGGACGACGACGGCGCTTCCGGCCCCTCCCGGAGGACCTCTTGGAACCGGTCAAAGCCGCGGCCCACATGGTTGAAGACGCCGTCCAGCAGGACCCGCAGCCCGCGCGAATGGGCCGCGGCAATGAAGTCCTCGAAGTCGGCTTCGTCCCCGAGGCGGGGATCGATGCGAAAGTAGTCGGTGGTGTCGTAGCCGTGGGTTTCGGCAGCAAAAACCGGTCCGAGCGCAATTCCGGAAGCGCCCAGCTCCACTGCGTAGTCCAGCCACGCCGTCAGCCGCGGCAACCGGTGCTGCACCTCGCTGCCCGTCGTAGGAGCGTCCCGTTCCGCCCCGACGAACCCCAACGGGTAGACCTGCCACCATATGGCGTTTTCGACCCAAGCCGGCCCGGCCATGGATGCCTCTTTCCGCTGAACGATGCTACTGCCGGTATTGTGTCACCAATTGGACACAAAGACTCCCGAAAGTTCTTTCCACACGGTAGTTTCAGGAGTACGATCGTAGGTCCCGCGAGGAGAATTATGGCTCAATCCGTCATAAGGGCGACGGCATGATCCGGCTCCGGCAGCTGGCGCAGGCCGCGTCCGTTCTGACAACCCCGTTGGCTCCCGAAGATATTCTGTCCCTGTTCAATCCGGTGTTCTCCGCCCGCCAGATGCGCGGCGTAGTGACCCGGGTGGTACCGGAGACACCCGGGTCAGCCACCATTTATTTCCGCCCCGGCCCCGGCTGGAAAGCCCATCAGGCAGGCCAGTGGGCGCGCATCGGGGTAGAACTCGACGGCGTGCGCCACTGGCGTTCCTATTCGCTGAGCACTGCCGCCGGTGAGGACCCGGCCATCACCGTGACGGACATCGGGGCGGTCTCCGGTGCTCTGGTGCGCAAGGTCAAACCCGGCGACGTGCTGTTCCTGGCCGCGCCGCAGGGTGACTTCGTCCTGCCCGAGCAGCCCCGGCCCCTGCTGATGCTCACCGCAGGCAGCGGCATCACCCCGGTCATGTCCATGATCCGCACGCTGGTGCCGGCCCGCCCGGACGCGGACGTAGTGCTCATCCACTCCGTCCGGACCCCGCAGGACAGCATCTTCGGGGAAGAACTGCATGAGCTGGCCGACCAGTTCCCGCGCCTGCACGTCCTCCACTGGTTCACCGAGGAATACGGGCGGTTCGATTTCAGCTCGCCCGCGGAGCTGGACCGGCTCTGCCCGGACTGGCGGGAACGCGCCGCCTACGCCTGCGGCCCCGAAGGCTTCCTCGACGAGGCCGAAGCGCTCTGGGCACGCGAAGCGGCTGCGTCCAAAACCGGCGTCCCAGCCGTTCCCGGGGGGACCGGCGCCCTGACCATTGAACGCTTCAGTACCGGCCTTGCCGGGGGAGAAGGGCACGACGGCGGTCTGGTCACCTTCGAGGCGTCCGACCGCGAAATCGAGGCGGACGGAAACACTCCGCTGCTCGACGTCGGCGAAGACGCAGGTATCCTGATGCCCAGTGGCTGCCGGATGGGGATCTGCCAAAGCTGCCTCGCACCACTACGCGCCGGACAAGTCCGTGACCTGCGCACCGGGGAAGTCCTCGGCGAACCCGGCCAACTCATCCAGACATGCATTACGGCAGCCGCCGGACCCGTCAACCTGGATCTCTAAGGAGGAAAATTATGGAAACCGTTTCCACTACGGCCACAGCCCGCAGAACCGGTGGGCTCGCCGCGTCGGGCCATCCGCTGGTCCGCCCGCCCGCGGCCGCCCACCTCTCGGATGAGCAGGTTGCCGAACTCGGCCGGGAACTGGACGCCATCCGAGACGAAGTCATCGCCGAGCGCGGTGCGTCGGATGCCGCCTACATCCGGCGGGTGATCAAGGCCCAGCGCGGACTCGAGATCGCCGGCCGCGGAGCACTCCTGGCCGGGCGCAACAAGGCCGCGTGGGTCACCGGCACCACCCTCCTGAGCTTCGCGAAGATCCTGGAGAACATGGAGATCGGCCACAACGTGCTCCACGGCCAGTGGGACTGGATGCGCGATCCGGACATCCACTCCACCACCTGGGAGTGGGACTTCGTCACCCCTGCCCGATCCTGGCAGCACACCCACAACGACCTGCACCACCGCTGGACCAACGTCATCGGCAAGGACAAGGACGTCGGCTACAACCTGCTGCGCATGTCCCCGGACCAGCCATGGCGGCCCTTCAACCTGGGCAACCCGCTGTGGAACGCGATCTTGGCGCCCGTGTTCGAATGGGGGATCGCCATCTACGACCTGGAGCTGGTGGATTACCGCGAAGGCACGAAGTCCAAGGCCGCTCTCGTCAAAGACCTCAAGGCCATGGGCCGCAAGGCCCTGCGCCAGTTCACCAAGGACTACGCCGCAACGCCGATCGTGGCCATGGTCACCGGCTCCGGCAAGCAGGCACTCTGGGGAACCCTGGCAGCCAACGCCGTCCGCAACGTCTGGGCGCATGCGGTCATATTCTGCGGCCACTTTCCTGACGGCGCGGATACCTTCACCGAGGAAATGGTCGACGGCGAAACCCGCGGCGACTGGTATGTGCGCCAGATGATCGGATCGGCGAACATCTCCGGTTCCAAATTCATGCACCTGATGACCGGAAACCTGTCCCACCAGATCGAACATCACCTGTTCCCCGACCTGCCCTCCAACCGCTACATCGAAGTGGCCCCGAAAGTACGCGACATCTGCCGCCGCTACGGATTGCCCTACAACTCCGGCCCCTTGTTCAAGCAGGTCGGATCCTCCTGGGCGAAGGTCTTCAAGTACGCGCTCCCGGACAAAGCCGCGCCGGCTTCCTGACATAAGCTTCCTGACAACGGCTCCGCGTTTTCTTGACGCGCCCCACCGCCTTGACATTCCTCCCCGGCGGGAACACTGTTTGAGCAGCGCTACAAGCTGCAGCAAATAGGGTCCTGCAGCGGTCGGTTGCGCTGGGGAAGTGTGGCGCATCATGGAGTCCACCGGTACGGGCCCACGAACAGGTAGGGAATCCGGCGGTGGCATCCGCCGGGCGACCGGCGGGTTGTTCGTCATCAGCGCCCTGACATTCGCCGGGGCGGCCACCGTCTTATCGGCGATGTTCGATTGGCCCGATATTCTGCGCGAGCCGGCCGCCGTAGTGCTTCCTGCTTTTGCTGACGGCGGCACCGGCTTGGTCTGGACCTGGTTTGCGACCGCATGGACCTACGGCATCCTTGCCGTGCCGATCCTGCTGCTGCCTTCCGCCCTGGGCCGGCGCGAGGATCCCGTATTGCGAGCTGCCACTTATATTGGCGCCACATCCGTGGTGCTATCTCTGATCGGATTTCTGCGCTGGGTCTTCGTCGTGCCGCATCTGGCCGAGGCCTACGTCTCGGGCGACGCCGCCGCCAGGACCGCGGTGGACGCCGCCTGGACTGCCCAGCACCAGTTCGGTGGTGCGCTGCTGGGCGAGCACCTGGGGCAACTGCTGGTTATCGGTTGGACGATTGCACTCAGCACGGTCATTCTGCGCAGCCGCATCCTGCCGCGCTGGCTAGGTGCCGCCGGCCTCGTCACCAGTGTCCTTTATCTGCTCAACCAGGGTGACATCCTGGCCACCGCCGTGCCCGGTTTCCCTGTCTGGGATCTCGCAGGGCTGATAGGCAGCTCAACGTGGGGACTGTGGATTGCCGCCCTCGGCGCCGTCCTCCTGCTCAAGCGAACGACGCCGCCGGCTCCAATCCAGCAGCAAGCACGGCTGCAATCAGCCGGTGTGCCGTCCCGTGAGCTTGTCCCGGAGCCGGTCAACCATGCCTACACCGGGGCCGATGGTCCTGTGGAACAGCTCTGAGTGCGGCGCATGGGGGTGCGGCCGGGTCGGGGCCAGTTTCTTGGCGTTTTCCACCTTTTCACCGAGATCGACGAGTTTCTCGGCAGGGATATGGGCGCGTAGCTGGGGGAATTGCTCGGACTCCTCGTCCTTCGCATGGTGGCGCAACTTCGCCTCCAGCTCGCGGATTAGTTCCATGAATTCCGGATCGGCGGCGTCGACGTCTTCAACCTGCTTCATCAGCCGGACTATCTCGTCGTGTTCGTTCTTATCGTGCTCGACCTCTTTGGTGCCGTTCGGCACGTGTTCTTCTACCGCCGGGTAGACGAACATCTCCTCGGCGACAGCATGACGCATCACCTCCGCGATCACGGTGTCAGCCAGATCCCGGCGCTGGCCGGGATCGGATGTGCTCTCGATCTGCGCTATCAGCGAGACCATCTCCTGATGGTCGGTCGTGAGGATATCGACGACATCCACGCGTGTTCCACCACTACCGGGCTCGGTCATGAGACGTCCCTCCTTTGGGTCCGTGTTCCCGTGCGTTCGCAGGAACCGCCAACGTACCACCGCCCAGAAGCAAGATCTATGCCCTGGCCTAATATGGGTGTTCGCGTGCGAATCCACGTTCCAAAGGCGACGATAAGCTTACTGAACAGTAGGGTGAGTTCCATGCAGAAGCCCTTGGTCCACGAAAAGACTCCGCTCAAAGTCGTCATGGTCGCCATCGTTGCGGCGCTCGGCGGCTTCCTGTTCGGCTTCGATAGCGCCGTGATCAACGGCGCCGTCGACGCGGTGCAGCAGCAGTTCGGACTGGGCAGTGTACTGCTCGGCTTCACCGTCTCCTGCGCACTGCTTGGAGCCATGACCGGGGCCTGGCTCTCCGGCCCGCTCGCCGACCGCCAGGGCCGGGTTCGGGCGATGCTGGTGGCTTCGGTCCTCTTTACGGTCTCGGCCGTCGGCTCCGGCCTCGCCGTCGGCGTGACCGACCTGATTATCTGGCGCTTCATCGGCGGCATCGGTGTCGGCATGGCATCGGTTCTCGCCCCGGCCTATATTGCAGAGGTCTCGCCCGCGCACAGCCGCGGGCGGCTCGGCTCGCTGCAGCAGTTGGCCATCGTGCTCGGCATCTTTGTGGCGCTGCTGACTGACGCGTTCCTGGCGGCCGTGGCCGGTGGGGCCGGGGAACCAATGTGGTTCGGGCTGGAGGCCTGGCGCTGGATGTTCCTGGCGGAAACCGTCCCCGCCGTGCTGTACGGACTGCTGGCCCTGCAGGTGCCCGAGTCGCCTCGCTATTTGGTCGCCAAAAACGAACTGGTGGGCGCCGCCAAGGTACTGCGCGACGTCGTTGGCCTTAATGGCAAACAGGCGGTGCAGGACAAGATTCAGGCCATCCGAGAAACCATCTACAGCGAGGAACGGCAGGGACTCAAAGACCTGATGGGCGGCAAGGGCTGGCTGCTGCCGATCGTGTGGGTTGGCATCTTCCTTTCCGTCTTCCAGCAGTTCGTTGGCATCAACGTGATCTTCTACTACTCCACGAGCCTGTGGAGATCCGTGGGCTTCAACGAGTCTGACTCCTTCAGCATTACTGTCATTACCTCGGTGACCAACATCGTGGTGACGGTGGTGGCCATCATGCTGGTGGACAAGGTGGGGCGCAAGCCGCTGCTGGTGGCTGGCTCTATCGGCATGTTGCTGTCGCTTGGCGTGATGGCTCTGTGTTTCAGCCAGGCCGTCGGGACCGGTGAAGACGTCACATTGCCGCAGCCGTGGGGTGTGGTGGCGCTGATCGCGGCCAACCTGTTTGTGGTCTCTTTCGGCGCCACCTGGGGTCCGGTGGTCTGGGTCTTGCTGGGGGAGATGTTCCCCAACAGGATCCGTGCCGTGGCGCTCTCCGTCGCCGCGGCCGCACAGTGGTTGGCCAACTTCGCCATCACCACCACCTTCCCGTTCCTCGCAGATATCGACCTGACTCTGGCGTACGGACTGTATGCGTTCTTCGCGCTGTTGTCCCTGGTATTCGTCTGGAAGTTCGTGCCTGAAACCAAAGGCAAGGAACTCGAGGCTATGTAGTTTCGCCCCATGCATGGTCACCACGGTGGCTCGTTCGGCTGCAGCGGCCATTCATCGAACGGCCGGTTCCAATCATCCTTTCGCTCTCCGATCAGTGCCTGTTTGGACAGCGTTGACTCCTGCGGCACATTTGACGCGGTGCACCTTTTGGGTGACTTGGGTCGACCCTTGGCCATAGCGGTTTCAGGTTCCTTCAGCGGCAACGGGGTCTCTACCTTTTGGCCCGGGGGACCGGGCCTTGGCGTCAGTGAGGGATCCGCCGGTCGTGGTGGGGGTTCCGTGGTGGTCCCGTTCTCGGCAGCCGGGGTTTGGGCGCGGGATCCGGGCAGGGGTGTGCCGGCGAATCGGTATCGGTTGCGGCGGGGTTTTTGATCTGGATCTATGTAGCGGGGCGGGATGAACCACGGGATTCCGTCGCGGAGTTCGATTTTCCAGTTTTCGTCGTGCAGCAGGTGGTGGTGGTAGCTGCAGAGAAGGACGCCGTTGTGGACTGAGGTGCAGCCGTTGTGCTTGTCCCAGAACTTGATGTGGTGTGCTTCGGTCCAGGGTGCGGGCATGGTGCAGTCGGGGAAGGCGCATCCTTTGTCCCGGGCTACGAGTGCGCGGCGCTGGGCGGGGGTGAACAGCCGTTGGGCGCGGCCGATGTCGAGGATTTCGCCTTTGCCGCCGAGGACCAGGGGGATGAGGTCGGCATCGCAGGCTATTTTGCGGACGGTGTTGGGGCTGATCAGTCCGCCGAAGACCGCGTGGCCGGAGGCTCCGATCTGGTCGACCAGGTCTTTGTAGTCCAGGTTGATCATGACCTGGGGGCGGTGGCCGCCGCTGGAGGGGAGTTTGTCCGTGGAGAGGGCGATCTGGCAGGCGCCGACGAGGCCTTGCAGGAGTTTCTGCGGACGTGTTGGTCCTTGCCATTCCTGTTCCGGCGTTTCCCGGGCCGTGTCGGGGGCGGCGGGAGCTTGCGTGCCGCCGGCTGCTGTGGGGGCCGGTGTGCCGTCTTCCGGTGCGAAGGTGCTTTTGACGCGCGGGTTGGTTGCTGTGTTCATGACGGTAACGAGGTATTCGTATTGTTCCGGTGTGGCGGCGATTTCCAGTCGGTGGAGGCCTTGGCGTTTGCCGCGGTGGAACACGCCCTGTTTCGCGCGCAGGATTTCATCGGTGGGTTCGAGTCCGTCGGGGTCGAGTATTGCTTCCCAGCGTTTGATGATTTCGCGCAGGCCGTCGATGTCTGATTCGGAGGCCTGCATGGTCAGCTGGTTTTCCATGGCGGCCAGGTCTGTGGCGGATGCCAGCGGGCGGACGCGTTCCATCGCGTCGCGGATGAGGGTTGCGGCTTGACCGCTGATTTTTGACGAGGTCAGTGCTGCGCCAAGACGTTCGAGCTTCGGCGGTGCCTGTTCTCCGGTCATCAGGGTCGAAGGCATGGTGCTGGAACCTACGCGGAGCCTGCGTTTGGCTTCACCGCGGCTGATCTTGAGTTTCTGGCGAAGGTATTCGGCGGCATCCTTGTGTTCGGGCTTTTTCGGTTTTCCGTCCGCGCCGAGTCCCTGCACCGGGTCGCCCCAGGGGATGCGCTGGTCCGTTTCACCGACCTGGGCGATGTTCTGCTGCTCGACGGCGTGGGCGCCGATGACCTGCAGTTGCTCGACCGCTTTGGAGATCTCTTCAATGCCGGCAACGGTGGCGGCGAGTTCCTTGGGGGACTGCAGGAGGCAGTCCTGCTGGAACATGGCCGAAAAATCGTGGAGGGCAACGTGCACCGAAGCGAGGAAGCCCGCGGGCTCCTGATGCGCTTCGAACGGTGCGATTGCCATACCTCCACGTTATAGAACACGCCTTCGAATAGCACGAAAAAAGGGGCAATGTGGAGGACAAGTGGCTTGTGTAGGAAGGAAGCGCGGGGCCCGGCCGCGCGTGAAGGCGGCCGGCCGGCCGGGCCGCTGTTCCGGGCCCGGTCAGGCCCGGCGGCGACCGAACACCAGCGAGGCTACCGCAGTACCGGCCGTGACCGTGTAGACGGCGGGCCAGGCGCCCATCTTCTTCGCCAGCGGGTGGGAGGCGCCAAACGCAGCCAGATATACGCCGGTCAAAGCAGCGGCAGTGCCGGTGCCGGCGTCGCGCTTCCACATCGCGAAGGCAGCCGCACCTGCGGCGGCGAGCACGGCGCCGCCGAGCGGACGGTTCTTGGTGGCGCGGGCGGTTTGGAAGCCGCCGATCAATCCGGCGCTCGTGACCAGCGGGGTTAGCAGGGAACTCATGAAATCTCCTTAGCCTGGGGCGATGTCCTCTAGCCTATCTGGAGCATAGACTGCCCCTATCTAACGGAAACTTTCCAAAGGACCCGATATGGGAACCGTCAGACGCCTGGCCGCAGACCTGAGGCTCGCCGACCTCGGCCGCGCCGTGAGTATCGTCGGCTTCAACCATGACGTCCACGCCGGAACGCTGTCCGGCTTCATCGTCCGTCAGACTAGGGATGTCGTGGATATCCACCTGGACGGCATCCCCGAAACGGTTGCCGTGCCGCACGACGCGATAGTCCTGATCATGGAGCCGGACAGGGAGCGGGAAACTGCGCCGGTGCTGGAACCGGACAGGGAGCGGGACACCGAGGCTGGCGGGGAACAGCGCTAACCGGCGCTGCGAACATCGGCAACAGGGGCTGAGCGGCGCTGCCAACAGAGACAGCTGCAGCAGCCGGCAGGGCTCGCCGGCCCGAACGCAAAGGTTACTCGATGGCGTCGCTGTTCATGCCGGCGTCGTTGTTCTTGTCGCCGTACTGGTGCTTCGCCTCGTCGGGGTTCACCGCGCGTTTGAGCAAGGCCGGGATCACCCACAGCAGCGCGAGCATGACCAGCAGAACGCCGCCGCCCACGTAAATCGCCACCTGGTCGCCCGCCACGACATCGAGAATGAAGGCGACGCAGCCGGTGGCCATCAGTCCGATCCCGAGCACGGCCATCTTCACGATCCGGTGCCCGTGCGCCACGGTGGAATCCTTCACATGCAGGCCGAAAAGCTTGCGGTGGATGGCTACGGGTGTGAGGATCAGGCAGGTCAGCAGGCCGGTGAACGTCAGCAACGCAACGTAGAGGCCAACCTGGTAAGGGGCCAGGTCCTCGAATCGGGCCTGGAACGGCAGGGTCATGAGGAAAGCCGTGATGATCTGCGCGCCGGTCTGCATGACGCGCAGCTCCTGCAGCAGATCGTTCCAGTTGCGGTCGAGCTTCTCCTCGAACGTCTCCCGGCGGCCCACCGAATCTTCGTACACCTGATCGTCCGTAGCCATCTTTCAAACTTACCGCCAAAGTACGACGGCGGGAGGCTAAGTTCCAGCGAGGTTTACCATTGGCGTTATGCCAAGTTCTGATTCCGAGGGTTCGTCCGTGCCTGCAGGCGCCGCAGCCTCCGCCGGGGAACCGACCGCCGCCGGGAAGGCCGGGAAGCCTGTGCAGCCTGTGGCCGAGTTCAAGGCAGGGCAGGTGCCTCCCGGCGCCGACTACCCCGGCCGGGAGCTCATGCTGCTGTTGCAGAGCTTCACCACGGAGACTGACCGCTACATCGATACGATGGGCCGCCGTTACGGCATGCACCGGACGGACCTGAATGCCCTGACTACGGTGATCGACGCGCAGCGGGAGGGCCGGACGATCACGCCGGGCGTCCTGGGTGCAAAACTGTCATTGAGCTCCGCCGCGACAACGGCACTGGTGGACAGGCTGGGCAAGGTGGGGCATATGGTCCGCGCGCGCAGCGAGACCGACCGCCGGCAGGTACAGCTGGAAATCACCGAGAGCGCCCGCACCACCGGGGCCGAGATCTTCTCGCCGATGGTCGAAGAACTCATCAAGGTAGTTTCCCGGCATTCGGCCGCCGAAGTTGAGCTGCTCTCCACGTTCATGGCCGAGCTGCGGGACGCGATGATCCGCGCCCGCGAACAAGCCGCGGGTCAGGAGCGGAACAGCGCCGGTTCGGCGGCGGCAAGCAACGGCAGCTGAAGCACCAGCCAGGGGCTGAAAGCCCATGGCGCAGCGTCCACGGCGCGGACCAGGGCAGCAGGATCTGTCCAGCGCCACTCGCAAACCTCTGCCGGTGCGGGCTGTGGATCGGTTTCCAATACCGCTGTGTAGACGGGGCAGATTTCGTTCTCCACCACGCCGGAGGCGTCCAGCGCGCGGTAACGGAAGTCGGGCAGGACCGGCCGCAGCCCGGAAACTGCGATCCCCAGTTCCTGTGGGGCGCGCCGGATAACGGCTTCCTCCGTGGTTTCGCCCGGGGCGGGATGGCCGCAGAAGGAGTTGGTCCACACGCCCGGCCACGTCAGTTTTGACAGCGCCCGCCTGGTCACCAGGATTTGCCCGTCCTGATTGAAGAGGTGGCAGGAGAAAGCCAGGTGCAGTGGCGTGGCCGCGGTATGGACCTTGGCCTTGTCCGCGGTGCCGATGGCGGCGCCGTCGTTGTCCACCAGGACAACATTCTCAATGCTCGAGTCGCTGGGATGGACGCTGTTCATAAAATCAATCCTGCCATGTTTCTCGATTACCGAGAGATAATCATGTTTACTATTCCCTATGACGATCCCGATGGAACGCCAGGCGGCGCCTGCCTCCCGCACTGAACAGCACCACGATCGCACTGAGCGTGTGCTGGAACAGTATTTCGACGGGGCGCGGCGCCAAGCCGGAGCCATGGGAGTAGCTTATGGCGAATTGTGGGACGTGTTGCGCCGCGGCACGCAGGGCGGCAAGCGGCTGCGGCCGGAGCTGGTGTTCACCGCCTACAGCGGCCTGGGTGGCACCGATTTTGACGCCGTGGCACCGGTAGCAGCGGCGTTCGAACTCCTGCACACCGCGTTGATCCTGCACGACGACGTAATCGACCGCGACTTCAAGCGCCGCGGTGTGAAGAACCTTGCCGGTGAATTCCGCGAACGTGCCGTCCGCCAGGGGTTTCCCATGGATCAGGCAGAACACCGCGGCCAGTCCGTAGCGATCATCGCCGGCGACCTTGCCTTGACCGGGGCCTACAAGCTGATTGCCGGCACGGAGCTTGGCGGCGAGCTGCGGCTGCGGCTGCTGGAAGAGTTGGATGCCGCAGTCTTCGCTTCCGCTGGCGGTGAGCTGCTGGACGTGGAGTTTGCCGGCGCGCCGCTGGCTCCCACGCTGCCGCAGGTGATGACGATGTCGCGGCTGAAGACCGCTGTGTACTCGTTCGAAGCACCGCTGCGCACCGGGGCCATCCTGGCCGGCGCCGACTTGCTGGCCGTGGAGACCATCGGCACGGCCGGCCGGTTCATGGGTACCGCCTATCAGCTCGTGGATGATCTGCTGGGGACCTTCGGCGACGAATCCGTCACCGGCAAGACCGCCTCGGGTGATCTGGCGGAGGCCAAGTCGACGCCGCTGATGGTCTACGCCCGGAACACGCCTGAATGGCCCCGGATCGCGGCTGTGCTGGACCAGGGGATCCGCACCCCCGAGCAGGCGGATAAGGTCCGACGGGTGCTGGAGAGCTGCGGAGCACGAGCCTACGTCGAGGACCTGATTGAGTGCTACACCGCCCGTGCCCGGGCCGCCCTGGAAGATTCACAGCTGCCGCCACAGCTGCTGACTGCGCTCGACGGCGTCCTCAACCGTGCCGTCCAAAGGAGACGATGATGGATAACCAGGCGCAGGCGGGACTGTACGCATCCGTTGCTCAGGAGGCCGCCGCCGTCGTTATCCGGCGCTATTCCACCTCATTCTCCCTGGCCACGCGGCTGCTGGAAAAGCCCGTCCGCCGCCATGTGGAAAACATATACGCGCTCGTCCGGATTGCCGATGAATGCGTCGACGGGGCCTGCGCGGGATCCGGTTCCGCACCGGAAGCCATCCGCAGCTGTTTGGACAAGCTCGAGCAGGAAACCCTGGACGCCCTGACCGGTTGCTACAGCTCCAACCTGGTGGTCCATGCCTTCTCGATCACTGCCCGTGAGGTAGGTATCGGGACGGAGCTGATCCGCCCGTTCTTCGCTTCCATGCGCGCGGACCTGGAGCAGACCGGACACACCCGCGACAGTTTCGACGCGTACGTGTACGGCTCGGCCGAGGTAGTGGGGCTGATGTGCGTGCGGGCCTTCCTGCTCGGCAGCCCCGTTGATGCCGGGCATTTGGCCAGGCTCGACGGCGGTGCCCGCCGCTTGGGCGCGGCGTTCCAGAAGGTGAATTTCCTGCGCGATCTCTCTGATGATTACCAGGATCTGGGCCGGAGTTACTTTCCCGGCGTCACCGTCGGCGAGTTCAGCGACGCCCAGAAGGATGCTTTGCTGGGCGACATCGAGGCTGACCTGGCCGCTGCTGCTGCGGTCATTCCTGAACTGCCCGCCGGCAGCCGGACCGCCGTTGCGGCGGTGCACGCTTTGTTCGCCGAGCTGGCCAAACGGCTGCGCGCCGTCCCCGCCCGGGAACTGCTGTCGCGGCGCGTGCGTGTGCCGGACGCGGTCAAGCTGCGGCTGGTGGCCGCCGCCTGGATCGGGCAGCAGCCGGCTGTGTCCGGCACCTGGAGGCTGCGGCGGGTGCCCTTGCTTGCCGCGCTGCACAGGAGCAGCCGGTGAGCGCCGGATCACGGAAACCGACCCGGCCGCGGCGGCAGTCCGGGCGGGAGGTACCTGAAGGCAGCAGGATCACGGTGATCGGCGCCGGACTGGCAGGTCTGGCTTCGGCAGCATTGCTGGCCCGAGACGGATACCGGGTTACCGTCCTCGAAAAGCAGCCCGACGTGGGCGGCAGGGCCGGCACGTGGGAACAGGACGGCTACCGCTTCGACACCGGACCTTCCTGGTACCTGATGCCGGAAGTCTTCGACCATTTTTTCCGGTTGCTCGGCACCTCGTCCGCCGAACAGCTGGACCTGAGCGTGCTGGATCCCGGCTACCGGGTGTTCTTCGAAGGCCACGACCAGGCCGTGGACATGCGGCAGGACCGCGGCCTGAACGAGAAGACGTTCGAGCAGCTCGAGCCGGGAGCGGGCAGGAAGCTCGGTGCCTACCTGGACTCCGCCCAGGAGACCTACGAGCTGGCGAAAAAGTACTTCCTCTACACCTCCTTCGTCTCCTTCAAGCCGCTGCTGACCCGCGAAGTACTGCGCGGCGGGCCCAAGCTGGCCCGGCTGCTGCTGGAACCACTGGATAGGTTCGCCGGCCGGTATGTGCAGGACGAGCGGCTCCGCCAGATTCTGGGTTATCCCGCAGTGTTCCTCGGGTCGGCGCCGAAGCTGACGCCAAGCATGTACCACCTGATGAGCCATCTGGACCTGGACGACGGCGTGCTCTACCCGCAGGGCGGTTTCGGCCGCATCATCGAGGCGGTCCACCAACTGGCCGAAGCCGCGGGAGCGAGCATCCTGACGGGCGCCGAGGTGACCGCCGTCCTGACCGAAAGCCGTCCGGGCGGAAAGCCGCGGGCCTTCGGCATCCGCTACCGGGACCGGCACGGGGCAACTCATACCTTGGCTACGGACGCCGTGGTTTCCGCAGCCGACCTGCACCACACTGAAACACAGCTCCTGCCCAGCGCGCTGCAGACCTACCCCGAACAGTACTGGCGCCGACGCGTCGCCGGCCCCGGGGCCGTGCTGGTCATGCTCGGCGTGGAAGGGAAGCTGCCGCAGCTCGAACACCACTCGCTGCTCTTCACCAAGGACTGGGACACCAACTTCGAGGCGATCTTCGGCAAGCAGACAAAGGTGCCGGAGCCGGCGTCGATCTACGTCTGCAAGCCCAGCACCACCGATCCGCTGGTGGCGCCGGCAGGCCACGAGAACCTGTTCATCCTCGTCCCGGTACCGCCAGATCCCGGCCTCGGGGCCGGCGGGATCAACGGTGCGGGCGACGAACGGATCGAGGCCATCGCGGACGCCGTTATCGAGCAGCTCGCCGCGTGGGCCGGAATCGACAACCTCGCCGGTCGCATCCGCCTCCGCCGCACCGTGGGCCCGGCGGACTTCGCGCGCGACTACAACTCCTGGCGCGGCGGCGTGCTGGGCCCGGCGCACGTGCTCAAGCAAAGCGCCTTCCTGCGCGGCCGCAACAAAAGCCGCAAGGTGGATGGCCTTTACTATGCCGGCGGCACCACCATCCCCGGCATCGGACTGCCCATGTGCCTGATCAGCGCGGAAATCCTGCTCAAGCGCGTCCGTGGCGATATTACGACGACGGCGCTGGCCGAACCGCTGCTGCCTTCCATCGGCGCGGGGTCCGGAGCCGTGATTTGACCGGCTTCATCTACCTGGGCGCGTTGCTGTTCTCGCTGGCAGGCATGGTCATCCTGGACTGGCGGCTCAAATTGTTCGTGCGGGTTGCCCCGCTGCGGGCCGGGTTGGTGCTGCTTGCCGGACTCGTGTTTTTTCTGACCTGGGATCTGAGCGGGATCGCGCTGGGCATCTTCTACCGGGGACAAACGCAGATCATGTCCGGCGTCCTGCTGGCGCCCGAATTGCCGCTGGAGGAAGGAGTCTTCCTGCTGTTCCTGTGCTACCTGACCATGAACCTGTTCCTGTTGTTCAGCCGGAAGCTCCGGACCGGCACGTTCCTGCCGGTGGAGCAAGCGGTCCGGCGTGGTGGAACACAGCGGAAAACGCATGGCGAAAAGGCAGGCTCCCGATGACATACCTGCTGCTCAACCTCGGCTTCCTGGCCCTCGCCGCGGCTATGGCTCTCGTGGCGGCGCTGGTCCACCGACGCCGGCAGGCGGTGAGCGGGCTTCCGGCGGGACGGCCGCGGAAGGTGATTGCCGCCGTCGTGCTTGGTTTTCTGGTGCTGTGCGTGCTGACGGCGGTGTTCGATAACCTGATGATCGCCGTCGGGCTGTTCGAGTACAGTGCGGAGCATACATCCGGGTGGCGGATCGGGCTCGCGCCGCTGGAGGACTTCGCCTACGTGCTGGCCGCGGCCGTGCTGCTGCCGGCGGTGTGGATTCTGCTGCCGGGAGGGAAGGGAGCGCACGATGAATGACCTCAAGCCGGCCTCCGTGCTGCGCAATCTGTTTGTGTCCTCGCGGCCGGTCTCGTGGGTCAACACGGCCTATCCGTTCGCTGCGGCCTACCTGCTCACCGCCCAGACGCCGGACCTGCCGCTGGTGCTGGGCACGCTGTTCTTCCTGATCCCGTACAACCTGATGATGTATGGCATCAACGATGTCTTCGACTACGAATCCGATGTGCTCAACCCGCGCAAGGGCGGGGCCGAGGGCGCGGTGCTGGACAGGTCGCTGCACCGGATCACGCTGCGGGCCGCGTTGCTGCTGCCGCTGCCGTTCGTGCTGTACCTGCTGGCGATCGGGACCTGGCTGTCCGCGCTGGTGCTGGCGCTGAGCCTGTTCGCCGTGGTGGCCTACAGTGCGCCCGGGCTGCGGTTCAAGGAGCGCCCGTTCGTGGACTCTATGACCTCCAGTTTCCATTTTGTCAGTCCGGCACTGTTCGGGCTGGTGCTGGCGGGCGCGGACTTTACCGGTGGACTCTGGGCGCTGTTGGGCGCATTCTTCCTATGGGGGATGGCGAGCCAGGCCTTCGGTGCTGTGCAGGACATCATCGCGGACCGGCAGGGCGGCGTCGGGTCGGTGGGCACGGTGCTCGGGGCCGCGGCGACGGTTAAGTACGCGCTCGCCGCCTACGCGCTTGCCGGGCTGCTGATGCTCTTCACCGGCTGGCCGGGCATGCTCGGGGCGTTGCTGGCCGTGCCGTACCTCGCCAACATCTGGGCGTTCAGATCACTTCAGGACAACGACGCCGAACGCAGCAATGCCGGCTGGAAGCGTTTCCTCTGGCTGAACTACGTGACCGGATTCCTGGTGACCATGCTGCTGCTCTGGTACGCCGCGGCCCGCTGAATGATCTTGCGCGCCATGGACGGAAAAATCAGCCCATGGAACGGGAGCACCAGCCACCAGTAGAGCTTGCCGGACAGGCCGCGTGGGAAATAGATGGCGCGCTGGCGGTAGGTGGTGCCGATACCGGCGGCGCCGCCATCGGCCAGCGCGGAGAGTTCCAGCCAGGCCTCGCCCGGCACCCGCATTTCCGCGCGCAGCCGCAGCACCTTGCCCGCGGGAGAGTCCTCGATGGCTTCCACCCGCCACCAGTCCACGGCATCGCCCACGACCAGCCGGTCGGCATGCCGCCGCCCGCGGTTGTGCCCGGCGCCGCCCACCAGTTTGTCCAGCACGCCGCGGATTGCCCAGGCGGCGGGCCAGGAGTACCAGCCGTTGGCCCCGCCGATGCCTTCGATCACCCGCCACACGTGCTCCGGCGCCACGTCGGTGCTGCGCGTGCGCTCGTCCACGAAGACCGTCTGCCCGGCCCACTCGGGATCGCTGGGCAGCGGATCCGAGGGCGGGGCCTGCGAGGCGTTGGTCCAGCTGGTCTCCACCTCGCCGCTGGCCATCTTGCCCAGCGCCAGCTGAAGGGCCGAGCGGTAGTCGGTCAGCCCGCCGTCGGGCGTTGGAATGTAGTCGTCGATGTCGTGCTCAGCGGCGACGGCGTCGTGCTGGAGGGATTCCACCAGCGGCACGGCCATGGAGTGCGGGATCGGCGTGGTCAGCGCCACCCACCAGCCGGCCAGCTTCGGCGCCGGGATGGGCAGCGAGTAGACCCGCCGCTGCGCCAGCCCCGCCTGATGCGCGTAGCCGTACATGATGCCCGCATAGGTCAGCACCTCGCGCGAACCGATGTCGAAGGTGCGGTTCAGCCCTGCCGGCAGCTGCGGCGCGTGCACCAGATAGTGCAGCACATCGCGGATGGCGATCGGCTCTATTTTCCGCCGCACCCAGCTCGGCGCCGGCATGACGGGCAGGTTTTCGGTGAGGTGGCGGATCATCTCGAAGGAGGCGGAACCGGAACCAATAACGACGCCGGCCTGGAACACCACCGCGGGCACGTCGCCTTCCAGCAGCACCCGTCCGACGGCGGTGCGCGAGCGCATGTGCCGGGAGAGTTCCACGCCCTCCGGGTGCAGCCCACCCAGGTAAACGATCCGCTGGACGTGGGCGCGGGCGGCTGCCTCGGCAACCGTCCGGGCCATCTCGAGTTCCTTGCGCTCGAAGCCCTCACCGGAGCCCATGGAATGGACCAGATAGAAGAACGTCTGCACGCCGTCGCACGCCCGCGCCACGGTGGCCGCATCGCCGAGGTCACCTTCGACGATCTCCACCTGGTCATGCCACGGGACGGCCTTGAGCTTCGCGGGAGAGCGCACCAGCACGCGGACTTGGTAGCCCGCGTCGAGCAGCCGCGGGACCAGCCGCCCGCCGATATAGCCGGTTGCGCCGGTTACCAGTACCTGTTGCTTCATGCGGAGCGTCTCCTTCGTGTCGCGGCCAGGCGTGCCTGCCAACGTTGGGCGGGCGCTTGATCTGCCCAGTGTACGGACAGGGTATGCCGGGCCCGCCGGAACCGCAGCCTCAGGCTGGACACGCTGGCAATGGCCCGCGGGGACATGCCCGACGTCAGCTGCCGGTCGAAACGGATCCTGCGCAGCGGCCCAAGGTGGAAACTCAGGCACAGATCGTCGTGGAGGTCCGGATCCCGCCGGTGGACCTGGTCGCGGACTTCCAACCAGCACGATCTGCGCAATGCCATGTTGGAACCGAACAGCGGCCAGTGGGCCAGTGCCGCGCCGGCGGCCAGATAATAGGCGCGCAAATAAAGGAAGGAAAGTACGACGGCGGCGGGCCGGGGGAGTGCGAAGGTGCCGCTTCCGGTCAGTGCGGCAAGGTCCGGGTCATCGGCGAACGCCACCGCAATACGCCGGAGCCAGTCCGCCGGGAGGACCGAGTCGGCGTCGCACCGGGCAATGACGTCACCGATGGCCGCATCGTAGCCGGCCGACGCTGCGGCCGGGATACCCGGTGCCGGTTCCACAATGACCCGGGCACCGAAACGGGCGGCGACCTCGGCGCTGTTATCCGTGCAGCCGTTATCCACCACGATGATTTCATCCGGCGGGTCCAATTGGCCGGCGAGCGAGCGCAGGCACGCTTCCAGCGGACCCGCGTCGTCAAGGCAGGGAATCACCACGGAGATGCCGGAGCCCATCAGCCGGCCTTGTTCTGGCGCAGTGCCTGGTACGCCTCAAGGGCCGACTGCCGTGATTCCTTCACGTCAACAATCGGCTCCGGGTAGTCCGGGCCGGCGTATTCCGGCACCCAGCGGGAGACATAGCGGGCGTCCGGATCGAACTTGGCCTGCTGGGTCAGCGGGTTGAAAATCCTGAAGAACGGTGCCGCGTCCGCGCCCGAACCTGCCACCCACTGCCAGCTCGCCGGGTTGTTCGCCGGGTCGGCATCCACCAGTGTGTCCCAGAACCACTGCTCGCCGACCCGCCAGTCGATGCCCAGGTTCTTAACGAGGAAGCTGGCCGAGACCATCCGGACCCGGTTGTGCATCCAGCCGGTGGTCCACAGCTCGCGCTGGCCGGCGTCGACGAGCGGAACCCCGGTCCTGCCGCGCTGCCAGGCGCGGACCCGGGCGGCAGGTGAGGCACCGCCGTCGTCCTGGTTCGGGCTGGAAGGTGAGGTGCCGCCGTCGTTGTCCCGCTTGCCCTGCCCAGGCCGCTGCCAGGGGAAGGCGTCGAATTCCGGACGCAGGTTCCGCTCCGCCAGCAGCGGCTGGTGGTAGAGCTGGTGCCAGCAGAACTCCCGCCAGCCCAGTTCGCCGACGTAGGTGCGGATTGCCTCGCCGTTCGACGCGTTCCGGCGGGCCGCGACGGCGTGCCAAATTTGGAACGGGCTGAGGTGGCCCCAGCGCAGGTAGGGGGAGAGCCGGCTGGTGCCTCCGGTGGCGGGGCGGTCGCGGCCCTGCGGGTAGTCGGCCAGCACTCCGTCGGTGAAGTCCTCCAGCAGCTCGTGGCCGGCCGCCGCTCCCGGAGTCCACGTCTCACGCAGGCCGCCCGCCCAATCGGGCCGTCGAGGCAACAGCTCCCAGCTGTCCAGGTCCTCGGACTCCGGCAGGCGACCGCGGAAGCGCTGTCCGGGCTCCGGCGCATCGAGCGGCTTGCGGAAGTCCAGCTCGGAAACCGTCTTCCAGAACGGCGTGAAAACCTTGTACGGGTTGCCTTGACCGGTGCGGATCCGCCACGGTTCGTGTAGCAGCGAGGCTTGGAAGCTCTCCGCGGGGAGGCCGGCCTCCCCGGACTTCTGCTTGACCTCGGCGTCGACCTGGCGCTCAGGGCCGCCGTAGCGCCGGTTCCAATAGACGGCTCCGGCATCCAGCTCCTCCGCCACATCGCGCACGATCCCGGCGGCCGGCCCCCGGCGCAGCAGCAGCGGAACGCCGAGCTTGTCCAGCTCGAGGCGCAGGTCCTCCAGCGCACAGTGCAGCCACCAGCGGCCCGCACCGCCAAGCGGCCGGATGCCCGAGCTCTCCTCGTCCAGCACGTACAGCGCCGCTGCAGGCGAGTCCGCCACGGCAGCCAGCAGCGCCGGATTGTCCCGCACGCGCAGATCGTCGCGGAACCAGACCAACGACGTCGTCATGGGAAGTCCCTTCCGGAGGTCCCGTCCCCCGCAGAGCCACGAGACGGGAAGAACAGTGCGCTTATCTCTCGATCATCGAAATTGTTATGATCGAGTCAAGCACACCGGGGAACCAGCTGCCAACCGAGGAGAAGCCATGGATTCAACAGCGCGAGACCAGACCGGCCTGGCCATTCCGGTGCTGGTGCTGGCCAGCGGCATCATCGCGATTATCGGCGCCTTTCTGGGCAGCGGCGCGATTGTCGGCACGCCCATTCAGGACGCCGCCGGAGGGTGGCTCTCGGCCGATTCCACGCCGCTGGCGCCGGCTTCACCGGCCTTCCGGATCTGGTCCGTGATCTATCTGGGCCTGTTCGCCTATTCCATCTGGCAGTTGCTGCCGGCCCAGCGACTTTCGGACCGCCATCGCAGACTCAGGCTATGGGCAGCAGCTGCCATGCTGCTGAACGCAGGGTGGATCTGGGTGGTGCAGGCCGGCTGGCTGGCTGCCAGCCTGTTGGTGATCGTGGTCCTGCTGGCGGTCCTGGTCCGCATCCTGTTCATCCTGATGCGCACCCGAGCGGAGAATGCCGCGGACACAATCATTACCGACGGCACCTTCGGCCTCTATCTGGGCTGGGTCACGGTCGCGACGATAGCGAACACGTCGGCGGTGCTCGGCGCGGCCGGCTTCTCCGGCTTCGGCCTGTCCGTGCCTTTGCTGGCTTCCGTTGTCCTCGCGCTAGCTGCCGTGATCGGCATCGCGCAGGCCTGGCGGACCGGCGGCAGGATTGCTCCCGCACTTGCCCTCGCCTGGGGCCTGGCCTGGATCGCCGTCGGCAGGGTGGACGGCGGATTGGAATCCACCGGTACGGCGATCGCCGCCGCGATCTGCTCGGCCGCAGTACTGCTGGCCGCCGTCGTGCTTTGGCTGAAATTCCGGCGCGTGGAGCGGGCAACCTAAGGACTCACCGGCCGGTCCCGCCTTCGTCTTGAACTCGGCGATGGGTCGGCCCGATCCTTGCCGGCTGTCAGATCGTGAATGCGGCGGGAAGCGGAATATGGCTGAGCGGCGCGGCCAGGCGCTAAGCTTGCTGACTAGTTCCGGACAGTTAGCCGGGCGCGGCAGAAAGAAGCCCAGCAGTGTTCGAAGCTCCCAGCATTCTGTTCTTGGCGGCAGGCCTCGCGGTTTTCGCCGCGGCGATCCTGCCCAAACTCCTGCGCAATATGCCGCTCTCCATGCCGATGGTCTTCCTCGGCACCGGAATTCTCGCTTTTACTCTGCTCCAAAACCTGCCGGACCCGGACCCGGTCGAGTACGCAGAGTTCGCTACGCACCTGACCGAAATCTGCGTCATCATCTCGCTGATGGGCGCTGGGTTGGCGCTGGACCGGCCGTTCCGCTGGCGCGAATGGTCCACGACATGGCGAATGCTTGGGATCGTCATGCCGCTGTGCATTCTGGTGATGACACTGCTGGGGCTCTGGGTGCTGGGCCTCGGGCTGGCCGGGGCCATTCTCATTGCGGCGGCGCTGGCACCCACCGATCCGGTGCTGGCCTCCGAGGTGCAAGTGGGGGAGCCGGCGGATGCCGAAACCGACGCGAACGAGGACGAGGTCCGATTCGGCCTGACCTCCGAGGCCGGCCTGAATGACGGACTGGCCTTCCCCTTTGTCTATCTGGCCATCGGGATGAGCCTGGTTGGAACGGCTCCGGAGGCGTGGTTTCCGCACTGGTTCGCCGTCGACGTGCTGTGGCGGATCGGAGTCGGCGTGCTGCTCGGTTTCGGCATCGGTAAACTCCTGAGCCGGATCTTCTTCGCGGCCCGGTACAAGAGCTTGCGGCTGTCCGAACATTCCGAGGGCTTCGTGGCGCTGGCTGCCACGTTCCTGGCCTACGGTGTGACCGAAATGGTGGAGGGCTATGGCTTCATCGCAGTATTCGTCTGCGCGGTGACGATCCGCTCTGCCGAGCACACCCACGGCTACCACAAGGTGCTGCACAGCTATGTGGAGCAGCTTGAACGGTTGATGACCGTGGTCATCCTGGTGCTCCTCGGCGGCGCCATCGCCCGGGGCCTGCTGGCGGGAATCGGCTGGACCGAAGTGCTGGTGGTGCTCGGGTTCCTGCTCCTGGTCCGTCCGGTGGCCGGGTGGCTGGGCCTGATCGGGGGCACACCCGGACCGCGTGAACGCCTCGCTATCGCCTACTTCGGGATCCGCGGTATCGGTTCCCTCTACTATCTGGGGTATGCCCTCAGCCACGGGGAGTTCGACGCCGAGGCGCGCGAGCTATGGGCCGTCGTCGGGCTGGTAGTGGCGATGTCCATCGTCCTGCACGGTGCCACCACGGCGCCTCTGATGAACCGGCTGGATGAACTGCGCAAGAACAAAGCCCTCCGGCGGTTCGGCGACGAAACGCAAGCTCCCAACACCGCCGTGTGACAAACAACGACGGCGGCAAGCCCTAGTGCAGTCGAGTCACCTCCCGCCACCCACGACACCGAGATAATAAGCATGCTGAATTTCGCGCTGAGCTAATTCGTCCATATCCCGTGGACGGCCGGGCAAGGGCTGGCTAGGTTGGAGGAAGTGGCGTGCCGATACGCGGCGCACCGAGTAAGGAGGTTTTTGATGGCTGCAAAGGACCGATCGAAGGCAGGCTTTACCGTACCGGGACTCTCGCTCGAGGATGGCTACAAGGTTGGCGAAACGCTGCAGATGCGGCTGCACGCCCTGAATGACCTGCAGTTGACCCTCAAGCACGCACACTGGAATGTGGTGGGGCGCGATTTCATCGGCGTCCACGAAATGCTCGACCCGCAGATTGAACAGGTCCGCGCCATGGTCGACGCGGTCGCCGAGCGTATGGCCACCCTGGGTGTTTCGCCCAACGGCCTGCCCGGCGCCATGGTCAAGGCCCGCAGCTGGGACGACTACTCCATCGACCGCGCCGGAACCGCCGAGCATCTGGCCGCGCTGAATGTCGTCTACAACGGCGTAGTAGAGGACCACCGCAAAGCCATCGAGGAGGTCGGCGAGCTCGATCCCATCACGGAGGACATGCTGATCGGCCAGACGGCCGAGCTTGAACTCTTCCAGTGGTTCATGCGCGCGCACCTCGAGAACGCCGGCGGCGAACTCTCCACCGAGGGCGCCAAGACCGAGAAGGACGCAGCCACTAAGGCGAAGTCCAAGAAGTAACGCAGAGTATCCAAACTGATAAACGGATGCACACACTAGCTGCGGAACAGATCAGTTTCGGGGCCCGGCCGGCCAGCCAGCTTGACTGGGGCGCCGCCGGGCCCTTGCTCGCACGGGCCGGCACCTGCAAAGGGGACCCCCGCCCGATCCTGGCGGAGCTCCGGGCAGCGCAGGATCAGGTCCCGCAACCGGGTACGGGCGCAACACGTGCCCTCTGGGAGTTCCTTGCGGGCTTGGCAACTGTGGATCTGGCAGCCGCACGGACGGTGGAACCGCATCTGGACGCGGCGGCGATTCTGGCGCAGGCGGGGATGGACATGCCGCCCGGGTCCGCCTGGGGAGTGTTCGCCGCGGAGTCGGCCGGCAATCGGCTGGAGGCAACTAAGGACGACGACGGCGCCTGGCACCTTTCCGGGACCAAGCCCTGGTGCTCCCTGGCGGCCGAACTGGATGCCGCCGTCGTTACCGCCCATGTTCCCGGCGGCAGGCGCGCTTTCGCAGTGGGATTGCGCCGCGATGAAGTGCAGCCGGATGCGGGGGATTGGCCCAGCCTGGGCCTGAGCTCGCTCCCCAGCACGCCGGTGTATTTCCGCGCTTCGCCGGCAGTCCCGGTTGGCGAGACCGACTGGTATCTGTCGCGGCCCGGTTTCGCGTGGGGTGGGATGGGGGTGGCAGCATGTTGGTTCGGCGGTGCCGTTGGCCTGTTCCGGACCATGTTGGCAGCGGCGCACCGCCGGGAACCCGATCAATTGGCCTTCGCATGGCTGGGTGAAGCGGACCGGTCGCTGGCTGCCGGAGCCTCCGTGCTGGGCGCTGCCGCGGACCAAGTGGACGCCGGTCAGGCAGGTGCGGCCGAGGCGCTGCGGGTACGCGGCCACATTGCCGCGCTGTGCACGCGCATACTGGAGATCTGCGGGCAGTCTTTGGGGCCAGGTCCGTTGGCGTTCGACGCGGACCATGCCCGCAGGGCTGCGGACCTCACGCTCTACATCCGGCAGCATCACGCAGCCCGGGACGATGCTGCGCTGGGCCGCCTGCTGTTCGAGCGGGCTTCACCCTCAGCGTCGGAGCTGGCATGGTGAGCTTTTCCCATACGGATACCGGTACGCCAGAGCAGCGCTGGCAGGAAGCAGGGATTGCCAAGCTGCCTGCGCTGGAGCCGGAGGCCATTCCCTGCCGCGGCGGGCGATTGGTGCTCGTGGCGGCGCATCCGGATGACGAATCGCTCGGAGCTGCAGGGCTGATCCAGGCAACACTGGCCGCCGGGGCGGACGTCGTCGTTCTCCTGTGCACGGCGGGGGAGGCGTCCCACCCGCAATCCCCAACGCACACGCCGCAGGACCTGGCCCGGATCCGGCTGCAGGAATTCGACGCCGTCATGGGAGGCTTGGCCTCGGACGCTGCCCATGCCGCTGATGCAATCGACTCCGGGGATGCCGCCGACACCGCGGATGCCGGGGATCCTGCCGGAAGCGGCAACCTGAGCTGGACGTTTCTTGACCTGCCGGACGGCAAAATCAGCGAGCATACCGCGGAACTGGATGCCGGTCTTGCCGCAGCGCTCGCGGGCGCCGAAAACGCCGTCATCGCTGCAACGTACAGGGAAGACGGCCACACTGACCACGAAGAGGTTGGTCTTGCGGCCCAACGGGCGGCAAGTGCTCAGGGCGCCGGGCTGCTTGAGTTCCCTATCTGGTACTGGTTGTGGGCTGCGCCTGAGCAATCAGAGTCCTGGCGCAGCTGGCGATCGCTCGCCCTTCCGGCCCCGGCAGCGGCTGCCAAGGCAAGGGCCCTGGCCGCCCACGTTTCACAGACCGCGCCCCTGTCAGACGCGCCGGGAGACGAAGCACTCCTGAGCCCCGGCTTCTTGCAGTACTTCGGGCGGCCGGCAGAGATCTTCCGCTGGACGCCGGCCCGCGACACTGCAAGGCCCAACGGCGCCGGGACAGCAGCCAAAGTCTTCGATTTGCTCTACCGAAGAAAGTCCGACCCCTGGGCCTACCTCTCCAGTTGGTACGAGCAGCGTAAGCGCGCCGTGACGATGGCGTCCCTGCCGCGCGAGCACTACGGCCGGGCGTTGGAAGCCGGCTGCTCGATCGGTGTCCTGACCGCCGAGGTGGCCGACAAATGCGGCCAGTTGACCGCCGTGGATGCCAGCAGCGTCGCACTCGAACGGGCGAAAGCAAGATTGGCGAACCGCAGCAACGTGGAGCTGGTCCGGGCGGAACTTCCGGACGGCTGGCCAGCCGACAGCCGGCAGGGATTGGACCTGGTCCTGGTCTCCGAGGTCGGCTACTTCCTCCGTGCCCGCGAGCTTCGCGCACTGATGCGGCGGTCACAGGAAGCGCTGAATCCGGGTGGACACTTGCTGCTCTGCCACTGGCTCCACCCCATTGAAGGGTGGGAGTTGGACGGGGAGACGGTGCATGCCATCGCCCGCGAGGTTACCAGCTGGGAAGTCGTTGTGGTCCACCGGGAACGTGATTTCCTGCTGGAAATCCTGGAGTGCCCCGGCGGAACGCGTGATTGAGCTGGAGAGGATCCAAAGCACGACGGCGCAATCCGGCCCGGACGCGATCCGCCATGTCGTCGTCGTTGTGCCGGTGCGCAACGAAGAAGAACTTCTGGCTGGCTGCATTGGCTGTATCCGCCACGCGATGGACCGGCTGGAAGCTACACGGCCGGACCTTACCGCCGCATTGACTGTGGTGCTGGACGGGTGTACCGACGGATCGGCGGCTATCGCGCGGGCAGTTGCGGCCCAGCATGGCAGCATCCAGATCCTGGAGGCAGACTATGGATCGGTTGGCGCTGCCCGAGCCGCCGGAACGACTGCCGCATTGGAGCGGGTCCGAAATTTAAACGGGGCAATGGAGGCCGTGTGGATCGCCTGCACTGATGCTGACACGTTGGTGCCCGGGAATTGGCTGACAGCCTTCGTTGGCCTGGCCAATACCGGGGCAGACGCGGTGACCGGAACCGTGGAACCGGATCCGGCCCAGTTGGACGCAAAGCGCCTCGCCGCCTGGCACCATCGCCACGGCCGTAGTGCGGAAGCTGCCCCTGTTCACGGCGCCAACCTAGGCATACGTGCCTCCGCCTACCTGGCTGCCGGTGGTTTCCGGGGCATGGCCGAGCACGAGGATGTCCGGCTGGTTGAAGACCTCCGCAGTTCAGGAGCCATCGTCCGATCGTCCCGGGCAGTGCATGCCGTCACGTCCGGACGGCTGGAAGGTCGAACACCGGGAGGCTTCGCCGGCTATCTCGCCGCGCTCTAATTCCTACCCTTCGGCGTTGATGAAGCCGACGATGATTGCCGTCCACCAGGCCGTCTGAGAAATCAGCGCGCACGAGACCATGTGGAACCGCTGTCCCAGCGGCAGTTTCGCGAAGGTGGTGCTCGGCGGCATCCTGACCAACCGCTTCATCAGCGGAATCAGCATGATTCCGTTGAGCGTCGCGATCAGCACCGCGGCAAGCTTCAGTTGCGTCAACGGGTCGGTTAGTACCGGATTCAGGAACACCCCGGTGGCCAGCAGGCCCGCGAGGCCGCCCCAGATCAACGTGCCGGCCGCCCCGTCCAAGCGAATTGTTTCGCTCAATTCCCGCCGGCCCAGCAGCCAGAGGAAACCGTGCCAATCCACAAGGATGATGGCGCCGAAAGCCACCACCAGGGACAGTATGTGCAGCACCAGGGCGATAGTGGAGACCACGCCCTCGGTCCGCACGATGGATGAAAGGTAGACCGACAACGCCCAGGCGACCACGCCGGCGAGAACCAGGCCAGCCACTACCTTCCTGATGTCGCTCTCCGTGGCCGTCTGGCCTAGCCGACGGTTTGCAGTTGCAAAAGTGCCCATAACGATCCTCCAGGGTGACGTTTCCGAGCCCCCTGAGACTGAGCAACAACACCTCCAGTTTGAAAGACGCACCAGAACCGCCAGCGGTTCAATACACCCAAAGATGTACTATGGCGATATGGAAACCATCGTGCATTCGTCCGTGCTGTCCCGGTTTGGTTACGCACTGTCGGATCCGACGCGCGCACGGATACTGCTGGCGCTGCGGGATGCCCCAACCTATCCGAGTGATCTGGCGGAGTTGATCGGCGTCAGCCGGCAGAGCCTGTCGAACCACCTATCCTGCCTGCGCGGCTGCGGTCTGGTGGTCTCCGTTCCTGAAGGCCGTCGCGCACGCTACGAACTGGCCGACCCGAAACTGGGCCACGCACTGACCGACCTGCTGGGTGTGGTGCTGGCTGTCGACCCGGCCTGTTGCAGGAGTGGCGAAGCCGAGGGGTGCTGCTGATGCCCGCCCTCAAGCCAGATGCCGGGTCGGTGGCCTCCAGGGAACGACGGCGGGTGTTGGCCCGGCGTATCCGGTTCTTCGTCGCTGCCACCATCACCTACAACGTGATCGAAGCAGTGGTGGCGCTCGCTGCCGGTACTGCAGCCTCATCCAGCGCCCTGATCGGCTTCGGACTGGATTCCATCATCGAAGTATCCTCGGCCGCCGCTGTAGCGTGGCAGTTCGCCGGCCGCGACCCGGAAGCGCGGGAGAAGAAGGCCTTGCGCTTCATTGCATTCTCGTTCTTCGCGCTGGCCGCCTTCGTCACGGTCGATGCACTCCGCTCCCTGTTGGGCGCACGCGAACCTGATCATTCGACCGTGGGCATCATGCTGGCCGCCATCAGCCTGGCGGTCATGCCGTTGCTGTCCTGGGCGCAGCGCCGCGCGGGCCGGGAACTGGGCTCGCGATCCGCCGTGGCCGATTCCAGACAGACACTGCTTTGCTCCTACCTGTCCGGTGTACTGCTGGCGGGTCTCCTGCTGAACAGTTTGTTTGGCTGGTCCTGGGCTGATCCGCTAGCCGCCTTGGTCATCGCCGCAATCGCCCTGAAGGAAGGGCTGGAGGCGTGGAAAGGCGACGCGTGCTGCGCCTCGGGATTCCACTTTGATGTGGACGGCGATGCCAACAGCCAGGCGCCGGCAACACCGCCTGCCTGCTGCAGCGACGACTAGACTCAACCGAGAAGCTCGCGCAACTAAAAGGAACAACCCCGTGACAGCCAAGTCCTCCATCAGCCTGCCAAACAAGATCGCCATCGGTCTCATCGTTGCTACCGTTGTGGCGGTGATCGGCATCGTGGCCCTGATCAACACGAAGGACGCCGCTACTCAAACAGCCCCGACGGAGGCCTCCGAGGTAGTGCGCAGCGACAGCCACCGGTTGTCCTCAGCCGAGGATGAAAAGGCAGTCCTGGTTGAGTTCCTGGACTTCGAATGCGAATCCTGTCTCGCCGCCTACCCGTTCATCGAGGAAATGCGCAGCAAATACGCAGGCGAGCTGACCATCGTCAGCCGCTACTTCCCCCTGGCCGGCCATCCGAACTCCATGAACGCAGCCCTTGCGGTTGAAGCAGCCGCAGCTCAGGGCAAATTTGAGGACATGTACCACCGGATGTTCGAAACCCAGAAAGAGTGGTCGCACTCCGCGGACTCCCGGGCAGCGACGTTCCGCGGCTACGCCGAGGACCTCGGTCTCGATCTGGCCGCTTACGACGCCGCCATCGCCGATCCTGGTACCGCCGCCCGCATCGAGCAGGACAAGAATGACGGCACCGCCCTTGGCGTTTCCGGCACACCGACCTTCTTCCTCGACGGCAAGCTCATCGAGCCCTCCAGCCTCAAGGAGTTCGAACAACTCCTGAAGGACGCCATTACGAACTAGGCTTGCAATGATGGAGTCGTGATTACTGAACACGCGCTGTTGCCGGTCCGCCCCGGCCAGGAAGCAGCTTTCGAAGCTGCCTGCCGCGAGGCTTCGGCCATTATCTCCGCAATGCCCGGCTTCGGTGGGCTCTCGCTGTCCCGATGCATGGAACAGGGCAGCAAATACTTGCTGCTGGTCGAATGGGACCGGCTTGAAGACCATACCGAGGGCTTCCGCGGATCCTCTGAATACCAGCAGTGGAAGAAACTGCTGCACCACTTCTACGAGCCGTTCCCCGTCGTGGAACACTACTCGCAGGTCTTCATAGCTACTTAGCCTCGACCTCCACGAAGACGAATTCGCCCGGCCCAGGGTTGACCACGTTGTGCTCGCTGCCAGCGGCTCTTGTGTAGGACTGCCCGGCGGTCAGCTGGTTCACGGATTCGCCGTCGTTAGTTTGCAGCTGCAGTTCCCCGGTTGTCATCGGCACGACGACGTAGTCCAGTTCATGCCGGTGCCAGCCCGTCTCCGTCCCTGGCGGGAACCTCCACTCCGTCACCCGGAACTGCTCGTTGTCGATCTGGACCGTGGCGATGGCCTTGCTATGCAATCTGTCCTCCAAATTTTCCTGTGCAACTTCCAACCTAGCCGGATTAGATCCAACCTAGTCCGGCTAGGCTGTGGTTGATGGAAACCAATGAGATTCTGCTGCAGCGTGCCGGCCGCCTCGGGCACATCATCCTGAACCGGCCCAAGGCGATCAACGCGCTCAATGACTCGATGATCACCGCGATCACGGCCGCGCTCCAGGAATGGGCAACGGACGACGACGTCGAAACCGTCCTGCTCTCGGGCGCGGGTGAGCGCGGGCTGTGCGCCGGCGGAGACATCGTCGCCATCTACCGCCACATCCAGGCGGGCGCGGACAAGGAGGTGTTCTGGGAAGACGAGTACCGGATGAACTCGCTGATCTCGCGCTACCCCAAGCCAATCGTCGCGCTGATGGACGGCGTGGTGCTCGGCGGCGGCATCGGCCTGTCCGCCCACGCCTCGCACCGGGTGGTGACCGCGCGGACCACGGTCGGCATGCCGGAAACGCGCATCGGATTCATTCCCGACGTCGGGGGCTGCTTCCTGTACTCAAGGGCGCCGGGGGAGCTGGGCACCCATTTGGCGCTCACGGCCGGAACCGGGACCGGGGCGGACGCGATCTTGCTGGGCCTGGCCGACTACTACGTGGACAGCGTCGGCCTGCCGGAGCTGGTTGCGGCGCTCGCCGATACGCCTGCGGAAGAAGCCATCGCGAGGTTCGCGCACACGGAAGTGCCGCCGTCGGGCCTTGAAAAGGAACGGCTCTGGATCGACGCTTGCTATGCGTACGACGACGCCGAGGAGATCCTCGCCGCGCTGCAGGAATCCGGCGAACCCAATGCCCGGGAGGCGGCCGCGGAACTGGCCGCCAAATCGCCGACCTCCGTGAAGCTCACGCTTGAGGCCCTGCGTCGGGCCCGCGGGATGGACACGCTCGAGGAAGTGCTGGACCAGGACTACCGCCTGGGCATCCGCCTGCTCGCAGCGCCGGACTTTGCCGAGGGGATCCGCGCACAGGTCATCGACAAGGACCGCAGCCCCAAGTGGAAGCCCGCCACCTTGGCCGAGGTGGACCGTAAAGCGGTGGAATCGTACTTCGCCGACCTCGGCGAGGGCGAACTCGGACTCGGTTCTGCGCACCTGCCGGCCGGTCGAACAAAGGCCTGATCAGCCGGCTGCGGGAGCAAGACATTCGCCGTCGTTATCAAAACGTGATCTAGTAGGGGTGGCGGCCGGGACTCAGCCCGCTGCCGATGAGGAACGGAGTCCCCATGTCCACTCGCACCATGCTGACACGTGCAATCGCTGCCACGACGGTGGCCGCCGGCCTTGCCGCCCTGGGTGTTACCGCGGCCAATGCGGCCGGCATGAATTACGTGTATTGGGAGCCCACCTACGTCCACTGCAAATGGAAGCAATGGACCGTGCTCAACGAAGAAGGCACCACGCTCCTTCGGGACTGCACTGAGTCGAACGGCCAGTGGTACTTCACCACGCTGGAGTAAGCGCGTCGCGGTCGCGGCCGCCGTCACTTGTCTTCAAGTACTTGAAGTTCCTATCGTTGATGTTGTGAGCGCACCAATCATCCGACACACCTACTCGATCAAGGAGGCAGCGGCCCTGACCGGGCTGCCGGCCAGCACGCTGCGCTACTACGAATCCATCGGTGTCATCACCCCGATCCGTCGCGGCGCGAGCAGCAAGCACCGCGTCTACACAGATGAAGACCTGGACCTTTTGACCTGGGTGTCGTGCCTCAGCGCGACGGGCATGTCGGTCGCCGACATGCGCAGCTACCTCGCAAACGGAGCCCTCGGGCCGGCCGCTGCCCCGGAGCAGATCGCATTGTTGAAAGCGCAGCAGGAGCAATTGGAGGACGAAGCGAGGTCCATCGCCCTGCGCAAACGGTACGTAGCACTGAAAATCGACTACTGGCAGGCTGTCCACGCCGGTGACGGCGCCAAGGCCGAAAAACTCTCGGACGAGGCCCGCACCCTGGCCGAAGACCTCAAGAAAACCAGGAAACAGTAAACAACACGCCCATCAATTCGCGGACCCAATGGTCCGCCGATCCGGCGTGCCCAAAGACAGGAAGGAACCGACATGAAGTTCACCCGGAGCGGCGGCCAGACCGCCAGCGGCCCCGCCTCATGGTTCACCGGCACCGTCTATATCGACGGCATACGCAACCCCGACGAGCAATCGACGGTCGGCTGCGCGCACGTCCGCTTCACGCCTGGCGCCCGCACGGCCTGGCACACCCACCCCAACGGCCAAACGCTGTACGTCACGGACGGCATCGGCTACGTTGCCAGCCGCGGCGGGCCGGTGCAGGAGATCCGACCCGGTGACGTCGTCTACATCGAGCCCGGCGAGGAGCACTGGCACGGCGCCAGCGCGGACCGCTTCATGGCCCACGTCGCCATCCAGGAAGCCGACGACCAGGACAAGGTCGTGACGTGGGGCGAACACGTCACCGACCAGGAGTACAACCGGCCCACCACAACGACCAACTGACCAGCCCCTGGAAAGAGAAAACACATGACCACCATTGCCCGCGCTTACGCCTCCCCCTCACCCGACGGGGACCTCGGTCCCACGACCATTGAACGCCGCGACGTCGGACCGCACGACGTCCTGATTGAGATCAAGTACGCCGGCATCTGCCACTCCGATATCCACACCGTGCGTGGCGAATGGGGACCGCAGGCCTTCCCGTTGGTTCCAGGTCACGAGATCGCCGGCATCGTCACCGACGTCGGATCCGAGGTGACAAAGCACGCCATCGGCGACCGGGTCGGCGTCGGCTGCATGGTCAATTCCTGCGGCGAGTGCAAGAACTGCAAGGCCGGCGATGAGCAGTACTGCCTCAACGGCATGGTGGGAACCTACGGGGCGACTGACCGCGACGGGACCATCACGCAGGGCGGATACTCCACCCACGTCGTCGTTACCGAGGACTTCGTGCTCCGCATCCCCGACGGCATCGAACTCGACGTCGCCGCCCCGCTGCTCTGCGCGGGCATCACGACCTACTCGCCGCTGAACCGCTGGGGCGCCGGCCCGGGCAAGAAGGTCGCCGTCGTCGGCCTGGGCGGACTCGGCCACATGGCCGTCCAGCTCGCCCACGCCATGGGCGCGGAAGTAACTGTCCTCTCGCAGTCCCTCAAGAAGCAGGAAGACGGCCTCCGTCTCGGCGCGGACCGCTACTACGCGACGAGCGATGAGACCACCTTCACCGAATTGGCAGGCTACTTCGACCTCATCATCAACACCGTCAGCGCATCGATCGACATCAGCGCTTTCCTGGGATTGCTGACCGTGGACGGCGCCATGGTCAACGTCGGCGCGCCGGCTGAGCCACTGCCCGTCAACGCCATGGCGCTCATCGGCGGACGCAGATCGTTCGCGGGCTCCATGATCGGCGGTATCCCCGAAACCCAGGAAATGCTCGACTTTTGCGCCGAACACGGCATTGGAGCCGGGATCGAAGTCATCTCCGCCGACAAGATCAACGACGCCTACGAGCGCGTCCTCTCCTCGGACGTGCGCTACCGCTTCGTCATCGACACCGCCACCCTCGTATAACGCAGCCGCCTAACCCGGAGCGTGGCGATCCTATCCGGCTCGCCACGCTCCTGCGGATTCCGTTTACCGGCCTTGCTGCAGCTCCAGGTGTGACGCCAGGTTCGCGAGCGACGAGGCCAGCCCGGCTGCATGGTCTTCAGCGGAAATGCCGGCGGGGACATTGTCAGCGCGGATATCCACCCGCGTTCCGGCGGCCACCGGCGCCACTTCCCACGTCATCGTCATCGTGCCGGCATAAGCCGGGTCATCCGATTCGAAGTCGACCGCCTGCACAACCCGGACGCCTGGAACAATCTCGACGAAGCGCGCCTCGACCACGTCCGTGTCATTCGTGGCCTTGCCCGCTGCCGTCGATAGGTCGGTATAAGTGAGGACCAAGCGGTAGGAGCCGCCCGGCCGGGCATCGAACCGTTCGAAGCTACCGCTCATGCCCTCCGGCGGCAGCCAGGCCGCGAGCGAATCCGGGTCGACGAGGGCGGAGAAGACTCGATCGGGCGGCGCCGCAATAACGCGGGAGGCCTTGTCCGTGCGTGACATGGTTCCATCGTAAATCCCCGCTGGCCTGCTGGGACCGGGGCGAAGATGTGCAGGAATCGAAGCTGGGCGGGACCGCTGCGTTCGCTGGCGCTAGGGGTGCTTGCGCTTCCAAGCGGCGTGGCCCCAGCAGGCGGCCGCCACCAGGACGATACTGACGATCAAACCGAGGCTGAAGATCGTGCCGTAGCGCCTCTCGTCCGCCAGACCGGCGGTGAGGAAGGTGCCTAAGGAGCTGCCCAGGAACAGTGAGAAGGCAAACAGGGACACGCTCGTGGCACGGGCCTGCGGGGCGACGTCGGTGGCCCAACCCTGCATGGAGGAGTGCAGTATGGCGTTGGAAGCGCCAACCAGAAGCGCGGTCGCGGTCAGCGCCGCGGGCAGCTGCGACAAGGACGAGGTCAGGTAGGCGACCACCAGAACCAGTCCGCCGATGGCCATGAGCCGGGTGCGGGTGAAGTGACGGACCAAGCGCCGCATCAGCCGGGCACCGAGGATGACGCCGATCCCGTAGCCGGCCGCGAGGATGCCCGCCAGGGTGACCCCGATGCCGGCGTTCTGCAGCGCCGGGACGAAGTAGGTCAGGATGCCCATCAGCACCGCGCCTTCCAGGGCTGCCAGACCATAAACGCCCAGGGCGGAGCCGGAAAAGGCCAGGCGGAAGTTGGCGCCGCCGAGGTGGGCCGACCCATCGCCCGCCACCCCGCGAAGCCAGATCAGCAGGACCAGGCAGCCAAGAGCCGGCAGCGCGAAGACCAGCCGCCAATCGAGCACGGCGGCCAACGTTCCCGCCGCGAGGGTGGCGATGGTGGTTCCCAGCGAGGAGTAGATCTGTAGGTCGGATAGGCCGCGGGCTCGCTCAATCCCTGTCCGGGTGTCGCCGAGGATCGTCAACAGCGTGGGATACAGTGCCCCGGCCATCAGTCCGGTGAATGCCCTCGCCAAAAGGAGCGGGAGGTAGGTGCTGAACAAGGTGCTGGCCAACGCGCCGACCAGGACACCCGCCAATGCGGTGCGCAGTACGGCCATGCGGCCGAATCTGTCGCTGAAGAAACCCCACACCGGCTGTCCCACGGCATAGAGCAAGGCGTAGGCAGCCACCAGTTGGACGGCCTGCCCGAGGGACATCTCCGTCCGATCGGCAAGCACAACCAACATCGGTGGCGTGGCAAAGCGGTCGAAGAATGAGAGGAAGCCGATGGAGCGCAGGACCGAGTCCGGCACGCGTGTCCGCGGCTTGCCGGACTCTCCAACGGAACCGGACGCATGCGTCATCACCTGTTCACTGATTCCTTGTCCTCGAGCCTGCTCCGGTAGCTGAGACTAACAGGACTATTCCTCCACGGGTGAGTCAGACGGAATGACGATGGTGGACAGCACGCGTCGTTTCCGCCCCTTGCCTGGTGTGTTCGCCGAATGCTTCTGAACGACGTCCCGCATCTCCCCGGCGAACTCTTCGAACTCGCTGTCGGTCAGCCACAGGGCAGTCTGTCGGTAACCTACGCCGTCGCGCACCAGATCCACCTTGCCGCGGTCCAGGACACCGTCGACGTACCGGTCGAACAGCGCAAGCAGTCCGGCCGCGAAACCCATGAAAGCCTTGCGGTGGTCCTCGGGCGACATAGATGCGAGGGCATCTGCGGAGAGCTCGGTAGCAGCTAGATCCAGCGCATACGTCCGCTCAGTTGTGCCTCTGACCTGGCGTTCCTCTACTACCGCCAGGACGCCGGCCTCGGCGAGTGTGCGGATGTGGCGGTAGAGAGTTGCGGGCGGCACATCGGGCAGCTGGGAAGCCATGCCGGCGGTAGTGAGCGAGCGCCCGCCCAAGAGCGTCTGGCAGATCCGCAGCCGCACCGGATGGAGGACAAGGTCTGCACTGGATCTGGTGGCCATGAAGCTATGTTCTCACTATTGACAATGTTATCGAAATTGATAATGATGGTCCTGTACACACCAAACCAAATACGAGAGTTGGGGAGAGGCAATGGCACGGTTGGTCGTCAGCAGCGAAGCTGTCCGCGTGGAGCTGAGCCGAGGGGAGAAGATCGCCGGTCTGCTACCCGACCTGAAGATGTCAGCCACCGCGGTGGAGGACGTGCAGGCCCTCAACGACGGCTTCACCGGAGTCACAGGCATGCGGGCGCCCGGCTTGGCACTTCCCGGCCGCGTGCGCATCGGGACCTGGCGCGGTTCCCGAGGAAACACCTTCGCCGTCGTCCATCAGGGAAAGCCGGCCGTGCAGTTGACGTTGAAGGACCAGAAGTACCGCCGCGTCGTCGTCGAGGTCGAGAATGCCGAAGAAGCCGCGCGGCAGGTGCGGGAGGCAGCCGGCTTGGACGAGAGCACGGCGCCGGTGCTGGAAGATGCCACCTTCCTATCGGACGGTCTGACCCTTGCCGGAACGTGGACCCTGCCCGCAACCGGACCAGTGAAGGGCCTCGCCCTTTTGCTGCCCGGATCCGGTGAGGTTGACCGCAACTCGGACCACCGCCGGATGCCGCTGGGCGTCACCCGCGACCTGGCCGAAGCGCTGGCACTCGAGGGCATCGCGGCTTTCGGCTACGACAAGCGGGGCGTCGGCGCGTCTGAGGGATCCTTCCTTGCCGCTGGCTTCCAGCATAATTACGACGACGCGGATGCGGCCTTCGACCTGGTCGCCCAGCGCTCGCCGCAGCTGCCGGTCTTCGTGGTAGGCCACAGCGAAGGGGCCTTCCATGCCACGGCATTGGCCGCACGAAAGCGGGAGCAGGTTGCCGGCGTCGTGCTGCTTTCAGCATCGGCCCACAGCGGCGAGGAAACATTGCAATGGCAGACCGGGCAGATCGCCGGCGCACTTCCCGCCTTCCCGCGGATTGTGCTGAAACTGCTGCGCACCGATCTGGCGAAGCAGCAGCGGAAGTCGATGGTGAAGCTGCACGCCTCGGACCAGGATGTGCTGCGGATGCAGGGCCGGCGGATGAACGCCCGCTGGATGCGCGAGTTCCTCCGGTTCGACCCGCTGCCTTTGCTCAAGCAACTGGACATGCCCGTGCTGGCCATCAGCGGCGGTAAGGACCTGCAAGTCAACCCCGCCGACCTGGAGATCATCGCCCGCGCGGTGCCGGGGCCTGTGGAGACCAAGTGCATTCCTGATCTGACGCACCTGCTCCGCAGGGATCCGCGGACGCCCATGCTCACCGACTACAAGCGGCAGATCCGTGAGCGCACCGATGCCAAGGTGCTGGACACGGTGGTGGGCTGGGCTCGTTCCCAAGTCCTGGCGACCCGTCCGCCAGTGTCTTAATGCTGGACGGCCCTCTTGCAGGTGGAGTAGAGTCACCGTCACCTGTTTCTGACTCGCTGGGGGAACGTCATGGTAAGTGCAGTCAAACGAGCTGTCGGCGTAATGCTGGCCATGATCGTCTGCTTGGGCCTGCTAGCACCGCCCGCGACAGCGGCGCGGGTCAACGGTTATGAGATTGATGCGGCCTCGAGCCTGCAAGTGGTGGTCAATAAACACCGGCAGTTGAATCCCGCCTCCTATGTGCCGTCACGGCTGGTCAAGATCCAGGGGGTGCCATTGCATGCAGAAGCCGCCGACGCGTTCAAGAAATTTGCGCGCGCGGCCAAGAGCGAAGGCGTGACCGTCGTCCCGGTCAGCGGCTACCGTTCCTACAGTCAGCAGTCGAGTCTCTATGACAGCTATGTGCGGCAATACGGCCAGGAAAAGGCCGACATGTTGGCGGCGCGTCCCGGCTACAGCGAGCACCAGACAGGCCTGGCCATGGACGTCGGAAATCCCGGCGGGACCTGTGCACTGCAGGCCTGCTTCGCCAACACTCCTGTTGGAAAATGGGCCGCCGAATACGGACCCGACTACGGATTCATCATCCGCTACCCGGATGGTGCCCAAAGCATCACCGGCTACACGTACGAGCCGTGGCATCTCCGCTATGTGGGAACGGCGCTTGCGCAGAAGATCGACGACGGCGATCCCGCCACCACTGATGCCACCCTGGAGGAGTACTTCGGTCTCGAGGATGCGCCGGACTACCTCTGAACCGTGCCCCGGCGCGACGTCCAGCCTTGCTCATGCAGCCGTTCGAATCCGTCCAGCAGCAGATCCAGCGCAAACTCGAACTCGAACTGGTCGTCGCAGCCCTGCCCGACGACCGATTCGTCGTCGTGGTCCGCTCTCATGGCGATCTCCATGACATGCGGATACTTCTCGGCCATCATGTGTAAGACAGCTCGCGGTATTTCCTCCGGTGCACTCCCGGAATCGTCGAACACTTCCTGCGTGAAGCCCCACATCCGGCTGCCCATGGCGTGCATTACGTGATGCGTCAGATCCACCGAGAAGCCGCCGGACCGGAACATCCCGATCATCGCGTTCATATACTCCAACACCACTGGCGACTTGTTGGTCCGCGACTCGATCACCCGACGTGCCCACGGGTGCCGGAGCAGGATCTGCCGCGCGGCGAGGACCCGCTGCCGGACCGCACTCTTCCAGTCCTCGCCACTGGCCGCAGCATCGATTTCGCCAACGATGACGTCGACCATGCCGTCCAGCAGTTCTTCCTTGTTCGCGACGTGCTTGTACAGCGCCATCGGCACCACGCCCAGCTCCTGGGCAAGCTTCCGCATGCTCAGCGACTCGACTCCTGACTCATCCGCAAGAACGACGGCGGCACTCAGGACGCGTTCCCGGCTCAGGGGAGTGCGGCGTACCGTTCCCTTCTGCTGAGCCATCTGGAACCCCCTTACTGTAGGCAGCCAATTCTCTTGACAAGTGTACGCCGTACACCTATCTTTAGTTGCATCAAGTGTACGCCGTACACCGAAGGCAAAATCGGACGGCTTCTCCGGCCCATTCACCGAAGGATTTGAGATGAACGCCAGCAGAAAGACTGCGACTGTGGTGATGGAGACGGAAACCAAGGAAAGCCCCAGCACCCCTCGAAGTGCCCGAGGCCGCTGGCTCGTGCCCGCCGCCTTGATCTTCGTGAGCCTCATCCCGGTGTTCTTCGGGACAGCCCGCCTCGCAGAGCTGACGGGCGGGTCCGAGGTGACGCCGGCCAACCACAGGTTCTTCGACTCACCCATCCCGGTGCTGATCCATATTCCCGCCGCCATCGTGTACTCCTTGGTCGGGGCCTTCCAGTTCGTTTCCTCGCTCCGTCGCGGCAAGCACGGCAAGCACGGTAGGCCCAGCTGGCACCGCATGGCCGGGCGGATTCTGGTCCCCGCCGGCCTGCTCGTTGCTTTGTCCGGTCTTTGGATGGCGGTCTTCTATGACCTTCCTGCCAGCGACGGAACGCTTTTGCTCGTGTTTCGGTTGGTCTTTGGCTCGGCCATGGTGGCGAGCATTGTCATGGGCATTCTCGCGATCCGCCGCCGGGACTTTGCGGCGCACGGCGCATGGATGGCCCGCGGCTACGCCATTGGTATCGCCGCGGGAACCCAGGCACTCGTCAGCATCCCCTGGCTTCTCCTCGTCGGCCCGGCCGACGTGCTGACCCGCGCACTGCTCCTCGGTTCAGCCTGGGTGATCAATCTTGCGGTCGCCGAGTACTTCATCCATCGCCGCGCCCGTCGGGCCGCGCAAACGAACCACGTATCCAGCCCGCTGGCAGCGCCGGCGGCGACAATGCCCCTCTGATCGCTTGCTTCGATCAGCGGCATCCAGCTACATGCCGGGCATGTCGGGGGAGATGTCCGGTTCCATGTTCTGCGACATTCCGGGGGCCGGATAGAGCCCTGGCAAAAGAGCCGGATTCGCGGGAACAAGCAGGGCGAAGACAATCAAGGCAATGCCGGTGATCTTGCTGAAAGCGGTCCCACGGGACCAGGTCTTTTCCAGCAGGATCGCCGCGGCGATAACCGCCATCCACGCCAAGTTCATCGTGCCCACCAAGATCAGCACGATCATCATGCCCCAGCAGCACCCCACGCAGTAGGTGCCGTGGTACAAACCCACCCGGACATCGCGGAGGGGGCCTTTGTATCTGGAGACATGGAGGAGGAATGCAAGCGGGGAACGGCAGTGCCGCAGGCAGAAATTCTTGAGTGGAGTCAGCTGGTAGATCCCGGCTGACACGAGCAAACCTGCTCCTATCCATGGGGCAGTGTCCGGTACCTCTGCCGCTAGGATCCCGAACAGCTCAGCTGCCCCGTAGGCAAAAAGGCCAAACAACATCCAGGTCAGCAGGTAGCCGATCAGCAGGGCAGAAGAGCGGGCAGCTCTGACCCACGCGTTCTGCACGGTTCGAATCGAGCGAAGATACGCGGATAGAAGTGGGGCCAAAGCCGGGAGCATCATGGCGGTCATCATGAGCGTCCAGCCAGCGAGGAAACCCGCCAGACCGATCCCCATGGTTCCGGGGCCTGCCGGCATGTCTCCGGCAGCGATGATTGTGAAGTACCAGGCGAAAACGGCGCAAGCAATCAGCACCAGTAGGCCCGGATGGGACCAGGCCAAAATGGTGCCTGTAGTACTTCTATGCTGACCAGGCGAAGGGAGCTGAGAAGGAATTCTTGCCGGCATTGTCCCAGCTCATCCCGAACACATCGACGCGTGCCTTACTAGCCGTACCAGCCGCCAAGGTGTCTGCCGGGAAGCCCACTCCGCTGATTCTTATTCCCTGCTCTGTGGGATCCATAGGCGAGACGAAGTCCTCGACCGTCATGTCGACGGCAGTGCCGATCTTGACCTGGTGCTGCCGTCCGTCGTCGGAGTAGGTGATGTCCAGAGTCTGCGAGCCAGCCATTTCGCCAACCAGTGCACCCAGATCTGCCATCGGGCCACCCACCTGGCCGCCGAACACTGCACCGAGAGCCTCGGCCTGTTCTTTAGAGGCCGCGGAGTCCAGAAGTATGCCAAGCTTCCAGCCGCCATCGCTCATGAGTGCAGGCGCATCACCAACGATGCAGACATTGAGACCGCCGACATCGACCCCGTCTACGTCCCCTCTATCTACATGAAAAGCCAGTGCTGCGTTGCAGCGCTCGTTGTCGGCCGGGGCAGTAAGGCCCGAAGTCGAGCACGGACAAACCATGTTGCAATTGCAGTTTTCGAAGTACGTACCTTCAACATGCCAAGCCATTTCGAGGCTCCTTCCGCGAAAAAGGCATCCCCGCTATGAATTCTCCTCTCGGCCAGAAGGGGAATCAAGGCATTTTCGTCCAGTTATACGGCTTGTTAGAGGTTGCTCCGTACCGAGCGCCGTTCACCGACGGCAAGGGGCTTTGGCGGTGGAAAATACTCACGACGGCGGCGCTCCAGCCGCCGCTGGCGGCCGGGCGAGGGCAGGCGCGCCCCTTTCGTTCGGTTGCAGTTGGCGCAAGCAGCCACGAAATTCTGCAGCGAAGTCGCACCGCCCCGGGACCATGGGTAGAAATGGTCGCCGTGCTCCGCGGGACGCGAACAACGACGGCGGAGCGCGGCTTCCAACTCGCACACTCCACCGGCGCGGGCCATGCCATCGCGGCGCTGCTGCCGGGTGAAACGGCGCACCGGATCGCGGCGTCGGGTATCCCGTGCGGCTGTGATCGCCCCGATCACTCCGAATGCGGCAATCGCTACCATGGAAGCAATCGCAACCGGGGTGACTTGTGCAGCCAACTGAAGTAGAACATCTGCCGGGCCGGTAGGCGTAGCGGGCACCTGGAGCCGCTGCAGGGCGAGGAAAACGGATACCAACAGCCACGATGACACGCCCATGCAGGCGTACCCCAATAGCTTCCGCGACCAATAGACGCGACCAAGTTCAGACACTTTTCCCCCAACCAGAACTGTTCCTGCCTATTCAACCAAGAACCGTCCGAATCAGGGAATCAGCGCATCAGAAGTGCGCTCTGACTTAGGTCTTCGGCACAACAAGCTCATGCTGGTGGACCTTGGACTCCTGCTCGCCCAGGATGCCACCGGCAAGCTTTAGGGTGTCGCCCTCCTGTAGATAGGGGAAGCGTCCGGACATGGCGACGCCTTCCGGGGTGCCTGTGTTAATAAGGTTGCCGGGCTCGAGCACCATGTACTGGGACAGCCGGTAAACCAGCTCGACGGCGTCGAAAACCATATCTGCGGTGGAGCTGTCCTGCCGCGGGTTGCCGTTGACCCAGGTCTGCAGGCGCACGCCGGAATCACCGGCCGCGTGGACTTCCGCTGCAGGGACAAGCCAGGGTCCGACGGGAGTGAATGTGGGGCACGACTTACCCAGTGTCCACTGCGCCCCCGAGTGCTCCAGCTGGAATTCGCGCTCCGAGATGTCGTTGACCAGCACGTAGCCGGCAATGCAGGCAGCTGCATCTGCCGGAGAAGCGAGGTAGCCGGCGCGCCGGCCAATCACCACGCCTAGTTCCACCTCCCAGTCGACCTTTTCGGCGCGCGGCGGGATGACGACGTCGTCGTTTGGCCCGATCACAGTGTTGGGGTGCTTGTAGAAGACGATAGGCCGCTCGGGAATGGGGTTGCCGGATTCGGCTGCGTGGCCGGCGTAGTTCAGGCCAATACCAAGCACGGCGCCGGGCCGGGCAATGGGCGCACCGATGCGCAGGCCGGCAGTATCAATAGGCGCCAAGGCCTCAAGCGGCAGTTCGCCCAGCCGGTGTGTCCAGTTTTCCAGGAACGCCCCGTCGATATCGGCAGTCACCGGCCTTAGGTCGTATGCCTGCCCCTCGGTGGAGACGAAGACAGGTACTTCCTGTCCGGCTTCGCCGATGCGCATAAGTTTCATGCGGGGTCCTTTCGCTGTGGTCTGGGATGCGCGCCGGGCAATCGCACCAAGCCTGCGTGCCGTGGGCAAGCAATGAATCCCCGAAACAATGTTTCATCATGTGGAAACTAATTCTCGCTACGCGGTAGGGCGACTTTATCCAGCGTCGGCTGGTGCGTCAAGTTTTCCGGACCTTCAGGGGTTCTGCCGCTGCTGTTCCTGCAGGGCCTTGCGGTAATCGTCGGGGAACTGATCGTGGTACTTCTCCACATGGTGTGCGGACTGTGCGGCTGCCTGCTCCGGATCGCCGCTGGCAATGGCTGCCCAGAGTTCGCGGTGTTCCTTGATCAATTCGGGCAGGTCGGTGGCGTAGCGGAGCAGCCAGTTCATCCGCCCCTGCAGGGGTTCCAGTGCGGTCCGCAGGAAGTCGTTGTCTGCAATCCGCGTGATTTGCTGATGGAACCCGCTGTTGGTGCGGAGGGCTTCAAGCAGTGAACCCTGGGCGAAATGGCGTTCGGCGTCGTCCAGATAGCCCTTCAGCCGGTCAAGGTCTTCGGCGGTTGCGCGGACCGCCGCGAGCCGGCAGGCCAGTACTTCCAGAGAGTGCCGGACGGCAAAGAGGTCTTCGACATCTTTCTCGCTCAGGCTGCTCACTTCCGCGCCGCGGGATCCGCGGTCGCTCACCAGGCCTTCTTGGCGGAGCATCCGCAGTGCCTCTCGGACCGGAAGGCGGGAGACATGGAACTCCGCGGCGAGGTCGCGCTCCACCAGCGGGGTGCCGGGTATATAGCGGCCTTCGAAAATTCTCGAACGGATCGCGTCACGCACAGTATCCCGGAGCGGCTTGTCCTTCTCCGGAGCTCCATCTGCGCGACTCATAGTTTCTCCATTCGATACTTCAAAACTGTTATGCGGGCCCAAGCGGTGGGAGCAGGAATCCGGCCTCTGATCGCAGGAACGCGTTGAAGGATCGCGGCGTGGGATCCCAAAATCCTAGTGGCGCCGTCGATCGCGGTCAAACAAAATTTCGGGCATTCTGCATGCGCGAAAGTGGCGTACCTGGGTAGCGATCTGGTGAACAGCGACGGCGGTTGCCATCTTCCGTCCGAAGTTCCGCTCGGCGCCGTTCGTGCGTCTGCTCTACCCCCTAGGGAGCGGTGGGTCAATCCGCTTTCCGGCCGTGCAGTACCGCGCTTTTGGGCTTTATTGGCATACCAACCCCGTGATCTCGCGGGGGCCCGCGGAAGGGGCGTTGACGTGGCCCCCCGAATCCTTGACTGTGATTGGTGTCACCCCTAACCTTATTTCAATTCCTGAAAATAATTTTCCACACTATGAAAACAGGTAGAAATGACTGCATTACAGGACCAGAGGTCAACGTCGACCGCACTGCCCCTGAGCCCGCGCCTCTACAACGAGGATCTGGCACCCACCAAGAAGGCAGGCCGCACGTGGTCGGCCTACAACATCTTCACGTTGTGGGCTAATGACGTTCATAGCCTCGGCAACTACGCCTTCGCCATCGGACTCTTCGCCCTGGGGCTGGGAGCGTGGCAGATCCTGCTGGCATTCCTCGTCGGCGCAGTCCTTCTCTTCCTGCTCCTGAGCCTCTCGGGCTTCATGGGGGAGAAGACAGGTGTTCCCTTCCCCGTCATGAGCCGCATCGCCTTCGGTATCCACGGCGCGCAGCTTGCCGCCGTCGCACGTGGCGGAGTGGCCATCGCCTGGTTCGGCGTCCAGACCTACCTGGCCTCCGTGGTCCTGCGGGTAATGCTGACGGCCATGTTCCCCGGACTGGCACCGCTGGATACCAATAACTTCCTCGGCATGTCCACCCTGGGCTGGATCTCCTTCGTGGCGCTCTGGATCCTGCAGGTCATCATCGTCAGCTTCGGCATGGAAATGATCCGCAAGTACGAGGCCTTCGCCGGCCCCGTCATCCTCGTCACCATGCTGGCCATCGCCGTCTGGATGTTCATCGAGGCCGGCGGCTCCATCGCCCTCTCCACCAACGAGAGCCTGACCGGCGGCGAGATGTGGCGGCAGATCTTCGTAGGCGGCGCCCTGTGGATCGCCATCTACGGCACGTTCGTCCTGAACTTCTGCGACTTCACCCGCTCGGCCACCAGCAAGAAGGCCATCACCCGCGGCAACTTCGTCGGCATCCCGTTGAACATGCTCTTCTTCGGCGCCATCGTCGTCGTACTCGCCGGTGCGCAGTTCAAGATCAACGGGCAGATCATCGAGAGCCCGTCCGACATCGTGCAGACCATCCCCAACACCTTCTTCCTGGTGCTGGCCTGCCTCGCGCTGCTGGTGCTCACCGTCGCGGTGAACCTGATGGCCAACTTCGTGGCACCGATCTACATGTTCACCAACCTCTTCCCGCGCCGCCTGAACTTCCGCTCGGCCGCCATTGTCAGCGCCGTCATCGGCCTGGTCATCCTGCCGTGGAACCTCTACAACAACCCGGTCGTGATCGTGTACTTCCTGGGCGGCCTCGGCGCCATCCTCGGTCCGATCTTCGGCGTCATCATGGCCGACTACTGGATCATCCGCAAGGCGCAGATCAACGTGCCGCACCTGTACACGGAAGCCCGGAACGGCGAGTACCACTACAAGAACGGCGTCAACACGCGGGCCATCATCGCGCTGGTTCCGGCCGCCGTCATCGCGATTGTCATTGCTCTGGCACCCGTCTTCAGCGCGGTCGCCGGCTTCTCCTGGTTCTTCGGCGCCGGCCTGGCCGCGGTGTTCTACCTGATCGTGGCCGACCGCAAGTCACGCTTCCGTGACGTCGACGGCGAAGCACTCGCCGTCGCCAGCGTTCACTAACAACGACCAATCCCTATCCAGCAGGAGAATTACTGTGCGCATCCTCGTCGTGAATGTGAACACCACCGAGTCCATGACCGAAGCCATCGGTCGGCAGGCCGCCGCCGTGGCCTCGCCCGGCACCGAGATCGTCCCGCTGACTCCGCTTTTCGGCGCGGACTCGGTGGAGGGCAACTACGAAAGCTACCTGGCCGCCATCGCCGTGATGGAAACGGTCCGCAATTATCCGGAACCGTTCGACGCGGTCATCCAGGCCGGCTACGGCGAGCACGGCCGCGAGGGGCTCCAGGAAATCCTGGACGTCCCGGTCGTCGACATCACCGAAGCCGCCGCGAGCACCGCGCAGTTCCTCGGCCACAAGTACTCCGTGGTGACCACCCTTGACCGCGCCGTGCCGCTGATCGAGGACCGGCTCAAGCTGGCCGGGCTCGACGCCCGATGTGCCTCCGTCCGCGCCAGCGGCATGTCGGTCCTGGGCCTGGAGGAGGATCCGGACGCGGCCGTCAACGCCATCGTCGCGGAAGCAGCCATCGCCGTCGCGCAGGACAAAGCCGAAGTCATCTGCCTCGGCTGCGGCGGAATGGCCGGCCTCACCGAACGCGTGATCGCGCGGACCGGAGTGCCCGTCGTCGACGGCGTTGCTGCCGCCGTCACCATCGCGGAATCCTTGGTTCGGATGGGACTAACGACGTCGAAAATCCGCACCTATGCGCCGCCGCGGCCTAAAACCTTCAAGAACTGGCCGCTGAGCTCCGTTCCGGTGCTCGCCGGCCAAGCCTAACTGGCAGCCCGGATTACCTACCCGACTACTCACAGGATTGCAGAACCACCATGACAGAAACCATCAGCCGCCCCGCTTCCGCACCCGCCGCACCCGCCACCGACTATGACCTGGTCATCCGCGGCAACCGGATCGTGACCACCGCCGGCGAAGTCGCCCGCGAAGTCGGCATCCGGGACGGAAAGATCGTCGCCATCGAGCCGCTGGGCAACAACCTGGAAGGCGCGGAGGTCATCGAGCTCTCCGCCGAGGAAGTCCTGCTCCCTGGCCTCGTGGACACCCACGTCCACGTCAACGAGCCCGGCCGCACCGAATGGGAAGGCTTCGCCTCCGCCACCCGTGCCGCCGCCGCCGGGGGCGTCACCACCATCATCGACATGCCGCTGAACTCCATTCCGCCGACCGTCAACGTGGACGCGCTCGAGCAGAAGCGGGCGGCGGCACGCGAGCAGGCGTTCGTGGATGTTGGCTTTTGGGGCGGCGCCATCCCCGGCAACCAGGGCGACCTGCGCGGCCTGCATGACGAGGGTGTCTTCGGCTTCAAGTGCTTCCTGCTCCACTCCGGCGTGGACGAATTCCCGCACCTGGAAGTGGACGAGATGGAATCGGACATGGCCGTCCTGAAGACCTTCGACTCCATCATGATCGTGCACGCGGAAGACTCGCGCGCCATCGACCGCGCGCCCACCGCCGAGGGCGACCACTACGACAAGTTCCTCGCCTCCCGACCCCGCGGCGCCGAGAACGTCGCCATCGCCGAGGTCATCGAACGCGCCCGCTGGACCGGCGCCCGCGCCCACGTGCTGCACCTGTCCTCCTCGGACGCGCTGCCGATGATCGCCTCTGCAAAGCGCGACGGCGTCCGCATTACCGCTGAGACGTGCCCGCACTACCTCACGCTCATCTCGGAGGAGATCCCGAACGGCGCCACCGCGTACAAGTGCTGCCCGCCCATCCGCGAGGCCGGCAACCGCGAGCTGCTGTGGCAGGGGCTGCTGGACGGGACGATCGACTGCATCGTCTCGGACCACTCGCCCAGCACCCTGGACCTGAAGGACCTCGAGAACGGTGACTTCGCCGTCGCCTGGGGCGGTGTCTCCTCGCTCCAGCTCGGCCTGTCGCTGATCTGGACCGAGGCCCGCCGCCGCGGCATCACCTTGGACAAGGTCATCGACTGGATGTCCACCAAACCGGCCGCACTGGCAGGGTTGAACTCCAAGGGGAAGCTCGCGCTTGGGTACGACGCCGACCTGTCCATCTTCGCCCCGGACAAGTCCTATGTAGTGGATCCGGCCAAGCTCCACCACAAGAACCCCATCACCGCCTACGCGCAGAAACCGCTCTCCGGTGTGGTCCGCAAGACCTACCTGCGCGGACAGCAGATAGACAGCCAGACCCCGGCCGGACAATTGCTCCGCCGCGGCATGGCCTGACCAACCCAACAGGGCGGCTGCTGCACAGCGAAGTACAGCAGCCGCCCGACGCCACGAAAGGCAGCAAGTCCCATGAGCAACTCCACGGCGAGTACTCTAATCGACACCTTTGGAGTCGGGGTCGACGGCCCTGCAGGCTGTGAAGATTTCACCTGCCTCTACTGCAACGGCCCGGAGACGGACTGATCCTGCGGCCGCTCCGGCGCAAGGATTAGCGGTCCCCTCGGAGATTGTCGAGTGTGTCCTCGCTGTTTTAATCCAGCCGGGTTCTGGCAAGCAGGGTGAAGTCCACTGGTCCCGTAGACGCGGCAGGACGGACGGCACCCCGGAGCAACAGCCGTTCAAAGGGTGAGGACGGCGGCGGGATAAGCATCGCCGCCACCTTGCCCTTGATGGTCATGTCGATGATCTCCCCGCTTTTGACGCGCTCAAGGATCTTGCGGCCCTCGTTGCGAAGCGGACGATGGGGAATGATAGTCATGCTTGACACCTCCGTAGCAGGGGTTGCAACTGCAGCAAATCCGTCGAAACGTGACTCTCTGCCGGCACCTTCGGAACAGCGGCACTGCGACGTGCAGCAACCGCCGTCGCCGTCCCACCGTTCAGGTTTCCTAACCGGTACCCGTCGAAAACAATCGCTGTACCTGATGCGAGGTCACCGGCATGCTGGACTATGGAAGTAGCACCCAATTCAAATGCGCGAAAGGCACCCACATGAGCAACTCAACGGCGAGTACTCTGATCACCACTTCGGCGTCTAGCAACGGTCCGGCCCGTTTCTTCAATGCGGACGCCATCGGTCCGTACGATGCAAGCTGTACAGACGCCACTTGCCTCTACTGCAACGGTCCAGAGACGGACTAAACAGCGGGATTGTGAGATGTCGAAGGGGCTGAACTCGGTTTCAAGACCGGGCACAGCCCCTTCAAAGTGCAGATAACAGCCGTCGCCGACGTCTATACGCTTACTCAGCTGGAACGTAGGAGTCCCAGTTCCGCACATCCCATGGACGCCCGGGAAGTGCCGGATGAGGCGTCGTGAAGCGAGTTGTTCCCAGTTTGATCGTTGTCGCCTCCTGCGCCGCCTTGGCTGTTCTAGCGAGAGAGCGTGGAGACGTTGAGACCCAATGGCCATTCTCTATGCGGTCTGCCACGGTTTTGATGGCTGTAATTTGTTCAGCCGTTGAGAAGGTGCAGTGTCCGTCCGCGCCGACGAATGTTTGACGGAGATTGTGGTTGTCCCCGGCTGCACGTACTGAGTCTGCATATGCCTCTTCCTCCGCAGTGGCACCCGCGGGATCTCCCGTTGTGTGCAGCGACAGGACCGGCACCTCGAGGTTGCCCGTGAAAGTCGCCAAGCGTTCCACTGTGCTGACAGCAATCTGGTCGGCGGTGATACGAGGTGCATTTGCCAGCGTCTGGAGATCGGCTTCCATGTCAGCGCCGGCTTCACGATAGGCGCGTTGAACCTCGGACCAGCGACCCGAAGCCTTGAGTTCCTTCCGGTAGTCAACACCATGGTTCCAGGAGAACGAACCGCCGACCGTTTGCTCGAAGCCTGCCCGAACGCCAATGCCCAGTGCTAACGGCATTGCGTCTGTGTATTCTGCGATCCGTTTGTCCAGATTCGCTGCGGGAACGTCCTCGCCTGTTTCCGCATCGACGGCGGGGATTTTGCTCAGCGCTGCAGCAAGGACAATGCGCGCCTGCCCATGGTTGGTGGCTGACGCCGTGGAGACCAGACCATTCATGGCCGCTTGTTCGCCGCGCTCATCCTGAATCCGGGTTATGCTCATCTGCGAATCCGGGCCGACCAGCTCCCGCAGGGCGAAGGCGCTGTCCAGCTTCGTGTTCCACATGCTGATCGCGCCTGCTCCGCCGCCGCACATGGGAACGGACCCGTCCAACCAGGCCGGGGCGGCATCCGTGACAATTCTGGTGACAAGGCCGCCCTGGGAACGGCCGCTGAGAATGACCGTGTTAGGGATTCCGGCGGTTTCGCTGAAGATATCGACGGCGGAGGAAGCGTTGCTCCTGTCCTGAGCCAGGTTCCAGTTGTCGCTGAGCTCATAGCCAATGACCCCGTACCCCTGCTCGCCCAGCCAGCGGGGAACGTCTCCGGTTAATTCCTCGCGCCCGGGCATAACAATCGTGGTGCCGTTCCATCCGACCGGTCGGATCAGCGAGTAGAGTGTGCCGTCGGGCAGGAGTCCCTGTTCGCTTATGCTGCTGCTGTCCGCCACCCCGGCTGTCATCGTGCAGGTGAACGGTACAGCCAGAGCGGTAATCAACAGCATGCGGGCAGTCTTGTTCACAGCTGTCCGTCCTTTCCGTGGTTGGCAGCCGCCGGCTGTTCCGCTTCCGCCCGAACCATCCGGTGGGGCTTAATGTCTGCGAATTCGGCGTTGCCCAGGTCGACCTGAGCATCGGCGGTGATTTCGGCGGCGAGCTTGTTCAGGGCTTCGGGAGTGGCGGCGTTGCGCCATGTCCCGGTGTCGAGCCGCTGCTGGACGGTGGTGAGTGCTGCGGCGATCTCGGCTCCCGTGTAGTCGCAGTGTCCGGGACGATCGACAAAGGCCTGGCGCAAGAGGTTGTTCTTGCCGTTGCTGCGGACTCGGTCCTCATAGGTGCGCGCCTGGGTGACCGTCGGTGCGGTATCTCCGGTTTCGTGCAGGGTCAGGACTGGCACCGGGATTTCCCCGGTAGGGGTGGCATTCGTCTGCATGTAGCGGACCGCCGCGGGATCGGCGCTGATACGTGGTGCGCCGTCCAGCTGTGCAAGATCATCCTCCAGATTCGCTCCTGATTCCGCGTACAGTGCCTTCACCAGTTCTGCTGTGCCTGAATGGTTGAGCTGGCGGGAGTAGTCGACGCCGGTGTTCCAGGAGAAGTTCCCGCCAGCCCTCGCTTCCAGCGGCTCTCTTGGGGAGACGACAGCGAACATGAACGCCTTGTACTGCTGGAGTTGCTGTGCTGATAGATCCTTGCTGTCCGGGCGCGGGTCAGAGGCCTGCGTCCACGTCGGAAGCTGTGCCATCGAGGCCGCCAACGAGATCCGTGCCCGGCCCTCCGGGGTTTGCTGGGCCTCGTTGAGCACCTCCTGGAAAGCTGCCCTGCGGTCGCTCTCGTTGGTCACGTTGACCAACTCCAGCCGATTGTCGTTCGGGGCCAGAAGGGCCTTGAGTACGAAAGAGGCGTCCAGGCCCTGGTTCAACATGGGAATGGCTCCGGCAACTGAGCCGCACATGGGCAGGCCGGCATCGAACACGCTTGGATATTCCTCGAGAAGGGCCGCGGACGTGAGGCCGCCCATTGAATTTCCCCAGGCGACCACATGCTCCGGCTGGCCGAGCTTCCCTTCGGCTGCATCAACGGTGTCCCGCTGGTCACGCAGCAGGTCTTCAACCGCCCACCCATTGGTGGTCGGCTTCGACCCGGCAAGGGCATAACCCTCGTCGAGCAGCCAGTCATGGATCGCACCCGAAGGGCCACCGGCGGCTTCTCCACCGGCGGCGCCACCGATGTATCCGGGGCTCCAGACCAAGAGCGTCCCGTTCCAGTCGGCGGGCGTTTCGATCACGTAGCGGCCGCCGCTCGGCAGACTTCCACGTACGACGTCGGTGCTGGAGTCCGCTGCGCTTGCGGCCGCTTCCGCAGGTGCCATCAATAAGGGGAAGGGGAGGAGTGATGCTGCCGACAGCGCGGCAGCGATTCGTAGGGGGATCATGCGCAGATTCCTTTCGTGCCTTCAATTTTGAAGACAGATTGTGTCGCGAGCAAACAAGGAACTGTGGCCTATTCTGTCAGGATGGGAGTCAAGGCCGATCAGGGTAAGAGCTAGTTGGTGGTGACCAAGGACGCCCAGTTGGCAAAGGTATGGTGGTTGACGAGGCCGGCGAGGTTGGGATCATTGGCCGCTATGATCCGTCGAAACCTTGCTTCCGCCTCGGGTCCCAGGGAGTCGTAGAGGGCAGCGCAGCATTCGTATGCCCGGGTCCCCGGCCAGTCTTTGCCCAGCAGCTGACGCGGCAGTTGCGGATCGATGCCCACCAGGGCACGCCACTCACTCATCAACCGGGTTCTGACGAGCAGGGCACCCTGGGCGTTTGCGCCATCGGCGGCCGGAGCGGCGCCGCCAGGTTCCCAGCGCTTGATGAAGGCAGTATAGGCATCCCGGACCGGCCCCAACTCGAAGGCTGTTTCGACCATTCTTTCCTCTGCAGCACCCGGGACCTCGGCGGCGCTAAAGACCGTCAATTGAGTGATTCCGGTGGCTTCGCCCAGATGCTGAGCCGCTTCAACGTGGTGGCCGGGCCGGATCCAGAGTGCGTCATACAGGTATCCGAAATGTGCCGCACGGAGCCCTTCCCGGAACGTCCTGCGAGCGGCCTTCTCCTCCTCGGGAACTGAATAAGCAACGATAGTCCAGGTGCCGTCCCACGAATCGGATGCAGGAGGGGCAAAGATGTACTGGACATGCTGGTCCAAAGCCTCGCGGCTGCGGGGAGTTACGGCATACGCCGTCTCTCGTCCATTCTTCGCCGATACCAGAAAGCCGCGCTGGGCCAGGCGCTGGATAGCCGCACGTGCCCCGGCCGCCGTGATGCCAAATTCGGCCATCAGTTGCACCAGCGCGGCCGAGGGAATGTGCTCCCGGCGGGCGAACCAATAGTCGCCCAGAAGCGTCGTCAGCAGACGTTGCGGACGTGCGCCCTGCTGGAAGCGCGGCAGGCTGGGCTCGGCTTCTGCAGTCATAGGGAGATTATGTCACCGGCCTTCTGGCCGGACTCCAAGTGCAACGGAACACTGCGCGGGCCGTACTCCAGCCAGTTCATCATCTCCACGTCTCCTGCCAATCTAAAGGATGCGGTCGCCGACAGGAGCGCTTCGAGTGCGATCAGCAGTTCTGTGCGGCCCATCGAAGCGGCAGGGCAGCGGTGGGCGCCGCGGCCGAAGGCCAGATGCCGGTTAGCCGGACGCTTCAGGATGAATTCGTCCGGATGTTCAAACACGGTTTCGTCCCTGTTGGCAGAGGGGAAGATCAGCGCTATGGGTTCACCCGCAGCGATCTCGCGGCCCGAGAGTTGCACGTCCCTCGTTGCCGTGCGGGCAAACACCCGGTAAGGGGCGTAGAGGCGCAGGAACTCTTCGATCGCGGCAGGAAGCTCCTCGGGATGGGTGCGGAGATGCTCCTGCAGCCCGGGGTGCTGCGCCAGATGGACTATGCAACTGCCCAGAACTGCTTGCGGGGCACCCATACCGGCGACGATCATCTGGCGGATGGTGGCGATGGCCGATAGTTCTGTGATGTGGTTATTCGGGTCGAGCGCAGCCAAATGGAGTCCGGCAGCCAGATCCGTTGCCGGGTCGGCGCTGGTAGAGATCCTGTCCCGGTAGATTTGCTCTGCAATTTCGTACAGCTCGGCACTGGCCTCGCCAATAACGGCGTCGTCCATGTCTTGGATGGCGAAGGAGTAGCGGACACCGATCTCCCGGACGCGGACAGCCAGCTCGGAGGGGACTCCGAGGAATGCCGCAAAACAGTCCGCAACGTATGGCATGGCGAAATCGCGGCAGTAATCCGGGTCTTCGCTCGCCAACAGGTTGGCCACGAGTTCCCGGGCACTGCGCCGGAAAGCCTGTTCATGGTTCCGCACGGCTGACCGCCGGAGGACCGGGTCGATGATCGCGCGGTAAGCGTCGTGTTCCGGCGGATCGAAGTGCAGCGGTGGACGCCGGCTGGAGCGCGGTACGTGCGGAACCACGTTCTGGACCGAAGTGATGAACGTTTCCGAGTCGCGCGTAACCTGCACGACATCGTCGTACGTCATCGCCGACCAAAACCCTCCGTACGCATTGCTCCAGGGGAATGGATTCGTCTGGCGGAGCTGGGCGTAGTCTTGGTGCGCGCTGCCGAAAGTCTCCTCGGCGGTCGGATCCCATTCTGACTGGCGGAAGGGACAAGTTCCTACCGCCTGGGTTTCTGCGGTCACTGTTGGGCCTTTCGTGTCTGCTGAAGTGGGGCGCGTCATTAGAGCACTCGGCTGCGGATCCACCGTGCGGCGGATTCGATGGCGAGGACCACCACAATCAGGGAGATGAGGATGGCACTGGTTGTTTCGTAGCTGAGTGTCGCCACTGATTCGTGGAGCAGGAAGCCGATGCCGCCGGCCCCGACAATGCCCAGCACCGCGGACTCGCGGAGCGCGAGGTCGGAAGTGAAGAGGCTGTTGCCCAGGAAGGACGGCACAAATTGCGGCCAGACGCCGCTGATGAAAACCTGCAGCCTGTTGGCTCCCGTAGCCTCCAATGCTTTGAGCGGCGCGGGATTGAGGTTCTGCAACGAGTCGGTGAAGAACTTCGCCGCCAGGGCGGTACAGGAAATGGACAGCGCGAGGAATCCTGCGAACGGGCCGAGACCGAGGGCGGCCACGAAGATCAGTGCATAGATGATGTCCGGGATACCCCGCATGAGGACAGTCAGCCCACGCAGTCCAACAGCCAAGGGGGTTATGCGCACCAGTAGATCCGTAGACAGTACCGCGATGACCAGGCCTATTAGGACACCCACGGTGGTGGCTGTCACCGCCATCAAAACACTCTCGAAGACCCCAAGGAATATGGCCCCGGAGAACTCCGGCGGGAACATGCCGGCGACAAGTTCGACGGCGGACGGTAGGGACCGCGAGATTCGCTCCAGATCTGCTTCAAGCGACCAGATTGCGTAGATGAAAACCAGCAGCGCAGTCGAGCCGAGCACGGTGCGCGTGACCCGAGCGCGGTCCCAGCCGGGCTGATGAACGGCACGGCCGGGCACAAAGAGCTGGGAATGGCTGTTCTCCCGGGCGTGTTCGGAAAGTTTTACCTGCAACCGGACCGACACGACTTCCAGAATGAGCAGCACAGCGATGATGACGAGCACGATGCCGGCCGCGCGGGGGTAATTTAGGCTGCCGATCGCGGTCTGCAGTGCAACACCGATGCCGCCGGCTCCGACGATGCCGAGGATGGCCGAGGCGCGGACGTTGATGTCCAGCCGATAAAGAACGACGCCGGTGATGGACGGCAGCGCGCGGGAGAACGTGGTGGCGACGAAAGTCCGCAGCCGCGATGCGCCGGTGGCACTGACGGCTTCGGAAGCCGTGCGGTCCTGTTCCTCAAAGATATCGGTCATCAGTTTGCCGATCATTCCCACCGAGTGGAAGGCCACGGCGAGGCCGCCGGCCATCGGTCCGAGGCCGAAGATACGGACGAAGATGATGGCGAAGATCAGGGTCGGCACAGCCCGCGTGAGGACGATAACCAGGCGGGCCGCCCATTGCAGGGGCCGCGGCCCCGTGAATCTACTCGATGCCGCGGCGGCCAGTGGAATGGAAGCAAGGGTAGCCAGTCCCGTGCCTGCGATGGCAATCAGAAGTGTCTGGACCAGCAGGGTGAGCAGATCCGGGATTGGCCCTGTGGTGGGCGGAACCATACGGGAGAGCAGCCGTCCGATGTCGCCGAATCCATCTTGCAAGGAGGAAGGGGAGACGCCCATCCACCAGAGGCCGAAGAGGGATGCTCCAACATAAACAATGGGGATGACCCCGACCGCGACGCTCCTGCGTGGCCGCAACTGCCGCGGCGGAACGGGCATCCCGTTCATGACCGGGGAATCCAGGATGTCGCTAGGCATTGCCGTCCCCAACCGTGGAGTCGGAGGCATAGACGTTGCGGATCATTTCCTCCGTGGTCTCGGCCGTTGGCTGATCCATCATCATCGACCCGTTCTTGAGGGCAACGATCCGGTCAGAGACCTGCAGGGCGAGGTCCACCTGGTGCAGGCTGCACACCACCGTGAAACCATCCTCGGCACTGATTCGCTTGAGCATGGACAGCACGGACAAGCTGGCAGCAGGGTCCAAGGACGCAACAGGTTCATCCGCGAGGACAATTTCTGCTTCCTGCATCAGGGTTCGGGCGATGGCCACCCGCTGTTGCTGCCCGCCTGAGAGGGTGTCGCAGCGCTGGAACCGTTGGTCGAGCAGGCCGACGCGTTCCAAGTGCTCAGCCGCCTGTATGCGGAGACTTTGTGGATAGGTGGAGATCCCGTAGCGCGGCAATTTCAGCCGTCCCAGCGTACCCATGAGCACGTTCTCCAAGGCGGTCAGTCGTCCCACCAGACCGAACTGTTGAAACACAAAACCGATCTTGGTGCGCAGGGCTTGGAGCTCCTTCCGGCTGCATTCGCTGGGTGTGGTGCCGAGGACGCTCACCTTCCCGGTATCGGGATGGTGGATGCCGTTGATGAGGCGCAGGAGGGTTGACTTGCCCGCCCCGGATGGTCCCACGAGCGCCACAAACTCACCGGGAGAGGCCGAGAGGCTGACGTCTGTCAGAACATGGTTGCCCGCGAAACTCTTGGCTACCTTCCGCAGATTGATGCTCGGTTCCCTCTGTCCCTGCGGCGCGGGCGTTGGGGTGGTGTGTACGTTCAGCATGCGTGATCCTCGGGTTGTGGTTGCGGCGTGGACGCCGGTCACTGCTCTTCCGCCGTGCAGACCTCGGCCTTCGTGACCTCGCAGATCTCGCGGATCGGCTCGTAGGCTTCATCGTTGGTGGGGACAAAAGCGAACGCAGCCGTTCCGCCCCAGACGCAGGAAGGCTTGCCGGCAAATTCGCCCCAGGTTTCCGGCGCTTCCGTTTCCGCACCTTCGCAGAACCCGTTTTCCGCGGCGGTTACGGCGTCGTACTTCGTCAGCGCTGTGGTGATCTTTGTCTGCAGTTCCTCCGGCAGCCAGTCACCCACCACCACCGGCGGACCGGGGATGACGGGCGAGGTCCAGATCTTGTTTACCTCTTCGGGCTTGAGCGCTCCACGCGCCGGGAGCAGTTCATCGACGAACGTGGCGGCGGCGAAGGCAACATCGCAGTCTCCTGCCAGGAGCGATGTCACGGCAGTGTCATGACCGCCGGCGAATATCGCTTCGACGTCGCTTTCGACGTCAATGCCTGCCTCAATAAGGCCGGCCGAAGGAGAGAGGTAGCCAGTGGAGGAAGCGGGATCGGTGAAGCAAACATTCTTGCCTTGTGCATCCTCGAGGCCGGCGATTGCCGGAGTGTCGCTCCGGACAATTCCATAGGACTCGACGCCGGATTCGCCGCCAGGCACACGCTGGTCGACAGCAACCGGGGTCACGTTCGCAACGCCGCTGGCCAGATAGTAGCTGAAGGCTCCGTAGACAGCGATGTCCACGCGCTCGGCCACCTGGGCCTCGACGACGCCCGCATTGCTGCTGACGGCTTCGAACCGGACGGGCAAACCCGTTTCCTTTTCCAGTGCCTTGATGACGGGCGCGAAGGACTCCTCCAGCTCTTGGCTTTCCTCACTGGGAACCGCCGCAAAGACGAGTTCCTGGATATCGGACGAGTCGTCGCTGCCCCTGGCATTCGGGCTTTGGCCACAACTTGCGACCAGGGTGCCGACAGCAATGGCGGCGAGGGAAATCTTCAGTGCTTTCCGCATCATGGTTGCGCTTTCTAGGAGTCGTTACTGTTAGACATCAGTTATAGCGTCGATCAAACAGAAAACTGCCGCCTATTGTTCCGGGCAAATGCGACAAGTCCTGTGTGCTGAATCACAAGTGAACCAAGATTCGTTGAGAATGTCAACGGTCGTGAGAGAATTACAGCGCGCATTTTCCTAGGCAAAGATGGACAGGTCGTCTGATCCCACCCGCAGACCTGACGATCTTCGCCCCCAACGAGTCCGACATACTGGATCCCGCCAAGCTCACCGTGGGAATTCCAACATCGCCTGCGCGCAGAAGATGCTCTCCTGGTAGGTCCGCAAGACCTACCTGGCCTCTAACGGAAGGTTGCGGATGCCCAACGCCGAGACGAGCCCTCCGGCAATGGCGACGACGGCGACGACCACGAGTACCCGGCGGAAGCCGGCGTCGTCGAGCACGCCCCCGAGAATGACGCCGGCTAACGCCACGGCGATCAGCCCGGCGATGCGTGAGACCGCGTTGTTGATGGCAGAACCTATTCCGCTCTCTACTGGACCTACCGCCGAGAGGATCCCTGCGGTCAGAGGGGCAACCGTGATGGCAAGGCCCACCCCGCATACGAGCAGACCGGGCAGCAACTGTGTCCAGAAATTCACGGGCATGCGCGCTGCTGTCATCAGCAGGTATCCGATACCGATCATTAGGGGCCCCACCGCCATAAAGACTCGCGGGCCGAATCTCGCGGCCAGGCCGCCGAAGGTTCCGGACAGCAGCAGCATCAGCAGGGCGACGGGGAGGGTGGCCAACCCAGCTTGGGTGGCGGAGAACCCTGCCACCTGCTGAAGGAACAGGACTACCATCAGCATCCCCAGCGATAACGCGGCATAGATGAACGCCGTGGCGATGTTGCCGATGCCGAAGTTGCGGATCCGGAACAACCGCAGCGGCATCATCGGATGCGCGGTGCGGTTTTCCCACCAGAGGAAGACAACAAAGGACGCCACCCCTAGGGCCAGGGAACCTGCGACACCGGGATGGCTCCAGCCCAGCCGTTGCTGCTCGATCAGTGAGAAGACGATCCCGGCAAGCCCGACCGCGGCCAGCGCGGCGCCAACCACATCCAGCGGCGGGCGGCTCGGCACCGAAGACGGTTCCTTGAGCCGGCCGAGAATCAACAAGGTGACGGCAATCGGAAGTACGTTGATGGCAAAGATCCAGCGCCAGTTCAGCACGTCCACCAGGAGTCCACCGAGCAATGGCCCCGCGATGGCGGAGGTCCCGGTCCAGCCGGTCCAGAGCCCGATGGCGTGGCCCCGGGCGGCACCTCGGTAGGCGGACATGATCAGCGCCAGGGAGCTGGGCACGAGCAAGGCGCCGCCGACACCTTGGACGGCACGCGCTGCAATCAGCACGACGCCGGTCGGCGCCAGCGCGCAGGCCAGGGACGCCAATCCGAACAGGACCAGGCCCAGCCGCAGTATGCGGATCCTGCCGAACCCGTCGGACAAGGAGCCCGCAATGAGGATGAGGGCGCCGAGGGTCAAGAGGTAAGAATCGACAACCCACTGCTGCAGGGCCAGCCCACCGCCCAGATCGTCCGTCATCGCGGGCAGCGCAACGTTAATAATCGCGCCGTCCAGAAATGCTACGAACGAGGCCAGGATCGCGACCCACAGCACCGGCCGGAGTGCAGGATCCAGGCGGACCGCTTCCACGCGGTTCATGCTGGCCCGCTTGTTCATTCCTGCCTCGCTTTCGGACCCACTACCGGAGCCGCCGCCGGATTCCGCGGCGAAGCGCTGCTCCAACTCTAGCGAGGATTTCGCGAACCCAGCCTGCTAACTTGTCGTCATGACAGAACGCGTAGGACAACTGGCATCCATCTCGCTGGACTGCCCGGACACCGACCAACTCGCAACCTTCTACTCGCGCCTGCTGGGCCTTGAGGAAGCATTCGCCACTCCGGACCGCGGCGTCGTTGCACTCTCCGGCGCAGGCCCCATGCTCACACTGATGCGCGTCGACAGCTATATTCCGCCCTCCTAGCCGAAAGGTCCGCAACACCAGCAGTTCCACCTGGACATTGCCGTCAACGAACTGGAGCCCGCCGTCGAGAGTGCTGTCGCGCTGGGCGCCACGGAGGCGGAGCACCAGCCCGCTCCTCACCATTGGCGGGTGCTGGTCGATCCCGTCGGACATCCCTTCTGCCTCACCGTCGTCCGTCCAGACTGAGTTTCGCCGCGCGTTTTCCACAGAAGGCGCGAGCTAGCCCTTAACTTCAGACCAGCTGTGCCAGCTCCTTCAGGAGGTCCTTAACTCTGGTGTCCTGATTCTCGGCCAACATCTCGTTGGTCAGGAAGGAGAACCCGACGTTCTTGTCCGGCCAGGCGCCATGCAGCCCGCCGCCCGCTCCGGAATGTCCGAAGGCAGGGGCCACCGGCCCATAGGTCCCAATGGGATCTGCCAGCTCATAACCGAGGCCGAACCGCAGCGGCCGGTCGTTAATGGCATCCACTCCCTCGGACCACGTCCGGGTGGCATCCCGCAGCGCCTCGGCGGACACCAGATCACCTTCAGGACTTGCCAGACGGGAGTACAGGTTTGCCATCGCGTCGGCGGTGGCGATACCGCCGCCGGCGGCCAGCTGTCCGCGGCGCATGGCCACGCTATTAAACGGATCCTTGTCCTCGGCGAGCAGGTTCCTGTACATCCGATCGACGATCCTGCGGCGTTCCGGGTCCTGAAGATACGTGCTGATGGCATAGCTTTCGGAGCGGAAAATGGTGGCGAGCCTGGGGTCGAGTTCCTCGGGCAACCCGAGGTAGATATCCAGTCCCAAGGGGGCGCTGATGAGTTCGGAAATCAGCTCCCCAACGCTCTTGCCCGTGGCCCGCTGGAGCAGCTCCGACATGAGATAGCCGTAGGTTGTGGCGTGATAGGCAACCTTGCTGCCCGGCTCCCACAACGGGGTCTGCGCGGCCAGGGCAGCCGCGTTTCCGGCGTTGTCGTACTGGCTTTCTTCTCCAAGCGGCTCCGGATCCACGTAGGGGAGCCCCACGGTGTGGTTGAGCAGGTGGTACACGCGCACGTCCTGCTTGCCTCCGGCTGCAAACTCCGGCCAGTAATCGGCCACCGGACGGCGCACATCGAACTGCCCGCGGTCCACGAGGATCGCCGCGACGGTTGCGACCACGCCCTTGGTGCCGGAGAACATGACTGCGAGGGTCTTGGGGCTCCAGAGCTCCTCCGCGGCCGCGCTGGGCACGCCGCGTTTTATCGTGCTGCCGCCGTAGAAGCGCGCCAGGGGTTCGCCGTCCCGGTAGACGCAGAACGCCATGCCTCCTTGCGAGCGTTGCAGGTGGCGGCCGAACGTTTCCTGCAGCCGTTCGAAGCCGTCGGCGGCCAGTCCGCCGTCGTTATTGCTCTCAAAAGGTATTTCCACAGTGATCCTTAGAAGGTCGGGACGTTGGCCAGCAGTTCGCGGGTGTAGCTGTGTTGCGGATTTTTCATCACGGTGTCCGTGGAACCCAGCTCGACCAGCCGGCCGTTTTGCAGGACGGCCATCCGTTGCGAGATATGGCGGGCCAGCGCGATGTTGTGGGTGACGAAGAGCATGGACATGCCGGATTCGTGCTGCAGGCTGCGCAGCAGGTCGATGATGGACGCCTGGACGGACACATCGAGTGCCGAGGTGACTTCGTCGCAGACCAGCAGGGACGGTGCATTGACCAGGGCCCGGGCGATGGCTGCACGCTGGCGTTCGCCACCGCTGAGGTCGCGCGGGCGGCGGTCCAGGTAGCTTTCGCCGAGGCGGACCTGGTCGAGCGCTTCCCGTACCCGCCGCCGTCGTTCTTTGCGGCCCATTTTGCCCGACATCTGCAGGGGCATCTCTACGGATTCGCAGATGGTACGGCGCGGATTCAGTGAGGAGAACGGGCTCTGGAACACATACTGGATGCTCTGTCGCTGCTCTGCAGTGCGTGCGCGGGTGCCCGCCGCAAGAGCACCGCCGTTCAGACGCACGCTGCCTGCGTAGTCGTCATTCAGTCCGGCGACGCAGCGTGAGAGCGTTGTCTTGCCGGACCCGGATTCGCCGAGCAGCATCATGGATTCGCCCTGGCCCAGTGTGAAGCTGATGCCGTCCAATACCTGGTTGCTGCCGTACGCCAGCCGCAGGTCCGCAACCTCCAGCAGCGTCCGCTCCCGCGCGGCAGGTGCCGCCTGGGCAGGGCGGGCTTCAGTAAATTGCCGGTCCACCACGGGCTGCTCGCCGGTGATGGCCGCAACCCGGCCCAGCCGCCGTTTACCGGCCAGATCCGGCACCGACGCGAGCAGCTTGCGGGTATACGCGTGCTGTGGTTGGTAGAGCACCTGGGACGTGGGTCCCTTCTCCACCACCTCGCCGGAGAGCATGACAACGACGTCGTCCGCTATCTTGGCTACCACCGCCAGGTCATGGGTGATGTAGAGCCCGGCAACGTTGTGCCGCTCGGCTAACTGGGCGATGGTGGCCAGGACCAAAGCCTGCGTAGTGACGTCCAGTCCCGTGGTCGGTTCGTCCAGCACCATCACAGCGGGCCGGCAAGCGAATGCCATGGCAATGCCAACCCGCTGTTGCTGCCCGCCGGAGAGCTGGTGGGGATACCGGCGTTGGTAGGACACATCGTTTTCCAGGCCTACCTCCGCCAACACCTCGGCGGTGCGCGTGCGCCGGTCCGCCTCTGAGGAGCCGTAGCCGTGGACCTGCAGTACCTCGAGGATCTGGTCGCCGATCCGCATGGCCGGATTGAGGGAGAGTGCGGGGTCCTGCGGGACATAGGAAATGGCACCTCCACGCAGTTTCCGGCGGGCGGACTCAGGCAGATCGAGGATATTTCCGTCCAGGACTGTCTCAGCGGCGCCGGCGAGCCGGACGGTTCCACCTGTGTTGACCAGTCCTTGGCGGAAGTGGCCCATACAGGCCAGTCCCGCAGTTGTTTTGCCGGACCCGGATTCCCCCACCAGGGCCAGGACCTTACCGGGGCGAAGCTCGAAGGACACCCCATGCAGGATTTCGTCGCCCGAGGTGGTGGCGATCCGCAATTCCTCCGCGCTGAGGACGGGCATCGTTATTGTTGTGTCTTCCCGGACCGAAGTGCTCATTTGCTTGCTCCCACGCTGGAGTTGGCCGCGGCGCGGGCCAAGGAATCGGTTATGAGGTTGGTGCCCACGGTGAGCACGGCAATGGCCAGCACCGGCAGCAGCACGCCCCAAGGCTCGAGCACCAGTGCAATCCGGTTCTCATTGATCATCAGGCCCCAGTCCGCGGTGGGCGGTTGCATGCCCAGTCCGAGGAAGGAGAGCGAGGCTACCGCCCCAATGGAGTACGTCATCCGGAGGCCGAGCTCCACCATCAGTGGACCGGTGATGTTGGGCAGTACGTCCTGGGCCAGGATTTTCCATTTCGGCACGGCATACATTTCGGCGGCCCGGATGAAGTCCTCGGTGATCACATCCACCGTCGCCGAACGCGTGACCCGGGCAATCCGGGGCGCGTGCGTGATACCGATGACCGCCACCAGTACCCACCCCTGCGGACCGAGGACGGTGATGGCCAGCAGCGCAAAGACCAGCTGCGGCAGGGCCAGCAAGACATCGTTGGTCCGCATGATGATGCTGTCTACGCGGCCGCCCTGATAGGCGGCGGTCATGCCTGCCAGCACGCCCAGCGACATGCCGAGCAGGGTAGCCAGGCCGGCGTACGTGAGCAACCGCAGCCCACCGTCGAGGAAACGGGAGAGGACATCGCGGCCCAGATTGTCGGTGCCGAAGACCCCGTCGGGCTGGAACGGGCGGCCGGTGAACTCCGTGCTGGTGTGGCCCGTAGCCCAGGGCAGCAGCAGCGGGCCGAGGAGGGCCAAGAGCACGACGGCGGCGGTCAGCGCGACGCCGATCTTTGCCTGCCGCTGACGGAACAGCCGGCGGAGGAGGCCGGGCGGGGTTTCTACTTCGCGGGCAATGGCCTGGGGTGTATCAATGACGCTCATCGCGCGCCCCCTGTCCGTAGTTTCGGGTTGGTGAGAATACCGACGACGTCGGCCAGCAGGTTCACGACGATGTACACCGCGGCGATCAGGATGGAGAGCACCTGAACCACCTGGACGTCCCGGTTGGTGACCGCGTCTACCAATGCCTGCCCGATGCCGGGGTAGCGGAAGAGGAACTCCACGACCACAACTCCGCCGGCCATCCACGCCAGCTGGATGGCGATCACCTGGGCCACGGGGGAGAGCGCGTGCGGCAGGGCGTGGCGCAGGATGACCTGCCGCTCGGGAACGCCCTTCAACCGGGCCATCTCCACGTAGCCGGAGTCGAGGACCTCCATCATGGTCGCACGCATCATCCGGGCGATGTAGGGCGTAACCATCAGGACCAGGGTCATAGTGGGCAGGACCAGTTGGAGCGGATAATTCCAGACGGGTTCTCCGGGCGGAGCCATGGTGACCGACGGCAGGATGGCGAACACCGTAGTGGAGAAGAGCGTGATCAGCGCGATGCCGATGACGAACTCGGGCAGGGCCGCCAGAACCAGGCTCGTGCCGGTGACCACGTGGTCTCCGGTGCGGCCCTGGCGAAGGGCGCTGTAGGTCCCCACGAGAAGGCCCACGGGGATGCTGATGAGTCCGGCTGCGGCCAACAGGACCAGCGAGGCGCCGATACGTTCCCCGAGCAGGTCCGTGACCGGCCCGCCGGACGCTGCGGAGACACCAAAGTCGCCGGTGACCAGGCCGCCGAGCCAGGACAGGTACCGCTGCCATGCGGGGTCGTTGAGGTTCATCTGCTCGCGCAGGGCGGCGAGCCGTTCCGGCGTGGCCTGCTGGCCCAGAATCGCCTGCGCGGGATCACCGGGCAACAGCAGGGTTGCGACGAAGACGAGTATGGATACGGCGAGCAGGATGAGCACACTGGTGCCCAGCCTGCGAAGGATGATCGGGGTCATGACGCGTTGCCTCCTAGCCAGACGCGGCGGAATTCGAATCCTGAGAGGGCCAGACCGGTGCGGTTCGGCACCAGGCCGGCAACATACTGCTGGTACGCATCTGCCTGGTTGGCGTGGCCCCAGATGATGTAGCCGCCCTCGTTGTATTCGATCTCCATGGCCTGGGCGATGAGCGCGTTGCGTTCCTGCGGGTCCACGGTGCCCGTTGCCTTCTTCACCAGGGCGGTGAACTCGGGATGGTCCCAATGGGTCTCATTAAAGGGCGAGGTGGGCAGCGTGCTGGCGTTGACCTGCGGCAGGTAATTTCGGGTGTAGTAGAAGTCCTGGGCGAAGTCCCACTGCAGGTAGCTGTCCCCGAAAAACGTGGTGACATCCACTTGCCGGATCTTCACGGTGATGCCGGCCGCGGCCGCCTGCTGGGCGAAGACCTGCGCGGCTTCCACGGCGCCGGACTGGATGGGCGCGGTCACCAATTCGACCGTGAGCCCGTCCGGATAGCCCGCGTCGGCGAGAAGTTCCTTGGCGCGGGCAATATCCTGGACGCGCTGTGGCAGATGGGAGGGATATCCCGGGTCGAAGGGAGAGTACATGTCGTTACCGAGGCTGCCGTTGCCGCTGAGTACCTGCTCGATCATCTGCTGGCGGTCAACCACCAGCCGGAATGCCTCACGGACCCGGTTATCGTCGAAAGGCGGCCTGTCCACCCGCATGGTGAAAGGCATCCACGCGCCCGTCTCCGACTGCAGGATGCTGATCCGCGGATCGGCGTCGATGACCTCCAGTAATGCCAGCGGGATCTGGCCAATGGCATCCACCTGGGTTGAGAGCAGCGCGTTGATCAGGGCGTCTTCGTCGCTGAAGTTCAGGATTTCCAGTTCGTCCAGGTAGGGCTCGTTGTCCCGCCAGTAGTGCTCGTTGCGCACGAAGACGCTGTTGCGTCCGGGCGCGAAGGACTTGTATTTGAACGGCCCTGTGCCCACCGGATTGGCCGGGTCGTAGTCCGCGGGGACAATTCCCAGTGTGTACTGGCCCAGTGCATCGTCGAACGCCGCGTTGGGACTGTTCAGCCGGAATTCCACCCGATGGTCGTCAATGATGACCACGTCGTCGAGGATGGCCAGGGCTGCAGCGCCGCTCTTGGGATCATCCGGGTTGATGATCCGCTTGAAGCTTGCGGCTACGTCCTTTCCGGTTACCGGCCGGCCGTCATGGAACAGGACGTCGGGACGCAGATCCACCGTCCACACCAGGGCATCGGGAGACGGCGTGACCTTGGTGGCCAGCAGTGGTTTGAGTTCGTAGTTTTCGTCCCGGTAGACCAGGGACTCGTACAGGTTTACTACCCGCGCGATATCGGTAGTGCTGACCGAGGAGTGGGCGTCGAGGCTGTCTGCCGCTCCGCCGCCGGCCAGCCCCACGCGGAGGCGGCCGCCGGGCTGCGGCGGTCCTGTGGGTGCGGCAATTACTGAGGTCTGGCTGGCACCGCAGGCGGACAAGAGCCCACCCAAGCCAATCACCAGACCCATTCCCAGCACACGGCGCCGGGTCGGATGGAGCGCTGGGCCGCCGGAGGGCAGGCTGCGCATGGGGGATGCTTCCACGGATCCTTCTTTCTCAGAGGGGAACGGCTAGGAGCTGACGGTCCTGCCGATCCAGTCCGGGGCCTCATCGTCGAGGCCGGCCCGGTATCTGCTGATGTTCTCCAGGACGGGAGGAGGGAACGCGCTGCTTCGGCCGCTGCCCTGGTCCACATGCAGGGCCAGCAGCTCCTCGGTGGCGATGAGCTTCCCTGCACTGAGCATTTCGTGGGCCAGATGGAGCTTCTTCGCTCCACCGCCGACAATCTGCGTGGTGACGGTCAGTTCCGCGCCGAGCCCCGTCTCGGCCAGATACCTGACATGTGCTTCAACTGTGTAGAGGGAGTTTCCGGTGGACTGCCGGTAGGCTTCGCCCATTCCGAGCCGGTCCATCACCTGGTCCGTCGCGAAGCCGAAGACCAGGACGTAAAACGCTTCGGAGAGGTGTCCGTTGTAATCGATCCACTCCGGCAGGATGGTGCAGCGGTAGGCGGGCAAGGCCGATACCGCCGTGTTCGTCATGGTTTGTCCGCCTTGAGCGCGGCAATCACGTTGCGGACGGCGATGATGGCCTGGTCCCTCTCGACGATCAGCTCTGCGACGGACCTGCCGTTGGCCTCTTCATCACATCCCGCGATCACCGCGTTACGCAGTTCGGAGGTCAGCTCGGGGGCGTCCAACCTGGTCCAGGGCGATTTCAGCGAAGGGCCGAAGTGGTCGAGCATATGGGCCATTCCGCCTTCACCTCCTGCGAGGTGGAAGGTCAGCATCGGGCCTTGGATCGGCCAGCGCAGACCCGGGCCATCCGTAATGGCCAGGTCGATCTGCTCCACTGTGGCCTCGCCGTTGTCCACCATGTGCAGTGCTTCGCGCCAGAGGGCTTCCTGCAGCCGGTTGGCAATGAACCCGGGCACCTCGCGATCCATCGTGATCACGGATTTGCCGATGTGCTCGTACCAGGCGGAGGCCCATTTCACCGCGCTCGCAGAGGTGGCTTCGCCGCCGGCTACTTCGACCAGCGGAATCAGGTAGGGCGGATTGAAGGGATGCCCGACCACCAGGCGCGATGGGTTGGCTGCCTCGGTGGCCATCTCCGTCATGCCGTAACCGGAGGTGGAGGACGCAATAACGACGTCGGGAGCCGTCACCGCGTCGATCTGCGCGAGCAGGGAGCGCTTCAGGTCCAGGACTTCAGGAGCGCTTTCCTGCACGAATCCGGCTCCGGCCACCGCTTCGGCCAGGTCCGTGTGCACCCTGATGTTGTCCTTCGAGGCATTCGGCGCCAAGCCCAGCTCCGTCAGGGCGGGCCACGCCGCATCGATCAGTCGGCGCAGCTTCGGCTCAGCATCGGGGGAGGGGTCCCACGCCTGCACCCGGTAGCCGCGGGCCAGGAAGTACGCGGCCCAACCGCCGCCGATGGTGCCGATGCCCACACAGGCAACGGTGCCGACGTCGTTCATATCAAGTGGAGTGAACTCAGCAGTGGTCATAGGATTCAGGCTTTCTTCTCGAGCTTCAGGATTTCGCGGGCTTCGTCGGGGGTGGCCACCGCGGCACCGAGGTCATGGACAACCGCGATCGCGCGTTCGGTCAGTTGGGCGTTGGTCGCCTTCACGCCCTTGCTGAGGTAGAGGTTGTCCTCCAGCCCCACCCGGACATGGCCGCCGAGCAGCACGGACTGGGCTACCCACGGGAGTTGGTCGCGTCCGATGGCGAAGGATGTCCACTGCGCACCCTCCGGCAGCATGTTGACCATGGCCTGCAGCAGGCCCGGGTTGGTGGGTGCACCGTAGGGAATGCCCATGCAGATCTGGTACAGCGGCGGCGGGGCGATCAGGCCCTCTTCGACCATGATGTTGGCAAACCACAGGTTGCCGGTGTCGAAGATTTCCATCTCCGGTTTCACGCCCAGTTCCTTGATGCGCTCGGCGCCTTCGCGGAGCATATCCGGGGTGCTGATGTAGACCTGGCTGCCCTCGCCGAAGTTGAGCGAGCCGCAGTCGATGGTGCAGATTTCCGGCCGCAGTTCTTCCACATGTGCCAGGCGCTCGCGGGCGTTGACCAGGTCGGTGCCAGGCAGCTGTTTTGTCGGCTCGCCCGGATCCAGCAGCAGGTCACCGCCCATGCCCGCTGTCAGGTTGATGACAGGATCCACGTCGCTCTTACGGACCAGGCGGACTACCTCGCGGTAGAGCGCTACATCGCGAGACCCCTGGCCCGTCTCGACATCGCGGACATGGATGTGGACCACCGAGGCACCGGCCCGAGCAGCGGCGATTGCGTCGTCGGCGATCTGCTGCGGCGTGACGGGCACGTGCTCGCTTTTACCTGTGGTGTCGCCGGCGCCGGTCAGGGCACAGGTGACGATGACCTTGCGGTTCATGCGGAACTCCCTTGCGATAGGACGATGTTGCGGTCAATAAAACTTTCGATATGGCTGTACATCTGATCTGCAGTCAGAATCCCGGTCAGGACCTTGATGCCGAGGCCGTCCACCATGCTGGTCAGCTCCATGGCGAGCTGGTCGGAGGGGATGTCTACGAAAACGCCGGATTCCTGGCCCTGAAGGATCGCGTCTTCGACGGTCTTGTACCAGCGGCGGTAGCCCTGCGCGTGGTTCTCCTTGCCGGAACCATCAACTGCCACGTCTGCCCAGGTCTGCAGCCAGATGGAGAACTCCGCGCTGCCGCGCTCGCCGGCGGGTAGCTGGAGTTCGATCAGCCGCTTGAGCCGGCGGACCGGATCCGTGATGGTGTGCAGTTCGGCGATCTGGCGGTCGAAGGCCAGTTTGATGGAGTAGCGCAAGGTTTCGGCAAAGATTTCGCGCTTGGTCGAGAAGTAGTAGTGGATTGCGGCTGTGCTCATGTCGCAGGCGTAAGCGATATCGGCGATGCGGACCGCGGAATAGCCGCGGCGGGCCAACAGCCACCAGGCCGCCTCGATGATGGCGCGCCGTTTCTGGGCGTGCTCGCTGTCCTCCCGGTGCTTGGTCGGGAGGATCCTGGCCGGAGGCGGCACGGACGGACCGTGCGTTTCATCCGACCCGGACAGCAGCCAGTTGACCGTAACGCCGGTAATGTCGGCCAGATCCGTCAGCTCCTGCGGGTGGAAGCGCCGGGTGCCGTTGAGCGCCTTGGACAGTTTGGTCTCGTCCAAACCAATGTGGTGTGCCACCTCACGTTGCGCCATTCCGGAGTTCTTGATGGACTTCCGGACGCGCTCTGTGACCTCCGTCTCAGTTGATGTCATGAGACGAAGTTAGTCGGCTTTTGCGATTATGGCAAGGCCTTTTAACTCGAAGTCAGAAATTGCGATTTGCCCTCGAGTCATGGCGGCGGGAGATGAGTGCGTGACCGCATCCAACAACCCCGGTGACGTCCACTTAGTCAAGGACAGCGGCGGCCTGCGGTAGATGCTAGTCGACACTGCTTCCAGCGAATCCAGGCGTGGCGCAGGATACGTTGCCGAACGTGCCGGCAGAACACCAGCTTGGGGTCAGAGCGCGGATCCGGGACGGAAGTGCCCGGGCCAGTCCGCCTTGCGGATCCGCTTGATTTCGCGCACCTCGCCCATGGTTCCCCATTCGTCCAGTCCTAACCGGGACAGCGGTGCGAGTTGGTCTATCCGCGCGTGCGTTCCGTCCAGAACATCTGTCGTCACCACAGCATGGGTCACGACGCCGAAAACCAGCGTGCAGTCGCCCATCGGCATCATCTGGTGGAGCTTGCATTCCAACGCCACCGGCGACTCCTTTACCCGGGGCGGCTTGACCGTGAAGCTTGGCTCACGTGTCAGGCCCGCGGCGTCGAACTCGCTGACGTCGGGCGGGAAGTTCGTTCCTGTCGCGTTGACCTCGGCCATCAAATGGGTGGGGGTCAGATGGGCCACGAATTCCCCCGAGGCCCGGATATTGCGTAACGAGGCCTTTTCGCCCACGGACGTGAACTGGACCACCGGCGGATTTACCGAGGCAGCGGTGAAGAAAGAATGCGGAGCCAGATTGTCCACGCCCTCTGGTGAGGTACTCGAAACCCAGGCTATGGGGCGGGGAGCCACCACGGCGGTCAACGAGCGGTAAAAATCGGGTGACGATGTTTCTTCAGGGCTAATGTCCGTGCGCATACCTACGCGATAACCACCGCAGTTGGAACTTCGTGCAGACCGGATCGATCTCCCGGTCACTGAGAATCTCACTGTGGTGCGCGTCTCCGACTTCGGATAGTGGAGGCAAGTCATTCGACAGTCCCGCTGAAGGAGTCATCATGCAGAACGCTGCGCAAACCAGCCCACAAAAGTACGACGCCGTGGTAGTGGGCGCTGGCCTGGCCGGTGTCTACGCCCTTTACAAGCTGCGGAAGCAAGGATTGTCGGTCAGAGTTCTCGAGACCGGCAGCGGAATCGGTGGTACCTGGTACCACAACCGCTATCCCGGTGCCCGGTGCGATATTGAATCGCTGGACTACTCCTACTCCTTCGACAATGAACTGCAGCAGGATTGGAGCTGGAGCGAACGGTACGCCTCGCAGCCGGAGATCCTGCGGTACATCAACCACGTGGCGGACCGGTTCGACCTACGTAAGCACATTCAATTGGATACCAAAGTCATTTCAGCGATCTTCGACGAAGCTACGAACACGTGGGCCGTCGGTACCGACGCAGGTGAGCTCTTCGAAGCGCGGTTCGCGGTAATGGCTACGGGCGTATTGTCCGTTCCCCAGGTCCCGTCCACCACGGGTCTGGAGGACTTCCAGGGAGAGTGGTATCACTCAGGGGACTGGCCGCACGAGGGCGTGGATGTCCACGGCAAGCGTGTCGGAGTAATCGGCACGGGCTCGTCAGGAACGCAGATGATTCCCATTCTCGCGGACCAAGCCGATGGGCTGCTGGTGTTCCAACGGACACCCAACTTCTGCATGCCCGCCCAGAATTATCCAATCAAGCCGGAAGTGGAACAGGAATGGAAGGCCACCTATCCGGAGCGCCGCGCGTTCGCCCGGCAGTCTGGCTTCGGGCACAACCAAGTGACCAACCCGAAGTTCGGCAAGGAAGTTTCGGCGGAGGAAAGGCTGGCAGAACTGGAGAACCGCTGGGACTTGGGCGGCCTGTATATGATGCGTGCGTTCAAGGACATTCTGGTGGACAAGGAAGTTAATGACGAGGCTTCCGAGTTTGTCCGTGGGAAGATCCGCAGCATCGTTGCCGACCCGCAAACCGCTGAAGCGCTTTCCCCTCGAGACCTGCCGATCGGCACCAAGCGGTTGTGCTCCGGCACCGGATACTACGAGACGTTCAATCGGGAGAATGTCACGCTGGTCAACGTCAAGGAGTCGCCGATCGACCGGATCACAGCCACCGGAGTACGTACCACCGACGCTCATTACGACGTCGACATCCTGGTCTTTGCTATCGGTTTCGACGCGATGACCGGCGCCCTGAACCGGCTTAACCCGGTGGGCCGGGGAGGCCGCCAGTTGCGCGACCACTGGGCCGCCGGACCGCAGACCTACCTCGGCCTGACGGTTAACGGATTCCCCAACATGTTCATCATTGCAGGCCCCGGCAGCCCCTCGGTGTTCAGCAACATGGTCACGTCCATCGAGCAGCACGTGGAGTGGATCGCGGACGCCATCGCCCATCTGGACGGCAACGGATTCGACACCATTGAAGCCAGCCCGGAAGCGGAAACCGGATGGGTCCGCCACGTAAACGAGGTTGCCAACATGACCCTTTACCGCGAGTCGAAGGCTACCTGGTTCTACGGCGCCAATATCCCGGGCAAGCCGTTGGTTTTCATGCCGTATGTCGGTGGTGTAGGTAATTACTGGAACCGGATTACTGCACTGGCCCAAGCCGGATACACAGGCTTTCTGCTCGACGGCCAGGAGAGCGGATCCGAGGCTGCTGAGGCCGTCGAGATCGCCGACTCGCTCCACGTGACGGAGCCGGAGGAAAAGGCGGCAGTTCGTGCCTAGCCAAGCACCGCCGTCGTTGTTTGTAGAGAGGAAGCGCCGGTTACCGGTGGGACGGGGACCAGCCCAAGGCCCGGGAGATGCCGGCGGCCGCTATCTGCACGGCAGGCAGCGCCATTCTTGGCGTCTTGCCGTCGTTGGGCAGAAGCACGGAGAGCGCGGCAATCACCTCACCCTCGGCGTCGCGGACGGGCATGGCGATGCCGGAGACGCCTTCGTCGATCCATCCGTCCATCCGCGCGTAGCCCTGACGCCGGATCTCTGCGAAGATCCGGCGGAAATCGGCCGTTGTGGACGGCGTGAAGCGGGTGTACTGCGGCACCTCGGCAGCCAAGATCGTTTCCTGCAGTTCACTCGAGCCGAACGCCGCCATGACCAAGCCAGGGGAGGCGACCACAGCGGGCAGCCGGCCGGCAACCCTGGTGATGTTGACGACGGCGTCAGGAGCGGACAGTCGTTCAATGTAGAGAATGTCCGTGCCGTCCATGACGGAGAGCTGGGTGTGCTGGCGGATGGCGTCCTGCAGGTCCTCCATGAAGGGCAGTGCGGTATTTCGCAGGCTCAATGTCTTGGACTCGCGCGAGGCCAGCTCCCACAGCCGCACTCCGGTCTGGACTCCGCCGTCGGACTTGTCCAGGAAGCCCACTTCGAGCAACTCGTTGACCAGACGATAGGTGCTGGCTGCGGGCAGCCCGGTCCGGCGGACAATTTCAGCAGGGGTCAACGTGGACTTGCCTTTGTCGAACGCTTCAAGGACCTTCACGATCCGGCTCAGTCCGGTTTCACCCGGCGTGGTTCTCTTCACAACATCATGGTGGCACAAAGGAGGAAGACGGAAGATGGATAGCAAGCTGCAGGCTCTGCTGGCCTCGATGCTGGAAGCAGGCCGCCGGCCGGTCAACGATGGAACACCCGAGCAAGCGCGCGCCCAGCTCGCCGCACGGAAGCAGGTTCCGGGCCGTGAACTTCACCGGATCTTCGACGACGCCGTCACCACCTCGGGCGGGACGGTTCCGGTCCGCGTCTACCTCTCCGAACCGGATGCAGCCGGCACTCTTGTCTATTTTCACGGCGGCGGCTGGGTTATGGGCACTTTGGACAGCTTCGACAATGTGGCTCGCGAACTCGCCTTCTACAGCGGAGCCCGCGTGGTCAGTGTGGACTACAGCCTGGCCCCGGAAAACCCCTACCCGACGGCCCTGCACGAAGCCATCGATGCCATTGAGTGGACCGCGGAGCAGTTCCCAGATGGACCGCTCGCCGTCGCCGGGGACAGCGCTGGCGGAAATTTGGCCACGGTGGCAGTGCGGAAGATCCAGCAGCGCAACACCGTGGGCATCTGCGTCCAGTTGTTGATGTATCCAGTGACCGACAGCGACGCCCACCGGGCGTCCTACTTGGAGGAGCCGCCGGTTCCCACCTTGTTGTCGGGTGGCGAGATGAGCTGGTTCTGAGACCATTACGTGCCGGACGCTGCGGCACGGCAGGCGGCGAAGGTCTCCCCGTTGCGCGCCGAGTCTCTGGCCGGAATGCCTCCCACCGTCATGATTCTGGCCGGCTACGATCCGCTCCGGGATGAGGGCCTAGCCTATGCCCGAAGGCTGGAGGAACACGGCGTGCCCGTCGAGCTAACCATGTTCGAGGGCATGTGCCACGGTTTTGTGGGGCTGACAGGAGTGATTGAGCAAGCAGGGCAGGCATTGCAGCTGGGCGGTGCGTCCGTTCGAAAGCACGTCCTCAAGGCCGGAGGTATTCCGCAAGCGCCGATCGTGATCTGAGTCACGGAATAGATTCCCGGTCACCGGGAATCCGGGTGCGGGAGGCGGGCGTGAGCACCCACGCTGGTAGAAGTTCCGCAGAACAGCAAAGTCCGGCCCTCGTGGCCATCAGTTGGGGCCGCTGATGCAGGTGGTGGCATCCGCGGGTAAGAACAAAATTTGGAGGAAACATGAGAGTTAAGGCTCTGAAGAAATGGGCAGGGGTCGGCATGGCGGCCGCATTGGTTGCCGGTCTTGGTGCATGCGGCTCGGACGGTGAAACCGGCACGCCCGCCGCCGGCACTGGTGACGCACCGGAACAGGCGACTATCGTCGTCGGCACCCAGACCTTCGCCGAGCTGGCACCTTTGCACATGGCCATCGAGCAGGAAATCTTCGAAGACCACGGTCTGACCGTGGAACTGGCAGACTCCACCGGTGGCGGCGCGGGACTGATCCCGGGCATGGTGGCCGGTGATATCGACGTGGTGTACAGCAACTATGTCTCCTTGATGCAGGGTGCTGACAAAGGACTGCCGCTGCAGGTCATCCGCGAGAACGACCGTCCCGGCGTGCAGGCGCTGTACGTCACGCCGGAAAGCGGGATCAAGGAGCCCGCGGACCTGGCCGGCAAGACCATCGCGGTCAACGGCCTGGGCAACATCATGGAGCTGACCTCCCGTGCGGTGCTTGAATCCCACGGCGTTACGGACGCCAAATTCGTGGAGATCCCACCGCCCAACATGGAGGCCGCGCTGGCACAGGGCCAGGTGGATGCTGCCTGGCTGGTTGAGCCCTTCGTGACCATCGCTACCGGCACCATTGGCGCCACGCCCGTGGTCAGCGCTTTTGAAGGACCTACCGAGAACGTCCCGGTGGCCGGCTGGGCCGTGCGGACGGATTTCGCCAAGCAGAACCCGAAGACCGTTTCCGCCTTCGTGGACGCGATGGACGAGGCCATGGCCATCGCCGTGGAGGACGAGCAGGCTGTCAAGGACTCCCTGCTGACCTTCACCGAGATTCCCGAAGAAGTGGTGGCCAAGCTGAATCCCATCTCCTTCGCCGAGAAGTCAGATTTCAGCAAGCTGGCGGATCTGAACGAGATCATGCTGGACCAGGGCCTCATTGAGAAGCCAGTGGACCTTGAGGTGTTTGTCGCCGAAGTCCAGTAGTTTCTTGCGTCGAGAAGGGTGCGTTGCCGCTGCGAAAGGTGGCGGCGCACCCTTCCGCTCGGGACAAAATGAAATCAGGACTTGCGATACCGGAAGCAGCCAAACAGTCCGAGGACGCGCACCATGAATCTGTCACCTCAGCACGGTAGTACGCCAAGTGGACCGCGCATCGCAGTACTTGGCGGCGGCATCGGCGGACTCGCCGCGGCCGCTTTCCTGTATAGGGCAGGCTTGCACGCCACTGTGTTCGAGCAGGCTCCGGCCCTCGGAGCAGTGGGCGCCGGCCTGGTTGTCTCGCCCAACGCAGTGCGCCTGATCCGCAGGCTCGGCCACCTCGAGTCCTTATTGGAGAAAGCGGTCCCGCTTGAGGTGGGCTGGGAATTCCGTCGCTGGGAAAGCGGCGAGGTCCTCTCAGCTGAGCAGCTCACCGGCCGATGCGAGGAGCTCTACGGTGAACGAACCTACGTGGCTCACCGCGTTGATCTGCTGGAGTCCCTCATAGTTGCAGTGCCGGAGGAATGGCTCCGTCTCGGAAAGCGCTGCATCGGCGTCACGCAGTATTCGGAGGTCGCGGAGCTAAAGTTCGATGACGACACTACCTTCAGCGCCGACGTTGTTATTGGCGCGGACGGCGTGCACTCGGTGGTCCGCGGCGCAATAGCCGAAGCCGAGCCCGCACAGTACTCGGGCATGTGCGCGTACCGGGCGATCGTACCGGCTGAAGCCGCCCCCGAGTTCGCCCGCCGCCCCGCACAGACGCTGTGGATTGGGCCAGACCATCACCTAGTGCACTACCCGATCTCCAGCGGCACGGCAGTCAACCTGGTCGCCTTTGCCCCGGCCGGCGACTTTACTGAGGAATCATGGAGCACCAAAGCAACCATTGAAGAGTTCCTCGATGAATTCGCCGGCTGGGATCCACGGCTGACGGACCTTATCAGAGCCGCAGGTATACCCGGGCGCTGGGCGCTGTTGGACCGTGCCCCGTTGACGCAGTGGTCGCATGGCCGGATCACGTTGCTTGGCGATGCCGCCCATCCGATGTTCCCATTCTTTGCCCAAGGCGCCGCCCAGGCCATCGACGATGCTGCTGTTCTGGCACAGTGCCTGACATTGGACCCGGATAACCCGGAAAATGCGTTGAAAGCCTACGAACAATTGCGCATCGAACGGACCACAAAGGTTCAACAGCTCAGCCACGCCCGTAAGGACATCAACCATCTGCCGGATGGTCCTGCTCAGCAGGAGCGCGACGCCGCCCTGGCTCAAGGCGATCCACTGGTCAAGAATGCCTGGCTTTACGGCTATGACGCTGAATCATGGGTCAAGGAAGAACATGCCCCGACTGCGGGCCCAGAGCGAGACTGAACAGGGCGGGATCGGCCTATTAGTTTGCGGTCAGGACAGAGCGTTAGGACAACTGGTATCCATCTCGCTCGATTGCCGGACACCGACCAGCTTGCGACCTTCTGCTGCCGGCTCCTGGGCAATGTAGAAGCGTTCGCCACCCCGGATCGCGGCGTCGTCGCACTCTCTGGAGCGGGTCCCATGCTCACGTTGATGCGCGTCGACAGCTATGTCCCGCCCTCCTGACCGGAAGGTCCGCAGCACCAGCAGGTCAGAGCGGCAGCGCAGAGCTCCAGATCTTGAACCGGTTGCCCACCGGGAACTCACCGGCGTCGTCGTCCTTTACGGCCAGGTCGCCAGCGCCCAGAGCAGGCGAGGTGCAGGCGATGGTGCGGCCTTCCGTATTCACCAGTGCAGCGTTGGGGCCAATGGTGCGTAGGATCGGTTCGGCTTGGTTCTCCAGCGTTTGCACGGTGATATCGATGCCAACGATCCCGGCTATGGGCCCGGCCGCGTCAACCAGAACCGGATGGGTGAAGGTCAGCACGTACTCGTCGGTGCAGAGAAAGTCCACATAAGGCCCGGTGACATGTGGCCGGCCGGTCTGTACCGGAATCCGGAACCACTCGCTCTTCACATACCGGCTCATGGAGTTGGGGCTGAAGTTGGCCAGCGCGTCCACGCGCTCAAGCTCAGGTCCCTGCCACCAAGCAATGTAGCTGCGGTTTGGTCCCATGAGCCCGGCGTTGGCGATGAAGCCTGCGCCCGCAACCTCGGGCGAATGCTCTTGGAGCAGGGCTTCGACCGTGGGCCTGACCAGCCTGTCGATAGCTGTGCCGTTCGGCTTGCCGGACAAAGCTTCCAAGCTTCGTCCGAGTTCAGCGGCCCATCCTTCGAGTCCGGCTTCTATTCCGGTCACCAGGGTGCTGATCTCCGCGACAGCCTTGTCGATGTTGGAGACGATGGTCATGCTTATCTGCCTCTCTCGGCGAGCAGCCAGTCAGTAAGGGCTGACACCAGGTCTTTGGTCCGCAGTTCTGCCTGTTCGCCGTCATGGATCTCGATGGCTTCGGCCAGCCGTTCCCGCAGCTTGGCGGACTGTTCCCGGAAGTCCCCGTCGGCGAAGGGCAGCAGCGTCACCGGTCCGTATTCCGCTTGGATCCGCAGCAGCTCCCGGGCAAGCCGGGCGGAGCGGGCTATGGCCGCTACCTCCAACAGGAATTCGGAATCGGCCAGGCGCCAGGCGAGTGGATCGTCGTCGTTCTCCGGCCGGATGTAGGAGCGTAGCGACTCCATGTCGGCAGCATCGGATCGGCGCGCCGCGACGCCGGCGCAAGCCACGGCGATGGCCCGGTAATGCAGACCCAGATCGGCCAACTGTACGCGGGAGAATTCCCGCAGCCGTTCCAGCGCCCGATCCCGCGAAGGCAATGCGTTGTCGGCGATGAAGCTGCCGCCGCTGCGACCACGCGTGGTCCGGATGACGCCGCGGGCCCGCAGGTGGGAGAGTGCTTCGCGCGTGGTGACGGCAGAGACACCCAAAGCCGCAGCGAGTTCCGCCTCGTTCGGCAGGCGCTGACCGCTGGCCAGCAGCCCGGTTTCCACCGCGAGCTCAATCCGGCGGCTCACCTCGTCCACCAGGCCGCCGGATTTGATCGGAGAGAACACGGCAGCGAGGCTTCGTGAGGCGCCCAGCGGCGACAGCGACATCGGTTTCCTCCCGCCATTATTCCTGTGGATCATTCCCCGCCGATCCAACCAGTGCGGGACCGTGCTCTTGGCAAGCGTATCGGGAAGTTTGTGCCGGGGTCTATACATAAAACCTCTGAAGTAATAGTCTTTAGTTCGATCAAGTTCGCGTGGCTTGAATCACTTTCGCCACGCTCCATCGATTTCGAGCGAGAGGTACCTCATGACTGAGACGGTTTTGGCTGGCAGAGCGCAGGAAACCGGCCAGGTTCCGGCCATCCGGTTGCGCGGACTGACCAAGTCCTTCGGCGAGACCAACGCCGTCGCGGGCGTGGACCTGGACATCCGGCATGGCGAGTTCTTTTCGATGCTTGGGCCGTCGGGCTCCGGCAAGACCACTGTGTTGCGCCTGATCGCCGGGTTCGAGCTCCCCACCTCCGGGACCATCGAACTGCAAGGGGAGGATATGACCGGCAAGGCTCCCTTCGAACGGGACGTCAACACGGTGTTCCAGGACTACGCGCTCTTTCCGCACATGTCCTTGGTGGACAACGTGGCCTACGGGCTGCGCGTGCGGGGAGTGGGCCGGAAGGAACGCCGGGACCGGGCGGCGCAGGCCCTCGAGCGCGTCCAGCTGGGAGCGTTTGTCAACCGCCGGCCGTCTCAGCTTTCCGGCGGCCAGCGCCAACGCGTCGCACTGGCCCGCGCCCTGGTGGTGGAGCCCAAGGTGCTGCTGCTGGACGAGCCGCTCGGCGCGTTGGACCTCAAGCTGCGCCAGCAGATGCAGATCGAGCTGAAGGAGCTGCAGCGTTCCCTCGGCATCACCTTCATCTTTGTCACCCATGACCAGGAAGAGGCACTGACCATGAGTGACCGCATCGGCGTCTTCAACGGCGGCCGGCTCGAGCAGATCGGTACCGCGCACGATATCTACGAGCGCCCCACGGGGCGGTTCGTGGCGAATTTCGTGGGGACCTCCAATATCTTCGGCCCGGAAACCGGAAGCCGGCTCTACGGCCGGAACGAGTCCTTCGCTGTCCGCCCCGAGCGGCTGAACCTGGCCTGGGATGAAGCAGCAACCAACGACGGCGGCAGCTCTGCCCGCAGCGATTCGGCTTTCCTGCCGGGGCTCGTCACGTCCCTGGTCTACGTCGGGCACGCCACCCAAGTGCACGTGCAGCTGGAAGGCGGCCCCGCCGTCGTTGCTTTGGTGCACAGCGGACTGGACGGCGATCCGGACGCGCTGGTAGGCCGCCGCGTGCAGGTCGGCTGGAACACGCATGACATTGTCTGGCTCCCCGACAACACCTAAACCAACCGAGAAAACACATCACCCGCACTAGGAAAGGCAACACTATGGCAACCAGGAACAAACCGTACTGGGCAATCAGCGCCGTCGCGGTGGCGGCGCTTGCCCTCACCTCCTGCGGCACAGCCCAGGGCGGCGGCAGCGGGGAGACCGCTGCTGCCGGCGGCGAGGTCAAAACCGAGATCGGCGCGAGCGAGGGCAAGCTGTCCATCCTCGCGTGGCCCGGTTACGTGGAGGACGGCAGCAATGATCCGAAGGTGGACTGGGTGACGCCCTTCGAGGAGCAGACCCAGTGCCAGGTGGAGTTCAAGCCGTTCGGCACCTCGGACGAGGCCGTCACCCTCATGCGCACCGGCCAGTATGACGTCATTTCCGCCTCCGGGGACGCCTCGCTGCGACTGATCGCCGGCGGCGACGTTGACCCCGTGAACACGGACCTGCTGGAAAACTACAAGGACGTCTACCCGTTCCTGAAAGACAAGGCATGGAACACTGTGGACGGCGTTAACTACGGCATGCCCCACGGCTGGGGCGCCAATCTGCTGATGTACCGCGCGGACAAGGTGGAGCCCGCCCCCACCTCCTGGAGCGCGGTTTTCGATGACGCGGAGCAGAACTCCGGCAAGGTCACCGCGTATGACTCGCCCATCTACATCGCGGACGCCGCCCTGTACCTGATGAAGCACAATCCGGAGCTGGGCATCAAGAACCCGTACGCGCTGGACCAGGAACAGCTGGACGCCGCCGTCGAACTGCTGAAGAAGCAGCGCGAGCACGTCGGGGAATACTGGTCCGACGTGGTCAAGGAAGTGCAGTCCTTCGCCTCCGGCTCCAGCGTGGTCGGCACCACCTGGCAGGTGGGTGCGAACATTGCCAAGGCAGACGGCACAAAGGTAGAGACAGTCCTGCCGGAGGAAGGCGCTACCGGCTGGTCCGACACCTGGATGGTGGGTTCCCAGTCCAAGAACAAGAACTGCGCCTACATGTGGCTGGACTACATCGCCAGCCCGGAGGCCAACGCCGCCGTGGCCGAGTACTTCGGTGAGTCCCCGGCCAACCCGAAGGCCTGCGAGTTGACCGAGGACAAGGGCCACTGCGAGACGTACCACTCGGGCGACGAGGAGTACGCCAGCCAGATCTGGTACTGGACCACGCCGGTGGAGAACTGCGTTGACGGCCGCACGGACGTCAAGTGCACGGACTACTCGGAGTGGACCAAGGCCTGGACCGAGATCAAGGGCTGACCTGAATCCATGTTGACCAGCAGTGACGTAAGGCGGAGGTAGAGAATGGCAATGCAAACAACGACGGCGCCCGGGCCGGCTCCCGCGGGCGGCCCGGAGCGGAAGCCGGTGCCACCCAGGAAACAGGGCATCTCGGCACTGCTGCACCGCTCGCCCCGGCTGCGGCTCGCCGGGCTGCTCACCGCACCGGCCGCCTGGCTCATCCTCGTCTACATTGCCGCGCTCGCGGCCCTGCTGATCACCGCACTCTGGACGGTGGACACCTTCACCGGGAAGGTGTCCACCACCTGGACCTTCGACAACATCCGTACGGTCCTGACCACCTCGGTGTACCAGGTCATCACGTTGCGGACCATCTATATTGCCGTCGCCGTGACCGTGATCGACATGGTGATAGCACTGCCGATAGCTTTCTTCATTGCAAAGGTCGCCACCGCCCGCTGGCAGAAGCTGCTGGTCATCGCAGTGCTCATGCCGCTCTGGGCCAGCTATTTGGTCAAGGCCTATGCCTGGCGCAACGTGCTCGCCGAGGGCGGGCTGCTCGAATGGCTCGGCAGGCCCATCGGGCTGGACTCCCCGGGTTATTCAGAGACCGCGGTCATCCTGACCCTGGCCTACATCTGGCTGCCCTATATGATCCTGCCCATCCACGCGGGGTTTGAGCGGGTGCCCAACTCCATGCTCGAGGCCTCCGGCGACCTTGGTGCCAAGCCGTGGACCACCATGCGGCTGGTGATGCTGCCGATCCTGGTTCCCTCCATCATCGCCGGCACCATCTTCACCTTCTCGCTCTCCCTCGGTGACTACATCACCGCGCAGATTGTCGGCGGCACTACGCAGATGCTCGGCACTGTGGTGTACGCCAATGTCGGTGCGGCGAACAACCTGCCCTTGGCCGCCGCCGTGTCCCTGATCCCGATCGTGATCATCATGATCTACCTCTTTGTGGTCCGCCGCACCGGCGCCCTGAACAACCTCTAGGAGTCTGACGTGAGACTGTCCCGAAGCGCCAGGATTGTCCTGGGCACCATCACCGGACTCATCCTTTTCTTCATCTACGCACCGCTGCTGCTGGTAGTGGTCAATTCCTTCAACGCGGACCGCACCTTCGGCTGGCCGCCGAAGGGCTTCACCCTGGAGTGGTGGGGGAGGGCATTCGACTCCGCCGGCGTCCGCGAGGCGCTGATGACGTCCGTGTGGGTCGCCGTCGTCTCCACGGTTATCTCCCTGGCGCTCGGCACCCTGCTGGCCATGGCGCTGCAGCGCTATAAGTTCTTTGGCCGCGACGTGATCAACCTGCTGGTCATCCTGCCGATCGCTCTGCCCGGCATTGTTACCGGCATCGCCCTGAACAACATGTTCACCACGGTGCTGGGCGTCCCGCTGAGCATCTGGACGGTGATCATTGCCCACGCCACCTTCTGCATGGTCACCGTGTTCAACAATGCGATTGCCCGGCTGCGACGGATGAGCCCAGGCCTGGAGGAAGCCTCCGCCGATCTCGGCGCCGGCGTCTTCACGACGTTCAGGCTGGTCACCTTCCCGCAGCTGCGTTCGGCGCTGCTCGCCGGCGGGCTGCTGGCTTTCGCCCTCAGCTTCGACGAAATCATCGTCACCACCTTCACCATCGGCGCCGGCCAGCAGACGTTGCCCGTCTGGATCCTGCAAAACCTCTTCCGTCCCAACCAGGCACCAGTGGTCAACGTGGTGGCCGTGGTGCTGATCCTGATTTCTATCGTGCCGATCTGGCTGGCACAGCGGCTTTCGGAGGACTCGGTAGGCGTCGGGGTCGGTGCCAAGAAGGCCGCGAAGACCGCCAAATAATCGACAAGCAACAGGTCAAGCGAGGGGCATGTTTTGGAGCTGGTTCCGTAGAAGGAACTTGGAGGACATGTCCCGCCCGCCATGAGCAAGACTTCCGCCGGATCTCTGGGAGCGTTCATCCGGTCGGCGCCGGTGCCGGTTCATCCGCAGGAGCCGGCGCGGGCGCTGGTTCCTGTGCGGGGGCCGGAGCGGGTTGCGGCGTGGTGGTGGTTAGCGGTGCAGGGGGAGAGGTGGCCGTATCGGGAGCCGGTTCGCCGGTAGGCTCCTGTGCCGGGGCCGGTTGTTGCTCGCTGCCGGTGTCCGCCGGAGACGTTGCATCGGATGAGGGTTTCGGATCGGAGGTGTCTGGCTCCGGCGCCACGGTGGTGGATACGGGCGCCTGTTGAGGCTCCTCGTCCGTGTCCTGCTCCTGGGTGGGCTGGGTATCTGAGTCCACGTCGGTGTCTGCATCGGATTCCGCTTCGGTGCTGCTGCTCCCGCCGCTGGTTGCATCGTCCTTTTCGATGATGCCGAGAATGCGCGCCTTGTAGTCGTTCAGGCGGCTTTGGATCTCGTCCAGCGGAACGTCTTCGAGCGACCTGCCATAGGCAGCGATCTCCTCCCACAGCGCCGTAAGCTCATCCATGCCTGCCTCGCTGAGCGGACCGTCGAGGGTAAGGACAAGCTGGCTGGCTAGAGCATAGGTGAGGCAGTCGACGCAGTTGTAGTTGGCCGCGGCCGAGAGATTTTGCGGCACAACAACGTCGGCCTGGCCGAGGATCAGGACAACTTGGAATCCGACGGCGACGGCGGTGCAGTCCCGGCAGGAAGCAAAGGCATAGGCCTCGTTGGTTGCGTCCACCGGCCCGTCTTCGGCCCAGACCAGGGCGAATGCAACGTCGTAGACAACCGATCCGTCCTCGGTGTTGACGGCAAGGGCCTGGTTTCCGTCGTCCTCGGGAGCCAGCGGTCTGTCGAAGGGAAACACCCAGGATGGAGGCGCGTCCGCGGTGGCAGGTTCAACAGCGGTGGCGCCGGAATCGCCGTCGTTCGCTTGATCTTCACTGGTTTCCGCACTGCCGGTCTCTGAGCTGCCGGCCTGGTTGTCGCGGGGAACGAGGACCATCGCCAGTTGCGGATTCTCCGCGGTGGGGAGGTCCGTACCGGACGGCCAGGCCGTGACAGTTTGGCCGGCCCGACCCTCGGCAAGTCCGACGGAAGAAGCCGAGGTGAGGGAAGCTGTGGCATCGAACAGGGTTCCGCGTTCGTAGGGCTGCACCGGGCGGTAGGCTCCGTCGTCGGGCCACCAGGCCCAGGCCAGACCGGCGAGAACGGCAGCGGCGGCGGCAATGGCTGTCACACGCCGAAGCGGCCGGCCACGGGTTTTCGCCCAGACGGCGGTGAGGAGCTGCCGGGCCATGCGCAGCAGGATGTAGGCGATGCCGAGGATGGGAAGCGCGACGGCGATGATGGCCAGTACCCGTACGGCCATGCCGGCAACGTCGCCGTCGGAGCTGGCCTCGGCCAGCAGCCGCTGCTGTTCCAGGACGCTGGCCCAGGCCGTGCCCAGGACCCGGGGAAGTGAGACCACCATCATGAGCAGGCAGAACAGGAGCAGCGGAACCGTGACCAGGACCCACACGGTCACGACGGCCCTGGCCCATGGCTTGAGCAGCTTGGGCTCGGGGTCTGACCAGCGCCAGGGCAGCAGCCCGAGCAGTGTGGGTTTGATCCGTTGGAACAGGTCGGGCACTCCGGTCGCGTCGGCGAGGATGTGGTAACCGTCGAAGCGAATCAGGGGCAGCAGTTGGCGCACCATCTGCAGGATCTGGGTTACTACCACCAGCAGCAGTGCGTCGAAGCCGGTGAACCACCAGACACTCATGGTGGATACGACGACCATGGCGTTGAAGTACAGGCCGCCCAGATCCGTGCGGATCCGCCCGCCGCGTCCCAGCCGGTAGGAATCCGTGACATCGGTGTAGAAAGCAGGCCAGATCAGGTACAGGCCCACGCCCATGGCTCCCGGGGTCGCGCCGCCGCGACGGGCCGCGGCCGCGTGGCCGAACTCGTGGAAGCCGGCCGAGAGGATGGTGATGGCGAAAACCAGGAGGAGCAGCCCGGGATTGGCGAAGGCTTCATGCGTGGCCGAGCCCAGACCCTTGACCAGCAGCACCCACCAGCACGCCGCCAGGAACGCTGCGACCACGGGCAACGCGATCAGCGGATGGAACAGTGCGGCGAATGGGGCGGTCAGCCTCCGGGTACGTTCCGGGTCGGTGACCGTGTAGCGGAAGCGCATGCCCAGCAGCGGGCTGGCCTTCTTGACTTCGGGCTGTGAACCGTCAGCCAACTGCAAAAGGCCCAGGGGGAGCAGTTGCTTGGCGATGAGGGTCCGGACGTTGTCGGCAGTGATGAGCCTGCCCGTCCGGGTGCCGGCAAAATCTGCAATCTGCTCGAGGTTGCGGTTGCCGTCCACGCCCTCCAGGACCGCGTACAGCAGGGGAGTGAGCTGGATGGTCTGGCCGTCTGCGCGCCGGACCAGCGCGGGCGGCTCCCGGTAGCCGGAGCCCTGTGCCTGGCCGAGGAGTTGCACTCCATCGGCCAGCACCGGGACGTCGATCGACACCGGTGCGGGAGGCCCGTCAGCAGCGGGCGGGCTGCCCATTGCCGCCGGCGGCCCGCCCGGTCTCATGCTCATTCAGGAACTACTGTTCGAGGTCGGACTGCTGGTCTGCGCTGGCCTCGGCGGCGCCGTCGATCTGCTGGTTGATGATGGCGTCCTGCTGTGCCACAGCGGTCGCCTCGCTGTCCACCGAGCCGATGTTGGCCGCGACTGCGGCGTCGATGGGCGCGGCAACGTTGGCATTGGCGGCCACAGCACCGTTGATCGGAGCGGCAATGTCAGCGTCCGCGGCCAGATCCAGGTTGACGTTCAGCAGATTCCCGTCAAGTGTGGATCCAAGGTCCTCCGTGACGGATCCAGTGTCTGGAAGCGTGGCGTCCGGCAGCGTCCCGTCGGGCAGCAAGGCCGGGTCCGCCGTCTCCTGGCTAGCGCCGTCCAGCGGCACGCTCGAATCAGCGGTGGGGGAGTCCAAGCTGCCGGCCGTGCCCGAGGTGGTTTCGCCGTCGTCGATCGTTTCATTGCTTTGGTCGATGGTGCTGTCCTGTGCGGACTCGGCTGTCGCATCGGCGGCGATGCCCTGGTCGATAATGACGCCCTGGTCGGACAGCGCCTGCGCCGTGGAGCCATCCGAGAGGATGTTGGCGGAGGCTGCGGCATCAATGGGGGCCGCGACGTTGGCGTTCGCCGCGACGGCGAGATCGATCGGCGCGGCTGCATCGATGGCCAAGTCGAGATCCGCATTCAGATCGAGAATGGAAGCGACCTCCTTGTCCGGCAGCGCGGTGCCGGACTGGGATTCGAGTTCTTCCGGCGACAGCGGCGTGGGTCCCTGTTCGTTGCTCATCAAAATCTCCGTCTCCCGGCGCGGTGCGCCATTCTGTTCAGTTATCTTCGGGGTCAAACGTCCACAGCTACTGGAAAGCATACTGATGAATCCTTCCATTGGCATTTGAGGGCGTGAAATGTCAGGGGCGGCCACTGTGACGCCATGTTCCAAGCCGCTCCACCAGCAGGTTCAACTTGCCTACACCAGACCGTGCCAGTTCCTTTTGATTCCCACAGTGCCTCGGGGGCAGACGAGACCGAGGGTCTTGGGGCTCCACGCCTCTTCGACCCCTGATGCCGACGCCGCGCTTTACCGTGCTGCCGTGCCGGAGCGATCGGAGCGGCAGCGCCGCCTGTCACACTATCCGCTTCCCCGGTGTCACATGGATACCAGTCAACCAATCGACACCGCAGGGAGTTAGAACCATGGCACGCACGACAGACGTGGTCGTCATCGGGGGCGGATACGCCGGCGTCATCGCCGCGAACCGCCTCAGCACGAACCCGGACCTGAGAATCACCTTGATCAATCCCCGGCGCGCGTTCGTCGAACGCATCCGGCTGCACCAACGGGTCGCCGGCTCGCATGACGCGGTCGTCGACCTCTCCGAGGTCCTGGCGCCGTCTGTGCAGATCGCCGTCGACACGGTGAAAAGGATCGATGCCGGGTCCCAGACGCTCGAACAGGGTGGCGGCACCACCCGGTACGACTACCTGATCTACGCGGTCGGCAGCCACAGCGCGGCGCCGGTTGTGCCCGGCGCGGCGGAGCATGCCCACCCGCTGGGCACGCTCGAACAGGCCGATGCTCTGCAGCGGGCCCTCGCCGCGGACCCCGCGGCGCCTGTCACCGTCGTCGGCGGCGGCGCCACCGGCATCGAGACCGCCTCCGAGCTCGCAGAGCTCGGCCGTTCCGTCACGCTGGTCTGCGGCGACGAGCTCGGTCCGTACTTGCATCCGGCGGCGCGGCGCGAGGTCATGCGGCAGATGGACCGGCTCGGCGTCACCGTCCTCGCGGGCACCGGTGCGCAGGCAACGGCCGTGGAGCACGACGCAGTCCGGCTTGCCGACGGCAGGGAGCTGCCTAGCGGGGTTACCGTGTGGACCGCGGGGTTCGGCGTCCCGGACCTCGCCGCCCGCAGCGGGCTGACCACCGACGCCGTCGGGCGACTGCTCACCGACGAGACGCTGACCAGTGTCGACGACGACCACATCGTCGCTGCGGGAGACTCGGCCACCCCATCCGGCGTGCCTTACCGCATGTGCTGCGCGTCCGCGCAGCTGCTCGGTGCCCACGCGGCCGGCACCGTCCTGCGGCGCGTCGCAGGCCGGGAGCCCGAGCCGTTCTCGGCGCCGATCTCGGGCCAGTGTCTCAGCCTCGGACGAAGGGCCGGGGTGCTGCAGCTTTCCCGGCGCGACGACACCGCGATCGGCGTCCACGTGGGCGGCCGGCTCGGCGCCAAGATCAAGGAGTCCGTGAGCGCGGGCAGCGTGAAAGGGCTGGGTATGATGGCGCGGCGGCCACGGCTCATCGCCGGTCTGACGCTGGTCCAGGACCCGCGGCGGTCGCGGCTCCTCAGCAAAACCCCCGCCCCTGCCGGGATCCCAGGATCCCTGGCAGACTGAGAATTATCCCTCCGAGAGGTCGATCATGACCGACGAATCAGCCGGCCCGGCGACCGACATCTTCGTCGCCCACCGCAACCTGCTGTTCACTGTGGCATACGAGATCCTTGGCTCCGCCACCGACGCCGAGGACGTGCTGCAGGAGACCTGGCTGCGGTGGGTCGACGTGGACCTCGACCAAATCCATAGCCGACGCGCCTACCTGGTGAGGATCACGACACGGCAGGCGCTGAATAGACTGCGAACGCTGCAGCGGCGAAAGGAGGACTACGTCGGGCAGTGGCTGCCCGAGCCGCTGCTCACCGCCCCCGACGTCGCCGAGGACGTGCTGCTCGCCGAGGGCGTCTCGATGGCGCTCATGGTGGTGCTCGAGACGCTCGCCCCCACCGAGCGGGCTGTGTTCGTCTTGCACGAGTCGTTCGGTTTCACCCACGATGAGATCGCCGACGCCGTTGAGAAGTCGCCCGCCGCCGTCCGGCAGATCGCGCATCGAGCCCGTGCCTCCGTCGAGGCCCGCCGTCCCCGAAAGGCGGCGTCCCCGGCAGAGACCCGGAAGGTGCTCGCGGCCTTCAAGCTCTCGATCGAGACGGGCGACGTGCAGGCGCTCATGGACGTGCTGGCGCCCGACGTCGTCGTACTCGCCGACGGCGGCGGCATCAAGCAGGCCGTCCCGAACCCGGTCCGTGGTGCCGATAAAGTCGCACGCCTGTTCCTGGGCGGCCTGAAGAAGGCCGGCGGCGCGCTGGCCGCGCACCACACGACGATCAACGGACGCCCGGCGTTGCTGGTCACCATGGACGACCAGCTGGACGGCGTCTTTGCCGCCAGCGTCCACGACGGACGGATCGCCGGGATCTACTACATCCGCAACCCCGAGAAGCTCTCGGGTGTGGAAGCAGAGATCGCGCTGGCACGATGGTGAGACAGGAGCGCGGGCTGGTCGCCGCGAGACCCTCATCGGGCACCCAGGAAAGGTAATCAGGTGGCGCCAGTGTTGTGATGAGTCACGATATCGAGGGGTTGAAGGGAGGCCGAACCTCAGGCTCCAATTCGGTCCAGCAGGTCATTAGCCACGCGAACCATCTGCGCAGCACCCGATTTGGTCAGATAGCCGGCCTCGATCTGCCGCGAGTTGGATTCCTCGATGAGCTCCAGGTAGGCCTCGCGGCTGCCGTAGGTCTCGTCGAACTCTTCCCGTGAGATGAGCGAGTAGCTGCCGAACACCGAGCCCGGTGCAGAAGCGCCGTTGAACGTTGCCAGCGGGTAGTCCAGCAGACCGTAGCGCACGCCGCCGGTGACGTTGCCGTGCTCGTCGCGGACCAGTATGCCGTCGTCGTTCATGTCGAACCATTGCGACGGCGCCGCCGGCTCGCCGTCCTGCACCCAATCAACCAATGACTCGGTTGCAGCGATGATGGCTGGCTCCAGCGGGTACGGGTTAAGCGCGTCGATGAACTCCTGGTCCATCAGGCGGGGGAGCCGGCCGCTGCGGTAGACCTCCTCATTGGCGGGCGTGACGGGGGAATTGACGTCCGTGTGTGGCGTTCCCGGGACCTGCCAGTGCCGGCGGTTCTCGGCCAGGTCCTCGTTTTCGGCGAGGATCCCGGTGCCGAACAGCGACGTATCGCCCTCCGAAGTAACGGTGATGAACGGCGTATCCAGTTCCGGTTCCGAGCCGGGTACCAGCTGGAGCCCGCCCACGCCGTCAGTGTCCTGGGCGAGCGGACGTTCGAGCACCGCGCCCACGCTGTTGAGGTAACCGTCGAAAACGTTGCCGCCATTAGCTTCGCGGGCCAGGTCGTGGAAGTTGCTGGTCCACGTATTCAGGTAGATGCCGGACTGCGACTGGCCCATCAGCAGCACGGTCTCGGCGTCCTGGCCGCCGAGCACGCGGCGGGACTGGTCGCTCTGCAGCAGCGTGCCGACCTGCGTGATGATGTCCCAGGCCAGGCCTTCTTCCGCTCCCTCGACCACCATGAACGGGTCGAAGGTGGCAGGGTTGTCCGGATCGGCGACGATCCGCTGGTCCGCGGTATCCTGGTCGGTGTTCCAGCTCAAGTCGGCGTAGCGTTCGGCGTCGAAATTTTTGAGGGCGTCCACGTTCAGGGGCTTCGAGGTGATGCCGATGTAGGTGTGGCCTTCGGCCATGGCGTGCTGCCAGACCCGGCGCCAGTGGTCCTCCACGTCGTACCCGTTGGAGGCGTTGAGGATGTCCACCAGCACCACGCCGGAAGCGTCCTGCGGGTTGGCCGGCCGCCGCACCAGGATCCGGTTGGTGTAGGGAACATCTTCCGTGGCGACCTCGACGGCGCCGCTTTCGTTGCTGTACACATTGGCCGTGCCGGAGAGGAAGTACTCCTTCTCCACGTAGCCGTGGTCCTTCACATCGAACGGCTCTTTTGCCTGGTCCATGGTGGAGAACATGTAGCTGTTGGCAGTCTCCGCGATGGGTCCCTTGACGGACGGGACGGCACTGAGCGATTCGGCGATCGCGTCCTGCGACGGGCCGCTCGTCTCGGAAGTCTTGTCCTGGGACTTCCCAAAGGCCGACGCCGGTGCTGCCGCCACCGTGAACGAAACGGCACCTATGCACAGCGCGGCCATCGGCAGACGCCAATTGCGTAGATTTCCCGGTCTCTTCATCTCAAATTCTTTCTTCCGGCGCCCGGCATGCTCGCCGTCGCGCCTGCTCTTAGTGCGAATGGTGCCGCCGGACCACAAAGTGGCCCGGCGGCATTACTGCTGTTGCTGCGGTGTCCGGTTACTGCTTGGCCGCGGGCATCCGGACGTCCACGGTCTCGGACAGCGTCACGTCGCCCGAGGAGCTGCCCACGCGGATATCGAACTCTCCGGCCGGCGTGCTCCACTCGTCAGCCTCGGCATCCCAGACCGAGAGCGGGTGGTTGGACGCATCCGGATCGATGGTGATCTGCACGCGCTTCTTCTCGCCCGGCTGCAGTTCCACCTTCTCGAAGCCGACCAGGCGCTTGGGCGGCTCGTTGGCGGCGTCCGGCAGGCTCACGTAGAGCTGCGGTACCTCCGTGCCGGCCACATCGCCGGTGTTCTCCACGAAGAACTGGACCTTGATCGGCTTGGTCCCGTCCGATACCCGCGGCGTCACCGTGAGCTTGGACGTCTCGAACTCGGAGTAGGACAGGCCGTGACCAAACGGGAACGCTACGCAGGAGTTGGAGCCGTCTTCCGCGGCGTCGCATTCGCCGCTCACGTTGGAGTCGTACCAGCGGTAGCCGATGTTGAGCTTCTCGGTGTACTCGACGGTCTGTTTGCCGTCGATGATGTCACCGGGGAACTGCAGCGTGGAGACGTTGTCCATGAAACCCTTGCCGGTGTACGGATAGGTGACAGGCGACTTGCCGGATGGGTTTTCCACGCCGAAGAGCAGGTCCGCCACGATGTTGCCGTCTTCCTGACCGGGGAACCACGCTTCGAGGATGGCCGGACCTTTATCGCCCACCAGGGCCGGATCCATGGCAACTCCCGCGTTGTCCTTCAGCACCAGGGACGTCTTCTCCGCCATCGAGGGAGCCGCAGCCATGACCGCCTTGATCATGGCCACCGTGTTGCTGTTCTTCGCCGGGTTTTCGCCGTCGTCGGTTGCAATCTTGTTCGGCGCGGCCGCGTACCAGTCGAGGTTGTCGCCGACGGCCACACGCTGCTTGCCGGTGGTGTCGGTGAAGGTCGCACGGTCGGCGCCTTCTTCGGAGATCGTGCCGGCCATCATCACCACGCTGTCCGCGTTCCGGGCCTCCTCCAGCGCCGCGTCGAACGTGGTTTCCTCGCCGTCGATCGTCGCGTTGGTGTTCTCGTCGTCAACGAGGATCAGCTTGACCTTCGCCTCGGCATTGCCGAGGTTGCCCAACGCATTCTTGATGCCTTCCACCGGGGAAACAGAGTACGTAGGAACGACGTCGGAGCTTCCGCCGCCGGAGCCGAACGGCTCACCGACCTTTGCACCGCCGGCCACAGCCTGCTGGGCGTAGACCTGCGAGGCCTTGCCGATCACCATGATCTCCTCCACCGAGGAGTCGATCGGCAGCGCGCCGTTGTTCTGCAGCAGCACGGCACCCTTGGTGCCGATCTCGCGTGCCTTCTCGCCGCCGGCCGCGTAGTCGATCGGGGTCTGCTCGAGCGGCCGGTCGAAGATGCCGTACTTGAACATCTGGACATAACGTCGGTCCAGCGCGGTATCGATGTCGGACACCTTGATGTCGCCGGCGTCGAGAGCGGCGGTCAACAGTTCCGGCGCCCACTGCTGCGGGGTCGGCATCATGTGGTCCAGGCCGCCGAGCAGCGTGTCCACAGTGCTCTTCGTTGCGAAGAAGTCGGACTGGACGTAGCCCTTGAAACCCCACTGGTCGCGAAGCACGTCGTTCAGGATGTAGTCGTTCTCGCAGGAGGAGGTGCCGTTGACGTAGTTGTACGCGCACATGATGGAGCCCACGTCGCCGTCCTTGACAGCCATCTCGAACGGGAGCAGGTACATCTCGTGCAGCGTGCGCTCGTCGACGGTCTCCTGGATCGTCATCCGGTTGGTTTCCTGCTCGTTGGCGACGAAGTGCTTCGCCATGGCGATCAGACCGTGATCCTGGACCGACTGGGTCTCGGCGACGCCCATGGTGCCGGTCAGGTAGGGGTCCTCGCCGAAGTATTCGAAGTTGCGGCCCAGCACCGGCAGGCGTGCCATGTTCATGCCCGGAGCCTCGAACACATGCAGGCCGAGGTTTTTCATCTCGGTGCCGATCACGTCGCCGAACATCGAGGCGACAGCCGGATCGAAGGACGCGGCAACCGACGTGGCCGAGGGCAGCGCCGTCGCCTTGGCGGACGAGGGGTCTGTGTAGGCAGCGTACGGCGAGGCGTTCGGATCGTCGGCCAGCGCCGGGTCGACGCAGTCGTTCTGCCCCACGCCCACCGGGCCGTTGGTGATGCGCAGGGTCGGGATGGCCAGGTCGGCAATCCCGGTGACATGCCGGGCGCCGTAGCACTCGGGCAGGTCGGGGAGGATCTCGGGGTTGGCACCGGTCAGCTGCTGCATCTTCTGCTCGAGCGTCATGGCTTCGAGCAGCAGCGACGAGCGCTCTTCGGGCACCAGCGTGGTATCCATCCACGGCAGGTCAGCGGCAGCCACCTCGGGACTGCCTGTCGTAGCGGGGTCTGCAACGGCGATGCCGGCAGCGGCGAGAGCCACCGGCACGGCCGCGGCCAGCGCCAGCAGCCCGCGTCTGCGGTAACGGCTTGTCATATACGGTCTCCTTCGACCTATCTCAGGACGAGGGCGCGGGGGAGCCACGCCCCCAACGGCCGCGGTCGCTGTGCAGCGGCGAGTCTGCTGCGCAGCGACGGGCGTCACAGGACAGCCTCCACTGCAAGGCAAGACCTGAACAACTGGTTGCCATCTGTTGCACTGAACTTGTTCGCACTCTAAAGGAGATAAAATAAGGACGGCGCCGTGTACCCGGTCCATGTCGACCGCGGCATGTACCGCTACCCGTCTCTCGATGCTCTTGGGACAGCAGCTGGCAGACCATCTGAGAATCCGAGTCATCACCATCAGGAGCAGCTCGTCATAGCAGGTAAGCCACCAGGTATCCTTCGTGACGACGACAAGGATGGTAGTGAAGCATCGTCCGTGCGTCTTGGCGCGAATCCGGCCGTCAGGCTGAGCCGGTAGGAGTTCGTGACACTGGCATAGAAAGCAGGCCAGCCCACGAACAGCGCCCGGGTGTGGATCCGTCGCGTCTGGCCGCGGCGGCATGGCTGAACTCGTCGAAGCCAGCAGGGAGGATGGTCACCGCGAACAGCAACAGCAGGGCAGGGCTGGCAAAGGCTTCATGAGTGGCCGAACGGACTGGGCCCCAAGGACCCACCTACAGCCCACCAGAAAGGGTGCGACCACATGAACAGGAGAGAAATACGGTCTGCGGCTTGTGGTTGAATTGGTGTCGCTACCACCGCCTATGGTGGATGTCAGTTTGGGGAGGGGACAAGACGTGACTACCGATAACAAGGCACCAGTGCCGGTATGGACACTCGCTACAGAGGCCGTGAACGTTCCGAGCGTGCTAGGCGACGAGGGCATGACACCTGCCCGACTCGCAGAACTGAGAACAGTTCTGGCAGCGCTTGCGGATTCCCCAATCGCGACGCTGGAAGCGCATCCGATGTCAGCCAAACGCGATCGGAATGGGGGGATTGCGCTTCATTCGGCCAGTCCGCTCGCTCAGCAGTTATCGCAGCTTGTGGCTGATAGCGCGAAGTCTGCGCCCGCGAAGCTAAACGTCGTGGATGGCGGCGAGGTGCTTTATCGAATGGTGGTCCCGGCAAAGGTCGCCGCGCAGGTCGGTAAGGGACTCGTAAAGCCCATGGCTTCTAAGGCCGCTGCCGGAGGTGTGTACAGTGCGCTGCGCGACTCTACCGGCATCGTAGCCAAAGCAACGTTCGTGCCCGTTGCTGGCAAGGCCGCTGTTGCAGGTGCTGCAACCGGCTCGGCCGCCACGGCTGGCGTGGCCGTAGCCAGCGCCGGAGCGTTGACAGTGGCCGCGCCACTCGTGCTGATGGCCGTCGCGGTCGGTGTCAGCGCCCACGCCGATCACCAACGCCAGCAAGCGATCGAGCGAATCACCGTCCTCCTGGAGCAATTACACGAAGACAACCTTGAGAAGGAACGCAATGAGCTAGACGGTTGTCGTGACGCGATCGACAAGGCGACATCGATTGTCTTGGACCAGGGCAGAATCGGACTATCGCTTGGCCTGGATTCCTCGTCGTACGCGATCAGCACTGCGTTCGAACGAGCCAAGCGTCGGCTCATGAAATGGCAAAACTCCCTAGATGCGCTGCCTGATGGCCCGGTTGAAGTCGGTGCACTGGCCAAATCATTCCCCGGTATCAACGAGGAAGGTGGCGCATTCCGTGCTCACTTGGAGCTTGCACGGCTCGCCATTGCTCTCAAGCGTCGAGTACTGGTGCTTCAAGCAGTTGAACACGCGCAGCTGGAGGGAACCGACAATCCGTTCAAGAGCTTCATCGGAATATTGCGCGACGACGAACGTCGCGTCGACGAGTTGGAAGCAGGCATCAACTCAGTCCTCCTTCGACTGTCCACTCTTGAGTTGAAGCGCCATGGCGGTTTCCGGATCCCTGCATTCACGCCAGGCGAGGTGGACGACCTACTCGACGCCGCTTATCGCCTTCGTGCGATAGGAGACGGCCTCAATGTGCGAATCCACCAAGCCGATGTCGCGATTGAGATCGAACGAAGCAGCGACGGATCGCTCGTTGTGTTCCCTGCAGTCGCTGTCTAACCGCGCTGGTACCGTCAGGAGCTGACATTTCTTGCTGCGTATTGTCCTGTCCCCGGTGATGCTGTTTCGAGGGCAGCATCACCGGGGACAGGACATCTTGAGACGCGAGCTGTTAGTGACCTTCGGACAACCCGATGAATGCACCAAGCTCCGCTAGAGCATGTGGTTGTTTGGGCAGATAGTGCGTCAAATGGGGCGAGCGTATAAGCACAGTGCGCCATTTTGCACGGGACACGGCCACGTTAATTCGATTCCGGTTGAGCAGGAACTCCATTCCTCGCGCTGCAGTCCGTGGCTCAGAACAAGCCATTGAAACAACGACGACGGGGGCCTCCTGCCCTTGGAATTTATCGACGGTGCCGACTCGCGCCGCTTCGAGACCGGCGTTGTCGAGCACACGCCGGAGCAGCTCCACCTGCGCGTTATAAGCAGCGACCACTAGGACGTCCGATGCCGCTAAAGGCCTTGGAACAACTCCTTCCTCGTCGACCCATGCCAGTCCGACATGCCGTCGGACCTGACGGACCACTTCATCTGCCTCCTCTGACGACGAGGTAGTCCTGTTCTCATGGTCAACGAATAAGGTCTCTACGCCGGCGGGCTCTCGCTCCATGTTTCGTTGGGAAGCGGCATCGGCAGAGCTGAGCCTTCCCCCATACGATAGACGGGACACGAAGTTACATAGCTCGGGGTGCATACGCCATGACTGGTCGAGGAAGTAGCCGAATTCGGACGGGAGCACGGGCTTCTCCTGAGTGAGCCAGCCGAGTGCAGATCGGTTTACCGGTGCCGGGTGCTTACCTTGAGTGACCTGTGGCAGCTGATTCGGATCCCCTAGCAGGAGGAGCCGGCGGGAGTTGTGCGCAGCAGCCATAGTGTAAGCGAGCGAGTACTGACCGGCTTCGTCCACGACCATAAGGTCGAATTCGACATCGAGAGCCGGGTCGGTGAAGGTCCAAGCCGTACCGCCGACTACTACGCCTGAGGCCTTCTTAGCGAAGTCACGAAATGAATTGCCCTTAGCGAGCGTGGTCCAGAGCCGCACCCCATCGCCTTCGGGGACTTTACCCACGCAGTCGTTACTGAGACCTGCCTCCACTACACTGTCGAGCAAGTTTTCGACCACCGCGTGTGACTGAGCGACAACGCCGATACGCCAGCCCTGTTCGACAAGGGCTTTGATGACCCGGGCGCCTACATACGTCTTTCCAGTTCCTGGAGGGCCCTGAACCGCTACGTAAGAGTGGTCAATCCTTTTAAGGGCCCTAACGGCTGCGGAGACGTAGTCGTGGCCGGCTACCCCAGCCAACGCATTGGCAAACAGATTGTTGGGTGATCGCCGTCGCAGTAGTTCAAACACGCAGTGTCTCGGCAGCTCGGGGTAGGTTTCGAGTAAACGCCGGGCCAAACCATGGATTGCGTCCTTGAGCTTGTCCGCAGGCACCGGCATACGGGGAGCCAACGCCATAGGAAACTGCTCATAGCCCTCTTTGTCGACTTCATCGAAGATGATCGTCGACTGCCCGTTTTCACCAAGATCGACGGAAATGATCTCGGTATTCCTGAAATGACCTCTCAGGTTGCGCATTTGTGACTCGTCCGCGGACAGCTTCGCAGGCCACGGATCTTCGAATATCCGAACGTACCGCGCATCTTTCTTTAGGCTCGTCGGGATGAACCGGGATCCGTCCGCCAACCTGCCGGAGGCACGAATCCGTCGGCGCGGATATAAGCGGGCAGACTTCCTCGCCCAATCGGCTTCGACAGTGCATTCCTCGATGAGGAAGACGTCGCGGTGGTCTTGCCAGTCCTCGACATCATCGTTGAGCCGGTCGAAGTGTTCTCGGAATGCGGTGTTGTTCTCGCGACGGTGATAAGCCAAGGCGGCCTCGACCAAGGTCAGCACGATATCTTCACCCGACCATTCGGATTCATCGGGCAGGGCGGCGACGAGATCGCCCATGGCGACCTCAAGCTCGGAAGGCTCAGTCAGGGGACGCGGATCGCTCCCTTCCTCGGCGGCGCCACTGACGTCTGGGTGCCGAAGGCTTTGTAGCCAATCACGCAATCTTAACGTTGAGAGGCAGTCATAGTGGTTATAGTCTTCGATCGAGCGCCAAATGCGGTCTGCAGCTTGCTGATTCTTCGAGATGATGGCATCGCAGAACTCTTCGTATGCGACGACGGATGCGCCGGCGTCCTTGACATCACCAGTTCGAAGTTCATCGCCCATGTAGAGCGGCTCCAACTTCTTGATGGAGTAGGAGGTAGCTGCGATGCGCAAGCTGCGCCGAACGACCGCGTATAGGTCCACCAGGACGTTGTTACGGAGCCAGTCGTCGATGGCATGTTCGCCGCCAGGATAAGTGTGCGACAGTCGTTTCAACGCTGTACGCTCGTAGGCCGCGTAATGGTAGATATGCATGTCAGGATGCTGCGCGCGCCGCTTCTGAACGTAGTCCACGAAGTCTAGGAATGCTTGCCTTTCCTGCTTGCGATCGTGCGCAACGAACTTTACAAAGACAGGCTCCAGCCCATCAACTGGTGCCTCGATGACACCGAATAAATACTCGATGCCCCAGTCACCGGTTGCCGTGTCCTGCCACAATGGATCGCCCTCGAAATCGAAGAAGATGTCTCCTTCGGAGGGCCGGGGAATGGAGTGAAGGTTGTGTCCGGGCAAGACTTTGTACTTAGGGCATTCTTCGCTATCTGCTCCGGCCTGCATGACGGCTTGGTCAACGAGCCTCGCAAAATATGCGTCGCCTTGTGCAGGGTCTGCGAGTGCTAGGTCTTTGACCGTGCTTATTCCTTGCGCCATCAACTCCTGACGGCGCGAGGTACGCATTCCAGCTATGCAGAACAAATCGTCGTTAGCTTCGATGGCTTCGCTGCAATAGTCGCAAGTGCCGCAAACCGAAAAGTTTTCTCCAAACCATTCAACCGGGAGTCCTGCACTTCTATGGCCAGACGCCATTTTCAGCAGGCGGCCGAACTGCTCCCGGTAGACGGGAAGGAGGTCTACAACGGCATGGTTGGATTCTTCCAACGTGCCGAGCACCAGAGTGACCTCTGGCGCGACTTGGAAACCCAACTTGAGAAGCTGATCGGCGTAGCTGGCGAGTTGCAAGAGTGCAGTGGTTTTTGGGTGCCGCGCAAGCTTCGTGTCATAGACTGCGTATGCGCCATTCGGCTGCTTGACTAGGAAGTCTGCCTTTCCGTGAAAAACGCCATCGAAGAATGAGGCCTGAAAGACGACGTCAGCTCCGGCTCGAAGGGCGTCAACGGTTTCGTCGTGCTTGCGGATGTAAGCCTCTCGTACACCTTGAGAACGCTCGGCTGCTGTCACCTCTTCTACGATGTAGACTCCAGTGCCCTTCGCGGGGTTCCAACGCCCAAACTGGTTCACGTACCGGACAAGTACCTTCTTCTCGTGGGTGTCGCCCAGCCTGCTCGTCCGGTCCAACATAGCGTCGATAGCGAAATCGGGCTTTGGCGACCATTTAAGGGCGATGTCCAACCGCCGCAACGTGGCGAACTGACAGGTGCTGAAGAGCACTAAATCGCTTGCAGAAAATACGACGTCTAGGCCGTTTGATGCGTCAGTAGATGGCAAAGTGAACAAAATTTCCCCCAATATTTGAACAAACCAAGTTTAGTGCAGGCACGGTACTAGTGGCAGCTGGGGCTCATATGCGTCATTGTCGGTAGAGCCAAACGCAGTCGAGCGGAGCCGAGCAGTCTCAATGAAGCCTTCGCACTGATTGTGCGTGATCCTGCAGGTTGAGTTCAGCGAAGAAGTCTCCCGTTCACCAGTCGCGGAAGCCATCGTGGCCAGCTCTGCTTACCGAGTCCACGCGCCATTCATAACCGCATTCTTCGTTCTGGCAGGCCCAGTCGGGCTCGTCTGGCCCAATGACACACCCGGCCATGACAGCTTTAGGCGCAGGTTTGTCCGGCTGAGGAACCCACATGCCGAAACGCACCGGCCAGGCCTCATGACCGCATCTGGGACACATGGTCGTTCCGTCTTTGGCCACCTTCGGTTTTTTCTTCTCGACAGCTGCCCAGCGGCCAAAGGCGCGGAGGACTTCCTCTTTCGAGTAGCCGAAGAGACCCGCCGCGGTTTCCACAGGGACTCCGCGCCGGCGGAGCTCAGCCAAGGCGTTCCACTCGGGGGTGTTCCTCAAATCGCGCATGCCGGAATTTCCTTTTCGTGCTGGTCAACAACGTGCTGCTGGTCTTCGGCAGCACGGACCGCTGCGGACCAGCCGCCGAAGAAGTTTCGAACGGACGCTTCGGCGGGCCGCTTCACGCCTGCTGCCTTTTCGCTGGAGGCCCATGGACCGTAGCGTTCGACGCTTGGGTGCAGGTCGAGAAGTCTCATCTCTTGGACGAAGGAGTCAATCGCATCCTGGTACTCGGCTTCGGAGAATTTGACGAGACCCGGCGGGCGTCCAATATTGGCGGTGGCTAGGCCCATCGATTCCAGTGCGGAATTCCAGTACTTGTAGCGGCCCATGAGTGTCTGGCGCGTAGGTGGCCAAGGCGTGGAACCTTGCCTGGATTCCCAGCCGAGCGCGGGTACCAGTTCATCACGGAGCTCTTCATAACGCGCGCCGGTAATCGTGGTTTCGGGGTGCTGGGCGACATGCCTATGAGCAGCCCCGATGATGCCCAGAATGGTGGCCACGTCGTCGTCGCTAGCAGTTCCGCCCCTGAGGATCCGTGCGAGTTCTTCCATCAGCTCCAGGTCCACGTGTACTGCGGCGTACTCGGGATCCGGCGCCAGCCCCAGCTCGGCGCCAACCAGATAGTAGACGCCAGCTTTGATGACTGCGTCCGAAAAAACGTTCTGCGCTTGATGATTGAACACGATGCCCGCTGTGCGGAGGACTGAATCAGCAAGTTCCTCATCCATGGCAGGGAACACGAATTTCAGCCTGGCAAGGGTCTGCGGCTTGGTGCATCCTTGCGCCGCGATGCGCCTGGCGGACTCGCCGTATTTACCCATGAATGCTTCTGCAGCGGCCCGTGCCAGTGCTTGCCGCGCGTCCAGGCGCTTCTGCCGCGACTCCTGAGCAAGGCTGCCGCCGATCTTAGTGACGATCTGGCGGACTCGTTCGCGCGTGACTCCATAATCGGAGCCGATGGCTTCCAGCGTTTCGCCGTCGATGTAGCGCCGCACCCAGATGGCATTGCGCTGGGCTTGCGTGAGCTGCTGTCCGGAAACGGCAGCTTCGACCGGGCTGATCCCGGAGACACCGGCGGGAGCCGGCGGAAGGGTTAGAGTCATGCAATCTCCTCGGGTAGGAAACAGGGTCAGGAACGTTGCCAGGGGAAGTCCTGTTCGTTCTGGTTAAGGTTTATCAGCCGCCACTGACAGGATTTGAGCTCGGGCAACTGCTGCGGGCCGGAACAATGATCTAGGCGGCCAGCGCCACGTGCGAACTGAGAAGCTGACACTCTGCTTCCTCACGGACTGCAGCAGCGAGGCGGTCCGTTTCTTCCGGAGACAATCCGGCTTCCCGGCATCGCCGGGCGAGCACGGCCATTCGGTCAGCGAAGGTGTTCAACGGATCGCCTGAATGCCCTTTGACCCACCGGAAATGCACGTCCGCGTGCTTGGTCAACTCGCGGATGCGCAGGACTTCGCTCGCGCAGCGGCCGTTTGACGACGGCGGCTCGAAACCTTGCTGCAGCAGCATCCGCAGTGCCAACTGACTATCCGTGCTGACGGTGACCGCGCTTCGGCCGTCGAGGGCACCCGTATAAGCGCTCCGGGCAGCAAGGAGAGCGAAACGAAGGGCACGCAGCTCGCCTTCGAGGACATTGCCGACGTCCACGGCTTTGTATCCGAGGACAGGCCCAACGCTTCCCGCGAACGTCAGGACCCAGCCGTGGCCTACCCAGCGGGAGCCCCTGCCCCGCGATGCATCCGTGGCAATTTCGACGGCGGTGAACAAGCTATCGACGCAGGAACGCACAGCGTCGTCCATAGCCGTGATGGCAGCAACCGGCGGATAGAAGGCTGACACGGCCAGCCCCAGCTGGCGCAGCGACTCGGCCGTGTCCTCGCTTGTGCAGAAGATATCTACTTGATTGGAACCCCTCAGCAGGCGTACGGCGTCGTGCATTTCATTGAGCAGTTTTCCTCGGTTAGCACCACAGGCTGTCGGCTCCATAGCTCCGGAGCGAATGCCAAGGACACGTTCGCCTTGTGTCCGTGCCGCGGCCCAGATGTAATGACCGTGCTGCTGCCTAACATGAACGGAGATCCCGCTGCGGACGGATACTTCGTCCGCAGCACTAATGAACCGACGGACTGGTGGAACGGGTACTGGAAACTGCATGGCGACCTCCCTGGCCTGGTAGTTGGTTTGGCGGTGTTGTTCCCTTTCTTAGATTCGTTGGGATATCTGCGGTCGGCTGAGTTTGCTGAGCTCCCTCAAGATCTTGGCGCCTTCGACGTCGTAGACCTCTGTCAGATTGGCGATGGGACGGCCGGTCGTCCGCGTCAGGAAGGCCAGCGCGGCCTCTTTGGAACGAAACCCAGCACGCCGCAAGCCGTGAATAATTTCCAGCTTCTTGGCGTCGCCCAGCAGTAGCCTCACCGGTTTGCGCTGGTCATTGCCCGTGTCGAAAATTGCATAGCCGTCGCTCATCATTCCCCCAAGAATGTTCGTCGTTCTGACGTGGCAGCTGATGCCTGCCCCCGTGATTTCACAGTAGGGCTTGCCACTGACATTTTTACGGGCAGCCATCGCGAGTACGACGGCGATGGAGACTTTCCGCCTTCGCGGAAGTCGGTGAGACGACGGCTTACAGCTCTGGCGGAGCCGTTGCAACATGCCAGCTAAGTTGGCGGACATCCGGGCAGGACCGGCCGTGTCTGAGGCCAGCCAGCACTTCCCCGGCAGTGAGCTGCGGTCCGGTGCGCATACTGCTCCAGTTGGGGCAGGACGTATCCGGTGCGTTCCAGCCGGCCGCCTTCAACACGTCACCGTGCAGCGGCCAGGTGTCTCCGGGTAGATAGTCATTCGACACGATCTCGCACCAGTAGCCCTCTTCGTCCAAGGCGACCTGAGCGTAGGGTGCACAGGCGTCTTCCGTTGACTCTCCGTACTCGACCAGGACGAAGTCACCATCCTTGAGCCACTCGATGTCCTCGGCCAGCGCCAGCGTGGCGCCCTGCCAGTAAAGTTCCATCTCATCCGGATGCGGTTCTGTCTCCTTCGCAGCTGGAGCCGGCGAGGCGAGGGGCCACATACATGTTCCGCCGAAACGGCCTTCGCCCGCCTGATAGGCAGCCCCGTCAACGTATGCGATGCCGCGCTCGGCAACCTCCCGGCACAGGCTACCGTCCTCGTGTTCTGCGCCTCGGCCGGAGGCGCTGATACGGTCCGCTTGGTCTTCGAAGCCGTTGAACATCCGGACCTTGCGGCCCATGACATGGGTGGCACGGTCCGTGCATGCCGGGCACAAGTAATTCCGCGGGATCAAATGCTCCGGCCTGTCGCCACCGCAATGCGGGCAGGCCCGCCCCAGCCCGCTGTTCACTGGGCCTCCTGCGAAAGACGCCGCAGCAGTCGGCGGAATCCGGGGTTCGGGTTGGCGTGGGGGAGGACCTCACGGACCTTCTCCAGTGCTTGCTCCGGAGTCATGCCCGTAACCAGGGCACCGTAGAGAGCAGCGACGGTTGGCGTACGGCTTTCCATCCGAACGCAGTGCAGCAGCACACGCTTACCTTCGGAGCGGAAGAGAGCGACGGCGGCAGCGGCCTCCCGGAGCGCGAATTCCAGATGGGCGTTAGCGTCAGCCGCCGCTTCATCCAGTACCCACAAGGAGGCATGGTCGGACGGATCCACGTGGGTTTCGGCGGTGCCAACACGGGAGAGGGAGACGACGGCGTCGTAGTCGGTCCGGGACAGGGCCGGGGCTCCGCCCAGGAGCACGCCGTCATCCAGCGGGTGGGCAACGACGGCGGTCTTGGCTGCACTGATGAACGCCGAGTTGTCGAAGACCGGCAGGTCCGGCCAGCGGC